>JBLFWN010000016.1:0-80678 GCA_047611405.1 Planctomycetota bacterium | reverse complement strand
CCGGCACCGTATCCTTCCACCTGGATGAGATCGAGACCTATGAGGGCAGGCGCAATACCCGTCCATTAAGCGTACCGGTACTGCTGCTATCTCATAGTCGCTACATCATTTGGGCGGAGTCGGCTCCAATCCGTCCGCGCGGCAAGATGACAGAGAAGCGCCTGCAGGCTATTGCCAAGTCCGAAGAGCGGCATGGTCATCGCTTTGATCAATCGCGGGCAAGCCTAGTGCGGACGCTCCGATACGGAGCTGCGATTGCGAAGAGGGCCGACAAGATCGTGCTGTTAACGGACGAGAAGTCGAGCTATGGCGACTTGGCCACCAAGGCCTTCGGCAAGCGCCGACTCGAGCACCGCAAGACCAATAGCAAGCTCGCGCGCGACACGCGCAACCCGTTGTTTGCGATCAATCACGAGGAGGCCATGATGCGGGATCTAATGGCTCGGCTCAGGCGGGAGTCGTGGCTCGTGAGCAAGGACCGTTGCTATCTCGACCTCGCCTTGCAGCTCCATATGGCGCATCGAAATCTCGTCAGGCGGCGCTTCAATCGAGATGAGGCATCGGCGGCGCAGTTTGCAGGTCTGATGCCTAGCCGACTGTCAGCAAGCGAAGTGCTGGCTTGGCGGCAGGAGTGGGGCCGGCGCAGCGTCCATCCGATGTCTAGCAATGGCCAGACGATCGAGGCATTCAGACACCACCAGGCGCAGGCGGCATGAGGGCATGGTGCTTTCCAACACGGAAGCATGGCAGTTCAGAACCGTTTGGCCTGGTGCCAGCCTCACTATCCGTGCAGCCTCCAAACGCCTCAAGTCGGCATAGACGACAGGCAGTAACTGACTAGCTGCCTGCTTGGCACCATCCCGGATGGCTCTGAGAATGCGTGTCACATGCTCAGCAGCGTTGGCGTGCGACGGGTCGGACATGCCGGCAGAGTACCGGCCCCCTTCCTGAAATTTATCCGGAATCATTAGGAGTCGGCGCACGAGCGATTGCGCGTTGGGAGGTGAAACCCATTCCGACTTTCCAAGAGGACAAGCTATGCAGAACCGAATTATTCAACTCGCGATCGCAATGACCCTGCTGTTGAGCTCCAGCTGTGCTTCGATGATTCACGGCAGTTCCGGCCCGATCAACATGCGCTCCTCGAATGCCATGCTCGAGGGCGCCACAGTAACCGTCGGCGGCAAGACTCACGCGATGCCGTGCACGCTCGATGTCGAGAAGAGCACGAAGAAAGTCGTCTTCAATCACCCCAATCACGCTTCCATTCCCGTAGTCATCGACCGTGACTTTATGAGCGGCATGCTAGTGCTCGATGTGCTCTTCACACCTGGTTTTGGCCTCGTTGGAATCCTGATAGATGGCCCATCGGGCGCTTGGTACGAGTTGCCGAAGCAGATCGAGATCAACTTTGATGATGGATCGGTCATCCAAGATTCCATCAGGAGCGAACCGGTGCCTGCCTCCGCCACGCATGGCGATGCAGCCATTGTCGATGCGAGTTCATCCAAGAAGCCCGCACGACCTAAGAACCCTAGAAATCGCCGACCGGGAAGGTGAGAGCCTGAACTCATCAGGGAGTGTCGGTATGGGGCGCGAGTTCAAGCAGGCTTGACCGGCAACTGGCAAGCGATCGTGAAGTGCTCGTAGCCGTGTGCGAACGGCCGGCCAATCCAAGACTCGAAGGAGGGTTGGTCGTCGGGAACGTAGCCACTCTGCGGTAGCCAGGTGTTGTACATCCAGTCGATCGCTCGTTGTTCGAGCTCGATGTCACCGCTTAGGATTACTTCGGCCACTCGCATCGGGGGGAATAGGAAGCGACCAACTTCACCCGAGGGCACGACATCGTCGACGACAAGCGCTACGTCATAGCGACAGTCTTCGAGTGCGACTATCTCTGGGTCTTCCCACATGTATCCGAGCCACTGACCGTCTTCCAGTTCGCGTTCGGTGGCCCAGGCCATGAGCTTATCGACTGCCGCGATCGCTGCACCTTCGCGGTATGGATCGAGGACGCGCAGGTAAGCGACCGTGCGTGCAGGCAGATCGCGCAGCTGAACTTCGAAGCCGTCTGGGTTCTCGCCGGCAGGTAAGCGAGTGAAGCGCGGGCCTCCCTCCTGACTGGACAACGAGCGCTCGAACTCTTCACGCCGAGTGTTGCGGAAGTTTTCCAGGTCGAACGCGCTAGGGGGAGAACCGTAGCGCTGTTTGAAGCTGCGTGAAAAGTCAGAGGAGGACGAGAAACCGCAGTCCAACGCGATATCTGTTAGCGACAGCTTGGGCGCATGCGACATCAGGTACAGCGAGCGTTCGAGTCGTTGTCGCTTCACGAAATGGTTCAGCGTTTCCCCCAACAAGCCGCGGAAGATGCGGTGAAAGTGGAAGGGCGAGAAGCATGCCGCCCGGGCCACATCCTCGAGCTTCAATGGCTGCGAGATGTTGCGTACGATGTAGTCGATCGCACGGTTGACGCGCTCGACGTAGTCCACGGGGACGATGTCCTCTTTTTTTTGGTCAGTTCGCAAGATCTGGCAAGCGGCGTTTCTTACTCCCGCGCATGGTAGCACCGAACTAGGGCCAAGGCCCTGCTGCCCCTGGCTGCCCCCTCTCTCAAAGGACGATCACATGAATACACTCACCACCCTCGCCCTTGCCGGCGCCGTGGCTCTGACCGCCGTCTCCGTCACGACTCGACCCACCGTAGCCAGCGAGAAGGAGTCCCTGCAGTTCGGCAACTTCTCGGTCAGCCTGGCCGTAAAGGACATCAAGGCTTCCAAGGCCTTCTACGAGAAGCTCGATTTCAAAGAGGTCGGCGGCAAGCTCGAACAGAACTGGATCATTCTCCAGAACGGCACCACCACCATAGGCCTGTTCCAGGGAATGTTCGAAGCCAACGCCATGACCTTCAATCCGGGTTGGAATAAGGACAAGGAGACGCTGGAAAAATTCCAAGACGTGCGCGATCTGCAAAGTGTGCTGAAGAAGCGCGGCATCAAGATGATCATGGAAGCCGACGAGTCGACAGATGGCCCCGCGCACTTCGTGATCGCCGATCCGGACGGGAACTCGATCTTTATTGATCAGCACGTTCCGAAGCCTAAGAAGTAGCTCGCGAGTGCGGCACGGTACATGCGGAGCGCTGGCTATAGACAACCCAACTCGGCAACTGTTGGGTTGTCTTTCATTGGGAGCTGATGTGAGAGTAGGCCTCAATGGAAGTACGGCTAGTACTCCGGCCACTTTGACCGCGCGACTCGCTCAGCTCCCGAGCGACAAATGCCCCAACGCGAGCAACCCGTAGAAGGTGTACTCGCTATCCAACACATCCTCTGCCCAGTGACCGTAGAAGCCGCGGCCGCTCCACAGCGTGTCGACGAAGTCCAGGGTGGGTTCCATGGCTTTGCCGATAGTCAGTTCGAGTCCAGCGAGCGCGTGCAGCGCGGTCGCTGTCGAGAGCAGGTCTGGGATCGGTGCGTCGGGCATTGCGGTGAAGCCGCCCTTCTCGTGGATCTGCTGCAATAGCCATGGCCCTATTTCCTCGGGCACAGGTATGCCGAGTTGACGCAAGACTTCGGACGCTGCCGCGGTCGACGGTGTCGTGCCCCAAAGCAAGTCGGTCGCGTTCGCATAGGCGCCGTCTTTGCTGCGCAAGCCATCGAAGCTTTCGCCAACGGCTCTCGCATCCGGTGGCACGAGGCCGAGGTCCTGATACATACCCAGTGCCAAGAACGCGTGATAGAGCGTGCCATGCTTCGCACCAGGCTGCGCGGCGTACCCGCCATCGGGCGTGCGGCACTCTTCGATCAGCGGCAGCAACTCACGCTCGAAATTCGGCGCAGAGCGCAAACCATCGATCGCGGCCCAGCAGCGAACGAGGCAGGCGCGGTGTACGAAGTCGAGTTCGGCGCCACTGCCGAAGCCGTTCAGGTACTGCGTGACGGACGCAGTCGGCGCATCCATGCGTAGTGCCACATACGCATCGAGCGTGAAGGCGGTGTAGTACAGATCGCTCGCCTCCGCACGATCAACCGCGCCGCCGTCGGGGCACCACAGATCGGACAGGTAGCCTTGCACCTTCTCGGTGGCATCTTCTAGCAGGCGCGGCGCGAGTCGCGCCGCCTGCAACATTTCTAGTCGAAGGCTCACAGCTTAATTCCGCGCATCTGGCGCGGGCGCAGATCCTGCCATAGCGAGTGGCGAGAAGCGCAGTTCGGCCGCGCTAATCCTTGATCGATGGCCAGAGCGCTGCGGCTATGGAGCGCGCGGCGAGCCCGTGACCGGCGGGCGTCCAGTGTGGGTCGCCTTCAAAACAAGTTGGAAATTGCGCGGGGTCTTTGAAAGGGTCGAGTAGCGAGACGATCGGGTACCCGGCTTGGCCCTGCAGCTCTTCGAAGAATCGAAAGGGCGCTTCGCAATGCGGGCCGAGTTGCGTGTAGCGATCGTTCTCCCAGCTCTGCGGCGCTTCGCGATCCGAGTACTGATAGTGCCTGGGCAGAACGACGGCCATAAATTGGCAGTCGTGCGACACACACCATCTGTGAATGTGCTCGAGGTTGTCCGCTTGATTGAAGGCGATAGAATCGGGGCGGTCCCAGGCCGTCATCGTGACAGCTTGGATGCCGGACTCACCTGGCCGGATGGCCCGATTCTTCGCCGACTATGTTCATCCACAAGCACTTTCGCCAAGCGGCTGGTTCATGCATCGCGAGCACCTTGGGTGTCATCGCTCTGGCATCCATCGCTAGCCCTCTTCCGCAATCCGATGACGATGCGCGGTGGCCGTCGTTCCGAGGCGAGGGTGCGCGTGGAATGGCGACCATGGCGGCGCCAATGAAGTGGGATGTCTGGGAGGAGCAGGGCGTCGCGTGGAAGCTGGCAGTGCCCGGCCTGGCACATTCGAGTCCAGTCATCTGGGGCAACTCGATCTTCTTGACGACTGCAGAACGGATGGATGGTGAGTCCGAGATTTCTAGCTTCTATGGTTCACCCGGATACGGCGCGGGCGAATCCATTCAGGACGAAGGTGAGCACGAGTTTCGCGTCCTGTGCGTCGACGCTACTTCAGGCAAAATCCGTTGGGATCGCACGGCTCACACGGGCAAGCCGAAGATCGAGCGCCATCCGAAGTCGTCACACGCGAACTCAACTCCGGCCTGTGATGCCGAGCGAGTCGTGGCCTTCTTCGCATCTGAAGGCTTGTACTGCTTCGACCACGCGGGTGAATTGCAATGGAAGCGCGACTTTGGCCTGCTCGAGACGGGCGCCCCGGAATACCAGGACGCGTCCGGCTTCCAGTGGGGCTTTGCGAGCTCGCCAATCCTGCATGACGGCAAAGTTTTGTTACAGGTCGATGTGCAGGGCCAATCCTTTGTGACTGCGCTCGACGCGGCCACGGGCGAAGATTTATGGCGCGTAGATCGTGACGAAAACTCGACCTGGTGTTCACCCACCGTCCACGCCGGCGGCGCTGGTGGCAAAGCGCAAGTCGTGTTGAATGGCTACAAGCACATTGGCGGGTACGAGCTCGAGACGGGCCGCCAGGTCTGGAAGCTTGTCGGTGGCGGAGATGTGCCCGTGCCGACTCCGATCGTCGTCGATGATTTGATCTATCTGACGAGTGCGCACGGCAGGCTGCGACCGATTCACGCGGTCGCAACGAATGCGTCGGGTGAGTTGACCATGGATCCGGAGGCGTCGGAGCACTTGCTCTGGAGCCATCCGCGCAAGGGCAACTACATGCAGACGCTGACGGTGGTCGGCGGCGAACTCTACTCCTGCAGCGATGGCGGCATTCTGTCTTGCTTCGACGCCATGACGGGTGAATCGATTTACCGCGAGCGGCTCGGTGATGGCACGACTGGCTTCAGCGCATCCGCTGTCACTGCGGACGGTGTGCTGTACTTCAGTGGCGAGAGCGGCGAGGTGTTCATAGTCAAAGCAGGTCGTGAATTTGAACTGCTTGGTGTCAATGACCTGGGCGACAGTTGCATGGCAACTCCGGCAATGGCGCACGGGCGGCTGTACTTCCGCACCTGCGGAAGCCTGCTCGCGATCGATGGAAGTGCTGCGAAGTAAGCCGCATGCAGCAGGTGCGCCCTCAGAACGCGAACTGCATGCGAACCAAGAACAGTTCAGCTGACTGATCGCTGACCTTGTGCTCGGTATGGACCCAGTCGAAGGTCATGCGCAGGTGCTCGCTGGCGAACCAGTTCAGGCCTAACAAGCGGTTGCGCAGTTCACCGCCACGGACATCTGCGTCAGTCAGATCGAGCTCCGAAAAGCGCAACGCGAGCTCCCAAGCGCCGACTCCACCGTCGCGGATACTCGTCCTGGGCTTGATGGCTTTGGGCGAACGTTTGCTGCGGCTGTAGCTGCGCGACTCGCCGGTCAGACACCAAGTGCCTTGTACATAGGCTCCGTCGAAATGCACCTCGCTAGCGCCGGGCCGCTCGGTTGCGGCAGCAAGGTATTCGGCTTGAAGCATTACCGGCCCGTCGATGTACAGCAGTTCGAGCCCAGAGATATTCACCCTGTCGGCCACAAAGCTGCCGGTGTCGACGAGTTTCGGAAGTAAGTGAGCTGCCGGACGGGCCGAAAAACGCTCGCTGCCGCGCAAGGATTCGCGATGGTGCAGGGCTGCGCCCACATGCAACAAGCGCTGCTCGTCTTCCTGTTCAACGGGTAGCCAAGTCAGGCGGCCCGTCGCGTGCAGCGCGTCCTCATGAATGTCTTCATCCCAAGCATCGGCCGGGCTGAAGATGCCTAGCGAGGTGCCGGCGCTCCCGTCAGCCCAGTTGGTGTCGAACATTACGCCGTTCGCGCGACCTGGAGCGAAGGCGTCGATCGGGGATGAGCGTTCGGTGAAGGCGATGTACTTGCTGCTGACGAGCCCCTCCAAACCCATAGGTTCGCGGAAGCGTCCAAAGCGCAGGCTGGCAGCCTCGCTCAAGTTTGCTTCGGCCCAAATGTCGAGCAGGAAAGGATCGCCTTCGGTCGTGTCAAAGTGCGTCCGCCACTTGATGTCCGGCGCTGCCTGGCCGCGTAAGTCGAAGCGGAAGCGTCTGAGTTCTCCGCCATTCTCGATGCTCTGGCCCGTCGCGCGCGCCATGTCGGTGGCTGAGGTCGTCAGGCTGTCCACCGTCATCACAACCCCGGCTTCGATGCCGAGCGCATCGATCCAGATGGGCGTTGTATCGGAACTCCCGACTCTGGCATCTTGCGGCCAGAGGGGCGCCATCATTGAAGCGCTCAGGATCATGCAGGCGGTTGCGGACATGGGCGACAGATCCTAGCAATGCGGGGAGCGACATCCGCATGGAGGCATACAGCATTGGCCAGGTTATGAGCGAGACGCAGCGGCTCTGCGCGACGCAACCGATAGGATCAGTGCATCAGCCTCCGGCTCTTCGCCCGTGAACCAATCGAATTCCCCCGAGCCAACCGACTTCGATGCCGCCCGACTTTTCATCTCGCCCCGACTCTTCGGAATCCATCGCGAACGATGTGCTAGGGAACGGTCCGCCGATCCACGAGCGAGGCGATGCCGATGGCGGATCCAAGCCGCAAAGGCTGCGCTCGCTCGACGCGCTACGCGGTTTCGACATGTTCTGGATCATCGGCGGCGGCACCTTGGTGCACGCGCTGAACGAGCGCTTCGATGCAGCGTGGCTGCGCTGGTTGTCGGAGGCGACAGCGGGGCACCCGGCCTGGCACGGCTTCGCATTCTGGGATCTGATCTTCCCGCTGTTCCTATTCATCGCGGGCGTCTCGCTGCCCTTCTCTTTCAGCGCGAAGCGCGAGCGCGGGCTAGACACGCGCCGTCTGTCGTTGATCGCACTGCGCCGCGGCCTGTTGCTGGTCGCGTTGGGTTGGGCCTACAACGGTGGCTTAGCTTTCGGCCCGCTGGATGAGACACGTTTCCCCAGTGTGCTGGGCCGTATCGGCTTGGCCTGGATGTGCGCGGCTTGGATCTACTTGATCACCGGGACTCGCGGCCGCTTGATCTGGACCTTCGGTCTCTTGCTCGGCTATTGGCTCGTGATGCGCTTCGTGTCCATTCCGGGTGGTGTCGCGGGTGACTTCACGATGGAAGGTAATGTCGCGTCATGGGTCGATCGCAATGTGTTGCCAGGTCGGCTCCATAAGGGGATTCACGATCCAGAAGGTTTGTTCACGACCATTCCGGCGATCGCCACTGCATTAATGGGCATCTTGACCGGCCAATGGCTGCGCGCGCAACGTCCGCATGCTTTCGTCAAGGCGCTCGGAATCTTGGCGGTTGGCGCGGCCTTCGTGTATCTGGGTCGAGCACTCGATGGCGTGTTCCCGATCAACAAGAACCTGTGGACCAGCACCTTCGCGATCTACAGCGCGGGCTGGAGCCTGTTGCTGCTGGGCGTCTTCTATCTGCTGATCGATGTCTGCCGGATGTGGATGCTGTTCTATCCATTCATCGTCATCGGTCTGAACCCGATCACGATCTACCTCGTCCAGCACCGCTTGATCGACTTCGAGAAGCCGGTCGAGTTCCTTGCGGGCGGATCCATCCAAGGCCTATCGACACTCGATCACGCGATCGCGTTCGCCGCGCTCGTGCTGCTCGCGAAGTGGCTCTTCCTGCTCTTCCTGCACCGCAAGCGGGTCTATTTGCGGGTTTGAGCGTATGGGACGAAGAGGGCCGGCCCTGGATCGGTGGCATCTCTCTTAGAGTACTCACTCGCATTGTTCCTATCTGCCGTAGCCGATCGGGCCGTGCCCTGGCACGCTGACATAGCCCGCACTATTGTCTGCATTGGAATTGCCGGCGCCGTAGTTCGACGACCAGAAGTTGTCGCCGCCATTCCATTGGCCTTGGCGTTGTCCAGCGAGCGCATACAGGTTGCCGATCGCGACGCGCGACCCTTCGTAGCCGACGTTCCCAGCAGCGTCCATCCAATAGCGCTGCGGCATGATCGCGCTTCCAATTATTGCCTGTAGGTACAGCACTTCAGCAGAGCTCAAGTTACGGCCATTGACGATCACGCCGGAGTGTCCGCTCGAAGCAGTGGCGGGCATTGGACCGAAGTCGTGGTCCGTGTTCATCACTCCCAAGGCCGGTCCGCCGAGCAGGCCATAGAATCCGGTCAACGCGTCATACCAATACTGTCCTGCAGTGGGCACGAGTCCGTAGCGGGCCTGGATGGCCGCGAGTTGTTGAGCAGTCAGCTGGCGCCCATTCACTTGCACCGCAGCAGGAGTTGCCTGCAAGGGGACGGTCGGACTCGGGACTCGCGCAGCCGTGGACATATGTCCGCCGGATGCCGAGGCGAGAGAGGATCCAGATGCACGCATCGCGGACCTATTGGCGGGTTGTGCGTAGGGCTGAGCATAGGGCTGAGACCGCATGACCCGACCTGCAGTCAGCTGATCACTCAGGGCTTGGCAGGAGGTAAGGGCCGGTAGGATCAGGCTGGTCAGCAGAAAGAAGATGGGCTTGGTATTCATGATTCGATAGGGGTGAGGGCTGCGCTTCCGTCTGGTCAGGGTGCGCAACCAGCTTGGCCCACACTCCGAACTGGATATATTTCCGGAAGCTGCGTGGATTCCTCATGCACGCTCCGCTGATTGCTGTGACTTCTTCCAGGAAGCCAGCGGCAGAGGCCCGAGGCGTCGCCTCTTGGCTCAGCCCGAATCAACGAACTCTTGGGACGAGCTGTTTCGCGTCATGATGCGATCCCTAACGGCAGCGCAGCTGCCACCACATGAGTGCGCGAGGCACGCGGCCGGTTCGGGGGCAATCCGCGACCCTCGGATCCTGCTCGGCGGGGCCTTTCATGGCCTCCCAGCGCTATTTCAGACGCATCGAGGCTGAATTGACCTTCGTCTTGACCCTATCCCGCTTGCTACGCTCTCGCGCCATCGGACCAGACCCATCCGCGGACATCGCCACTTGCAGAATCGCGTCCGTGATACCGACCCCGGTTCTTATGAATACCACCAAGACTGCTCTCGTGCTTCTTGCCATCCCGGCACTCAGCTACGCAAGCCCGATACAGAACGATGCCCGCACCCGCGCTATGGGTGGCGCGGGGGTCGCTTCCAGTGACTATCTTTCGGCACTGTTTGGCAACCCCGCCCTGTTGACCAACTTCGATGAGGATGACGATTGGGGACTTATGTTGCCGTCGATCGGCGTGTTCGCGTCGGACCCGGACAACATGATCGAAAACACGGATGACTTCGTCGATGCCTTTGAGGACCTTGAAGATGAGTTCGACAACCTGACCGATGTGGACGGCAACATCGACCTGACGGGCATCACGCTAGATGACATCAATCGCATCGATGCCGATCTGAACAACTTGGCCGACCTTCTCGGTGGCCTCAACGGCCGCGTCCTCCAGTTTGGATTTGATACGGGCATTGGCTTCGCAAGCCCTTCGGATGGCTTGTCCTGGGGGATCTTCGCCGAGACCCACGTTTCGGCGCTCGCATTTGTTTCGGTCGATAGCGACGACACGGACGCACTTCGCGATGCTATCAGCGATGACGGCAGCGGCAACGCCACGGGCTTCCCCGACGAATTGATGTCGGACGCGCGCGTTGCCGCGGGTGGAGTTGGCGAGTTCGGCATTGCTCTAGCTCAAAGTGTCGATATCGGTGGTTTTGAGGTGGCACTTGGTGTGCGTCCTAAGGTGCAGCAGGTGCAGACCTTCAACTACGTTGTGGAGGCGAGCCAATTCAGTGAAGACGACTCTGAGGACGACTTCAACGCCGAAGACAATCGCAACGAAGACGAAGGCTTCAACGTGGATGTTGGAGCTGCCGCGACCTTCAATGACTCGATCAGCGCCGGATTCATGATTCGCAACCTGATTCCGCGCGAAGTCGAGTCCACGGTCGATCGTGGTCGTGACTTCACCTACCTGATCTCGCCGCGTGCAACCGCCGGCGTTGCTTGGGATGCGGGCGCGGTTACTTTGACGGCCGATGTCGATCTCAACAAGACCAAGGAGTTCAAGGAGTTGGCGATTCCGCGTTCGCGCTTCATCGGCGTCGGCGCCGAGATGGCCGGTTCCTGGGCTCAGCTGCGAGCTGGCTACCGCACTGACACGGAGAATGTCTACGAGGATGTCCTGACGGGCGGAATAGGCCTCTCTCCTTGGGATGTCTTCCACTTGGACATCACGGGTCAACTCGGTGACGAGACTTATGGCGCAGTCGTTCAGCTTTCCTGGACGTTCTGATCCCGGGTCGCTGTCGCGGCAGGAGCCGACGACTATCTGAATCAATGAGGAGGGGGAGCGCGCTGCGCTCCCCCTCCTCTTGTTGGTTTGCGATGGCTCCGGCGAGGGATGAACTCATCGGAACTCATCCTGATTCTTGCGTTAACGACCCGCTGCGTTAGCGATTAGCTGTGGCTAGCAGGTTCTCTCTTCATTACGCAAGAAGCCCGTGAACAACTTCCCCTTCGACATCCGTCAGTCGGAAGTCGCGTCCTTGGAAGCGGTGCGTTAGTCGCGTGTGATCGATTCCGAGCTGGTGCAATATCGTCGCGTTCAAGTCATGAACGTGGACCGGGTCGCGCACGACGTTGTAGCAGAAGTCGTCCGTCTCGCCCCAGTTTACGCCACCCTTCACGCCGCCGCCCGCCATCCACATCGTGAAGCAGCGCGGGTGATGGTCGCGACCATAGTTTGTGTGCGTCAACTGGCCCTGGCAGTAGGTCGTGCGGCCGAACTCGCCGCCCCAGATGACTAGGGTGTCTTCCAACATGCCGCGCTGGTCTAGGTCGCGAATCAAGCCTGCGCAGGGCTGATCGATGTCGCGGCAGTTGTTGCGCAAGTCCACCGGCAGGTTGCCGTGTTGATCCCAGCCGCGGTGGAAGATCTGGATGAAGCGCACGTCGCGCTCGGCTAAGCGGCGCGCAAGTAAGCAGCTGGCACCGAATGTGCCGGGCACGGCGGCATCCGGTCCATAGAGGTCCAAGATACTCTGTGGCTCACTAGCGATATCCGTCAGCTCGGGCACCGAGGTCTGCATGCGGTACGCCATCTCGTACTGCGCGATGCGTGCGTTCACTTCCGGATCGCCGGTTTGCTGGGCTGTCCTTTCGTTCATCGCAGCCAGACGATCGAGCCAGCGCCGACGCCGCTTGCCGTCCACACCGGGCGGGTTCGAGAGGTAGAGGACGGGGTCGCCTTGCGCGCGCAGCGCGACACCTTGGTGTTGCGAGGGCAGGAATCCGGTTCCCCACAGGCGCGAGTACAAGGCCTGCGCTTCGGCGCGACCCTTCCATTTGGGCGTCATCACAACGAAGGAAGGCAAGTCGCTGTTCGGACTGCCGAGGCCGTAGGACAGCCACGCGCCCAAACTGGGACGCCCCGGTTGCTGGGATCCCGTCTGGATGAAGGTGATCGCCGGATCGTGGTTGATCGCTTCGGTATGGACGCTGCGAATCACCGCCAGCTTGTCGACGATCTGCGAGGTGTACGGCAGCAACTCGTTGCTGATCCATGTGCCGGCCTGTCCGGCTTGCTTGAACGAGAAGATCGAGGGCGCGACCGGGAAGCGCGCTTGGCCAGAGGTCATCGTCGTGATGCGTTGGCCTTGGCGAATCGAATCCGGCAGTTCCTCGTCGAAGCGATCGCGCATGGCCGGCTTTGGATCCCACATGTCCATTTGCGACGGCGCTCCAGACATGAATAGGTAGATCACGCGCTTGGCCTTGGGCGCGAAGTGCGGCGCTGACAACAGAGGCCCGCTCGAGGATCCCGCGCCCGCGAAGGCCGACGGATTCATCAGGCTCGCCAGCGCAGCGCTGCCAATACCCGTCGCCGCGCCGCCGAGTAGGCTGCGGCGTGTCATCAGTTGCCTGTGCTCTTGGATCGGGTTCATGGCTTCAGGGTTTGGATAGGGCTTCGTCGAGGTTCATCAGCAAACTGGCGATACAGGTCCAAGCGGCGAGCCTGCCCGCATCGATGCCTGTGTCATCCGCGGAATCACCGACTTCGAGCAGCTCACGAGCAGCGTCTCGGTCGGCAGCAAATTCCTTCGACAGCTCGCCCAGTTCCAGGTGCAAGTGAGCGAGCTCAGTCTCGTCGGGATGGCGACTGGTCAAACTGCGGAAGCCCCACGTCAAGCGGCTGCGTGTCGTGGCTCCGCCCTCGCGCAAGATGCGTGCGGCAAAGTGTCGTGCGGCTTCGACGTATTGCACGTCGTTCATCATCACCAAGGCTTGCAAAGGCGTGTTGGTGCGATCGCGGCGTACGCGGCAAGCTTCGCGCGAAGGCGCGTCGAAGGTAGCCATGCTGGGCGGCGGCGCCGTTCGTTTCCAGAAGGAGTACAGGCTGCGGCGGTAGAGCTCATCTCCACTGCCTTGTGTGAAACGCGCCGTGTTGCTGCGCGTGTATCCGACTGCGAACCAAACACCGGGCGGCTGATACGGGCGCACGCTCGGACCGCCGATCTGTTCGACCAGCAGACCACTGACTTGCAGTGCTTGGTCGCGCAAGACTTCACCGGCCAAGCGGTGTCGCACTCCGCGTGCGAGCAAGCGGTTGTGGGGATCGATCTCGAGCAGCTCGGGCGTCATGCGCGAGGACTGTCGATAGGTTCGAGTCATCACGAGGCGCTTCATCAAGGCTTTGACATCCCAACCGCTCTCGATGAAATCAAGCGCGAGGCGGTCCAGGAGTTCGGGATGGCTGGGCCAATCGCCCTGCGATCCGAAGTCTTCGGATGTCTCGACGAGCCCGATGCCGAACAGTTGCTGCCAGAAGCGATTGACGGTCACGCGTGACATTAAAGGGTTGTCCGGAGAGACGAGCCAGCGCGCGAGTCCCAAGCGATTGCGCGGAGCGTCCTCGGGCATGCCCGGCAAGACGGCCGGCGTGGCGGGCTGGACTTCGTCTCCGGGCGTGTCGTACTGGCCGCGGATCAAGATGTGCGCGGGGCGGCGTTCCTTGCGCTCTTCGCTGACCAGCGTCGTCGGCAGCTCGGCTTCAAAAGTCGTGATAGCGGCGTTTTCGGCCTTCATCTGATCATTCAGACGAGCCCAGACTGGATCGTGCAGGCTGCGGTAGTGATCACGCAGCGTGACTTTCTGCTCCGGATCGATGTCTTCGTGCGAGCGAGACAGCAATTCGCCGATCGCGATCGGGAGCCTATTCTGATCTTGATCCTTGATGCGGAACGCGAAGCCAAAGCCGCCGCCATAGTTCGCGATCTTCAGGAGCAGCTCGTTCGGGCCTTCGCGCAGATGCAAGCGCACCTCGTCTTGGTCGACGGCCACGCCGCGCGCGCCGGGGTTGTCGTGAACCTGTTCACCGTTCAGCCACGCACGGATGCCGTCATCGCTGCCGAGGCCAACGACGATGGACTGCTCACGCGAGCTGTGAATCGTGCGCCACAAGTAACGAGCCCCGATGGCTTGATCGAACAGATGTACTTTGCCGTCGACGTACTCGCTCTTCTTGGTCCACAGCGCCCCTCCATCCGCGTCCTTGGCGATCAGGTCGATGCTCGTCTCCGGCGCGAAGGTATCCCGTAAGCTGGCCTGACCATCACTGGACTTGAAGAGCGATGACGCCCACCAGGAGTCAGCGTGGGTCGTCAATAGCTCCGTATCTTTGCTGAGCGAGAGCGCGAATCGGCCGATGTCATGCTTCTTGTGGATGCTCTCGAAACGCATATTCATGCGCAGCAGGCTGCCGCCCTTGTGCCCGAAGCTTTGCGATGCCATCACGACCGCGTGGCGAGCGCCATCCAGGCCTAAGCCACCCCAACCGGTGTTGGGGTTGCCGTCCAGCACGGCTTCAATTGGCCAGCTCTGTTGCGAAAAACTGGCGTCGGCGGCGCCCAGGTGGATGCGCTCGAACTTTGGACCGACATTCTCAGCTGAGCTCGCCGGCGCGATCGACAGCTCGATCTCGCTCAACACGAAGTTGTTGTTGTCAGCGCGGCCAGGCAGCTTGGTCGAGAAGCGTTCGTCACACAGCGCGTCGATCCGGACGGCCGTGTAGCCTCCGCCCGGGATCCAGACATCGACCGTGAAGACTTCCTTGTCGGGTTCGGTTCCC
This sequence comes from Planctomycetota bacterium, assembly GCA_047611405.1. Taxonomy (GTDB): domain Bacteria; phylum Planctomycetota; class UBA1135; order UBA1135; genus JBLFWN01. The sequence goes on along the minus strand of JBLFWN010000016.1, from coordinate 65,619 downwards.
GAAACGGCGACTTCGCCGCTGTCCTCGACTGTCAGTGTGCTGCCGTTCTTGGCCGATGCCTTGTTTGGAGTCACTGCTTGCCAGCGGTTCGCAAGTTTGTCGCGCCAGTCAGACTCCCAAACAACCTGAGCCTCATCCGCTTCCGGCATTGGCGCAGTCAACGAAGCCTGGAGGGTCTGTACGTTCTCACGCATCGACGCGAGTGTCGTGCGCTGCTCCTCGGTCGGTGTCTTCAGGAAGGGCACCGGATTCTCGATGTTCCGGTCCGAGGCCTCTTCAGTCAGGTTGTTGAAGAAGGCGTACAAGCTGTAGAAGTCCCGCATCGTCAGCGGATCGAACTTGTGGTCGTGACAGCTGGCGCAGCCCATTGTCAAGCCAAGGAAGACGGTCGAGGTCGTCTCGACGCGGTCCTTTGCGTACAGGGAGAAATACTCCTCCGCGATCATCCCGCCTTCGGCGCTGGTCGGATTGTTGCGGTTGAAGCCCGATGCGATGCGCTGCTCCAACGTCGCGTCGGGCAGCAAGTCACCCGCGAGTTGTTCGACCGTGAACTCATCGAAGGATTTGTTCTGGTTGAAGGCCTCGATGACCCACTGACGCCAGGGCCACATGCTGCGTTCATTGTCCAAGTGCAGGCCGTGCGTATCGGCGTAGCGTGCCGCATCCAGCCAGAAGCGCGTCATATGTTCGCCATAGCGTGGCGAAGCAAGCAGGCGATCCACGGCACGCTCGTAAGCCTTGTCCGTTGTGTCGGCCAAGAAGGCGTCGAGCTCTTCGATCGTCGGAGCTAGACCAGTGAGGTCCAAAGTCATGCGGCGCAGCAGACTCTCGCGCTCCGCCTGGGGCGAAGCGGCAAGTCCGGCGCCGTCACGCTTGCGTGCGATGTAGTCGTCGATCGGATCGAGCGACCACGTAGCGTCATCTCGGTTCGATGGAGCCGCCGTCATCACTGGCGAGCGGAAGGACCAATGTCCAGTCCACTCGGCCCCTTCCTCAATCCACTGCCGCAGCAGTGCGATCTCGTCCTCGTTCAAATCCTTTCCAGAGTCTGCCGGAGGCATGCGCTGGTCTGGATCGGAAGACTCGATGCGATGAACAAGGGCGCTACGATCGACATCACCTGAGACAACGGCTGTGTTGCCACTGGCTAGTTCGGCCGTCGCCCCTTGGCTCGTGTCCAATCGCAATCCAGCGCGACGCGCGGGCGCGTCGTTTCCGTGACACTGGAAGCAGCGGTCGGACAGAATCGGCCGCACATCGCGGCTGAATTCGAGTGGCTTCGTCGCCGGAAGCGTCGTCTTCGCGCCAAGCGCGTCTACAGGCTTCGACTCGGTCAGCTCGCTCTCGCCGGCACGCACCTCAAGCACGAGGCCCAGAAGAGAGGCGGCGACAAGCGCACGGGGAAGGGTGCTCGCAATCATGACCTCCTATCATAAGAGGGGAATTACGCGCGGCGAGCTGAACTCGGAATCACGGATCTTCGTAGTTCACGAAAAGATTCGCATCGCCCGATATGCGCCCTCATTGCGTCGCGTCATGGGGTCTGCGAACATGGCGGGATGATTGCCTTGCACTTTGGGCCTCGCAGGAGCCTGCCCGCCATGATCGCGCTGATGTCGATCGGAATGATCGGAAGTGGTTGCTCGGACTCGGCCTTGGACGAGCCCTTCGATCACATCATCCTGATCAGCTTGGATACGACGCGGGCGGACCACCTGGGGTGCTACGGATCGGACAAAGGCGTCAGTTCTGCTATCGATGCTATCGCGAGTAAGGGTGTCGTCTTTCGCGATGTGACGGCGCCGGCGCCGACGACGCTCTCGTCGCACACCTCGATGATGACGGGCAGTTATTCGCAGACGCACGGGGTTGCGCGCAATGGCTTTCTTATTCACGAAGACAACCAGATGCTGGCCGAATTGTTGCAGGCGCGTGGTTTTCATACGGCAGCCGTTCTTGGTTCCTTCGCGCTCGAGCGGCGCTTCGGCTTCAATCAGGGCTTCGACCACTTCGACGAAGAGTTCGACGTGTTGATCCTGCCTGGTGGTGTCGACCAGAATCAGCGCAGCGCGGAGCGTGTGACGGATGCGGCCTTGGCTCACGTCGATGAGGCCAAGCCCGAGAAGCTATTCTTGTTCACGCACTACTTTGATGCGCACTTGCCCTACAACCCCCCGCCGGAGGTCGCGAAGAAGCACGTCCAGGAAGGGCAGCCGATGGAGGTCTCGCTGAACGTGGCCGAGAATATTGTCGCCGGCCACCAATACAAAATTACCGGCAAGGGTATTGGCCTGACGCAAGTCGCATCGCGTGGTCTCGACAAGCGTTGGATTGAAGAGGCGCTTGAACGGCCCTTGCGCGGCGAGAAGGTCATGGCGGCTCTCTATGCAGCCGAGATCGAAGAGATGGACGCCCACATCGGGCGCCTGCTGCGCGAGCTCGACAAACGCGGGTACCTGGAGCGCGCGCTCGTGATCATCACGGGCGACCACGGCGAGACTTTTTGGGAGCACGGGAACATCTGGAACCACGGATTGTGGACACACCAGACGACGGTAGCGATCCCATTGATCATGCGCTTCCCGCAGGGCGACTACGCATCGCGTGAAGTCATGGATCCTGTATCCACGGTGGACCTGGTGCCCACTTTGGTCGAACTACTCGGAATCAAGCAGCCGCCCTTGGTCGAAGGTACGAGTCTTGTGCCAGCGCTCGAAGGCTCGCCTTTCGAGCGTGGACCGGTGTACTCGCAGGCGACTCAGCCGGTGTCGCGATTCGAGGAGGGTGAGGCTTGGCAGAACATGCAGAAACCGCGCTGCGTGCGTGACGGTAAGTGGAAGTACATCCACGCGCCTTACCTCGAACTCGAGCAGTTGTTCGACCTCGAAGTGGATCCTGGCGAGACCAGCAACCTGCTGCGTAGCGAGCCGGTTCCGGCGGACGCAGTGCAAGCTCATACGCGCTTGAAGGCTCTGATGGCGGATTGGATTGCTAGCGCTCGCCCCTTGTCATCGGAAATGAGTGCGGTCCAGATGCTCGAGACAATGCAGCGTCTGAAGGCGATGGGTTATGGCGGGGGCGAAGAGGAGGAGTAGGTAGGGTGCGGCTGCAGCTGCCAGGAAGACGCTGCCCGCATGTGTCGGGTCGTCCCCCTCTCGCTATGCTGAGGGCTCGACCGGCTGAAGATTCGAGAGTTGCGCGCCCTGGCCCCAATGGGCGCGCCTTCCATCATCGGAAGATCCACTTGAACGAATCTTCCCCGCCGGAGTTCACACTCCACTCCCCGACGCTCTCCGCCATGAAAGCCAACCGCTCCCTGTTGTTGTCCATCGGTCTCCTCAGCTTGACCGGAGCTTCGATCGCCACCGCCGGCCCTTGGATCGCGAAGGCGATCGATGACAAGCTCGGCTACGACGACACGCCCTTCTTACCCGGCGGCGAATGGCGCGTTCATGACGGCACCCGCCCGCAACCGCGGATCGTTACGCCCGGCGCCAGCAGCAGCGCTCCCTCTGACGCAACGGTCTTGTTCGACGGCACGGATCTATCCGCTTGGCAGGGCAACAAAGGTGATGCGCAGTGGACGATCGAAGACGGCGCGATGGTCGTGAATGGCACGGGCGCGATTCGAACGCGTGAAGAGTTTGGCGACGTACAGCTGCACGTCGAATTTGCGACACCGAGTGAAGTCAAAGGCAACTCACAAGGCCGCGGCAACAGCGGCGTCTTCTTGTTGGGCCGCTACGAGATCCAAGTCCTGGATTCCTACGACAACAAGAGCTATCCGGATGGACAGGCCTCCTCGCTGTACGGCCAATACCCGCCGCAAGTCAACGCTTGCCGTTCGCCCGGCGAATGGCAGGCCTATGACATCTTCTTCCAAGCACCGCGCTTCGATGGCGACACGCTGCTCAGCCCCGCACTCGTGACGGTGATCCACAATGGTGTGCTCGTGCATCACGCAAAGGAGTACCTCGGACCGACGCGTCACAAGCAGGTTGCTTCCTATTCCAAGCACGCATCGACCGGACCGATTCAACTGCAAGATCACAGCAACCCGGTTCGCTACAGGAATATCTGGGTGCGAGACATCGACGCAAAGTAATTGCCGCTGATGCACTGCTCCCTGTGCGAGAAGGCCCCTTCAGTCATGGCTACGTCAGACTGAAGGGGTCTTCTCTTAGAAGAGTTCAGACCTCTAGTTCGAGTACGAACAACAAGACCATGACGCGCTCTCTCGCCACCCTCACTTCCTGCCTTCTCTTGTGCTCGATCACTTCTGTAGCGAAGGCTTCCTATGGAAGTGGTGATGCGTGGCAGACAGGCTTCGAATCTCCCAAAGCGGGACCGATCACGAAGCTCACGATAGACGGTACGAAATGGACGGCTCCGGCAGGTCAGGCAGAGATCTCCGCGAAGCTGGCACGCACAGGTTCGCAGTGCTTGCACTTGCTGGGTGGTGAGCATTCCGAGGTCGAGTTCACGCTGCCCAAAGCTGATGCCGACGCGCCGAATGAGCTGCTCACCTTCGCAGCCGAGCGCTGGACCGCGCGGGCTCCCTTCACATTCCGGATCGAAGCCGGAACAGCGGCGGGGGATTGGAGCGAGGTGTACAACGGCGACAAGGGCGTCAAGGTTGGGCGCGAATACCTGAACCAAGTCTCGGTCGCGATCCCTGCCGACGCACTCCGCCTGCGCATGACGTGCTCATCCCCGGCGGGAACTGGAATCCTGATCGACGACATGCGACTGGCCGTCGCGAAGCCGATGGAGGTGACGCGTGTCGCTGTGAAGCAAGAGATGGCTCCGGTCTTGATCGGGCAAGCGCAGAGTCCGCTGCTCGATCTAGTGATCGACACCGAGGGCACACGCGCTGGCCTTCGGCTTCGAGCCGTCGAGCTCGAGGTGACAGATCCTGGCGGTGCTATCGTGGAGCTCAGGTTTCAGGGCCGATCAGCGCCGCCATCCGAGGCGATGCGCTTCAATGTCGATGTCGCGCTCGTGAACGGCAGCAACTCATTGCCGATCACTTGTTTGCTGGATCCAGAAGCGAGCCTCGCCGGCAGCGTGTCGGTCCGCTGCATCGGAGTTGAACTCGATAACGAGGCGCGCATTGTGCCCGACTCATCAGCCGCCTCCATTCAGCGGCGTATCGGCTTCGCCCTGCGCCAAGGTGGTCAGGACGACGTTCACACCTACCGCATACCGGGATTGACGACGACTAATAGCGGAACGCTGATTGCCGTCTTCGACAATCGCTATCGGGGGGGCGGCGATTTGCCGGGCGACGTTGATGTCGGCATGTGTCGCAGCAAGGATGGCGGACAAAGCTGGGACCCGATGCGCGTCATCATGGATATGGGCGATGATCCCAAGTGGAACTACGACGGCATCGGTGATCCGTCCATCCTGACCGATAGTGTCAGCGGTGCGATCTGGGTGGCGGCGACATGGAGCCATGGCAATCGTTCGTGGCGCGGGTCGGGTCCGGGAATGACGCCGGAGGAAACCGGCCAGTTCATGTTGGCGAAGAGTACCGATGACGGCGAGACGTGGTCCGCTCCGATCAACATCACAGCTCAGATCAAGGACCCGAAGTGGCGCTTCGTGTTGCAGGGTCCCGGCAACGGGATCACCTTGCGCGACGGCACGCTCGTGTTTCCGGCGCAGTTCCGCGGGACCGATGAAGCGCCGGTCAACGGCAAGCCTTTCTCGACCATCATCTTCAGCAAGGACCGCGGCCAGACGTGGCAGATCGGCAGCGGTGTCAAGATCGACACCACCGAGGCTCAGGTTTCGCAGCTCGGCGACGGTTCAATCATGATCAACTGTCGCGACAACCGCGGTGGTTCGCGCAGCGTGTATACGACACGCGACCTCGGCCAGACGTGGTTAGAGCACCCGACTTCGCGCAGTGCTCTGCGTGAGCCGGTTTGCAACGCCGACATCTTGCGTGTCGTTCACAAGAAGCACGGACCCTTGCTGTTCTTCTCGAACCCTGACACGACTCGAGGTCGCCAACGCTTCACGCTGAAGGTCAGTGCCGACGAAGGCATGACTTGGCCTGCGAAGTGGCACACCTTGTATGACGAGCGTCCCGGCTCTGGCTACTCGACGCTGACTCAGATCGATGCGGATCATATCGGCGTCCTGTACGAAGGAAGAGGCGATCTGTTCTTCCTGCGCTTCTCGATCGATGAGCTGCTCGAAGAGAAGGAAGAGAAGCATGTCTTCGTGCGCGATGGTGAGGCGCTCGACATCAACCACAGCGGGAAGTACTTCGGACGTATGGCCGAAGAAGACGGTGCTCTGCATTACCGTCGAGGTACCACCGAGTGCCAGCTGCTCGGAGGCCGCAAGTTGGATGGTGGTGCGTTCCGCATCGAAGCTTCGCTAAGCGTCGAGTCTCGCTGCCGCTTCTTTCTGGGCCAACCGGCAGAAACAGCTGGCAACTATGCCATGAGGTTTGCGAACGAGATCGTGTTCAGCGATGGCCAAATGTATGGCGCCAGCAAGCTCGGATTTGCAGCGCGTGAAGTGCCACGTGACATCGAACTCGTCGCGGAGAGCGATGGCATTGTGCTGCGGATTAGCATCAATGGTGAGGCTCTTGTCACCTCGACGGATAGGGCAGTGCTTTCGGGCTATGTCGGCTTTGAGCCCGTCCACAAAGACTCAGTCTTGCGACTGCGCGACTTCCAGCTGATCACTGAATCTAGCTCCGATGTTCAACCCCAAGCGCTGCGACCTCTGCCGACCACGGCTAGCCACTTTCAGAAGGTCCATGCGCATGCACGGAAGCAACAGGATCTCGACATTCTGTTCTTGGGTGACTCAATCACGGACGCCTTCGATGGAGACGCGACTTTCATCAAGGGCGAACATCACGGCAAGAGCGTCTGGGATCAGTTCTACTCGGCTCGGAAGGTGTGCAACGCGGGCGTCGGAAGTGACAGGACCCAACAACTATTGTGGCGTGTCCAAGACATGCCGCTCGAACGACTCGCTCCCCGATCTGTTGTCGTGCTGATTGGCATCAACAATGTGGCCAGCGGTCATGAAGCGCGTGACATCGTGCGCGGCATCCAGGCCATCACGCGCGAAGTGACAAGTCGTTCTCCGCACAGTAAAATCTTAGTTCTGACACTGCTGCCTACGAAGAGGCGCGACCTGGAGGCCGCCAGGTTGGCCGTCAATCTGGCGCTGCGCACATCGACTTGGAGTCCGAACACGGAGATCGTCAACATGGATGAGGCCTTCGCTGACGAGGACGGAAACGTACGAGCTGGCCTTACCTACGATGGCGTGCACTTGACGGCGGATGGCTTTCTGACTTGGGCAGAAGTGATCGAGCCCAAGCTAAAGACAGTTTTGGGCCGTAGCTAAGTGCGAAGGGCGCGCGCTCTATCGTCTCGCTATTCATCGACGCGCCCAACGAAACCCGAGAGTTATCGGCGTTCAACACGCGGTCTCGACTCCAAATAAAAGCCAGCACGATCCCGAGGCGAACCTCGGTCTCGTGCCGGCAGCGGGGGATGATCCTTGCGGACCGGAGGTGGAGCAAGCAGTAAGTCTTGTTCCCCCGCTATGCTTGGGTTTGTAGAACGGTCTTGGTGCCGCTCGTCGCGTGTCCCGATCGATTCGTGTCGTTCTCGTGCTGCGCTCGAGGCGGAAATTGTCTGTTCGGGGTGCTGTGACCTGATGGTTGTCAGTGGCGGATGTCGCTTTCGACGTGCTGTGGGTCTCGGCACTACGTGTGCATTCGTTACCGCTGCTTACCTTCAATGAGTCTTGGAACTTGCCTGCGTCGCCGGACTCGCTGCCGGAGGGGAAGGCTGATTGATTGATGTTTGAAGCTCGTGCTACAGCAGCGAGTCTCGATCATGGACGCATGTTGCTGACGGCGGACATCCGGCTGTCGTGCTCTGTCTTGTCCAAGTTTGTGATCATCGTGAAGCGCTGAAGCTCTCGTTGCGCCTTCAACTGCAGGTCGGAGAGCTCGAGCTGGTCGTTAGTGTCGGTCCCGTTCATGCCATCAAAAACGTCGCCCGCTGCGCGGTCGACTCCTAGGGCCTCGCTGAGCGCACCAACTCAACGGGCTAGCACGGGCTTGCCGATACTTGTGTTGGCGCGTGTGCTCGTGAAGTTGAGGCCGCCGATGACGGGGTTGTTGGAGAGGGAGGACATGTTGATTCGCATTCTATTGGGATTGCTGCGGATCTAGCCGGGTACACCCGACGCCTCCCTTGTCGGGGGCCGGCTCCGCGCGTTGCACGCCGATCTGCGGAGATGCCGAAAATCGAACACAGGAGGGGCTCGACAACAGCGTTGTCAGGCTCCTCCTGTGTTCGATTTTCGGTCAACAATGACGACCTATAGTATTTTCTAGTATGTACTTATGTCGATAGAGCATCCCTCAGCTGCTCGATCGCCTTCTTGTGCGCGCGCGAAACGGTCGACTTGTTCACACCTAGGCTGGCGGCCACATCCGTCATGCTTTGATGCTCGTAGTACAGCAGCCTGACGATGTCCGCTTGCTCCGTGGTCAGGCAGGTCAATGCCTCGCGTACTTTGGCCGCCAAGTCGCGCTTCTCGGCCTCGTCGGCCGCACTCGACTCGTCTGTCGGATCCAGCTCACCGCCGTCATCCGACGCTTCGGACAGCAAGAAGACCGCACCCAAGTTGCGCACGATGTTGCGGAACTCGTTCGCGGTGTCTTCCGCGCTGGCGTTCAAGTCGACCTCGCCGATGCCGGTCTGCATCAGCTCGTCTTCGGCACCCTGCAGCGTCGTCTTCTTGCGCGCGGCAGGCGGCAGCCATGTCATCTTGCGCAGCCCATCGAAGACTGCGCCGCGGATGCGGTAGTAGGCGAAGGTCGTGAAGGCCACGCCCAGGTCGGGCTGGAACTTCACCGCGGCCTCTGTCAGACCGACATTCGCAAAGCCAATCAGCTCGTCAAAGTCGACGGAAGGCGGCAGGCCACGCGCGATCTTATGCGTCAGCGCCCGAGCGTAGTCCATGTGGCGGTGGACCAAGTCTTCGGGCTTGTTCGAGAAGTTCTCTGCGGCCGCGGCTTTATCCATCTTGGAAGATCTCGGTGATCACCAAGATCGTAGCGACCAAGACTGTGAGAATCGCCATTGCGTACATGACCGTGTCCCAGAGCGGGCGCCGGTCCCTGGTTACGCCCCTGCCGTCGTCACGCTCGCCGTCATCATCGCCATTACTGGGATCAGGGCCGTCTACGGCCTCGATCTCATTGATCTGCGAATCGCCGACGCGTTCGAACTGCTCCAGGATTCCCAGGTACGAGACGAACTCGAGCGTCGTGCTGCCGACCCGAATCTTGTCTTGATGGCGCAACTCGTGCGGAGTCTTGATCGGCTCGCCGTTGACGAAAGTGCCGCCCTTGGAGTCCAGATCCTCGACGATGTTGCGTCCATCCTGCACGTAGAAGCGCGCATGCCGGCGCGAAACGTGCTCGTCCTCCAGTGGCAAATGAGACCGTCGCCGACTGCGGCCGATCACCAGTTCTGCGTCTTTGCCGTTCGGCAGCCGGCAACAGAGTGAAGGCCGCGTCTCGCCTTGGTAGTACACGCGAACCTCAGGCGCCGCCCAATCGGTCTGGTCAATGATCGTCTGTTCGATGTGGTCCGGCGTCTCCGACAGCTTCACCAGCCAACGGCCGCAGTTGTTCCACTTCACGGCCTCGACCGCTTCATCAGCGCCTGCGCCTCCCTCATGAACGGCATAGCCATCCTCGCCAACCGTGATCACAACCGCGCCTTCCAAGCCGCTAGCTTCGATCATCTCTGCGCTCGGTTCCGTGCCCTTAGGCAGCAGAATGATGGGTGCAGCTTCCCTCCACTGGTCGGGAGACAGCACCATCAGGCACTTTTTAGACATCGGTGGGGGAGTGCGTGGGAACGAGTGAGGGCAGTTCGAACCGGAGCCGCGGGACTCGGGCTCGACCCGTGAACGATGCGAGCGCAGCCGGAGCCTGTTGGAATCCGAACGGTGACGGTGGATCTCGAGTTCCGGCCAATATACGGGAAGTGCAGGCAATATAAGGGAAAGATGCAATTGGAGTAGCATGCGAGAGCGCTCGTAGCGCCGCTACTTTGGTGCCGAACCCACGGCAACCTGATTCATGACGCCTTATCCGTTGTTGACCTCAGACGCGCTGGACGAGCCGGTCCCACTGCCTCGCGGCGGGAAGGCCTTCCTCGTGGGTCGCGGCAGCAGCGCGGATCTGATCTTTGAGGAGCGCAGTTGCTCGCGCGAGCAGTTCACGATTCGCGAGCGCAGCGGCGAATTCGTGCTCGAGGTCTTGTCGACCACCGTGCCCACCCGGGTCGATGGCAATGAAGTATCAGGCGAGGTCGGGCTCGAGCACGGCTCGTCGATTGGCTTCGCGAACATCGAACTCGAGTTCCACGCCTTTCCTGACTCCTCGAAACTGACGCTCCCAAGCGATCGCGAGCCAGAGAGCGATCTGGGTGACACGCTCGGTCCTGATGACGAAGGCGGGCAGAGGCAGCCTGAGCTCAGTGGGCCGATGGAGATTGATGTGCGCGCCGGAATCATCGGACGAGGTGCGGATGTGGCGCATTTGTTGGATCACCCGCAGATTTCGCGGCACCACGCGCGTCTGCGTATTGCGAACGGTCAGACATCGATCAGAGACCTTGAGAGTGCGAACGGGACCTTCGTCAACGGCGCGCGTATCGATTGGGCAGCGGACCTTCAGGTAGGAGACCGGGTTGATATCGGGCCCTACTCGCTCGTCTTCCAAGGTGATGCCTTCATTCGAAGCTCACGTAAGGGGAACGCCCGCATCGTCGCGACGGGGCTAGGCCATTCGGTGCTTGAGCATGGCGGCGGTACAAAGAGCATCCTGCGCGAAGTGACTCTGGTTGTCGAACCGCAAGAGATGCTGGCGATCATTGGGCCCACGGGCTCGGGCAAGTCGACGCTGATGCGAGCATTGAGTGCGCGCGTCCCGGCGCAGGACGGCCAGGTGTCGATCAATGGTGTCGACCTATACACGAACTTCGAGTCCCTCAAACGAGGCATGGCTTTTGTCTCGCAGCACGAAGTTCTGCACGAGGAGCTGACGGTCGAGGAGGCGGTTCGCTTCACTGCGCGCTTGCGCTTGCCGATCGACACTCCTGTGGGTGTTTTGGAGAGTGCGGTTCGCGAAGCGATCTCGCGCGTCGACCTGCAGCGACAAGCAAGCACCCTGGTGCGAGACCTCTCCGGCGGTCAACACAAACGTGCCAGCGTTGCCTGCGAGATCGCGAGCCAACCAGATCTATTGTTCGTCGATGAAGTCACCAGCGGTCTCGACGATCAGGCGGATTGGGAGATGATGCGCCTCTTGCGGCGCAGTGCTGATCGCGGCATGACGGTCGTGTGTATCGCGCACAACCTGGCCAATGTGCTGCCCTTTTGCCACAAGATCGCGGTCATGACGCGACCTGGCCACCTCGCGTTCTGCGGTACCGGGCAGGATGCCTTGGCTTACTTCGAGACAACGCGGCTGGCCGACATCTACGGCAAGCTCGCGCGCCACGAAGGCGCGCATTGGCATAAGCAGTACCGCTGCAGTGATGCCTGGCGCGAAAGCGTGGCTTCCAAGCTGACGAAGCCCGAGCCCACGCGGGCAGCAGCTCCTGTCGACGGCAAGCGACGCTGGATGCATTGGTGGCGCGACACGCTTCATCAGTTCCGCGTGCTGATCGAGCGCTACACCATGTCCCTGTTGCGCGATCGGCGTGTGTTGGGCTTGGCTGTGTTGCAGAGCCTGCTTGTCGGCGGGGCAATCTCGCTGGCATTTGTGGGCGCCGAAGGTGTGTATCGAGAGCTGGCCCGCTTTCTGTTGGCGGTCTCGTGCTTGTGGTTCGGCTGCAACTCGGCTTCTAAGGAAATCGTCAAAGAGCGCCGTACCTATCGCCAAGAGCGTGATGTGAATCTACACATCTCCAGCTACTTGGCTTCTAAGTTCGTCGGCTTGGGCGCAATCGGCATCTTGCAGGTGCTGGCGCTGTTCCTGGTCAGCGCCTTTGGTCCGGCCGCTCTTGGGTTTGGCCATGTGACGTTGATGATGGCCTCGCTTTGGGTTGGTTGCGGTCTGGGACTGGCAATTTCGGCCACGATGAGGACACCCGATCAAGCCACATGGGCCGTGCCGATCGTGTTGATTCCACAGATCGTGCTATCGGGTGCGCTGATGAGCCCTTTGCACACGGTTCCCGATTGGATCGGACGCTTGTTCGTGACGGGCTACTGGATCGAGGGCGTGACGCAGGAGCTCGCGACGCAATCATCGCGCGCGGCTGGCTATTGGATGCTGGCGCTGCACTTCACGATCTACATGCTCGCGGCCGGATTCGCGCTGCGATCCTACGACTCCAGTGCAGGTGGCGGCCCGCGCGATTGGGTGGTCTGGCCGGCCTTCCGTCGCAAGTCTTTGAGTTGAGTGCAACGACTCGATCGAAGACACGATAATCCACCGATCCGGGCTGCATTGGCCCAAGGATCCCCTCTTATCGACCTTTCTCCGCGAGCCATGCTCTCTACCAGACGATCCGCGTTCATGCTGACAGCCATCTTTTTGGCTGCAAGCTGCCGGTCGACACCCGATCCGAACTTCGCGTTCGTCGGGACGGTGGGCTATCCGAGTCAGCTCGCGCAGCGTCACTATGCCGTTGCTCGTCAAGCTTGGCTGGGTGGGGACAAAGGCGAGTATCAGGGAGGCCTGATCTGTGCCCTCAAGACTGCAGTCGAGAAGCTGGGCTTGGCGGTGGATCTCGACCCCGAGAGTCCTCTGTATCCGTCGAAGCGCGCCGACCTGCTCATGCTGACAGGTCGCGGTGAAGAGATTCTGGCCAACGCGCTGTGGACTGCGATTGGCACGAGCGAGCGCGATTCGGCGCTCTCTGATCTGAAATCGCTGAGGCAGCGTGTCTCGGTCGGTCTGATCCACACCAAGTAGCATGTGCGCGAATCCAACACAGCCCATTCCCACACGAAACAAGTGAGGAACTGCAGCATGAGCACTGGCGAGACAGAGTCACGCTTCGAGATCATCGAAGCTTTGGTTACAGAGTGCCCGTGCGATGGCCGTAGCGAGCGGCTCGAGCGCTGGATGACGATTTCGCGCGATTCGCTCGAGCTGGTGCAGCAAACTGGGGGAGCTCGCGAGAAGCGCAGCGCCGCCAAGATCGCCGAAGCGCAGGCGCTGGTTCAAAGTTTGGTGATGGAGGGCAATTCATGAGCACTCCCAGCGCAACTACCGGCCCGAGCGCCGGATTGGTTAGTGTGGTGCAGGCACGATCCGCTCAGGGTCTCGTGGACTCTGACCGGAGGCGAGCGTAACGACATGGCGACGCGCACGAACTTCGCTGAACTCTTGCAGCTGGAAGCGCAGAACTTCGAAAGCCTGCGCTTCTTGGGGGAGGCCGCATACCTGTGGTTCTATCGCCGGGAAGAGCGGAAAGCGGCGACCATCTTCGAGGGCCTGACTGAGCTCGCGCTGAACGATCCCGTCGGTCTGTGTGAACTTCATATGACAGCCGGGCGCTACCGTGAAGCCGAGCGAGCGGCGCAGAAAGCGACGCGCGTCTCGAGTATCGATGCGGCGACGATGGCCTACGCCTACTCGCAACAAGGACAAGCCCTGCTGCGCGCGCGGAAGATTCCGCAAGCTGAGAAGGTGCTGATGGAAGCGCTCGAAGTCGACCCCGAGAGCAATGTCGGCAAGACGGCACGCGAGCTGATCGACGGCTTGTGCCGAGTACGAGAGTCCGCGCAAACGGACGCGGATGCTGTTAGTGGAAGCGATACTTCTGGCACAGGCAGCAGTGGAGCCAACGAACAACAGCCGCCCGCCGGCGGCACCCCAACGGAGACGACATGAGCGGAATGGATGGAGTAGGTCCGGGCCGGCGCCCGATTCAACCGAATGGGCCGCGCCGAGCATCGGATGCGAAGAGGGCCAAGAAGGCGGATAGCGAATTCACGATCGGGGAAACGGCCGAGACGGGTGAAGCGCAGGAGGCTGTCGTCGATGCGAGTCCGCGCTTCGATACGCTCAAGAAGCGCATCCTCGAAGGTGTCGACGGCGAGATGACCAAAGAGGAGGTGATGCGTGCCGTCATCGGCGACGAAGTGCGTCAATCCTTCGCAGGGGTCGCGTCGAAGGAAATGACTGACTCGATCGCGCAAGCCTTCGACAACAACGAAAATCTGAAGGCGCTCTTCAATCGCCTGTACGGACAAGCTTTGCGCGAGCGCAAGAGCGGTCAATAGCCAATCGACTTCCAGCCCGCGCCCGCCCGGCCCGCCCCCCCCCCGGAACGACAGCCTCATGCTCCGCATTCATCAACGCACACTCTTCTGCTTCTTGCTCGCCCTGGTCGCCGCCTGCGGCGCTGGTGGCGTCGATTTGACGGAGGCTCCCGACGAGCGTGCTGCGAACGAAGTCCTTGTTGCCCTCGATCGCGCTGGTATGACAGCGACGAAAGAGAAAAGCACGGGCCGCAACGCCATCTGGACCGTGCGCGTCGAAGAGGATCAAGTCGCCCGGGCTCACGGCGTTCTGAAGCGCCTCGGTTTGCCGCGCAGCGAGCACGCTGGCTTCTCGGAGATGCTTGCGGACAGTGGTGTCATCCCCAGCAAATCGAACGAACACGCGCGCCTGATGTACGCGACCTCGGAGGAGTTGGCACGCACGCTAGAGCAACATCAGCGCGTGCTCTCAGCTCGCGTACACGTCGTGCAGCCGCAAGAGCGTCTGGGTGACAAGATCCGCGTCGATCCGCGCGGCGGCCGGCCGACTGCTTCGGTGATGATTCGCTACATCGACAGCGGCGCGGCGGATGCAGCCATGTCGGGCTCGGGCGATGATTTGCAGAAGGCAGCGAAGGGAGGAAGCCCTGCGGCGGACCTATTCCAGCAGACCTTGCGTGACGTCTTCGAGGAGATTGCTGTCAGTTCGCACGCTAAAATCGTGGTCGCGATTCGCACGGAACTACGCGCGATCTCTCAGGATCTGGGCGATGAGCTGGGCGATGAACTCGCAGGCGTCCTCGCGCGTCAGATGAACGGAATCGGTCGTCAGGCCAAGACCCGGATCGAGGCGGTCTTCGGAGGAGAGGATTCCGAGAAGATCTCGGCTCGCTCGCAGCGACTGATGGGGTCGCTGGAAGAGATGCTGAGCGATCACGCGTTGACGATGACTGGCGTCTTGCGCGGCGAACTGGCCGACTTGATCGGCGGCTATCGTTTCGGTGCTGAAGCGCTCACGAATGCGACGCCCGCGCAGCCCTCAGAGATCGCAGAAGCTGGCTCACCGGGAGACCTAGTTGGTCGGCTCGAAGGTGCCGTACTCAATGCCATCGCGAATACCAAGACCGAAGACCTGGTGGATGGCCTCTTGCAGCCTGACGATTCCGCCGAAGTGCGCTTCGTCAAATCGATGATGCGCGACTTCTACAAGCTGCCGCCCGCCGTACGTGAACTAGCGGAGAAACGCATTGCGCCCGAGAATCCGGACTGGCCTTTCTCGCGCACCGAAGTCCGCATGTTGGTCGCGCATGCCGTCGAAGGTATGTGGCCATGGGATGTGAACGTGGTCTATAGCTCGATCGATGGAAACGCAATGAACGCCTCCTTCCGCAGAGGCGGGGACGGTACGAGTACATCCGCCGATGAAGCCAGCACGTCGCGCTCGGATGGATCGGTCGATGCAGCGGCGGGCTCCGCCGCCGAGCTAGAGAGCAAACAACGCAAGGCCGACAGGATGAGCTATCTGGCCGGCGCTCTGGGCGCTTCGACCTTGGTGCTCTTTGTCTTGTTGGCTCGCGAGCGTAGACGCAACGGCGCGTTGAGCGCACAGCTCACTCCTCCCGCGCCGGCGGGGGCCTGATCGCGACTGCGAACTGAACCCCGATGCGACCCGGTGACGACGACGAGGCCTACGATGCCGATCTCGAAGAGACGCTTCCGGCATTCGATGCTCCCTTCGAGGATCCGACGGATCTGAAGGAGAAGTCGTCTGAGCCCTCGGACACTGCGCCGAGTGTTCCAGAGGTGCCCCCGGTTCCAGGTCAAGTCTCACGCGTGCGCGACATGGGCGAAGCTGCAGCGAAGCTGGACGAGCAGATCGCGCTGCAAAGCGCGCCTGCTGCCAACTATCGCATGCTGGCATTCATCACCGCGGCGGAGGCTCTTTCCAGCAACAACGATGCCTGCGCTCGTCATCCGCTGCATGCTGGCATGAGCTTGCCAGAAGCAGCTTCCGACATGGGCGCCTTGCTATGGGACGAACTCGAATTTCGCGAGTCCGAGGTCGGTGGTGCGCGTGATCTGCACACGGCCAATCGTGCACCGGAGCGCTACTTCCAACGACGCCGTGAGGATCATCGGCGTCGACGCTGGGGCCGAGTCAGACCCAAGCTCGGGCAACCTTGGCGCCGGCTGATCGAATGCTCCTCCGCAGAAGCACGCGACCTGTGCATCGACATCGGTGGCCGCATGGCCGCGGGTGCTGCGCGCGGCCTGGATGCGCGTGAGTTGCGACTCTGGCTTGCGCCCTTGGAAGGGCCATCGGCGCACCGCGTCGCGGGCTATATTGTTCAATCGGAGGGCCGCGCGACGGATCCTCTCGCGGACGACTCACGCCGCTTGTTTGATGAGTGCCGTGCGAAGAGGCGCGGCGAGGGTATCTTGTCTTTGATGGGCCGGCGCTTGTTGGCGGCGTTGATGACCGAGCTGCCTGCCGAGGATCGCGAGGCGGCAGAGCGCGTCGCCCGTACAAACATCTTGAAGGTCTTGATCCAGCTCGAGCCCTTGTTGTTGGACACCGCACACAAGCATCAGCGCGCGTGGGACATGGTCCGCCGCGCGCTCGGATCCGAGCCCGAAGCGAATCACTGACGAATGACGGAGAGGGCCCACGCCCTAAGCTCGAGCCACAAGTGATGGACAATCCCCAAGCAGGCAACTCAAACAACGGCAAGACCGAGGCGATCGATGCCCGCGTCATCACACCGGCCGCCGGTGTGGTGACACCGTTGTATTCGTCGAACCGCTTGCTGCGCGGCGAGATCATCGAAGCCGAGGCCGTGTTGGCCAAGGCGCAAATGCAGTTGGCTGCGGCTGAGAGTGCGGCGCAACAGAAGCAACAGGCCGCCGAAGGCGAAGCGCAACGCATCATCGAAGAAGCGCGCGACAGCGCCGATGAGGTGCGCCGTCAAGCGGCAGAAGAAGGCCGACAAGCGGCGGGTGTAGAAGTGCAGAAGCTATTGAAACGGGCACAAGAGGAGGTCGAACGTGCGCGCTCCGTCTTTCCGCAAGAAGTGCAACGCACTGCGTATCGCTTCGCGAAGGCCATCTTGGATGTTGAGTTCGAGGTCAAGCCCGAGCGCGTCGTCGATCTGGTAGCATCGGTCTTGGATCGTGCGCGTCAATACCAACAGATTCAGATTCACTTGAATCCCGAGGACCTGCCCTTGGTCGAGGCAGCGCGCAAGTCTCTGGAGGATAAGCTGGCCATTGCGACTGAGATCCGCTTGGTACCCGATGATGAACTCGAACGTCAGGGCGTCGTGATCGAGACTGAGATGGGGACCTACCTTGGGTCGGTCGAGGAACAGTTGCGGCCTTTGCGCGAGCACTTGCGCATGAAGCCGGACGCGGAGGGCAATGGCTCCCAAGGAGAACAGGCATGAGTGACTCAGGTTCTTCGATCGATCCCTTGCCCGGCATGGATATTGGCACCCCCGACCTGACAGATCTGATCGGATTGCGTCGCACTGGGCGTGTGACAGAGGTGATCGGAACGATCGTACGCGCGGCGGTGCCCGAGGTTCATATAGGCGAGTTGTGTCGCATCCGGCGCTCCGATGATTCCGAACTCGATGCGGAAGTGGTCGGCTTCGATCGGCAAGACGCCCTGTTGATGCCGCTGGGCCAGATGGAGACGATCTCGGCAGGAGCGACCGTCGTACCGAGTGGAGGCAAGCCGACCGTTCCGTGCGGCAAAGCCGTTCAGGGTCGTGTGCTGGATGCGCTTGGCGATCCTCTCGACGGCTTGGGTCCGATCGTCGGTGGCGAGCGCACGCGCTTGATGCAGCAGCCGCCGAACCCGTTGTTGCGGGCTCGTATCGACGAGCCTATCCAGACCGGCGTGCGCGCGATTGACGGGATGTTGACGATGGGCCGCGGCCAGCGCATCGGCATCTTCGCCGGCGCCGGCGGTGGCAAGAGTACGTTGCTGAGCATGATTGCACGCAACGTCGACGCCGACCGTGTCGTTCTGGCGCTGATCGGCGAGCGCGGTCGCGAGGTGCGCGGCTTCTTAGAAGACGACCTGGGCGAAGAAGGCATGAAGAAGTCGACCATCGTCGTGTCGACAGCTGATCAAAGCGCGCTGTTGCGCCTGCGCGCTGCCTACACGGCGACGGCAATTGCGGAAGCAGCACGCGACAGAGGGGAACGCGTCGTGCTGTTGATGGACAGCGTGACGCGCTTCGCTCGCGCACTCCGCGATGTCGGCTTGGCTGCTGGCGAGCCTCCGGGCCGACAAGGCTTCCCGGCTTCTGTCTTTGCTCGTCTACCGATCCTGTTCGAACGCGCAGGAACCTCTGACAAGGGTTCGATCACGGCCTTCTATACGGTGCTTGTCGCGGGTGACGACATGGAAGAGCCTGTCGCTGACGAGACGATGTCGCTGCTAGACGGGCACATCATCCTGTCGCGCAAGATCGCCGAGCGGAATCAGTATCCCGCAATCGACATCCTCGCGTCCAAGAGCCGCTTGATGCAAGATCTCGTCACGAAGGATCATGCCGCTGCGGCTGGCAAGGCCTTGATGGCGCTGTCGACCTACACCGAGAACTACGACAAGATCTCCATGGGACTCTACGATCCGCCGACGACAGAAGAAGCCGACTTGGCGGAACGTGGCCAAGAGGTCTCGCGCGAACTGCTAGTCCAGGATCGTTACGAAGTCGCGACCATGGATGACACCGTGCAACGCTTGATCGACTTCTCCGGCTGAGGCTCCCCGTGGCCAAGACTCCCTTTCAATTCACGCTGCAACCCGAGATGCTCAGCCGCGAGGCCGAGCGCGATCGGACAGAGAAGGAGGCAGCGCGCCTGAAGGCGGAGTTCGAACGCGAGCAAGCGGACCTGGACAAGCGCCAAGCTGCGCTGACCAAGACCCAGGCCCGCATCGAGAAGGAAGTCGCGCGCCAGTTTGAACCCCTTGCCGAGGGGCAGCCGGCCGAGATCTGGCTCGCGCGCGCTGAATTTGTGGACGAGTTGCGAGCGTTGGAAGCCAAGCAAGCCGAGGCCGCCCAAGAACAAGGCCGCATCCTTCGATTGGCCGAACATAAATTGCGCGCCAAACGGAACGAGTTGGCCGAGCTAGTCGCACGTGTCCAAGCCTTGCAGCGTGCGAGCGACGAGCAGTTCAAGCATTACAAGGCCGAGCAAGAGAAGATCGCAGAGAAGAAGCGTGACGAGGACGCGATGCTGCGTTGGTCGCACCAAAACAGGAAGGAACGCGACTAGGACTGGCCGCGCGGCGCTCGTGCCAGTGCCCTTAGTCCTCGCTTGCTCTCATGCCCCGATTCGAATTCGAGCTCCAGATCCAGGCGCCGTGCGAGAGAGTCTTCGACCTAAGTCGTTCGATCGAACTTCACGTCGATTCGACGGGTCGCTCACGCGAGAAGCCCGTCGCGGGTTGCACATCAGGCTTGATTGGCCTTGACGAAGAAGTGACCTGGGAAGCGACCCACTTCGGAGTCCGCCAGCGGCTGACCTCTCGCATCACTGCCTTTGATCGACCCAGTCATTTCCGGGACTCTATGGTGCACGGCGCCTTTCGCCGCTTCGATCACGATCATTGGTTCGAAGCAGTGGATGGCGGAACTCTGATGCGAGAGAGTTTCGACTACGACGCTCCCTTGTGGGTCTTCGGGCGCATTGCCGAACTTCTGTTCCTGAACCGCTACATGCGCGGATTCCTACTCGAGCGAGCACGCCAGATTCGAACTGTGTCTGAGTCTGACGACTGGAGCCGGTACCTGAACTGACCTTATGGTTACGAGCGACCAGCTACAGCTCGTTCGGATTCCTTCCGCATCACAGAGAGTCATGAACAAGCCGTGCACTTTGATCTCCGTCCTGCTTCTCGCTCACTCGTGCGCGAGCCTCGCCATCGATGAAGAGTCTCCTCGACAACAGGCTCAAGACCCCGCTCATGTGACGGAGAAAACGGAGGTATACAAAACGATCGGAGACGTCGTACTGAGCCTGACCTTATTCGAGACGAACGCCCCCGATTCGGCACCGCCGCGACCCGCAGCAGTCTTCTTCTTCGGTGGCGGTTGGAACGGCGGTAGCACGACCCAATTCGAACCTCATGCTCGTTACCTCGCACAGCGCGGCATGGTCGGCATCGTCGCGGACTACCGCGTGAAGAGCCGCCAAGGCACGACGCCTTTCGAGTGTGTCGCGGACGGAAAGAGCGCCCTTCGCTGGGTGCGAGAGCACAGCGCCAGGCTTGGCATCGATCCCACGCGCATCGCAGCTGGCGGAGGATCCGCCGGCGGCCATGTCGCCGCGACAACCGGCGTCATTGTTGGCCTCGAGGAAGCCGGCGAGGACGTAACTACTTCGTCAAAGGCAGACGCGCTACTGCTCTTCAATCCCGTCTTCGACAACGGCCCTGACGGCTACGGCTACAATCGCGTGGGCGACCGCTTTGCTGAGATCTCACCGCTGCACAACATCACGCAAGGCGCGCCGCCGACGATCGTCTTCCTTGGTGACGCGGACGAGCTGATCCCGGTCAGCACAGCCGATGAGTACAAGCATCGCATGGAAGCCGCGGGGAGCCAATGCGACCTTCACGTGTATGAGGGCCAACCCCATGGGTTCTTCAATGAAGGCCGTAGTCCCGAACACTACTACCTGACCGTGCTCGAGATGGACCGCTTCCTTGTCGCTCTCGGGTGGCTCCTGGGCGAGCCAACGATTGCGCGTCCGGTGCCTATACGTTGACGCACACTTTATTGTTGTTCAATCAGCCCTCGGGAGCTCCAACTCACCGGTGTTTAGTAAGCGCCGAAGGGTTGGAGCTTCCGGGGGCTGATTGAACAACAACAAGGTGTGCGACACCGTATGGTCACTCGGCTTCGACCCTAATCGATGAGGCTCGCTTGCGCCGCTTGTCGGGCTGCTCTTCAGCTGGTGACTGGCTCTCCAGCGGAGTCCTGAGCAGAGCCTCGAACTGCCCGAGTAGACCGAACGCGCTTAGAACTCGGATCAGGTTGGAGAGCTGAATCGATTGGCCGGCTTCGATGCGTTCGATGGTCCGCTTGGACACACTCGCTGCGCGTGCGAGAGCAGCCTGCGTTTGGTTCCGATCGAGCCGGACTGCGGTCAGGCGCTGCCCAAGTTGGCTCAGGATGTGCTCTTCGGATCGCGACATAGGGGGCATTTTAGTCGCCAGAATAGTCGAGTTGTTGGTCACGCTGGCCAAGGAGTCGTCAAATGTGACGACTAGAAGCCGGCCCCAAAGCTCCGATGCATGTCTCGGGCCCTCCGAATCCTCTGCCTGCGTTGCCAGAACCAACGAATAGCATCCGACTCTGCGCGCAAGCTGGCGCTTTGCCAGCCAATCCGGAGAACCCAATCCATGAACCGGCTTTTTTAGGGCGGGCTGCTAGGTAGGTCCCTCATCGGAAACCAGATCCTCGGCAACCGCAGTCGTATGCGAAGGATAGCTGAGCTGGCTGCGCCGCTTGCCGGCCCCTTCCCCGAGGACAATCATGAATCGAGCCACATCCAATCACCTCCAGTCGAAGCAATCGAGACAGGAGCACTCCACTGACTCGAGCACATTAGAGGCTCGAACCCGATCGGCGGATCGCACTTCATCTGCATCCGGCAAAGAAAATCCGAGCACGGGGAAGCCCAAGGTCGGCAAGAAGAAGCCCGCCTTTGATCGGCTCTTGAACAGACTTCCGGCCGCGAAGAAGCCGGAATCGATATCGTCGATATCGATAGCGTCGCCTGATCAACGGCTGCGGGACTGACCGCCCCTTCTGATAGAGTGCGCGCATCTCATGAAGGAGGAGTACGGAATCGACGCGCTCAGTTCGACTCCCGCATCAAGCGATGCGCAGGGTGAGTCATTGCAGCTGCGAGCATTGCTCCGCCCCGTTGGAACGCGCGTGGATCGCGGCGCGATGGATGTGGCGGAACGATTGCTGCTGGAATGCATCTTGCCACAGGTCGAATCACGGCTCGCGGAATTGACCAGCGTTGCGGCTTCGGTCACGCCGCGTCTCGAGCTGGAAGATTCATCCTTCACGCCGATGCGGGATGAGGTCTTTGCAGTGCGGATCGCTTTGACTGCCGCGCAAGGGCCGCCCTCTACGACTTATCTGACGATCGATCAGACGACCGCGCGCGCGATTGTTGATTCCATAGAGGCTCGTCTGGCAGGAGTGCGTGGCGTCGGCGAGCTGACAGATGCTGAGTTGGGCTTGCTCGAGTTCGTCTCGCTCGAGCTGATCGAGTGCATTGCTCGCGAAGCGCCTTCGCTGGCGGGCCGTATGACGGTCGATGCCTTCTTGGCTGGCAAAGAGATCATGCGCGATCTGGCCGACAGCGGCTTGGAAGCGCGAGCTGCATTCTGCGTCGGCGTTGGCCCACACGCAGGCACCGCAATGTTGTGGTCGCAGGTTCGATCCGGTGCACCCAGCATTCGGCTGCGGGCACCCGGTGCTGCGACCGGCGAATCGACGAGCGCCAGTTTGTGGGTTGCTCTGGCGCTGCCCCCGATCGAACTCGATACGGATCGTGCGGCCAGCCTGCGCGCGGGTGATGTCGTCTTGCTTGGAACGGGCGATTTGATGTCCTTCGGCACAGGCTATCGGTTGCTGGGCACGAGTGGCTGGGAGCTCGGCCGCGCTAGCCTGGTCGAAGACTCGCCTACGCAGGCCACGGCCAGCGCCGGCGAACTGCAGCCCTGTGTCGCTCGCTTCGAAGTCAGTCGCCCCGGAAAGGCCGTGTTGGTTGCGACCTTGGGTTGGCTCGAGCTGACGGCTGAGCAACTGAAGGCCTGGCGGGCGGGCGACACCTTAGCGTTCGCCAAGTCAGGCAGCGGCACGGTCGGTTTGCACGGACCGACTTCATCAGTGAGCGGCGAGCTCGTACGCGTGGGCGAGGAGGTCGGCGTGCGCGTTCTCGCGTAGGTATAATCGTCATGAGCCGAACACGAAGAATGCGACAGTGCCTGGCGCTATGCATGTTGGCGGTCTGCATTGCCAGTACCGGGCAGGCCGAGGCCTTGGCGCCGTTGAACATCGAGGAGAAGGGTGGGGTCGATCTTGAAGGCTTGCCCAACTTCGGCACACAGTTGGTTCAGATGTTGTTGGTGCTGGGCGGCATGGTGGCCGTGCTGGCTGTGCTCGCCAAACTCTTGCCGCGCTGGCTCGCGCCCAAGGGCTCGAATCACGGCGATGGTCTGATTGAAATCATCGAACGGCGCCAGATCGAGCCGAAGAAGAGCCTGCTTCTGGTGCGCGTGGCCGGGCGCTTCCACCTGATTGGTCTGACCGAAGGTGGTATGACATCGCTTGCGGGCGGAGACCTGGATGAAGATGCGCTGCGCTCGATGTTAGACGAAGGTCCTGAGCAGGCCAGCTTTGCTCAGCGCCTGGCGCACTCGAATACTCAAGCAGCAAACGAAGCGAGCGAAACCGCGAGCGCCGAAGCGCGTGCGGCCACGACGTGATCACGATGCGAACCATGACGCTATTCCAGTCGGAACGCTTCGGTCGCAACGCAGGAAGGTAGGAGCTCGATGATGATGGCGCTGAACACGGCCTTGATCGCGCAACCACTCCAAGATGGAGCGGCTACGGCCGCCTCGATGGGGTCAGGTGCATCGATCGGACCGATGACGTGGATCGGCATCTTGGTCGTGATGGCCCTGATCCCATTCCTGCTGACGATGGTCACTTCCTTCGCGAAGCTGGTCATCGTGGGCGGCATCATTCGCCAAGCAATGGGGACGCCGCAGATCCCGCCCACCTCGGTCATCACGGGTCTGGCGTTGATTTTGTCGCTGCACATCATGTCGCCGGTGATGATCCAGGCCTTCGAGAGCTTTCAGACCGAAGAGCAGAAGCTCCCTGTGCCGACGACGGACGAAGAGCGATCGGAGTTGGCCTACGACCGCATACGCCTTGGATTGGATTCGGCGAGCGAGCCGATGACGACATTCCTGACAGCTCATGCGGCTCCCGACAACGTCGAGTTGTTTAGGTCCCTGCGCACACGCTTGATGGGGGAGCAGCAGCAGCAGCTACGCGAGCCCAGCATCGACGCCGCTTTGGAACTCGTGACGGTACTGGCTCCGGCCTTCATCCTGACCGAGCTGACCGAGGCGTTTCAGATTGGTTTTTTGATCTTCGTGCCCTTCCTCGTGATCGACTTGGTGGTGTCCAACCTGTTGCTGGCGATGGGCATGCACATGCTGTCGCCGGTCACGGTATCGCTGCCGTTGAAGCTCTTGTTGTTCGTGCTGATCGACGGTTGGACGTTGATCCTGCAAGGAATCGTGATGGGTTACGTGATCTAGGAGTCGACCCATGGACGCCGAAACCGTTATTCGCATCGGACAAGAAGCCTTGTTGTTGACGCTCTTGTTGAGCGCGCCTCCAGTCGTAGCCGCGATGGTGGTCGGCCTGTTGATCAGCTTGTTCCAAGCCGCGACCCAGATTCAAGAGCAGACGCTGACGGTCGTGCCCAAAATTGTGGCCGTCTACGTCGTGCTGGTCGCCTTTGGGCTGTGGGCAGTGGGTCAGATGGTCAGCTTTTCGTTGCAGCTCTTGGAAAGCATCGGAGATGTCGGGCGCTGAGGCGCCCGTCGATTTCCAAGAGGCATCATCGTGAGCGAGCTGATTCGTCTGATCCGAGAGAGCATTTCGACCGAGCTGTTGCAGTTGTTCCTGCTGCTCGGCGCGCGGCTCTTTCCTATCGTGACTTTCTCGCCGCTCTTCGGCGGGCAGCACGTGCCGCTGCGCTATCGCATCGGTGTGACGATGCTACTCGCGACGACGATGCTTCCGTTATTCCTGCCGACGATGCCGGATGCGCTAGACCCGATCGTGGTGTTTGGCTTGATGGCCAAGGAGGCGCTGCTTGGGCTTTCGCTTGCGATCATCATCCGCATGTTGTTCGAGATGGTCGCCGCGACTGGCGCCTTCATCGACTTGGCGCGCGGGGCCACGATCGCCAACGTATTAGATCCACAGGCGCGGGCGCAGAACTCGGTGCTGTCCGTCTTCTTCTTGAACTTCTTCTTGGCGATCTTTTTCACGGTTGGCGGCCATCGTGTCTTGTTCGATGCCATCGCGACCAGCTACGAGGCCTACGCACCGTGGGATGCGCTGCCCGCGCAGTTCTATGGTCAAGTCGCGGCCTTTGCGTTGGTCAGCCTGCTGATCGACCTCTTCATCGTGGCTTTGCAGTTGGCGGTGCCCGTCATCGCTGTGATGTTCATCACTGATGTGTCGATGGGATTGCTGAACCAAGTCACGCCCAAGATCCAAGCCTTCTTTTTGGCTATGACCGTCAAGGCCACCTTGGGCCTGTTCATCTTGCTGCTAGTCTTTGGCGTGACGGTCGATGCTTTCTTGGAACAGGCGATTGGTGGCATTACGCGCTGGGGCGAGAGCTTCTGACGTTGGAGACGCACCATGGCTGAAAGCGGATCCGAAGAGAAGACCGAGGAAGCGAGCCCACAGAAGCTACGCAAGGCGCGCGAGCGGGGCGAGGTGGCCAAGTCGCAGGACTTGAATACAGGCTTGCTGCTAGCTGTCGCAATCGGCGCCCTCTCGTATCAACTCGCGCCGATGGCGCAAGCCTTGGCTTCGATGGGCAAGCGTTGTCTCCAACTGACGGCCGAGCCCAATCTTTCGAACGATCAATTGCTGGAGGCTGCAGCACGAGCATTCGACGACGGAGCCTCGAGCCTAGTCACGATCTTGTTGCTGCTTGGTGTTTTCGCCTTCGTCTTTCCGTTCTTGCAGGTTGGTCCGCTGCTGACCGTCGATCCGTTGAAGCTGAAGTTAGAGAAGCTCAATCTATTGGCAGGATTGAAGCGACTCTTCTTCGAAATGTCGGCCTACATCGAGTTCTTCAAAGCGCTGCTCAAGGCCGTCAGCATCGGAGTGCTGAGTTGGATGGTCGTCAGGAGACGCTTGGACGAAGTGCTCTCGATGGGCAGTATCAGCCCGCTGGAGGCTGCGAAGATCACAGCCTCAATCTTGGGTACCGTCGCGTCTTGGGTCGTTCTCTTCGTACTGACGATCGCCGTGTTCGACCTTCTCTGGCAGCGCTTCCAATTCTCGAAGAAGATGCGGATGAGCAAGAAGGAGCAGCAGGACGAGTACAAACAAGACGAGGGCGATCCGATATTGAAGGGCCAACGCAAGCAGATGCACCAAGAGATATCGGAAGGCAGCATGATGGAAGCCGTTCGCTGCGCCGACGTGATCGTGACCAACGCGACCCATCTCGCCTGCGCCCTGCGCTATGACCCGGATGAAGAAGGCTCTCCACGACTCTTAGCCAAAGGCCAAGGCGCGATCGCCGGTAAGATCCGCGAGATCGCCAAAGCAGAGGGCATCCCGATCATGCGCGATGTCAGCTTGGTGCGTGCGCTATACGAGATGGAGTTGGACGAAGAGATCCCGGAGGAGATGTACGAAGCTGTCGTCGAAGTCCTCAGGTGGCTCGAAGATGTTGCTCGTTCGGAAGGGCGCGCTGTGAAGTGGAAACAAGAAGCGGGCGCAACAGAAGAGCCGGGCACAAAGGACTGATCAGCGCAGGCGATCTTGGACGGCGGCGTGAAGGGCGCATGTCGTCCAGGCTGAATCTGACCCGACCTCGTACGTGGATTGGCGGGCGGGAGAACCTGTGAAGAAGTCATTGCAGGCGACTCAAGCGGCGCACCTCCTCTCGAGTACCTGAGAGTGGTCATCAGTTGCCGCCCCGATTCGGGCCGGCAACTGATGTGACTGCCCGGCCAGTGTCCACAGCTGGGACGCTCTGCATCCACTCAGGCAATCGCCGTGGCTGGAGTCTGAAGCTGCAGATTGGGGCTTCTCAAGACTCGCGAGGCCGAGATGGCCGCTCAGGGGTCAGGGCTAGACGAGCGCGGTTTCTCCCCCGCTCCGCGCAACACTCTTGTCCACCCAGCGATAAGTGGGCATCTCTGGGGGAAATCGCCTCAGGCAATCAAAGCAATCAAATACAGAGTCACAGTGATGCAGTTTAACCCTAATCAATTCAACGCTCTCGCCAGCCAGCCTGGCAGCTTCAAGGGTCAACTGCCCGGTTTCCAGTGGCAGAATCAGGGTGGGATTAGATTTGCGCCGATGCCCCCGATGTTTGGTGGCCCGCGCCTTCCGGTCTTCATGCCGTGGCCTTTCCAGCCGCTGATTGGTCTGCTGCTGCCCTTCCCGGGCTTAGCTGGCCCTCAAGGACACCAAGGCCCCGCTGGCTCGGCCGGTCCCGCTGTCCCCGCAGCGGGTGAGTCCAACCTGGCAGTCGACGGCAACACCATCAGTGTTGATGGTTACGAGATCGTCGTCACCAAGGATCAAGTCCTGATCAAGGACACAGAAACTGATGAGTGGGTCAAAGCATGGGGTGACCCGCACGTTGTCACTTGGGATGGCGACGAGGCCAAGTTCCACACCGACAATCTGACAATCGACCTGCCCAACGGTGCCAAGGTCACGATCACTCCGACCGAGAAGAACGCCGCTGGCTTCGCCTGGTTGGACACCGTCTCCGTCATGCACGGTGACAAGGGCATCCTCGTCAAAGCCGTGCACTCCAACCCGCAGTTTGGTCCGATCACGGACGCTGCATCAGTGGACGCTCGCTTTGAAGACGGCACCGTTCTGAGCGCCAAGCAAGGCGTGGATGAGCTGGTTCGTCAGGTCAACGGTCGGGAAATTATAGGCACCGACCACGGCGGCGATTGGGAATTCGACGGTCTTGGCGGCGCGAGCGCCAACGAGTTTGCCGACGGCGTCGAAGGCACGACAGGCTTCCCGAGCACCAGCGGTATGGACATCCTGACCCGCCTGATGCTGATCCTCTCGCGCATCGGTAAGCAAATGCAAGGCACGGCCGATCAGCTGGAGAAGATGCAGGGTCTCAAGGAGAAGAAGTCTCAGATGGAAGCGGCCAAGAGCGATTTGACCACGAGCGATAGTGAGACGGTCACGGCTAGCCCCTTCAAAGGCATGAGCGCTGATGACCTGACTGCCGGTATTGCCAAGCTCGGTGACATCGATCAAGTCGTCGAGAAGCTAACCACGCAGGTGCAGACCATGATGCAGTCTAAGCAGCAGGTTTCGCAGATGATCACGAACTTGAGCAAGGCGGATCACGACTCCAAAATGGCGACCGTCCGTAACCTGCGCGCCTGATCGGTAGCTAACCAGAGGGCCCGAGATTGGACACCGACTGCTTACGCGATCGGGGTCGAGTTTCGGGCCCGCTGTCGTTAAATAGGGGATGGAGTCTCCGCTCTAGCTTCAGCACTACGCCGAGCGCTGATTTTCAACGAACTGCCTGCGGCGGTTGCGTTACCATTTCGAAGCGACGGCACGCCGATCCACAGCCAGGACACTTCCGCTTTCGGAGCCCCTGACGCCCATGTCCGAACCCAAATTCCTGCAGACCTTCAACGAGAAGATTCAGCGGCACAGCGATCTGATCCTGGCGATCGGAGTTGTCGTGATCATCGGGCTGTTGATCGTGCGGATTCCTCCGCAGGCGATGGATTACTTCCTCGCCATCAACATTAGCCTCGGATTCGTGGTGTTGATGGTCTCGCTGTATGTGAAGGATGCGCTGAAGGTGCCGTCCTTCCCGACCATCTTGCTGTTGACGACGCTGTTTCGGCTGGCGTTGAACGTCAGTACGACGCGTTTGATCCTGCTCGAAGCCGATGCTGGTGCAGTCATCCAGACCTTCGGGCAGTTCGTCGTCGGCGGCAACTTCGTCGTTGGCGCGGTTGTCTTCTTGGTGCTCGTGATCGTGCAGTTCGTCGTGATCGCCAAGGGTTCCGAACGCGTGGCAGAAGTCGCCGCTCGCTTCACGTTGGACGCGATGCCCGGCAAGCAGATGAGCATCGACGCCGACCTGCGCAATGGTCTGGTCGATGCGGCTGGCGCACGGCTCAAACGGCAAGAGCTCGAGCGCGAGTCGAAGCTGTACGGGGCCATGGATGGCGCGATGAAGTTCGTCAAAGGCGACGCCATAGCCGGGATCATCATTTCCATCGTCAACATCCTGGGTGGGCTCGTGATCGGTGTCATGCAACAGGGCATGGCGCTGGGCGAAGCGGCCGAGGTCTACTCGCTATTGACCATTGGCGATGGCCTCGTCTCACAGATACCGGCCTTGCTGATCAGCATCTCGGCTGGCCTGATCGTCACGCGCGTCGCTTCGAGTGATGAGGACGATGCCAGTGGCGACGCGGCAGGCGGCAGCTTGGCACGCGACCTGTTGGATCAAGTCACGGCCAATCCGAAGGGTCTGGCAATCGCTGCCAGTATCATGTTGCTGATCGGAATCACCGGGCCGACGACGGGTTTCCCGATGCCTCCCTTCCTTGGCATGGGAGCTTTGATGGGGGTCATGGCTTGGTCGCAGATTCGTGTTCAAGCCGCGGCGATCGGAGCCACGGCTGCAGCCGCCGCGGCAGGTCGTGCAGGCGAAGACATGGCCGGGGCCGCTGGGGAGTCCGAAGCAGACGAACCGCAGAGCTTTGCGCCACCCGAGCTTGTGCTGCAGTTCGATGCGGGGCTGAAGGACACCTTCCTTCCGAGTGATCCCGGCACGAACGCTCGTATTCGCAGCGCACTGACCAAGCAGCGTGTCGCGCGCAGTCGTGACTTGGGACTGCACTTCCCTAGCTTGTCCTTTCAGCTACGACACAACTCACAAGATGACTTCAGCTACTCGGTCTTGGCTCACGATGGCGTGATCGCGCGTGGCACAATGTCGCCGTACAACGTATACGCGATCGCAGAGGCAAGCGTGTTGCAGGAGCGGGGCTACCAAGCGGTTCCCGCGACTCCGCCAGGCTGGATGCTCGAGGTCTCGCTGCTGACCGATCTGGCAGAAGTTCCGCGCGCCCAAGAAGAGAAACTTCCGCTGATGCTTCCTGATGAAGCGGTGCTGGACCACGTCGATCGTGTGTGCCGTCAACGCGCCGATGTGTTCCTGGGCTTGCAAGAATCAGCCAAGTTGATCGAAGCGCTGCGCGACAAGAGTCCCGACCTGGTCAAGGCTGTCCTGCCGACCTTGCTGAACCTGCAACAGATCAGTGAAGTGCTGAAGGGGCTCCTGCGCGAACAAGTTTCGATTCGCGACTTGCGTCAAGTCTTCGAGACGCTCGCGCGCTGGGGTGGCCTGCAAAAGGATCCGGCCGTGCTGGTCGAGTTGGTCCGGCGCGAGATGCGCTTGGCTCTATGTGGCCGCTACAGTGAAGACGGCTCTTCTTTACGCTTCTACTCGCTCGACCAAGAGATGGAAGGCTTGCTGAGCGAGAACGCGGCAGGGCAACCGCTCTCGACCGAAGAGCGCATGCAGATCGTCAATTCAATTCAACGCATCATCGATCCGCGCCGGCACTTGGTCATCAGTCCAGTCATCTTGGTTCGCAATCCGTTGATCCGAGCTCCGCTGCGCCGCCTGATCGAAGATCGCTTGCCCGAAGTGTCCGTGCTCTCACAAGAGGTCACCTCCGGCTTTATATTGCAGGAAATGGAGCGCGCGACGTTGAACGAGGTGGGTGCGTGAAGCTGGGCACTCTGCTATCTACGGCCGCGCTTTTCGCTCTTGTCGTCAGCTGTTCGTGTTCGAACGGCAGTCGTCCTACGAATGTGCTGCTGATCACGCTCGATACAACTCGGGCGGACGCTCTCGGATGCTACGGCGGACCGACAGGAGTGAGCCCGAACATCGATCGATTGGCACAGCACGGCGTGCTGTTCGAGCAAGCCTACACGCCCGTACCTGTGACTTTACCAGCGCACTCGAGCCTGTTCACCGGCCGTTATCCGCATGAGCACGGCGTGCGCAATAACAACGTGTACAGCCTGCCGGAGCGCGAGATTACCTTGGCCGAAGTCCTTGCTGAGTCTGGTTTCGACACCGCGGCCTTCATCGGTGCCTATGTGTTGGCCGAGCCGTACGGCTTGACGCAGGGCTTCGACCACTACGACGCCACCTTCGAGGACGACACCAAAACATCCACCTTCGCTCAGCGCTCCGCTGGCGAAGTGACGGACGCAACCCTGGCGTGGCTGGGATCACGCGAGACGGACAAGCCCTTCTTTGCATGGGTTCACTACTACGATCCGCACTATCCGTACGTCTTGCCGCCCGGTGCGCAGCGCCAGATGCAGAACCTGTATCACGAGGAAGTACGCTTCTGCGATTCGCAGCTGCAGCGCATCCTCGATCGCCTGCGCGACAGAGGCGAGTTGGACGACACTCTGATTGTCATCACCAGTGATCACGGAGAGGGCTTGGGCGAACATGGCGAGTCGACGCACGGCTACTTCCTGTACCAAGGGACACAGCACATTCCGTTGATCTTCAGTCATCCAGACTTGGAGCAAGCGGAGCGCAAGGCTGATGCCGTGTCGCTGCTGGATGTCGTGCCTACCGTCTTGAACTTCTTGGGGCTCGACTCACCGAGCGTCAGTGGTTCGGAGATCTTGCATGCAAACCAGCTGGATCGCTCAATCCTGCTCGAGACGGAATTGACGCGTGCGGACTTTTCATTGACTCCGGTACGCGGGCTCGTGAACGGAACGCACAAGTTAATCGCATTGCCCGAATCTGAGTTGTACGACCTCGTGGCTGACCCGCGCGAGACAAGCAATCTTGCGAGTCGGGATCAAGAGCTGCTGCAAGAGCTACACGCCGCGCTGGACCGTATCGACTGGCAATCTGCGAGCGACGCCCGCCATCGTCCTGACGCCGAATCGACCAAGCGCATTCAAGGGCTGGGATATGCGGGTGGTGAGGAGAGCACCACACCTGAGTATTCTGATTGGGATCCGAGCGAACTCGCGCAGTGGATTTCATTGCGCAACGCTGGCTTAGAGCACTTCTTTGCGGATCGCAAGCAAGAGGCAATCGGCTCGATGCGGGCATTGCTCGTGCTGTGTCCAGACTCTCACCCCGGACATTTGTATCTGGGACTGGCACTCGCGGAACGCGGTGACTTCTTGATCGGGCTAGAGCATCTGCAGCGTGCGGTAGAGCTACAACCAGATGCCTCTGCAGATGCCTACTGGAATATGACGGTCTGCCTGCATGAATTGGGCAAGGACGACATGATTCCACCAATGCTGCAACGCGCGATTGAACTCAATCCCGAGCATCGGGCCGCGCGACAGAAACTCGCGGAGCTAAGTCTGCGGGCGAAGAACATTCCCGCTGCACGGGTGCATTTGAGAGTGCTGCGCGACACGGCGCCCGAGTCCCGCGAAGGACTGTGGGCCATTCGTATTCTATCGTCGATGAAGCGCGAGCCCTGAGGGCATTGCTGCGTTGATTAGACCTTGCTCATGAAGGCGCACCGAGAGATGAGTTCTCTCGGCGCGCCACTCATATCAGCCGGGTCGTTCGAGCGATAGGCTCGCAATCATCAGCGCGTGTACTGCATCATCCAGTCGTAGTAGATCGGCGCATAGTCGATCGGGTAGTTGGTTCCGCTCGGATACTCGTGCGTGAGGTTGTGCAAGATTACAAATCGGTACTCTCGGGTGTGAGGGCTCGGGAGTGTCTCGAGGTGCCACTGGAACATCGTCCGCGTTCCTTGTTCGACAACCAAGAAGGAAGCTGGGTCCATCCCCATCTCCTCCGCCAGCGCGGTGAGCGGAGTCCACATACAAGGTGTCGCGATGATGTCCGCAGCCGCGATGGGCAAGTTCTCGCCGGGAAGCAGGTCGCCGGCCAGAACGCATGCCTCCTTCTTGTTGCTGTCCTTGTCGCCAAGGATTTCGAAATGCGGCCTGAAGTCAAAGCCGTTGCTGGGGAAGAATTCACCAGGTGTACTGACTTGTATACCGAGTCCTCCGGCATTCGAGGTCGCGGCGAAGACATCTGCAAGGTGGACACGAATCTTCGACTTCACGAATCCGCCCCCATTCGAGAAACCACTCGCATACACACGCTCGCAATCGATCTCGAGGTGCGCACCGAGCGTGTTGTGAAGCTCGCGAATGAACAAGACATCATCGGCCATCGGTAGCTCGTATGGCTCGACAACGTTATTCGCGACGTTGTCCGTCGCCCACTTGGTACGGCGCGTGCCGTCTTGTAGGTCGTACTCCAATGCTTCCGGGAACACGACAATGAAACTCATGGCTTCCCCGAGCTCATCCCAGCTCAGGTTGTTCGCCATGTCGCCCGCCGACTGTCCGGTTCCATGCAGCATGTAGACGACCGGATAGGGCCCACGATTGGCTTGGTAGCTGCTCGGAACTTGGACGATGAAGCGGCGAGAGTCCGGGTCGCCCGTCGTGACCAAGAAGTTCTCGATCATGGCACCCGGCGTGAAGCTCATTGCATGTCTTGCGCCGATGTAGTTGCAATGGCTCTGGTATCCCTTGGACCCGTGTTGGCCAAGAGCCGTCGGATTCTGGGCCAAGGCGGCAAGCGAGAGGGCGACGAGCGATATTCCAGCTGCAGATACAGAGAGCATGGTAGATCCAGTCGTTAGCGGAGTAATGCGCATTGATGCGGGAG
Source organism: Planctomycetota bacterium (assembly GCA_047611405.1). GTDB lineage: Bacteria > Planctomycetota > UBA1135 > UBA1135 > JBLFWN01. The sequence continues at coordinate 31,737 of JBLFWN010000016.1, read as the reverse complement.
ACCCCTTGTCATTACCTGGGAGTCGCCTGCAAGAGCATGTCGTTCAGCAGGCAACCACTTGACCGCAAATGCAGTGATCGAGGAGGCTCGCCAAGCCTTCCAGGAAGGGTTCACCCGCTTCAAGATCAAGTTGGAGGGTTCGTCGCGCACAGTCCCAAGCCTAGCAGCCCGCCCTAAGAAAACCGGTTCATGGATTGGGTTCTCCGGATTGGCTGGCAAGGCGCCAGGATCCGCGCATCGTTGGACGCTATTCGTGAGTTCTGGCAAAGCAGCCAGGCGATTCGGAGGACCCGAGACATGGATCGGTCTCTTAGGGCGGGCTGCTAGCATGCAGGCCGTGCTCCTGAAGCCTGGGATGGGGCGCGTCATGAATCTCGGTCTGAGCAATCATCGCTGATCCACATCGCGTCGCCTGCGTCGAATCAGGGGCAGAAGCTGATTTGCAAACCGTCGGAGAGGTTGTAGCCACTGCCTCCTGGCTGTTGCGGGTCGCGATACCAGAACTGGAAGTTCCACAGGTCACCACTCGAGATCTGTGCCGAGGGCTTGGGCGGATTCGTGTAGTCCATTGTGTATGTACCGAAGCCGCTGGCATCGGTCGACAAAACAGGGAGTCGATAGGTGCCTCCGCCGACACACCGAAATCCGTCGCCGAAGGGAATCGACACCTGGTTCGGACCGTAGTAGAAGATTCCGAACTGGCTTGCACTGGCACCGTTTACCTCGAGGGTCAGGTCATTGCCTGCGATGCTCGTGCTGCCACTCCAATCCATCAAGGCGCCGGCACCAGCTGAGTTGGGAGACGAAGTGCAGAAGCTAGCCGTGCCGCCGCAAGGTCCGGGCAAGACCGCGACGAACCCACGAGCCTTGGCATGCGAGTCCAATCCGTAGCCCGTGATCGTTAATCCATCGGCCGAGATACTACCCGCGAGCCAGGGTGAGAAGCCGGATAGGTCCAGGCCGTGGTCCTGCGCGAGCACGTCTTCAAGTGCTCGCAAGCCGCCTGCCTGAGTCCAGTACGTCGCCTTGAAAAAGGGCTGGGAATTGGCCGGGTCGATGAACATATTGCTACCGACGACCACGGAACCATCACCCGAGACATCCTTGGCTATCGCCGCGAAGACCGAGTTCGGAAGGTGACCCTAGCGATGAGTGTTCCCGCCGATGCGCGAGCGGAAAGCATGTTGAATTGTCGGTGTCGCGGCGAAGCCGACGATCCATTCACCATCGTCCGACACAGCTTCGGCGCGTCCTCCGACCATCTCTGAGATGTTGCTGATGTGCTGCATGCCTCCAGCCTGTGTCCAATAGAAGGGCCACCAGTCGACGCTCGTTTCTGCTGTCCCGACGATGACGCTTCCATCGGGAGTCACGGCTAGGCTTTGACCGCCGCCGTTGCCGCCCAAACTCCCCAGGCCGACCATTCCACCAGCAGACGACCAGCGAAAGGCTTCGTTGCCGTTTCCCGACTCGGACATGCCGACGACGACGAGTCCATCACCGGAGACAGCTTCCGCTTGGCTGCCGTTTCCACCGCCTGCTAGTTCGCCAAGATCGACTCAGCCGCCACTCGCGCTCCAAACAGCTGCACGAAGGTTTGCACCTGCGTTGATGTCCGCTTCTCCGACGCTGACCACGCCATCGTTGCTGGTGGACCACAGCCGGCTGTAGGTGCCGGTCGAGAGCTTGCCCATATCCGTGAAGCTTCCTTGTTGGGCTGCACTTGCGGGGGAAGAGACAGCACCCATGAATAGGAGCGCGAAAGGGCAGATGCCTCGCGCATGCGAGGACTTGCTAGGGAGGAGCATTGGAGAAGAAGAGTCTGGGGATCGTGAGCCTGCCGTCTAGCGCACCAGCTAGCCGATAGGGCTCTCGTATCAAAGATACTTGGTTGGCACGGTTTCGTGCCGAAAGATGACTCGATCGCTGGTGCTTGCGGCCGAGTGTTTTGTTTTCACGGGATCAGCGTGATATCGAGCCCATTGGGCAGCACCGAGGAAGAGTCTCCAGCGGCCGGGTCGTGGCACCGGCACGGGAGATTGTGCGTACCGACCGGGTGCGTGTAGTTCGACCCGCTCAGGACATCGGGCGGGAGAGTGATGACATACACATTGGTCGTGGTCGTGCTCGTCATCGAGTCGCAGTAGATACCGATCGTGGCATTTCCCTGCGGCAGGTCGGGAGCGCTCAGCCCGATAGCAAGGCTGGCAACTGATAGGAGGAAGGAGATGGGGGAGGTACTCATGACAGGGTCCGGGGAGTGGGGGAGCTGCTATCCATCCGAGGGCGCGAGTTGGAATCCCTCACGAATCTTGAGAATCCTTGCACTGCTGAGACCCGAGCGCCCTCTGGCCGTGCAACCCTCTCTCGTCGAGGTCGGCTAACTGCGCGAAGGTGACGGCCTTCGCCAGGGGCAGAGCGAGCCGGACTTCGCCGGACTGAGGAGTGGCGCATGATCGGGTCTCTTCGAGAGCGCGCACGACGAAGTGCTTTGAATGGGGCAAGGTCAACTTCGAATATGACACTGGCTTCCAGCCAGCGCGCGCACAGGCTCTTATGGGCGGATCGGAATGAGCTGATTCTGCGCGTTGCAAGGAGCGCGTGTTTGTTGCTCCGCCTACGCCGTGCTTGTGCAACTTGAAGTCAGGCCGCCGGGGACGCTGCCCGTCGGGCTCCGATCAGACACAGCTTTCGCGCGTACACAAAGAAACGCAGGCGCGCCTCTGCGCGCCTGCGTTTTTGTTCGGCAGTCAGCCTGTCGCTGTCGCGATGACCTTATTCGCTAGCTCAATTCTCAGCCGCAAAAGCGCGCGCGCGGTCGACTAGGTTGCCGTAGAACTCGCGGGCGCCCGCGCGCATCCGGTGCTAGCGCGAGCAGCTGACCGTCCTTGGCCGGGCGCGTCGAGGAAGTGCTTTTGGGGGCATCGCCTGCAGCTTGCTGGCGTGTCTGAGCGGGCTGAGCGGGCTGAGCGTCAGCTCGTTGCAGCGCCGCTTGCGCCGCATTGCGGGAGGGCTTGATGGAAGACATGGGCCTCGACTCCGCTTGGGTGGGGGTGGATTGCGTGCTCAGACTGTGCAACGAATCCTTATCGAGGCCCTCCATCCCGCGTTGCACAGGCCGCCGGGAAATCCCGGCGGCCTGCTCCGTCCTGCCAAGGAGGATCTACTTCTGCTTCGAGAGCCACTTCAGGAAGCGACCTTCGAGATCTTTGGTACCGAGCTTCTCGGTGCTGAGTGCATCGGTCTTGAAGGCCTTCGCAATCGTTCCTTCCAGCGCGCTGGAATCTTCCGAGTGCGCGATCTCCATCAGGAGCTCAGCGAACTTCTTCGAGGATGTCTTGCCGCTGCCGCCACCCTTGGTGCGCAGCCAATTCAGGAAGCAGCTACGATAGGCGCGCAAGAACTCGAGCCGGTCGCCATAGAAGCTTGCGGGCGGCGCTTCAGATGCTGCGGCCGCGGTTCCCAGGTACGGGCCGTGCACGACGGTGCGGCTCACTTCGTTGTCGTCGAGCAGCTGGAAGTGACGCAGCTTATCCTTTGAGCGACGCTCCTTCTCGGAGCCGCTCTTCTGCGCCTTGCGTAGCACCTTGGTGAAGTGGTTTTGACCACCACCTTCGCGCCAGTGACTCTCGGCTGAGTTCGGGGGCAAGATGCCTCCGTTTGGGTTACCACCGGGCACGAAGACCTCGCGCGCTTCGGTGCGCCGCTCACGCAGGTCACCGTCGACGCGTGTTTCGCAACGACCATAGGTGTCGATCACAAGGTTGACAGCCAAGCCCCCGGCCAACGAGGGCGGGATACGCTCGCCGAAGTAGTTCGACAGCATCCAGTTTGTGGCGAGCTGCGTGACCTGCTGTTCCAGGCCGGTCTTGCTCGCGTAGTTCATCTCGAGTCCGGACCCGATCGAACCAAGCGTCGTTCCGGGGGCGGTGTACTGCAGTGCGACGAACTTGTAGTCGTCGACGTACGACTGCGTCCAGTTGGTGATGCCGGGCTGCCAGTAGATGCCCTGCAGTTCCGGTCGCAACATGCCTGCGAAGCAGACGAGTTGAACGAAGCTCTCGCGCGTCGGGCCGAGAATCAGCTTCTCGTAACGGCCAGCCTCTCGGCCGAGGTCGAGCGAGCCACCTTTGCCCATGTACTCGGCCAAGCGCTCTGCGGCTGCGCGGTACTTGTCCTTTTTCTTGCCCCTCTTGGCCATCGAGTCGAAGACAGATCCGCCTTCGATACGACGTAAATCGGTAGAGCTCCAATCTTGGACCCATTCACGCAGCAACTCGATGTCCGCAAAGACTGTCTTCAAATCTTTACGCGCCGGAGCCATCCAGTCAAGCCACGCTTGCTGCTGGGCGAGCATGGTGTCGCAGACGGTCTGGAACTTCTCTGCGTTACGACGCTCGCTGAAGGTGCCCCGGTGCATATACAAGTCGTACAAACCAACGCGTGCCCGAACGAACTGTCGTTCGAGTAACTCGTCCATTTCAAGCAGCGCAAAGTTCGCATCTTCGAACTCGCTGTCCCTGAGAATGGCTCGCGCATGACTCTCATAATTGAGTCCGGCGGCGCGTGAGGCATTCGAATTGGCGACTGCAATTGTCGCGCCTACGGGCGTCGCAATTGCGGGAGTCGTGGGGGACAGTGCCAGCGCGATAGGACTAAGCGCGATGGACATAAGGGTAGATTTCAGAAGCGGTCGCATGATACGAATCACCGGGTCGGGACCAGCGGGGCGGGAAGGCTGGGGGCTCTGCTACGCAGCGCAAGAAGAGTGCCGGGGAGACACTGTCCGGGTCGTTCGCTTGGGGGCTGCGACTCTTGTTGAATGCGCTTACGGCTACAAGCGCGTGCTATTCAGGACTCTTAGAGAGTTGCCGAAGGCGCTCGATTTTCGTGCATCGGAAGCACGGTCTCGAGGCGGGTTGCTTGGCGCAGTTGTCGTGTCACGAGTACATGACGTGCGGGCGGAGGACACTCGAGTAAGCAAAGAGTGAAGCTTTGCAAGCGACTCGAATCATCGGGCTATGGACTACCCGACTAGTGTCTCCATACGCCTCTTCGTGACAGTTCATTCGCGACAAATCCATTCGACTATTCTCTCGTTGGCTTCGATTGCAGCGTTGGTACGGACCCGGGTGCCAGTGATGCTTCTCTACTTGGAAGCTCTTCTCTCAACAGCGCCGGAGCCGAGCGTTGTGTGTGACCGAACGATTTGAATTGAAATTCTTTTCAGCTGTATTTCGATGCGCGCGGCCTGCATCTCGTTAACGCCGCCGAATTCGAAAACCCCCGACCAAGTTCGAAAGAAATTCGGAGGGCCTTCTTCTGTAGGCGTGAACGCGGCGTGCGCAGGAGTGTGGAATTTACAAATCTCCAGCTTCGACAATGCGAGGAGAGTAAGGGCGCAGCGCGAGTGGGCGAGGTTCTGGTGCCATGCACTCATGCTCGTGATCAACAGAGCATCTGCCAAGCTCAATCACGTCTCTGACCTCCACCGTGAACCCGTCTCATTCACGGGAGTGGATGAGATTCCTGAAGTGGCCGCGAAGTTGAGCCACTGCCTCCTGAATCGAGAAGCATCCGCCCGCGCCGACCTATGGCTTCAGGCGTCGACAGGCGCTTCGCTCACTCCGAGGCGCGGACGCTCGCCAAGTCAGATGTCGCCTTAGCTTTACGCAACTCGGACGACAGCAACTCCATTGCATACATCGTTTTGCCATCCCCATCGACGAAACGAACGGAGAGGCGCGCGGGTTGTTGCCGAGCGTCAGCTTGGATCGACAGGAAGGTTTCCTGCACACCCATGTCCTTCAGCAGGGCAGGTGTCGGGGCATTGGCCGTCGAGATCACCGTGTTCGCGAGCGGCGAAGTTATCAGTTCGGTCAAGTCGTAGCCCGCCTTTGAGCTTGTCGGGTGACGCAGGGCACGGCTGCGGTGGATATCGCCGCCGATCAGCACGACGCCGTTCACCTCTTCCTCGCCGATGAACTCGAACAGGCGATCGCGATCGATTGGATAGGTCATCCAGTGGTCGCGCTTGCCGGGGCGCACCGCGCCATTCCAGATCATGCCGCACGCGAGCAGTTTGAACTCAGCGTCTGATGTGCGCAATCCGTTCTCGAGCCACTCCCACTGTTTCGCGCCCAGCAAGCTCTTGTGGCGCGGGTTGTTCGGCACGGACTCGACGCCGGCGAAGAAGCGCGTGTCGAGCAAAAAGACTTCCACAGGTCCGCGCCGGAAGCTGGTGAAGATTCCTTCGCCGTCACGACCGACATCTGGCCCGGCATGGAACTCAACGAAGGCCTGGCGCGAGTTTGCCTTGCCCGCGAGCCGACCATCGGTGTCATTGCGACCGAAGTCGTGGTCGTCCCAGACGCCATACCAGGGCAGCCGCGCCAGGGATGCGCTGACATCGGGATGCGTCAGGAAGGTGTGGTAGCGAGAGCGTTGAATCTCGATCTTAGTGCTGTCGATGTAGGGCGTGTCGCCCAGCAGCACGATGGTCTCGGGGCTCGTTTCGCGCATGCGAGCCCAGATACGCTGCTTCGGAAAGCGAAACTCGTTGCAGCACGATCCGAATGCGATCTTCGCGAGCGGATATCCGCTACGCAGCGGCGTTCGGATCAATTGTGTTCCGCTTAAGGGCAACGGCCCATTCGCAGCGTGGATGCGGAAGGGATATTCCCGCCCCGGGTCCAGGCCCTCGATATGCCAGCGCAAGTTCAGTCCGGAGTCGGATGCGGCCGCGCAATCATCTCGAGCGACCAGCAGCCCTTGTGTCGTGCGCACTTCGAGGCTGTACGTCCCGGGGACGTTCGCTCGGGCCCAGAAATAAGCGTCAGTCGGATTGGCAGCACCCAGTAATGGACCAGCGACCAATGCTGGAGGGACCACGAGCCCGTTGCCGATCATGGAAGCTTCGCTCGCCTCAGCGCCGGTCTTGGCGGCGTCCATGGTCTCGAGTTTGCCCGCCAGGCCCGGATCCGCTGGCGCGATCGGAGCTGTCGACTCAGGAATTTCAGGCGTCAGCCGCTCGGAATGAAGGCTCTCCACCTCACAAGATCCGCCGCCTGTGGGCGTAATCAGGGGCGGGGCGTCAACCGGAACCAAGGCCGCGCTGAGGGCCTCGATGCTTGCTGTGATCAGAATCCATAGCGGGCTCATCTCAGAGAGATTGCAAAGCCGAGAGAGTTGCATCAATGATCAGCAATGATGAAGGCGCCCGTACATTGATAGAATTCTCCTGTGGCTAACCAGCAAGAACCCAACAAGAAGCCTATCGCTGCCCGCATCGCAGCCTTCCTGAATCAAGATCAGTGGGCAGTCGAGCTCGGATCTCTGCCGACGCTGAAGGCGATGCGGATCAAGTTCTCGCGCGTGTTCTTCCTGACGGTGCGCGGCTTCATCTCGGACCGCTGCATGTTCCGCGCGTCCGGTTTGACCTACATCACGATCCTGTCGCTGGTGCCGATGCTGGCATTCGCCTTCTCGGTCGCGAAGGGGTTGGGGGCCTACGGCAAACTGCGTGATGACACAATCGAGCCCTTTCTAGAGAGCACCTTCGGCGCGGTCGGAGCTAGCGAGGTTGGTGCCGGCGCGGTCGGTGCCGAGGTTAGTGCCGAGGGCGGCCTGGGCGACGTACGCCAAGTCATCGAGACGATGCTTGGCTACGTTGAGGACACCGACGTCTCAGGGCTCGGCCTGTTCGGAATGGCGCTGCTCGCATTCACTGCTATCAAGCTGCTGGGCTCGATAGAGCAGTCCTTCAACGAGATTTGGGGCGTCCACCGCTCCCGAACGCTGATCCGCAAGGTGTCCGACTATATGTCGATCACCGTCGTCGTCCCGATCCTGCTCGTCACGGCGACGGGAGTGAATTCGGCCGCAGAAAACGCCGAGTTCACGTCCATGTTGCGCGAAAAGTGGCACTTGGGTCCTCTCTTCGAGATGGTCGCCAAGCTCAGCTCCTTGTTCGTGATGTGGATCGGCTTCGCGTTCGTCTATTTGTTCATGCCGAACACGAAGGTTCGCATCAGCTCCGCGCTGATTGGCGGAATCGTTGGCGGAACTCTGTGGCAAGCGGCCCAGGTCATACATGTGGCCTTCCAAATGGGCGTGGCGAAGTACAACGCGCTCTATGCCGGCTTCGCAGCCTTGCCGGTCTTCATGATCTGGATTCACGTCTCGTGGGTCACGGTACTGCTTGGAGCAGAGGCGGCTCATGCGCACCACGCAGAGCCGAGTTATCAGCGCAGGATAGGCGCTCTACGCCTGACGCAAATGGGCCGCGAGGTCATGGCTCTGCGCACCATGGTTCGCGTCGTCGCTCGTTTCCTGCGCGGCGAGACTCCGCCCAACGTCGAAGATCTCTCGTTATCGAGCGGTGTTCCGGCCGAGACCTTGGAAGAGGTGCTGGAGCCGATTCGCAGCAAGGGACTGATCTCTCGCGTCGAAGAGGACGACGAGGTGTGCTATCTGCCGGGCCGAGATCCCGCTCAGATTCATGTCCAAGATGTGCTCGATGCGATGCGCGTTTGGTCCGCGGATGACTTGGCGGGGGGCGACCGCTTCTCGACTGTCGTTAGCGATTGCCTTGACTCAGCTCACGAGAGCTTCGCCGACTCGCGCCTGAACTTGGACATGCGACGCTTGGCGTTGAAGTCACTCGAGGAGAGCGCCGAGGCGGACGCCGAGGGCGAAGCCGCTTCGGATGGCTTAGCCGCCGCGGGCGGCTCGCCCGCCTGAGGCCGCGCCCTAGCAGCCCGGCGCTGCAACGATTCCCCTCTTCGAGGACTCGAGGAACGTCGCCGCGCCGGTCACCTAGCTACTGTGCCGTCAGCGTGTAGCTGGGCGTCCCCGATTCGCTCGCGACTTCGGTGAACACCTGCACGATGTAGTTGCCCGTTGCAGGCAGCTCATGATCGAAGATCTCGCTGTCGTCAGCGTCGGACCATGTACCGTTGCTTCCTTGTGCCAGGATCGCTCGCGTCGAATAGTCGAGCAGGCGCAGCATCACGTCACTTGTTGTCGTCGTGTCCGCGTTGGTGGTTACGGTCTCGCCGGCTGTGCCAATGAACGGCCGCTCGTCGACATCTCCACTCGGACACAAGGTGTCCGTGATAGGCGTGTCGTACGCGAGTCCGGGCAGTGTCTCCACGGGTTGATCAGACAAGCCCAGATTGTAGGCGCCGGTGCTGCCGGAATTCTTGCGCACGGCGAGCTTGTACTCGCCCGCGCTTTCCATAAGAACATCCACGCGGCGAGTGGGGGAAGCCCATTCATCCACTAGCTCTTCGTTCGGTCCAAACAACGACCAGAGCAGATTGGCTCCAGCAGTCGTGATCCAGATCACACCGCCCTCGCTTGCCGCAAAGTTATGGCAGATGTGATCGTTGATGGTCGAGACCGAGTCGTTGATCGCCGTGGAAAGCGATCCAAGCTCCATCTGGAGAGCACGCGAACGGAATTCCGCACCCTGCATTCATCAGGGTGCCCCGTGGTTCCAAGTCCAGCATGCCGTGGCGCGTGACGGACCCTCCTCGCCGGCTGACAAGTAGCTGCTTACCTTGCTGGCCGACGAAGACGGACTCGATCGGGTTCTCTCCCTGGCTCGCTACTCTTTCGGCCAGGACCTCTTCATCGTGCAGCCTCCGAACCAGCAAGGTTCCACTGGCATGTGCAGTCACGAGCGCGTCGCCCGCATAGGCAAGCGCGGTGACAACGTCGGAACCCTCGTCCGTGAACAGCACGGCTAGCCCCGAGTCAGCGAAGGTTGAATCGATTGCGTAGACGAGGGTCGGCCCCATCGCTCATGGGCTCATCGGGCTGCTCCTTGGGTTCCTAGGCGTAGACGTGATCAGCAAGCAAGCCGTTCACAGCCAGGATGATGAGGTGAATGAGAAGCGACTTGCGTCGGCCGGATTCGGCTGCGTGAGAGCTATTCATGTCCGTGGTCCAATTTGAAACGTTCTCGATAAGTGGCTCTGCTCCGCCTTTCGCGCCAGTCCCCATCTCTGTTCTCGCGCAAATCACCCTGTGCCTGGTAGCCCCATCCAATGGGCTCCTCGCCAGCCAAGAAGGCATCAAGCCACTGTCCGGACCAATCCAAGAGTCCCTTTTCTCGAGTCCCCGCCTCTTCAACAGGGGCGCTCGATCTGTGTCTACGATGAATTCTTTGTCGCGAGTGATGCATTCCATGTTGGGAGTCGTCGCGTGCATGAATTGCTCTGCAGAACTGCCATTCCTACCGGAACGGCCATGCGAAGGTGGTGTTGCGATGGCTTCTGCAGCCATCTTCCATCTGCTCGATAAGCACGTCATGAACACACTCCTCCTCCTGCTGCCAATTCTGGCAGCCCCGCAAGTCGCTGCGGTGGACAAGTCGCCTCGCATTCAGCCTCCGATTCGTCCGAACATCATCATGGTGCTGGCCGATGACTTCGGAGTCGATCTATTCAATGCCTACGATGAAGGCAATGTACCACCGTGCACGCCACACCTCGATACGCTCGCGGGCGAAGGCATGTTGTTCCGCAATGCATGGACAAACCCGGTGTGCACGCCGACACGCGCGGCCGTGCTGACAGGCAGGTATGGATTCCGGACAGGTATGGGCGGAGTCGGGGGAGGCACAGCTCTGCCCGCATCGGAGTTGATCGTGCCCGAGATGTTGCTGGGTTATGAGAGCTCGGCGGTCGGCAAGTGGCACTTGGGTTCGGGCGGCGGTGGTGGTGGTGCTGGCGGCAACATGCACCCTAACTCCTCGGGCTTCGATTACTACGCAGGTGCCCTTGGTGGAGGAGTCGGCGACTACTATCAGTGGCAGAAGGTCACAAACGGACAGACCAGTACATCGACGACCTACGCGACGACCGACACAGCCGATGAAGCCATCGCCGCCATGCTCAGCATGCCCGAGCCTTGGTTCCTGTATGTGTCCTTCAATGCGCCGCACAGTCCGTGGCACGAACCGCCCGACACGCTTTGTCCGAACAACGGACTGTGCCAGATGGGCTTCTGCGGGAACCTGCCGAGCAATGCAGGCAATCGCCGGCTTGGCAAGGCGATGGTCGAGGCGATGGACACCGAGTTCGGCCGCGTGCTGCAGACGCTTGAACAAATAGATCCGGATGCGCTCGTTGTATTCATGGGTGACAACGGAACGCCGGGCCAGCTGTCTCAGGCGCCCTTCGAATCGAACCATGCGAAGGGCACGATGTACGAGGGCGGCGTCAATGTGCCGCTGATCATCAAAGGCACGGGCGTGGCTCAAGGAGAGTGCGATGCCCTTGTCTCCTCCGTCGATTTGTTCGCGACTTTCGCCGATGTGGCCGGGGCGCCCGACACGACCGAGGATTCCATCTCGCTCGTGCCGTACTTCTCGAACCCGCATTTGAACCTGCGCGAGACGGTCTACTCGGAGATCTTCTCTCCGAACGGGAGCGTCCTTCCCATCGCAGACCACAGGCGCGCGATCCGCGACCGGCGCTACAAGCTCATCCGTGAGAATGGGCAGCCCGATGAGTTTTACGACTTGCTTCAAGACCCCTTTGAAACAAGCAATTTGCTCCCGAATCTAGGCCAGAGGCAGCAGCTGGCCTTCGACAGCTTCGAGGCTCAATTCGTCGCCTATGGCGTCGACTGAGAGATCAGCCACCCGACGCGTGGGCCATTCCAACCCGCCACAGATCACTCGCTGCGCCGCGGATTCGAATCCGCGGCGCAGTTCATTTGGGGCCCTAAGGGCCGCTGCAGAGCGGTACCTACGAAAATGCAACAGGAAGGATCCCCATCGCGCGGATATGGTCCGGAGTTAACGGATGACGCCCCTCCTCGCCACGCCGGCAGAGCCCATCCGACCCCAATCCGCAGCCCCCCCTTCGCGTGGGACTGCTAGCTGCTATGCGACTCACTCCCCGATTGGCCTTCCTCATTGCCTGCCTGCCCCTGCTGACACCCCTCTCCCAGGGGAGCGCAGAGAAGGAGAAGGACAGTGACCTTCCTGCCCCGCTCGAGCTGACCCGCAATCAAGTCGGGGAAATCGTGCCCTGGCGCTCGATCGGCCCGGCCTGCATGAGCGGCCGAATCGTGGCCTACGCAGTCGCTCAGGACGTGCCCAGCACTTATTGGGCGGCGACAGCTTCCGGCGGTTTGCTGAAGACGACCAATAACGGCGTCAGCTACACGCACCAGTTCGACAGTGAAGATGTCGTCTCGATCGGGCATGTAGCCGTCGCGCCTTCGGACTCGAGCATCGTCTGGGTCGGTACCGGCGAGGCGAATCCGCGCAACTCGGTTTCCTACGGCAACGGTGTCTACCGCTCGAAGGACGGTGGCGAGAGCTGGAAACACATGGGGCTCGAAGAGTCGTTCCAGATCGGTCGCATCGCGATTCATCCGACGGATCCGGACATCGTGTATGTCGGCGCGTTGGGTCGGCTTTGGGGCGAGGGCGGCGAGCGCGGTCTGTACAAGACGACGGATGGCGGCAAGAAGTGGGAGCGCGTGCTATTTGTCGACGAAATGACCGGTGTGATCGATGTCGAGATGCACCCCGAGAATCCGGACATCTTGGTGGTCGCGACCTACGAGCGAGGGCGCGGCATCTATGACTCGAACGACCCGGCTAAGAAGTGGGGGCCGGGCGGTGGGCTTTGGCGGACAGAAGATGGCGGCACGAACTGGACGCGCTTGAGCGAGGGTTTGCCCAAGGTCGAGATCGGACGCGTCGGTATTGATTGGCATCGCGCGGATCCAAACATTTTGTTCGCCGTCATCGAGACTGAACGCATCGGTAAGCTGGCGGACGACTCGGCTTACTTCGGAATCAGTGGCGAAGATGCGGATGTTGGCGTGCGCGTCAAGAGCGTCACGAAGGAGAGCCCGGCGGCTGAAGCAGGGCTCAAGCAGGGCGACATCCTGATCTCGCTCGATGGTGAGCACGTCAAGAGCTGGGAAGACTTCGTGCAACGAGAACGATCTCTCGACCCAGCAGCGACCGTGTCGATCGAATACGTTCGTGAGCGAGAAGTCGGTGCGATCGACATGGAGTTGGACTTGCATCCGAAGGATCGCCGCAGTCGAACGGTCTTCGGTTCAATGCTCGGCGGTCAAAGGCAAAACGTGCAAGACGAGCAAGGCAAAGACGCAGTCGACATGGGCGGCGTATATCGCTCCGACGACGCCGGGATCAGTTGGACACGCGTGAATAGCTTGAACCCGCGGCCGATGTACTTCAGCCAAATCCGCGTTGACCCGAGCGATCCCATGTATGTCTACGTGCTGGGCATCAGCTTGTACAAATCGAGCGATGGAGGCGTCACCTTCACCGGTGACGGACATGGGCCCGAGGTACACGTCGATCATCACGCGTTGTGGATTGATCCGGCCGACGGCAAGCACATCATGCTTGGCAACGATGGAGGCATCTACGTTAGCTGGGACCGCATGGAGGCTTGGGATCACCACAACCACGTTGCTATCGGGCAGTTCTATCACGTGTCCGCGGACGATCGTGAGATCTACAACGTGTACGGCGGCCTGCAAGACAATGGAACCTGGGGCGGCCCCAGCCGCACGCTCGATTCCAGCGGTGCGCTCAACAACGATTGGTTCTTTGTCGGTGGTGGCGACGGCTTTGTTAGCGATGTCGATCCCGAAGACCCGAACATGGTTTACTTCGAGAGCCAGAACGGGGCGATGGGGCGCGTGGAGACAACCACGGGTCGGCGTGCTGGCGTCGGCGCTGCGTCGCAAGGCTTGCGGCTGCGCTTCAACTGGAAGACGCCCTTCGCGATAGGTCATCACAATCCGCGCACGGTCTATGCGGCGGGAAGTCACATGCTGCGCTCGCACAAGCGTGGATCGCAAATGGACGCCATCTCACCCGAGATCACTCGTACAGCCAAAGGCAGCGCGACGGCTCTGTCGGAGTCGCCGATGGAGAAGGATGTGCTCTACGTCGGAACGGACGATGGCGCGTTGTGGATGACTCGCAGTGGTGGCTTGCGTTGGACCGCGATCATTGGCGGGCCGGAAGATCGTGGAGGTCGCACGTCCATGGTCGGTATGTTCGAAGCCGCTGTGCGCGGGCTCGATCATGATGCCAATGGATCTTTGTCGCGCGACGAAGTGCCCGAGGCTCTTTCGAAATGGTTCGCGAACGGAGACAAGGACGATGACGACGAACTCTCACCCGAAGAGCTCGATGGCTTGGTCGAAAAGACCGCGCGCGATGTTCGCCTGTGGGATTTACCGCGCATCGACGATGCATGGATGGGCAAGTGGAAGGGCGAGCTGAGCGGCGAAAACGTCTCGAAGAAGGCGCGCAAGTTCGAACTCGTGCTCGAGCGCGGTGAAGATGGCATGAGCGGCAACTTCAACTCGAAGGGACTCGGTAGGGGCGAGCTGGAAAAGGTCGTCTTTGAGCGCGAGGCGGGAACTTTGGCGTTTGAGGTTGAGGGCGACGAAGGACGACTATCGGTCGCTGTCGCGCTGGCCGAGGGTCAGTTGAGTGGCAAGTTGACGGCGGCCGGCGGCTTCATCTCCGTTGACTTAAGTGCGGAGCTCAGCGTGCGCAAGTCGAAGAAGGACAAGGACGAGGATGACGGCACTCCCGATGGCAAGCCGTTGCCGGAGCTCGTCCCGGGCCCGATGCACATCGCCAGCATCGAGGCTTCGGCCTTCGTCGAAGGTCGCGTGTACGTTGCGATTGACGGCCACCGTTCCGACGAAGACGCACCCTTCATCTTCCGCAGCGAGGACTATGGTGCGACCTGGGTTTCGATTGCTGGTGAGCTGCCGCGCGGCTCCTCGCGTGTGTTGCGCGAGGATCGGACTCACGCCAACCTGCTCTACTTGGGTACCGAGTTCGGTGCTTGGTGTTCAGTCGATCGCGGCCAGAATTGGGCGCGCATGGGTGCGCTGCCGACCGTGGCCGTACATGAATTCGCGCAACCCGGAGGTCAGCCGGAGGTCGTAGCCGGCACGCACGGCCGCTCGATGTGGATCGCCGACGTGTCGTCCTTGCGGCAAGTTTCGGGCGAGTCGGCTGGCGAAGAGCCGCATTTGTTCGAGCCGCCCACGGCCTACTTCTGGAGCGGTGGTCGAACCGTCGGTCTCGCCGGAACGCGTGGCTTCGAAGCGCAGAATCCTGAGGAAGGAGCCTCGCTCGCGTACTACTTACCGGAGCGCAGCAAGGTCGAGCTACTCATCGAAGGGCTCGATGGTGAGGTCCTGAAAGAGTTCGAGAAGCCGGCTGAAAGCTCGGGCCTGCACCGCATCCATTGGGACCTGCGTGGCTCTCGTCGATCCGACGATGGTGAGCTCCAAACCAGTAGGCGCCTCAAGGCGGGTGAGTATGTGCTCGTGTTGAAGATTGCAGGCGATCGGCTCGAGCAAAGCATCGAGGTGCGAGAGCTCGAACAAGAGTGAGTGAATCGGACAAAGGGAGTATCCTGAGCGGATGCACAGAACTCTCTTTCGTCCTATGTTGACACCCTTGCTGGCGCTGGCCGTCGCGGCTTGCGCCTCTCCCGCCGAATCCCCGGCTGCGGTCGGCAGCTCTGCTGCGGCCAAGGCATTCGTTGGCGCAAGACTGCTTCCGATTAGCGGGCCAGCGATCGATGACGCGGTACTCGTCGTGCGTGACGGCAAAATCGAAGCAATCGGCGCGCGCGGGTCGGTCACGATCCCTGCTGACGCGGACAGGATCAACGCCAGTGGGCGCACGATCATGCCCGGCTTGATCTGCACGCATAGTCACGCGGGCAGCCCGAGTGGCGGTGATCGTTCGCACCCGATTCAACCCGAGACGCGCACCCTCGACGCGATTGATGTCACGCGCTCCAGCATCCATCGCTCGCGTGCCGGTGGCCTGACCACGTTGAACGTGATGCCGGGTTCGGGGCATTTGATCAGCGGCCAGACCACATACCTGAAGTTGCGGCTCGGGCAGACGGTCGAAGAGCTCGTCTATCACTTTCCTGATGGTTCGCCGATGGGCGGGCTGAAGATGGCGAATGGGACGAACCCGCAGGACGATTCGCCTTTCCCCGGAACGCGCGCCAAGTCGGCGGCGCTGGTTCGAGCGCGCTACATTCAGGCGCAGGAGTACCAGAAGAAGATCGAGCGCGCCGCGGAAGATCCAGAGAAGGATGCGCCGCCGCGCGACCTGGCTCTCGAAGCTCTCGTCGAGGCTATGCAGGGCAAACGCATCGTGCACCACCACACGCACCGCCACGATGACATCGTGACTGTGCTGCGCTTGGCGGAGGAGTTCGGCTTCCGCGTCGTGCTGCATCACGTCAGCGAAGGTTGGCGCGTCGCCGATCAGATAGCTGCGGCCGGCGTGCCGTGCTCGGCCATCGTTGTCGATAGCCCGGGCGGCAAGCAGGAAGCGACACGCATGCGCTTCGACACCTGCAAGATCTTGGACGATGCCGGCGTGCGCGTGGCATTGCACACCGACGACTACATCACCGACTCACGCTTGTTCCTGCGTTCGGCCGCGTTGGCCGTGCGTGCTGGGTTGTCACGCGAGCGGGCGCTGGAAGCTATGACGATCGCGGGCGCCGAGATGCTCGACCTGGCCGATCGGGTCGGCACCTTGGAGGTCGGCAAGGATGCAGACCTATGCGTGCTGGACGGCGATCCCTTGTCCGTGTACACGCATGTGGTCGAGACGTGGGTCGAGGGAGAGCGAGTCTTCGATCTGAGCAATCCCGAGGATCGCATTTATTCGGTCGGTGGCGCGGGTGCCGGCGACGATGTTCCGTTCACCGACTGTTGCGCGAACGTGCGCTGAGGATTGGATCATGATTACACTGACGACAATCCCGACGCTGCTGATGGCCCTGAGCCCGGGCGCGGTCTCTTCCGCCGCTGCTTCTTTCGAACCGGCGGTGGCGGCCCAAGACAGTGGCCGCATTGCCATCGTCGCGGGTGAACTGCACACGGCTGCTGGACCTGTGATTCGCGACGGAGTCGTGCTGATCGACAACGGCCGTATTACCGCTGTCGGAAGCGCGAGTGAGATTTCCATTCCAGAGGGATGGAGCGTGCGCAAGGCGGCCGTCGCGACACCGGGACTCGTGGATGCCCACACTTCAGTTGGACTCGCGGGCTGGTTGAATATCGACCACGATCGGGACGAGCTCGACCGCAGTGAAGCGATGCAGCCCGAGTTGCGTGCGATCGATGCGTACAACTTGGACGATCCCTTGGTGGCTTGGGTTCGATCCTATGGAGTGACGACCGTGCACACTGGCCATGCGCCCGGCGCCTTGGTGCCCGGCCAGACGATGGTGGCCAAAACAGTCGGCCCCGAAGTGGCTGACGCGGTGCTTGTGTCCGAAGCGATGATCTCGGCCGTCCTCTCGGATCGTGCGCGCGGCAGCAAGGGACCCGGTACGCGGGCCAAGAGCGCCGCCTTGTTGCGCGCGGCCTTGCATAGCGCCACGGAATTCGCGCGCAAGCAAGAAGCTCATGATGCAGGCGATGGTGATGCGCCGGATCGAGACTTGCGCAAGGAAGCCTTCGCACGCGTTATTCGCGGCCAGACTCCGTTGCTCGTCACTGCACATGAAGCGCACGACATCTTGACGGCTCTGCGCATCGCGCAAGAGTTCCCAACGATGCGGCTCGTCTTGGACGGTGCTGCAGAAGCGCCGCGCGTCATTGATTCGATCTTGGCAGCCAAGGTTCCGGTGATCCTGCATCCGCAAATGCAGCGAGCCAGCGGCGAAGCCAAGGAGCTTTCGTTCGAAACGGCCCGAATCCTCAACGAGGCTGGCGTTCCGATAGCCCTGCAGTCTGGCTATGAGTCCTATGTTCCGCGCGCGCGTGTGCTGCTGTTTGAAGCAGCCATCGCGGCTCGCTATGGGCTCGATCGATTGCGTGCGTTAGACATGGTGACGATTGATGCCGCGCGCATCTGTGGCGTCGACGATCGCGTCGGCAGTCTCGAAGTTGGCAAGGACGGCGATGTCGCGTTGTTTGACGGTGATCCCTTCGAGTACACGACCCACTGTGTAGGAACGGTGATCGAGGGCCGTGTCGTAAGCGAGCGCGAGCAGTGGCAAGCTCGCTGAGCTGCGCGACATGAGCCAGATTGAGCACGACTGGACCGATGCGATGCATCGTCTGATCTTCTTCTGTGCATGTCTGGTGTATTGCCCGCTCGTATTTGGCTTGATCACATTGCGGGCGTACATCGACTACAGCACGCAGCGGATCCTGAGGGCCGTTAGCTTGGGCCTAGAGGATTCCGATCTTCTGTGATCGAATTGCGCACCAACCCACAAGAAGGCTCGCTCGGCACGAGTGGCAGTGGGCGGTTCGGGCCATCGAGACTACAATGGCTCGTGCCGCGCGCAGCGCTTTGGCAAGGGCGCGACTTTCCAACGCTCCCACATCCGCGAGCGATTGATGACAAGCGAATCGAACGACGAGCCGACCGAGAAGGAAGAAGTAAGCGACGGCAGGTCCCCGGCCGCGGGGCCGGAGTCGCTTGCTCGCACGGTAGGGCGCTCGGACCTGCACACGCCTAACTCGAGCGCCGGACCCGTTCTCGATCGGATCGCTGCTCGCACGCCTGAGGGATCACGCTACGAATTGCGCGGCGAGGTGGCGCGCGGTGGTATGGGCGCGATCCTGCGCGCATGGGATCCCGACCTGCGCCGCATCCTGGCGATGAAGGTCGCGCTCGGGGGTGCAGCCCGAGACCGTAGCAGTGGCGAGAGCACGCTCGACGACAAGCTCCTCAGCCGCTTCTTGGAAGAAGCACAAGTCACCGCGCAGCTCGACCACCCTGGTGTCGTTCCAGTTCACGAACTGGGGCTCGACAACGAAGGTAAGGTTTTCTTCACCATGCGCTTGGTCGAAGGGCAGGACTTGGGCCAGGTCTTTGATGGTTACTTCGAAGCCACGGCCAATGCTGCGGACCCAGCTGCCGGTGAGTCTGATCAATGGACCTTGACACGCTTGGTCGACGTGCTGCTGAAGGTCAGCGAGGCGATGGCCTATGCACATACGAAGAACGTCATCCATCGCGACCTGAAGCCGGCCAACATCATGGTTGGTCGTTTCGGCGAGGTGTACGTGATGGACTGGGGCCTGGCGCGCGTGTTGGGCAAGACAAGTTCGAAGTCGACCCGTAGAGAATCGAGCATCGATACGGATCGCCGTGACGCAAGTGCGATGGCGTCGACTCCGGCGCTGATGACACTCGACGGTGACCTGATTGGAACGCCCGCCTTCATGTCGCCGGAGCAGGCCGCTGGCAAGCACGAAGAGGTCGGGCGGGCATCCGACATCTATTGCCTGGGTTCGATCCTGTACCACTTACTGGGCAGGCGCATGCCCTATTGCTTGCCCGGCGAGAGACGCAACGCCGGTGAGGTGTGGAGTGATTTGCGCGGCGGTCCACCCGCGGACTTGTTAGAGATCGCCAGTAGTGCCCCAGACGAACTCGTTGCGATCTGCAAGATGGCGATGGCTCGCGAGGTGAGTGACCGCTATGCGAGCATGCGTGACTTCGGTGAGGACCTGCGCGCTTACCTCGAAGGTCGGGTTGTTAAGGCACACCGCACAGGCCCCTGGATCGAGACGCGCAAGTGGATCGAGCGCAATAGGGCGTTGGCCATTACAGCTGCAATCGCTGTCATGGCGCTCGCCGGGGGATTGGGTGGAACGGCGGCGGTTCAGGTGCGTGCGGGCAAGCGCCTAGAGGCACAAAACGAAGAGCTGACGATTTCACGCAACAACTTCGAAGCTGCCAGCGACCGCCTGGAGATAAAAAACGAAGAGTTGACGATCTCAAACAACGAAGCGGACTGGCAGCGAGCTTTGGTGCGTTCCGAGCAAGACAAGCTCAAGGAGTCCATGGGCGAGACCGAGCGTGCGTTGGCCGAGTCTCGGCGCGTGGCCTATGTCGGCGCTGTCACCGCAGCGGCGCTCAACTTGCAGGCCGGCGAACTTGGGGAAGTGCGCCGCCAACTCGATACCTGTCCTGACGATCTGCGTGGCTGGGAGTGGGGGCACTATCGTTTGTCACTCGACACTTCGCTGCAGGTCTATGGCGATGAGTTGGGTGCCTATCAAGCCATCTTCTCCAAGGATCAGAGACTGGTGCACGCGCTCTGTGTCGGCGGGGAAATTCGCACATGGGATGCGTTCAGCGGCGAACTCGTCGGATCGATCGAATCAGCCGGAGACCTAGTCTTGGCTTGCGATCCGATGGGCGAGCGGCTGCTGACTGGCAAGGGCAACGGCAAGCTCTTCCTCTGGGATCTGGATTCGAATGAGCTCGAACGATCGTTCCAAGCGCACGCCAAAGCGGTCTTCTACGCGGGCTTCATCGATGGTGGCACGAAGCTGCTCTCTGTTGGCGAGGATGATCAAATCCTGGTTTGGGACGCAGTGACAGCCGATGTGATCGCTTCGACCACGTTGCAAGTCATGCCGCAGGGTATGAACCAAATCACGGGGATCTGCTTGGATGAAGAGGCGGGCCTGCTTTATGTCAGCAAGTGGTCGGGCGCGGTGCAGACCATCTTGTTGGACCCTCTCCAATCCCTTGGATCGATGAGTGCTGGCGGCCTAGTGAGTGTCATGGCATTCGATGGGAAGAGTGGCCGCTTGGCAACAGCGTCGCCTTCCGGCCTGATTCAGATCTTCGACCGCGAGCAAGATGTGCCGGCCCTTGCGATTCGCGCGAACACCTACATGATTCGCATGCTGGCCTTCTCACCCGATGGGCTCCGTATCATTGGTCATGCAGAGGATTCTCCGATCCTTAGTTGGGACGCGCGCGATGGCCGCCTCTTGGGACCTATCGGTCGAACGGGTGGGGCGCTCAGCTCCATCGGCTTTCGTGGCGACGGGCAGAGGCTGCTTCTCGCCGAGAGGCAGCGCGCCGAGGAATTGCCTGAAGGCAGTCGTATGGGGGTCCAGTTGTGGGGGGCGGAGACCGCCGGATTCTCGGTTCCGTTCGCTGAACATGAAAGCCCCTTGCGTCGCATCGCATTTCTTGGGAGAGGCGAGCGAATGGCCACGCTCGCAATCGGTGCGACCGAAGTTCGTTTGTGGGATGGAGAAGCCGGCGATCCTCTAGGAGCCGGATTTTCTCATGAGCGGCCCATACTGGACTTTCGTGTCAGTGCGGATGGGTCTCGTGTGGCAACCGCCGGGCGTTCGGGCGAGGTTCGGCTGTGGGAGCCAAACACGGACACGATGTTGGCTGAGATTGAGCTCGGCAGAGAGAGGCCCGTGGCGATTGCCCTGAGCCCTCTTGGCAGTGAACTCGCGATCGCAGGGAGTGACGGTACCCTTCGCCTCTTCGACGGAACCCTCGGTAGTGTGCTCCTTGATAACATCACAGATGGTGAGACGATTCGCGCGATTGAGTTTCATCCCGACGGCCAAAGACTCGTGTACTCGGACAACGCTGGCGCGTTGCACGACTGGCATCTGAATCAGTCCACGAGCGAGGCGGTCGGATACAGCGAACGACCCGTGAGCGCGATCGCGTTCAGCCCCGACGGCACACGGATGCTGACTTCGGCGATGAGTCACGTGGTTCAAGTCATGGATACACAGAGCTGGGAGGTCATTCATCGCCTTGATGGGCACACGGATGTCGTCAACAGCGTGTGTTTTAGTCCAGCCTCGGACCGCATCTTCACAGCGACGGCCGATGGAATTGTCTGGGTCTGGGATGCTGTCGGGTACCGCCGGCTCGCCAAGCTCGAAGGGCACGAAGGGGGCATTGTGGGAATCTCCGTGCGTCCCGACGGAGGGCGTATCCTGACAGCATCGCTAGATCACTTTGTACGTACCTGGGACAGCCAGCCGAGTGATGCGCGAGCGATGTGGAATGGAGAAGCTCGTCGCAAGGAGGCGCGGACCCTGTTGTCGAAGCTCTACATTAAGGACCCCGAGGGTCAGGATCTGCGGCATGAGCTCGATGCGCAGGATCACGTAGCGATCGACGTGCGCGAGTGCGCGTGGGAATTGGAGACCATGCAGTCTTCGGATCAACGCATTCGCATGCGCATCGAGGCTGCATGGGATGTGATATGGAGGACCGACAGCCGACCGGACGACTATGTCGGGGCGCGGCGAGCCCTCCAAGTGGCCTACGATTCCGAGAGCCGTGGCGTCACGCGCAAAGGCTATGCGGGTGTTGTTCGTGGCCTGGCGTTGTACCGGACAAGAGACTTCGCAGGAGCGCTCGATACCTTGACTTCAGCGGCTCGACGCTTGCGCAGCGCTTGGCCGAGCGGGCGTCTGCCGAATCGGACGGAAATGAGACTGGTCGACGAGCTCGGGATCGCCATGTGCCTGTGGCAGTTGGATCAAAAAGATGAGGCGCGCGAGCAGTTGTCGCAAGCCGTACTCTCGGCAGGAGATGGTGGTCTCGCCGTTATGTCCATTTGGCAAGAGGCGCATGCGCTGATCCGCTCCTAGATTGTTCGCTCTCTGGCCGGGGAGCGTGCCGGATGAGTGGCCCGGGAGTTCGAAGCGTCCGGTCGCTCGTCGAGCGGGCTCTGCCCTCATTAAGAGTGGACCCAACTTTCACGGACCCTCGCTATCGATTGGAAGAGAATCGCCGGATGGTTGGCGTGCAGCTACACCAACTCGAAGCGGCCGTCGGCGTATAGCAAAGCCAGCTCCGCTCGCTTCCCAACCGCGATTTCACCACGCGTGTCATCCCCAAGCAGGCGCGCTGGATTGGTACTGGTCGTGCTGGCAATGCAAAGCGCGCCAAAGGTTGGTACGGCAACCTTCATGACTGCAATTGCATCGCGCATGAGGATCGCAGAGCCAGCCAGCACGCCATTCTCGTCGCGCACGGCTCCGTCCTTCAGCACAACTTGTTTGCCGCCCAGTTCATAGGTGCCCGGCTCCATGCCCGCCGCTGCCATGCAATCGGTCACCAGGATGCAGCGCTCTCGTCCGAGTCGTTTGAATGCGCCGCGTAGCATGATGGGATGCACGTGAATGCGATCGGGGATGAGGGCGCAGGTCGCGCGCTCATCATCCATCAGGCGATCGGCCAAGCCGGGTTCGCGATGGTGCAGTTTGCCCATCGCATTGAAGAGGTGCGTCGCGGATCGCGCACCCGCCTCTAGGCATGCCTGCAGGCCGTCACAGTTCGCCGCGTGCCCGATCGAGACCTGGACGCCTGCCGCGACGAATTGCGCGACCGCCTCCGGCGCACCGGGTAAGGATGGCGCCAGCGTGACGAGCTTCACGTGCCCACGACCCGTTTCGATAAGGGCGCGAACGCGCTCACTCGTCGGATCAACCAGGTGCTGTGCAGCGTGAGCGCCAGCCAGTTCGAGGAAAGGGCCTTCGACGTGCAAGCCCAGCGGCGTCGCGCCGTCTGCTGGCTTGTCCTCGATCCACTTCACGACAGATGTGACCTGCTCGAGGAGGGCGTCGAACTGTGCCGTGATCAACGTGGGCAAGAACGCGCTCGCGCCACCGTCGCGCACCGTCTTCGCGATCACACCTAGCGCTTCCGGGCTCGCTTCATCGACTGCCCGTCCGCCCGCGCCATTGACTTGTAAGTCGATAGGAGCGGGCAGCAAGGTGGCATCGATCGCGCTTGTGCACGGGCCCTTAGTTACACGTGTGATCCAGCCGTCTTGAACGTGAACACATAGGCCGCCCGTCTCCAGGCGGCCCAGGGCGATCGCGCGTTCGACCTCGATCACGCGTTCCATACGCTACTTGCCGGCCTTCTTCTCGATCTTGGCCCAGCTATCGCGCAGCGAGACCGCGCGATTCATGACGATTGCGCCGGGCTTCGAATCGGTCGTGTCGACGATGAAGTAGCCGAGGCGTTCGAACTGGAAACGCTCACCCGGCTCGGCTTTACTCAGCGATGCCTCGAGCTTGCAGTTCTTGAGCACCTCGAGGTTGCCCGGATTCAGGTTCTCTTTCCAATCCTGATCCTCGGGGCCATCGAAAGGATTCGCGTTGCTGAACAAGTGGTCATACAGTCGCACTTCCGCCTCATTAGCGTGCTCAGCGGAGACCCAGTGGATGATGCCTTTTACCTTGCGGCCATCCGGCGTCTGGCCGTTGCCAGTCTCGGGGTCATAGCTGCAGCGTAGCTCGATCACGGCGCCGTTGTCATCCTTGATGACCTCGTTGCAGGTGATGCAGTATCCGTAGCGTAGTCGGACCTCGGAGCCGGGCTTCAAACGGTGGAATTTGCGCGGCGCTTCCTCGCGGAAGTCATTGGCCTCGATCCAGATCTCGCGAGAGAAGGGCACCGTTCTTGTCCCGGCGCTGTCGTCCTCCGGATTGTTGATCGCCTGCAGTTCCTCGACCTCGCCCTCTGGGAAGTTTTCGATGACAACCTTCAGCGGGTGCAGCACAGCCATGCGCCGTTCGGCGCGCTTGTTCAGGTCTTCACGCAACGCATTCTCGAGCACGACCATGTCGATCATGCTGTCGACCTTGGTCACGCCGATGCCATCCATGAAGTTGCGGATCGACTCCGGGGTGTAGCCACGTCGCCGCAGACCACACAGGGTCGGCATGCGCGGATCGTCCCATCCGTTGACCAGCTTCTCTTCGACAAGAATACGTAGCTTGCGCTTCTGCATGACCGTGTACGTCAGGTTGAGCCTGGCGAACTCGATCTGACGTGGCTTGGCCGGTGCGCTGATGTTTTCGAGGAACCAGTCATACAAGGGACGGTGGTTCTCGAATTCGAGTGAGCACAAGGAATGGGTGATTCCCTCGAGCGCATCGCACTGTCCATGCGCAAAGTCGTACATCGGGTAGATGCACCACGTGTCACCCGTGCGGTGGTGATGCGCTCGCAGGATGCGATACAGCACCGGATCGCGCATATTGAGGTTGGGCGACGCCATGTCGATCTTGGCGCGCAGCGTGCGGCTGCCGTCCTCGAACTCGCCGGCGCGCATGCGCTGGAGCAGATCCAAGTTCTCGGCCACGGTTCGATCACGGAAGGGGCTGTTCTTGCCCGCCTTTGTCACCGTACCGCGGTATTCGCGCGTCTCCTCCTGGTTCAGATCGCAGACGTAGGCGAGCTCTTTCTCGACCAGCTCGACTGCAAATTCATACAGATTTTCGAACCAGGCCGACGCGAAATACAAACGCTCTTTCCAGTCGAAGCCTAGCCAGCGCACGTCTTCCTGGATGGCATCCACGAACTCGGTCTCTTCTTTGGCCGGATTGGTGTCGTCGAAGCGGAGGTTGTAGACACCGCCAAAGCGATCCGCCAAGCCGAAGTTCACGCACAACGCCTTGGCGTGGCCAATGTGCAGATAGCCGTTCGGTTCAGGTGGAAAGCGTGTGTGAATCGGTCCAGTTACCGCGCCTGACTCCAGGTCTTGGGCAATTGCGGTGTGGATGAAGTTGACCTTTTCGGGTGCGTCGTCGTCTTCGGCGCGGGGGCTCATGGCAAGCGGAGTCTTGGGGACGCAATAGAAACGTCGGAGAGAAGCGGCGCAGGATAGCAGAATTTCGCTCTGGTCTTCTCTTTCGCAATGAGGTACAGCATCAGCAAGAACCCCGTTTTGGGCCCTCTCCGCTGGCGTTCCTCGCTGCTTTGGTCCCTACACAAGAACTCTGTTTCAGGAAACAAACATGATTCTCGCAGGAGCCCTGGTCGGACTAATGGCCGGCGGTCTGATCGCAGACAACCTCATCCCCGCTGACGAAAGCGTGTCCGCTGCCGGACCGAACTTCAGCTACCGGGCGCAACAAGAAGTCGCGTTCGACGCACCGGCCGAGACCGACGAGCTGCCCGCCTGGGCCGAGAACCTCACGGCCAGCATGGGAATGCACACCGAGTACGTCTGGCGTGGAATTTCTCAGTCTGACAAGGATTTCGCCGTCTCTGGCGATGTCACCTATACCGATGAAAGCGGTATCTCTGCAGGCGTCTGGGCCTCAAGCCTTGGCTCCGCCGCTGCCGGTGCTGGTGGCGTGACCGAGATTGATGCCTGGATTGGCTACACCGTGGAAGAAGTGATTCCGGACCTCGACGTGACGGGCTGGATCATGCAGTACCTGTACGCAGGTGCCGATGCCTTGAACTACGTGGAGATTGGTGCCGACGCGACTTTCCAGGACTTCATCACTGGAACGGTTGCGTTCAGTAGTGACCTGGCCGGATCGGGCGAGTCCTCGGTCTACATCGCTGGTGGCGTCGACCACGAGCTCAATGACGACATCACCGCCACCGGCGGCGTCGGCATGTTCCAGTCCGACGCGTTCGCCGACGACAGCTATATGCACTTCTACATTGGTGCGAGCACCACCGCTGGTCCCTGGACCGTAGACCTGACGCTGCACGGCACGGATGACCCCAGTGATACCTTTGCTGATGCCGGTGACACCCGCATCGTCCTCGGTTTGACGGCGGGCTTCTGAGCTTCGAAGCCTCAGATTCACGATTAGTAGGCGCGGCCTCTGTCCTTGAATTGGACGGAGGCCGCGCTTCTATGTACCAAGAACATGCACAAGCTAGGACTTGGGGTCTTGACCCTAGCAGGCCGTTGAAAAACAGCGCTTCATGTCTCGGCCCCCTCGAACCGCCTGTCCGCGTTGCCAGGATCTACGAATAGCGCGCAACTATGCGCAGAACCTGGCGCCTTGTCAGTCGATTCGAGGGAACCAATCCATGAATCGCTGTTTATCAACGGGCTGCTAGGGTTCTTGACGGCAATCGTGGACTGTGAGCTGAGGTTGAGGGTGCTGATACGCGTCCGAAACATCGAAGTAGAGCGGACTCGTATGCCTGTTTTAGAGGCCTCGCTCTTTCTAATAGGCCTCATCAGCGGCGTCGATACGCAGGATGAAGCATTGTCCCTACGCAATCGGGGACGAGCCTTACATGTGGCACTTCCGATGCAGTTCACACGGCAAGCTAACTCCCAAGCAGAGTATTCGCGGCTCAGTTCCGCGTGGATTCGGAAGAGCATGTCTTCGCCATTCGCAGTGCGATCGACGGGAACTTGAAGGAGCTGCAGGCACTGACGGACCTTTGCCTGAGTATGGACAACGAGTCTCGCTCGATGTTCCAAGCTCTGAGTACTCGGGTGCTCGAACGAAGGTTAGGAATTCAGGCTGTCGAGTGGACACCTCGTGTTCAGCATGTGGATCGTGTCACCTTGGAAGGCCGGGCGCGCAACGATGGATTTCCAAACTTTCAGTTCACGGAGCGTGCGGGAAAGGAACTCGTGCGTGCAGCTGATCGTGACGAGTACTTCCCGGTCTACTTCGCAGAGCCGGTCGATGGGAACCGAAGTGCTCTGGGCTTCGATCTGGCTTCTGACCCGGATCGACTGCACGCCCTGACGAAGGCTTGCGACAGGGCTCTGGCGGTGGCGACCGAGCCGATCGCGCCCGTTCAAGAAAACGGTACACAAGCAGGCATCCTCGTAGCCTTTCCCCAATACGACGAGCGCCGCGATGCCCAAGAGCATGGGTGGTCGTAGGGAGCACCTGCAGGGTTTTGGATTAGCGGTGTTCCGGGCTGGCGATCTGATCACCAGCGCTTTGGGCAAGATGGTCGGCACTTGCTTGAGCTGATCAACTCGATTCTCGACCTAGCCAAGATTGAAGCCGGCCGCATGTCCATGGAGCTTGTTCAATTGAATGCCTTCAGCATGTGCGGCGAGGCACTTGAATAGCTGGAGCATTTGGCGGACCCACGGCGGGTCGAGTTGATGCTCGTGGGTGCCGAGGATGCGACTCTCTTTGCCGACCTCACACACTTCGTCTAGGTCATTCTGAGCCTCGTCTCGAACGCGCTGAAGTACACGGAAGAGGGCTTCGTCAAAGTCGAGATTCAAACCGCAGACGACGCAGCTCTGTCTTGCACCAAGGCTTCCAATAGTCAGTCCTTGGGGGGCGGGGCAAGCATGAGGGGCTGGATGCGCCTTGACCTGCATTCGATGACCCGCACTGTGCGAAGCGCTCTGTCTTTAGAGGCTGCTAGCCTGATAGGCTGCGCTCTCTTCAGCTGTTGCTCTTGACGCGGTCACTCATCGGATTCGCGCGTTCTGCCATGACATTCGACCCGCAGTCTCGCCGCGAGCCCTCCGTTCTTCAGGAGCATTGGACGCTCGATCCTGATGTCACCTTCTTGAACCACGGTTCCTTTGGTGCATGCCCGCGCAGCGTGCTCGACGAACAGCAGGATCTGAGGGCCCAGCTTGAGCGTCAGCCCGTCGACTTCTTCGTTCGTCAGTTCACGGACAAGTTGGATCATGCGCGCGTCGAGCTGGCGACATTCCTGGGTGCCGACCCGGACGGATTGGCCTTCGTTCCGAACGCGACAACCGGGGTCAATTCGGTGCTGGGTTCGATTGAATTCACGGCCGGTGACGAAGTCATCGTGACCGACCATGCATACAACGCCTGCAGCAACGCGTTGAATCACATCGCGAAGCGCTGTGGTGTCGTCGTTCGCCTGGCCAAGCTGCCATTCCCGCTCGACGACCCCGAACAAGTCGTCTCTGCGATCTTGGCGCAAGTCCGGCCCAAGACCCGGCTGGCGTTGATCGATCACATCACCAGTGCGACGGCGCTGGTCCTGCCTCTCGAGCGAATCGTCTCCGAACTCGCCGCGCACGATGTGGATGTGCTAGTCGACGGCGCGCATGCGCCTGGCATGATTCCGCTCGATTTGAATCAGCTCGGCGCCGCGTACTACGCGGGCAATTGCCACAAGTGGATCTGCGCGCCCAAGGGTGCGGGCTTCCTGTGGGCACGTGAGGATAAGCGTGAAGCGACGCGGCCGTCCGTCATCAGCCATGGCGCTAACTCATCCACGGAAGTGAACAGTCGCTTTCGAAATGAGTTCGATTGGATTGGGACGATCGATCCAACAGCATGGTTGTGTGTTCCGACGGCCATCGAGTTCATGCGCAACTTGCTTCCCGGTGGTTGGCCAGAGGTGATGCGCCGCAACCGTGACCAGGCTCTCGCCGCGCGCGAGATGTTGTGCCGACAGACCGAGCAGCCCATTCCTGCACCGGATGAAATGATTGGCTCGATAGCGACCCTTTGGTTGCCTGATGGGGAACCGAGCCTATCCGTTCCGTTGTACGAGGACCCTCTGCAGCGGCGCTTGTGGGACAACTGGAAGATCGAGGTACCGATCGGTTGTTGGCCGGCGGCACCGAAGCGCTTTCTGCGTATCTCGGCGCAGCTGTACAACACGGCTGAAGACTACGAGAGGTTGGGGCATGCACTCGGGATCGAGCTCGCTCGAGTCTAGACTCGTTGCCTTCTGCGCCGCCGCGCTGCGTGCAGGTGCATACATACTTAAGTCACCGATTGCCGATGAACCGTTACGCCGCCCCAAGGGCGCTGTCGTGCCGTTGAATTTGTAGTCGCGTAGACGGCCAGCCTGAGTATGAGATGGTGCCTGGCCGAGCTTTCGCATCCGACTACCCGCATCCGACCGCGGTTGGCCTGAGCCCAGTCGATCCCACTCCACAAACGAACTCGCCCGCTTCGATCGAATCGAAGCGGGCGAGTTCCTGAGACAGCGATGTCTTGCGCGACTCATCGCGCGAGCATTAGGCTTAGTTGCAGAAGATGACTTCGATTGCGTCCGATAGGTTGAAGCCCGAGGGCAGGCCAGACGGGTCGCGGTACCAGTACTGGAAGTTCCACGCCGAGCCGGTGAAGATCTGACCGGCGGCGGGCAGGTTCGGGAAGTCGATAATCTTCGAGTTCGCGCCAGTCGCGTCAGAGGTCGAGATTGGGTTCAAACGTGATGTCAATCCGGCGACACAGCGGAACCCGCCACCGAAGAGAGCGCTCGTTTGCAGCGGTCCGTAGTAGAAGAGTCCAGACTGGTTCGGGATCGAGCTCGTCACATCGATCGAGAAGTCGGTCGCCGAAATGCTGGGCATGCCGGTTGTCGACAGGGTCGCACCATTGCCGGCGGAGTTGATCCCGGCCGTGCAGTAGTTTTGCGTATGGCAGGTATCAGGCTCAATCTTCCAGATGCGACCGTTGTCGCTGCGATCCATGATGTACAGCTCGCCAGCGTGATCACGCGCGAAACCGGTGATTTGCGAGACGGACACTCCGGGAACGGTCGTCGGGAAAAGGTTCGTCCACTCTTCGAAGTCTTGCATCGCACCGTTCACGTATTTGAAGGTCCAGATGCGAGAGGAGCAGTAATCGGCGAAGAGGTAGCGACCCTGTAGCGCGGGGATTTCTGTACCGCGATAGACGATTCCGCCGACGACGGCGCAGCGGAACTCCGTGTGCGGGAAGAAGTAGATCGGCTCGATCAAGCTGCCGTCATTGCACGCAATGCAGCCCGGGAAGTTGTGGCAGGTGTCGCCCTCGACGCAGCGCCAACCGAAGTTGCGGCCTGCGCCTGCACTGGGCGGCAGCACGTTGATTTCTTCTGCGGTCGAAGATCCAGTGTCACCGATGTACAAGTCACCGGTCAACGGATCCCAATCGAACTTCCACGGCTGGCGCAGTCCGTACATCCAGACTTCTTCACGCGCGCCGGGGACACCGACGAAGGGGTTGTCCGGGGGAATCGCATAGGGCGTACCACCATCGACATCGATGCGCAGAATCTTGCCGGCGATGTTGCCGAGATCCTGCGCGTGGTTCTCGACCATGTCGTTCGACATCACACCGTCGCCGGTACTCAAGTACAGCATGCCGTCAGTGCCGAACTTGATCATGTCCCAGTGGTGAACCAGACCCGTCTGCGGCTCAGGGCCAAGAATCTGAACTTGCGAGTTGGGGTCCGCGACATTCGGGTCCGCCGTGACCGTGTACTCGTACAGGTTGTTGTTCAGGTTCGCATCGAAGTGAACCACGTAGAACTTGCCGTTGTTCTGGTAGTCCGGGTGGAACGCGACGCTCGAAACGGACTGCGGTCCGAATCCGAGAGGATTCATGTCCAAGAACATGTCGTTTTGAAGCACCCCGTTTTCGAACACATGGATGCCATCGTTGTAGCTCGATACAAACATCCGGGTGTTGTCACCGGGCGCCTGGACCATTTGGGTCGGGTTCTTGGCGCCTTGTGCGACCAGGCGGGCCCTGACTTGGGCCTCGGCGGAAGACCCGAGTAGGGCAGAGGCGGCTAGAACCGAGGCGGTGAGATAGCAGAGCTTCATTGTGTCTCTAAGGTGCGGCAACTAGCGAGGTGGGCTCTTAGGGGCCTAGCGGAGACCCCGAGCCTTACAAGAATACAGTAGTTTCGGGCACTTGACGGAACTTCTGGCGCGGCTTTGCCCCCCTGCAGACATGCTCGCTACAGGGGGGGCACTGACTTTCAACGTACTCAGCCTAAGCAGTAGAAGCCTCGTTCCGTCGGACTGAACTGTTTCGTAAGGCAACCGTAAGGCGCGCGTGGCCCTACTCAGCTTTCCTGCCCCGCAGAAGCACCAGAGCGAGGCTAGCGATCGCGAACCCCGCAATCCTCTGGTGGCAGATCCCGGTCAAGGCCTCCACCTTGGCCCATCCCACAACCGAGCTCGCGCCGATCCAGATTGCGTGGAAAACCCCTCGCGCCGTGGTTCGCCGATCGAAAATCAGGAACAGCATGGCCGGCCCGAAGGCCGCGCCCAACGCATCCCAGGCGAAGAGCACGAAGTCCTTCACGCTGCGCTCAGCACCAAAACTGAGCGCCACCGCGGCCGCAAGGGCGCAGAGCACGGCCAAGCGACTGCCGCCCAGGCCCGACTCGCTCTCGGCTGCGTC
>JBLFWN010000015.1:0-87001 GCA_047611405.1 Planctomycetota bacterium | reverse complement strand
ATCATCACTATAAGTGTCATTTACAGCGGGTCTTTGGTGTAAGGACTCGTACGTGTCACTCCTCAAGGCGCAGACCGGCCACATTCCTACGGTGCCCCCGGAAGCCTCTTTCCCCATCGAGCAGCCCGTAAACCTGCAGCGAGAGGCCGATCCGCCGCTCTTCGGGTCTACATTCTCAGGCAGCGCACATCGCCAAGAGCGGTGTCACGCGCCCTGACCTCATCCGAACCTCACCACGAAGCCGGAGCCCGCCCGCCAGCCTCCAACCCGCGGCCACTACGCCCAACCACCCATCAGCTCTTGATGAACTTCGCAGATCGCCTGACCGAAGCCGTCCTCCGCAAAGAGAACCCGAGCGTTGTCGGCCTCGACCCCAATCTCGAGCGACTGCCAGCCGAATACGCCGCCGCGCGCGATCCGCAGGCGACTCGCGCCGAGCGCGCAACAGCCGTCGGAGACTTCCTGTGCCGCGTCGTCGATCTGGTCGAGCCGCACGTAGCTGCCGTCAAGCCGCAGTCGGCTTACTTTGAAGCCTTGGGCGCGGATGGGGTGTTCGCCTGGGAACGCGTCGTCGCACACGCCAAAGATGCCGGCCTGCTGGTCGTCGGTGACGTAAAACGCGGCGATATCGGAAGCACGGCAACCGCCTACGCGACGGCCTTTCTGACTGGAATTCACCCCTCCGACGAGGCTCACCTGTGCGATGCGATCACGCTGAACCCCTACTTGGGCAGTGATGCGATAAAGCCCTTCGTAGACGCCTGCAAGAGCACGGGACGCGGTAGCTTCATTTTGGTCCGAACTTCGAACCCCAGCAGCCAAGAGTTCCAGCTGCAAGGCAAGCCCACCCTTGCCGAGCTCGTCGCACGAGCTGTACACGCTTGGGGCTCAGGCATGGTTGGAGAACACGGCTTGTCATCGATCGGAGCAGTCGTCGGAGCAACGCACCCAGAGACGCTAGCTGCCATGCGCACTTTGATGCCACACGCACTGTTCTTGCTTCCTGGCTACGGAGCACAAGGTGGCACAGCCGCTGGCTTGAGCGCAGCATTCACACGCGGCCTGCGAGGAGCCCTCGTCAATTCTTCGCGTGGCATTTTATACGCCTACCAGACCGACCAAGAAGGTAGCTGGGAAGACGCGACGACGCGCGCGACGCTTGCCATGAAGGCGGACCTCAAGGACGCGGTCGAGACCTGTGCCTGAGACGCGGCAGCGTCAAACGATGACTACAATGGTCAATGTTCGGATCGAACACCTGCCTGCGGATACCCTCGGCTTGTCCGAGCTCTCTCGCGACGCCTTATCCAAAGGCATGAGCTTCGCGCACCTTCCGGTCGCGAGGCAAGTGCAGGACATCCCCCTGCCAGAGGACCGCTTCGATCGCGGCGAACGCGCACACTTAGCCCGGTCGCTACGCACGGGTCTGGAGTGCGTCGATGTGCCGGCCGAAGTCGATGCTTCGCTGGTTGCTTTGGAACAACTCGGTACCTGCGCAGTTATCAGCGGCCAGCAACCCGGCTTGCTTGCGGCGCCGATGTACACGCTGTACAAGGCCATCCAAACTTGTCGCTTGGCGTCCGAGCTTAGTCGCCAATATGGCTCGCCAGTGATCCCGCTCTTCTGGAATCACGCCGACGATCACGATGTCGCTGAGGTACATCACAGCTGGCTACTGAACAACAACCTCGACCTGCAAAAAGTCAGCTTGGCCAGCCTCTCCTCGGGAAGGCAGCCACTGTCACGATTGCCGTTGAGCAATGAGCGGCATCGGCTCGCTGCCATCGAGAACAGCCTGTTGCAGCTCTATGGCGACAGGCCTCATAAGCAAGAAGCAACCGAGTTGTATATGCCGCGCGAAGGTGAAACCCTGCCGCGCGCGATGACGCGTATCTTGACCGAACTGCTCGGCCCTTACGGCTTGGTCGTGATCGAACCGGATTGGATTCGGGCAGACTTGTCGCACGCGATGGGCAAGATCGTCAGCGCCAATCCTGCGCCCCTCCTCGAGCGCGCCGAAGAAGAGCTCAAGCAAGCGGGTCATCCAGTAGCGATAGAGACGAAGCAAGCTGCCCTCGTCTATCGCGTCGATGAAACGGGCAGACATGCGCTTCGACAAGGCGGAGAGGGCTTTCAATACGACAACGAGCCTGGCTCGCGAACAGCTGCGGAGTTGGCTGCAGAGATCGTGCGAGACCCCGCATCCTTCTCTGCAGGCGCGCTGCTGCGTCCCTTAGTGCAAGACATGAGCTTGCCTATCGCTGCGACCATTGGTGGTTATGGCGAGCTCGCATACCACGCACAAATGGGTCCTCTGCGTGACGCGTGTGGTTTGCCGCGAACTCCCTTTGTTCCGCGCATCGGATGCACAGTCATCGACGACATGACACAGCAGTCGTTGCAGAGCCTCGAGGTCGACGCGCACACAGTGTTGCAAGAGCGCGGGAAATTCACGAACGAAGCAGAACCTGACTCACTACCGCTCGTGTTTGATCATATGCGAGCTGCGAGCGAGCGCTACGCGCAAGAGTTGTTGACCTTGCGGGGTGCGCTCACTGAACTCGATCCCGGCTTGGCCGTCAACCTAAAGCGCAGTGCCGATCAAGCCAAGGCGACAATCGAGAAGCTCGCGGCCAAAGGCGCCCGCATCTATGCGAACTCGACCGGCAAGGGCATGCGCCATGTGCGACGCGTGAACGGCACGCTCTATCCGCGTGGGCTGCCGCAGGACCGCGTGATCGGACCCGTCGCGCATCACGCAGCCTATGGCCGCGCCTTCGTCGACGCCTTAGTCAAAGAGTTGCCCGCAACGGGCAGCGAGCACCTCCTCGTTCACATCGATACTACCGGCAGTTCCGAACCAATATGACCGATCCCACAGGAGAGTCCGTGACACCACTCGATGCGATCGCGATCGCTGCCCACCCGGATGATGCAGAGATCTCGCTCGGTGGCACACTGCTTGAGTTAAAGCAGCGCGGCCTACGCATTGGAATCATCGACTTGACGCGCGGCGAAATGGGTACGCGCGGCGACGAAAGCTCGCGTGCCGCCGAAGCTGCTGCCGCGAACGAGATTCTGCGCATCGACATGCGCGAGAATCTTGACCTGCCAGACGGACGCGTCGAGGTCACGCTCGAGGCACGCGAAGCCCTCGCGCGGCTACTGCGCATCTATCAGCCGCAGGTCGTATTCGCGCACCACACAGAAGACCTTCACCCCGACCACTGCGCGGCCGGGCAACTCGCACGAGAAGCTTGGTACCTGTCCGGTCTCTCGCGGCTGGCCGAGCAAACAGGTGGGGGAAAGGCTGCCAGGCCGCGCGCGATCTATCACTTCATGGGCCATGTGCCGTTCGACCCGACCTTTGTGGTCGACATCGGCGATGTGTGGGAGCAGAAAGTTCGCTTGATCGAGTGCTACGCGACTCAGATCACGGCCACAGATCCCGATGACGAGGGCAAGCACTTCTTGTTCGGCGCCGACATCCTCGAGCGTGTGCGCTCGAAAGCGCGCTACTGGGGCGAGCAAATCGGTGCCGTGTACGGCGAACCCCTAATGCACCGCGGCCCCTTACCCTTTGCCGATCCGATCTGGGTCAACGCGCAAACAGACCAAGCGTAGCGCCTCGAATCTGCTGGCTAATGTGCGCTCAGGCATCAGCCGGCTCGCATTGGCTCTGGCACTTCCGCAAGAGCCGACCGCTGCCCAAGATCCTGGGCCCATTCAGGCTCGCCCCATCGGGTCGCAAAGAATGCGCGCAACAGGCCTCGAAAACTCGGGCACACCGGCGAATGGGGAGCGCTCCCCAAGTCATTCAAGCCGGCCCGGCGCTTGCAACCCGCCCTAAAAAAGACAGTTCATGAATTGGCTTCTCCGGATTGGCTGAAAAGCCGCATGCTTTGGCCCACAGTTGGATGCTATGCGTGGGTTCTGGCCATGCACCCAGACGATTCGGAGGACCCGAGACATGCAGCGGAGTTTTGAGGGCGATCTGCTAGTGTCGCTACAAGCTTCGGAGCGAGTGCCACGCGGGCTACACTATGGCCAGAGAACCGTATCGCTCACCGGCTCTGCAGGAGTTCGAATTTCATGCGTCGTATAGCCGTCATCAATCAAAAGGGGGGAGTCGGAAAGACGACGACCTGCACAAACCTCGGGGCGGCTTTGGCTCGCCTGGGAAGGCGTGTCTTGCTGGTCGATATGGACCCGCAGGCCAACCTAACGATGCACCTGGCGGTCGAAAGTCTGCCCGAGACTCCTTCCATCTACACGGTGTTGCTCGGAGAGACCAAGGTCGAGGAAGCGGTTCAGCCGACTTCGACCGAGGGCCTGTTCCTGATTCCATCGAACATCGACCTGTCGGGCGCCGAGCTCGAGCTAGCCAGCGCGATCGGTCGCGAAACGATCCTGAAAGACGCCCTCGACGAGTGGCAAAGCAGGACAGCCGGTTCGGACGAGAATTACGACTACCTCATTTTCGACTGTGCTCCGAGCCTGGGCCTGTTGACGATCAATGCGTTGACGGCAACCAGTGAAGTCGTGATCACCCTGCAGACTGAATTCTTCGCGCTGCAAGGCATGAGCAAGCTGATCGAGATCGTCGGTTTGTTGAAGCGTCGCTTAAACCCAACGCTGGAAGTCTCCGGCATCTTGCCCTGCCTGTACGACAGTCGCCTGAAGCTGGCGCGCGAAGTCTTGGCCGAGATTCGCTCATACTTCCCCGAGCAAGTCTTGCCGTATCCGATTCGGAACAACATCAAGCTTGCCGAAGCGCCAAGCTACGGTCAGACGATCTTCGAGTACGCCGCTGACTCCAACGGCGCAGAGGATCACTTGCGATTGGCGCGTTCGATTATCGAACAAGAGTCCCAGCGCGCACCGCAAGTTGCTGCACGCTACGCAGAGCCGGAACAAGCCAGCGAAGACACCGCTAAGAAGGAGGGCGCATCGGGTGATGACCCCGCGCTCAACAAGCCCGGCACAGGCGAGGCCTCGGCAAAGGCTGGCAGGGCTGCGAAGTCCAAGGATGGGGGCAAGCCTACGTCAACCAAGAACGACGGCACCAAAACCGGGCAGGCCTCTCAGGGCAGCAAGGCCACTGGCAAAGAAGCAAATTGCGACACGAGACAGGATGGCCCGGATCACAAAGTCACGAGTCACCAGAAGGTGCGTACGTGGGAGTCCCCGGAAGTTGGTGATGTCGAGCTCGAACCACGACCGCGTGCAATCACGCGCAGTCCTGAAAGCGACAAGGCTTCGAGCAAGCCGGACGAGCTGCCTCCTCTTCCTCCGGATGCCTTCGAAATGACCGGATACCCCAGCCTCTAACGCGTTCTGGTCTCTATCCCCAAGGTCCGAGACCGCGAGCGCACTGTACGCCGCGTGAGTTATGACTGACTCTAAACTGCGCGTCGGCATCATTTGCCATCCAACCTATGGCGGTTCGGGAGTTGTCGCTTCTGAACTTGCGCTCTCACTGGCCGAGGCGGGACACGTCGTCCACTTGTTCTCGCACGAGGTGCCGCCGCGTTTGGCGCGTTCCTCGGGCCCGGTCGAGATGCATGTTGCGCGAGGCATCCCTTACCCGTTGTTCCATTCGACGCCGCATGACCTTGCGATCACGTCGAGCATCTTGGATGTCCATCGCACGGAGGGCCTCGATGTCTTGCACGCACACTACGCGTTGCCGCATGCCGTCAGCGCGTTCCTAGCGCGAGCTGCGTCTTGCCGGGACGACCCGAG
Organism: Planctomycetota bacterium; assembly: GCA_047611405.1. Lineage (GTDB taxonomy): Bacteria > Planctomycetota > UBA1135 > UBA1135 > JBLFWN01. The sequence continues at coordinate 81,256 of JBLFWN010000015.1, read as the reverse complement.
CAAGGCGATGCGCATGGTCACGACGCTGCACGGAACCGATATCACTTTGGTCGGTAACGATCCGTCCTACGCGCCACTGATGCAATTTGTCATTGGCGCAAGCGATGCTGTCACTGCTGTGTCTGCTGACCTCGCGCAAAGAACACGCCGCAGTTTCGAGCAAGGAGAAACGAAGCCGCCCTGCAAGATCGAAGTCATCCCTAACTTCGTCGACACCGAGCTGTTCTGTCCGTCGGTTCGCGACCAACACGCTACGCCCACCGCCGTCCACGTATCGAACTTCCGCGAGGTGAAACGAGTACCGTGGCTCGTGCGCGCCTTCGCCCTCGCGATCGGAGACAGGCCCGCGCAACTCGTTTTGGTCGGCGATGGTCCAGAGCAACAGCAATCGCGCGAGGTCGCGCGCGAGCTGGGCATTTGTGATCGCGTCACCTTCCTGGGCATGCGCGATGCTCTGCCCGAACTCCTGGCACCGGCCAACGTCTTCGCCCTCGCCAGCAGCGAAGAATCATTCGGGCTCTCGTCACTCGAAGCGATGGCCTGCGGTACGCCAGTTGTGTCGACCAATGTGGGCGGCGTTTCGGAGGTCATCGAAGAGGGTATCTCCGGCATGCTGACCGAATCTGATGACCTGAACGGATACGCCAACAATCTCCGCCAGTTGCTGTTCGATCGCGAACTCTCGACCCATATGGGTCAGGCCGCGCGCAAACGCGCCGAAGACAAGTTCGAGAGGCGGCACGTTGTCGGCCAGTACGAGACGCTTTATCGGCGCCTGATCAGCGAGGGCTCCTGTGACTGATTCGACCCTGCTGTGAAGCGCGTCTACCTCGATCACAATGCCACGACGCCCCTGCGGCCCGAGGTTCGGGAATGCCTGATTGAAGGCTTGGATCGATTCGGGGCGAACGCGTCCAGTGTCCACGCCGGTGGCCGGGCCGCGCGCGGGGCCCTGGATTCCGCTCGCCTACAGGTTGCCGAAGCGCTCGGCGTGGGCGAGGAGCATGTGATATTTACGTCGGGCGGCACGGAAAGCGACAACCTAGCTATTCTCGGCTCCGTGCGCCCGCTCGGCCCCAAAGCAGGTCTGGTGACATCGCTCGCCGAGCACTCGGCAGTGATCGAAACGGCCCGTCAGCTGGAACGCGAGGGACATCCCGTCCGCTGGCTCCCCGTAGACGAGCAGGGCTGCCCTAGGCTCGATCAACTCGAGGATCTGCAGCCAGCACCTGCACTCGTGTCTTTGATGGCCGCGAACAATGAAGTTGGTAGCCTGACAGCGCTCGACCAAGCGCGCAGCATCATCGATGGCTGGCGTGAGCCTTGCCCGCTACACACCGATGCAGTGCAGGCACTTGGCCGCATCCCGCTCGATCTGTCTCTGGTTGATTTGGCCTCCTTCTCCGCTCACAAAGTGGGCGGGCCCGTGGGCGTCGGCGTGCTCGTACGACGCGGACGCGCCGTGATTGAACCAACACATCGCGGTGGGGGACAGGAGCACGGTTTTCGGCCAGGCACAGAGAATGTGCCGGCCATCATCGCGGGTGCGCTGGCCATCGACCTCGCGCAGCGCGACATGCAGCAAGCCTCGCGCAAGTGGCGCGAGTTGTGCGCTGAACTATGGAGTGGCATCGAGCGTGAGATTCCGGGCGCCCGTTTGCTCGGACCCGGTATAGAGTCACCAAATCGACTCCCAAACACCATTAACGTCCTCTTACCCGACGTGGATGGCAGAGTGCTCGTGACGCGGCTCGACCTGGCTGGCTTGGAGACGAGCACGGGCAGCGCGTGCGCCAGCGGATCTCTCGAAGCCTCGCACGTCTTACGCGCCATGGGACTGAACGAAGAACAAGCGCGTGCAGGCGTCCGCCTATCGCTCGGGCGCGAAACGAGCCTCGAAGATATCCACATCGCTGTGGAGAGATTGCGGATAACTCGTGGGCTTCGTCCTAACTCGTGAACTTCCGTTCCCGCAAGCGAAAGCGAGCCCAAGAGTTCAGCGGCAGGCGTTGACGCTTCTTCGGACCCTGCATCTAATGACGGCTGAGTAGTCGTCCGTCTCGGACAGAACGCTTCACCTTCGCGTCGACTCGGCCTCAGCCGCATCAGGAGCCGAACAGGCACAGCGTCATCAGGGACATGCAACCAAGACGACTCGGCCTCGCAAGAGGTGCCCCCCCCACCGAACCCAGTTCCGCACCTGCCCGCAACTGGCCTGCCAAGCCGAAACCAATTAGATACCAGTTGGGGAGCCATCTCGTGAGTCGAAGAAGCACCGCAAAAATCGCTCGCGAGTACCCAAAGTTAGCGAAGTCAATCGCTGCAACCGGGTCACACGCACCCCAGCTATCTAACGGAACGGAGACAGCCACATGAATGAAGCGGATGCGGTGAGTGCACGAGGGAAATATAGACCCGAGCACGCCCCTGACACTGCTCCAGAAGTCTCCGAGGGTTCCGAAGCGGAACAGACTGTGGGTCAGGGAAAAACCTCAGTCGCATCGAAGACCATGCGAGCGACAGAATCGGCTGCCGCTGGCTTCGTAGAGACGAGTGCGGTGGACACTGAAGCGCGGATTAGTACTGACCGGCTTGCTAGCGAGCCGGCGCCTGCGGAGCTGGCGATTGGGGCAACAGCATTGAATGAGCCACAGCTAGACACCATCGACGAGAGAACAGAGGCATCGAGCACGGAAACCAATCGTCTTGAGACAAAGGTGGAATCCACTGAAGAACCGTCCTCCGGCCACCCTTCCACCAAGAAGTACGAGGCGCCGGACCCCGCTGCCCTGCTGGAGCTGTGGTTCCATCTTCAAGACGCCATTCGTGCTCGCGTAGAGCCCGAACAATTCGAGACCTGGTTCCGCCGGGCGGCCCTACGCCGCGTCGGTGGCGGTGAAATAGTGGTCGCCGTCCAGAACGCGTTCGCACGTGACTGGCTCGAGAACTACTACCGCAAGATCATGGAACAGTCGGTAGAAGCGGTCCTTGGGGTCGTTCATACCCTACGGCTCGAAGTCGACGAAGAACTCGTGATCGAGAAGCGCGCCCAGGAACGTGCTGTCGGCCCTGAAGCGTCGGCCGACACGGACACAAGCGCGACAGCCACGACCAACAGAAGGCAGGGCGCAGGCGGACCGGCACGAGCGGGAGCCTCGCCCGCCTCGAAGCATGGGGAGGTAGCACCTGCTCCCAGGCCGGAGCTCCTGTGGGAATCGGACATCACGTTAAACGCCAAGTTCACTTTCGACAACTTCGTCGTCGGACCGTGCAACCGATTCCCGCATGCCGCCGCCATGGGCGCAGCAGAAAAACCGGGGACGAACTACAACCCCTTCTTCCTGCACGGAAAGGTGGGGCTGGGCAAGACACACCTGCTGCAGTCGATCTGCTACATGATCCTTGAGCGCAATCCCAGCGCTCGCATCCTGTACTTGTCGTGCGAGACCTTCGTCAACCACTTCATTAGGGCGCTAGAAAACGGAGACATGACGACCTTCCGCCACAAGTACCGCGGCGTAGATGTCCTGGTCGTGGATGACATCCACTTGCTGGCGAACAAAGAGCGCACGCAAGAAGAGTTCTTCCACACGTTTAATACGCTGTACAACGCTGGCAAGCAGATCGTGCTGTCATCGGATAGTTCTCCGAAAGAAATCCCGACCTTGCACGATCGGCTCGTTTCGCGCTTCAAATGGGGAATGGTGACTGAAATCACGCCCCCTTGTTTCGAGACACGCGTTGCAATTATCAAGCGCAAGAGCCGCCAGCGGGGCCACGAGCTGCCCGATGAACTCGCGCATCTGATCGCTGAACGCATCGAAGACAACGTGCGAGAACTAGAGGGCGCTGTCACCAAGCTCACGGGTTATGCGGACCTGACGAACCAAAAACCGACTTTGAAGCTAGCGCGCGAAACGCTGCGTGATGTATTCGAACAGCGCAAGGGACAGCCGACGGCTGAAGACATCATCCAGGTCGTCACTGAACACTTTGGGCTGAAGTCAAGTGATCTGCAATCGCGCCGCCGTACACAAAGCATCGCCCATGCCCGGCAGATCGCCATGTACTTGGCTCGCAAGATAACGCGTCACTCATTGGAAGAAATCGGTGGCTACTTCGGTGGACGTGATCACTCAACAGTGCTGTACGCGGTCGGCAAGGTGACGAAACAGATGAAGGCCGACACAGCTCTCAGCGACCAAATTGGCGAGTTCCTAGAACGACTGAGCTGAGCCCAAACAGGGCAGAACCCCAACAACGACAGGAGGCAGTCGATGCGCTACCTCCCACACAAGAGCCACCAAGCTCGAACTCAGTTGCGGCGGGCCATCGTGTCCGCCGTCTTTATGCACACACTGAAGACTGAACACTCCATGCTACTTATCAACATGCGCCCGGATAACCCGGTAGCAGCTGTCTACTTCGGTGTGAATTCGACCCTAATAACTCGTGCAAAACAGCTACTGCGAGCGCGCCGAAATCGAGCCTCTGGACAAGCGTGGACAACTGGCCGAGTACTGACCACTTACCAACACCATCTGAAGCTCGATCCACAGCCAACTCGGCCCCGTAAAGCCTTGAACCACAACAGCTTACGTAATCTAGATCGCGGTTGTCCCCACTTTGGTCCGGCCCCTAAGATTACTAAGAATCTATCTCTTAGATTCTTTGGGGAAAACCAGTCCTCTCCACTCACTGCAAGCAACACGTTCCTCTGCCGGAGCCTCCCCTCATGAAGATCATCTGCGATCGAGACAAACTCCGCGAAGGACTTGCCATCGCTGCTCACGTCATCCCCAAGAGCAGCACCAAACCAGCGGTCCAAAACGTTTGCCTTGTGGCTACCGACAACGCACTCGAAATCGTTGGCACCGACCTCGAAGTTTCCATCCGTTATCGCTTAGAAGGCGTAGAAGTCATCGAGCCTGGACCCGCGCTGATTCCCGCACGTGTCGCTACGGACTTCGTGCGCGACTTGTCGGAAGAGACAGTCACCATCGAGACGATTGGAAACAAGTGCTTCATCACAAGCGGTACGGACAAGTGTGAGCTCGTCACAGTCGATCCGGACGAGTTCCCGGTCATTGCTCGTTTTACCGGCCGCGGGACCGTGTCGATGCAGGGAGGCACCTTCAGCAAGCTTGTAAGCCAGACAGCCTTCGCTGCAGCACGCGAGCCAGGGCGTTATGCCATGCACGGGGTGTTGACCGAAATCGAGAACGACACACTGCGCATGATCGCGACTGACGGGCGACGACTCGCATTGGCGACAACTCCTGCCGAGTGTCTCGAGACGCCAGCACCGGTCATCATCCCCACCAAAGGCCTGCAGCTTTTCTGCCGCGCGATCACGGATCCCCTAGATCAGATCGCTCTGAGCATCGAAGAAAATCAAGTTGGCTTACGAACCAAGAACGCCGAGATCTTCGCACGCGTCATCGACGGCGAGTTCCCGCGCTACTCGGCGGTCATCCCAGACGAGACCACCAATCGCATGGAGGCCGATCCGGTCCTGTTGAGCAAAAAGCTACGGCTCGTCGCTAACGTGACCGGTGACGAAGCACGTGCCGTGCGTTTGAAGCTAGAAAACAACAAGCTCGAGATTTTTGGTCGTTCTGCTGGCCGTGGTGAGGCAACCGCACACATGGATGTCGAGTTCAACGGAAGTGAAGCCGACATCGCGTTCAACCCAGACTTCGTGTTGGATGGCCTAAAGAATTGCGAAGCCGAACGTGTATTCCTGGAGTTCAACGAACGCACGAGCCCTGGCAAGTTCTTGCTGGGGGAGAACCACATTTACATCGTCATGCCGATCACGGTCGACGCTCAATACCCGACACCCCAGACCACGTGAATTCGAACCGTTGAAGGGTGACAAGCGCCCGTCCAGAGGAAGATTCTCCTCGATGCAGGACGCGGTTAAAACCTATCTGACCGAGAGCGGGCTCGGCAGTCGCCTACGCGATTGGCCCGTCTATGACTCTTGGAATAAAGCTGCAGGTGAAGCTCTCGCACGACGGGCACGGCCCGTTCGCTTCACAAGCGGTGAGTTGTGGATCGAAGTCGAGTCCGCCCCTCACTTGCAAGAGCTACAGAACTTCACTGGCGAAAGTCTTCGCGCCCGAGCCAACCAGCTCCTACTCGAACAACGAACGACACCCTCACGCGACGGCGGGCCCATTCGAAAGCTCGTCTTCAAGTTGAAGCACTGATCATGTCCGAAGAATCTCAAACACCCGGTACCAACAGCGAACCCGCTCAGCCGGGTTACGGCGCAAACTCGATTACCGTTCTAGAGGGACTCGAAGCTGTCCGCGTGCGACCTGCGATGTACATCGGCGACACCGATGTTCGTGGGCTACACCACCTGATCTGGGAAGTCGTCGACAACTCTGTGGACGAAGCCTTGGCGGGTCATGCGACCTACTGCAAGGTAACGATCTGCCAGGACGGCTCAGTCCGTGTCGAGGATGATGGCCGCGGTATCCCCGTCGACATGCACCCGACCGAAGGCATTCCCGCCGTTGAAGTCGTGCTGACCAAAATTCACGCTGGTGGCAAGTTCGATGATTCTTCTTACAAGGTCTCTGGTGGACTACACGGAGTTGGTGTCTCGTGTGTCAACGCTCTTGCCGAGTGGTTGATCGTCGAGGTGTATCGCGACGGGAATATCTACAGGATGTCTTTCATCCGTGGCGCTCGTAACGAAGAACTGGCCATCACCGGCAAAACGGACAAGCGCGGTACGACGGTCATCTATAAAGCCGACCACGAGATCTTTTCGACGGTCGAGATCGACTACGAAATCGTCGAGAAGCGCATGCGTGAAACTGCCTACTTGATGGGCACACGCGGCTTGAGTCTAGAGCTGAAGGATGAGCGTACGGGCTCCGAGGCTGACTTCAGTTACCCGGAAGGGTTGCTCACCTTCGTTGAGCACATCAACAAAAACCGTACGCCCTTGCATCCCAAGGCGCTGCACTTTCAAAAGATGGCGGCATCACCGGATGACCCGAACGTCGAGTACGAGGTGGAGTTGGCGATGCAGTACACCGACGCCTACCAGGAGACGGTGTACACCTTTGTAAACAACATCAACACGCACGGGGGGGGCACCCACCTCGCTGGATTGCGGACGGCCCTGACGCGTACTTTTGGAAACTACGCGAAGCGACAGAAGCTGATTAAAGACAGCGAGAAGCTCCCCTCGGGTGATGACTTCCGTGAAGGCTTGACCGCTATTTTGTCACTGAAGGTTCCGGACCCGCAGTTCGAAGGTCAGACCAAGGACAAGCTTGGAAACCGCGAAGCTCAGTGGATTGTCGACTCGGCTATCTCGGACTTGCTCAGCACCTACCTCGAAGAAAACCCCGCGGTTGCGAAGACCATCGTGCTGAAGGCTGTGCGTTCGCAGCAAGCACGAGATGCTGCGAGGAAGGCGCGCGACTTGGTGCGACGCAAGTCAGCACTCGCGAGTGGCAACCTGCCCGGCAAGCTTGCGGACTGCCAAAGCAAGAATCGCGAAGAGACCGAACTCTTCATCGTTGAGGGTGATTCTGCAGGTGGCCCGGCCAAACAAGGCCGGAACCGTCGCTTTCAAGCCGTGCTTCCAATCAAGGGTAAGATCCTGAACGTTGAGAAGGCACGACTCGACAAGATGCTCGGACACCAAGAGATCCAGTTGATCATCTCGGCGCTTGGTTGTGGCATTGCGGAAGAATTCGATCTGTCCAAGCTTCGCTATGGCAAGACGATCATCATGACCGATGCCGATGTGGACGGATCCCACATTCGCACCTTGTTGCTGACCTTCTTCTTCCGCCAGATGCCGACTTTGATCGAGTCGGGTGGTCTGTACATCGCTCAGCCGCCTCTGTATCGCGTGACGATCGGCAAGGAATCGCGCTACATCGTCAACGAGTCGGATCTGCGCAAGTACCTGCTTGACCGCACGATTGGTTCACTCGAGGTCGACGACAACAACTCGAACAAGACGATCGCCGGCATCGAACTCCAGGCCCTGTGCAAGAAGCTCGACAAGATCGAAGAACTCGGCCGATCGGTCTCCGCCATTTGGTGCCCGATGACGCAGGACAGTTACCTCGACCGTTGGAACGGAGAGGCCTTGCCTTCGCACTACGCGCTAGTTGGCGAGCAAGAGCAGTACTTCGAAACACGCGAAGAACTGACGAACTTCATCGAGTTGCAGAAGGTCAATTTCGGCGAAGGAATTAAGATATTCTCGGGACCCGATAGCGAGATCAACGTGAACGATGCGGATATCTTGGTCTGTCACTTGGCTCACCAAGAAGAGGTCAGCTACCTACTGAAGGAAATTGAAGAACTCGGCTTAATCTTGCGCGGCGGTGGACGGTGGACCGTGCGTGGTGGCAAGGACGATGTCGAGTGCACCAAGCTGGCAGGACTAGGATCAGTGTTGCGCGGAAGTGCGCAAGCCGATGTCGATCTTCAACGCTACAAGGGTCTTGGTGAAATGAACGCAGACCAGCTGTGGGAATCCACCATCGACCCGGAGCAACGTTCGATGTATCGAGTCGAGTTGGACGACGCTATCGCGGCCGATGAGATCTTCACGATTCTGATGAGCGACGGCGTGGAAGCGCGGCGTCAGTACATTGAGCGTCACGCGCTCGAGGTGACGAACCTCGACGTGTAGGTCGGCGCTCTCTGGCAGATGGCGTCAGTCACCTTGCCTCTCCCTTCCGACTTCATCGTTACTCGTGCTTGATGAAGATCGGAAAGGACGGAGGAGAGTGACTGATGCCGTACATGCGCTAGGGTCGGAGCGCATTCGATAAGTTCTACGAGAAACCACAAGCACTTAAGTTCGCAGGATCTCGATACCTGTATCGGACGTAGATCGCGTCGAGTGGACTCATGTCGAGTGCTGTTCCCGCCATCTGGTTTCCTCAAGGAGTGATGATCGGACTCCTGATGATTGAGCTTCAGACACAACGGCGACCGCAGCCGAAGCTCTGATTGACGGTCGTCGAACCCGCGAACAGCAGACCCGGCTTGTCGGGAACAGAACCGAGATCGAAGGAAGCCGAGCTGCTGCCGAGTTCAATCGCCCCAGTCAAACTTACACCGGCTGGGGAACTGGAGTTGCTGCCGGCCGGATCGAGTTGCTTCACTAGCAGGGCTTGTCGAAGCTCGCTCCCAATGGCGGTTTGATTTCGAGTGGTACCACACTAGCTTCATTCCGTTTGCGGCTGAATTGCGATCTAGAAGAGAAGTGATATCCAGAGTTGCTCGTTGTGCCGAACTCGCTTGCCGCGGGACTGTGGGTGAGGCTGGCACTCCGTATTGCGGGTAGGGTGGAAAAGTTTTCTGGAGGTGTGGTGCGCCGCGAGTTAGTTGGTCGTTTTGGAGTTGATGTCCTGCTTCCGCGACGTATTGGGGAGTCGGCTCCAGCTGCTTGGGGTGTAATTCCGATAAGTAAGGACCTTCGTTCTGACCTCTTGTCGGTGCGGGCTTCCCCAAGGATCGATGGCAAAATACGCACAACGTCTGGATTACGCTCGGCTCGCGGAAGTGCTGCACGAGCGCGACATGGTGGACTCCGCCTCCTTGGGCGAGTTACTACAAACGAGCGCGGAAGGTGGGACGCCCTTTCCAGTGGCACTTGTCTCGGCCAAACTCGTAGGCGACTGGGACCTCTCTCGTATCGTGTGCGAGATTTTCAACCTTCCGTTCCTGCCGATCGATGTCGCTATTCCTGACCTGGACGCAGCAGCTGGCTTGGACGAGGAATTCCTGGTCAAGAACGGGCTCGTTCCGATCGGTCGCTTCGGCCAGACACTGACTATCTCGATGCCGGGCATCGTTCCCGCGGATGTGCTGGGCTTGATGTCTGCGATGGCGGATCTGGTCATTCTGCCGACCGTTGGCACCGTGCATACGAATCGGCGTTGGCTGGAGGATAATCTCGCGAAGGCACCTGCAGCTGCGTTGCCCGCCAAAGTCAAAGGGTCGGGGAACAAAGCTGATTGGCGCAACCTCTTTGACGATGCTGATGCCGCGGTTCAAAGTGAGCTCGGGGATGATATTCCGCCCGAGGAGCTCGAAGAGCTAGTCGGCCTTGTGGAGGCCGATATCGCCGACATCGACGAGCTCGAAGCAGCCCTGGACCTGAGTACGCTCGAGGTCGCCGCTGCGAGTCTCGAGGACTACGAGCTCGATGAAGCTTTGGATACGCTGAGCGACGCTGCTTCAGATTCGTCAAGCAGCACCGATTCAGGGGGCTCGCTCCACGACCTGCCCCCCAGCCCAGACTTCGGTTGATGCACGGCTTATCCCGCTTGGATCACCCGGTTCGTACCTGAACGGTCAATCAGCGCTCGGGAACGCGCCAACCACCGCCTAGCCTTCCGATCAGCAATCGATCGGACCAGCGTGGCATCAACAGGCTCAAAAGGCCGAGGCACGTCCACTTCCAGCGCAGGCTGCGCTCCGACTCTGGCTTGCGGTCCAGCGCGAGTACGTGCTCGGCGACGCTCTCGGTCGGGTCAGCGCGCGTCAAATCGGGGTCTGGCAAGCTGCCTGGATTAGCCTGTGCATCGAAGAAGCCAGTCGCGGTCAGTGCCGGGTTCAAGGTGCACACGGCGATGCCATCGTCAGCCCACTCGATGCGCAGCGCTTCGCCGATCGAGCAGATAGCGGCCTTGCTGGCCGAGTAGGCAGCTTGTCCAGGCACACCGCGCCGTCCGACGACGGAGGCGATGTTGATCACGACCGGGTCACTGCCTTGTCGCAGCCAGGGCAGGGAGGCCTGACACATCAATAGCGGTGCGGCCACATTCGTCGCGAGCAGCATCTCAAGCATCTCGGGCTCGAGTTCCTCGACCAGCGCGCGGTACCCGATACCCGCGTTATTGACGAGCAGATCGAGGCCTCCGAATGCCTCACCCACTTGATCTAGGGCGCTGCGGATCTGATCAGGCTGGCTCAGATCACAACACAGCACGATGTGATCACGATCCGCGAGCTGAGAACGCAACTCGATCAGCTTGTCCTCGCGACGGGCGAGGAGGGCCAGGCGATAACCAGCTCGGTCCAAGACCCGAGCCACCGCTTCGCCGATCCCCGACGAGGCCCCGGTTACGAGGGCACGACGAGGGCTGGCGCTCACTGGCTCGTCGTCTTGTGAAAGAACATCAGTTGCTTACTCCAGTCGCCGCGCTTGCGCACGACGGTTCGGACCTGCCGGTCCATTTGCCCATAGTCGTCGAGAATCTCAGCTTCCCATGCGACAGTCGTGTTGAAGGCCTTGTCGTAGCCATCTTGGGCGAGCTTACCTTCGCTGTTGAACAGCTTGTGATCGCCTTCTTCCTTGGCAGCGAGCGCGTTTTGAGCGTGGAGGTCCGCCCCCGCAGCTAGCTTGCAGGCATCTAACCAGAGCTGAATCCTGGTCAAGCCCTCAGGCGCCTTGTTGGTCGTGCGCATCGTGGTGGACAACTTGGTCCCGCTGCGCGAGGGCGGCTCCTCGTGCAGACCGCCAAAGGGGTCCGCATCGGGATCGAGCGAGGATTGCTTCTCAGAGGACTCCTCGAGGGCATCCTTCTGCTTCGACTCGCTCTTCTCTGCGTTTAGCCAACCCGCCATCCCGATTGCGCCTGCCGCCAGGACCACGAAGCCGATCACGACTCCGCCTCCTCCAGAGCTGCTGCGGCTCGCTCTGCGAGGCCGTTCGTTGTCGTCGTTCAGTCTGGGGGTCATGGCGCCAGCTAGCGGGAAAAGGGAACCGAGCCTTCGTGATAACTAGTTATATGGGCAACGATGTGATCTCGTGCGGGCAGCTTTGGAGTCTTTAGGAGCTTGAGATACGATTTATCGAGATTTCTTAGTCCAACCGGAGCTAGAAGACGTTCTTGTTGTTGAAGTGTCTGATTACCTAACTAGTCGAACACCCGTGGTGAGCAAGTTTCTTGCGAGCCATGGGGACCACATCCTCGAACTTCCCTTGCCTTCCGAGCCGAGAGTCCTTGGTTGGCAGCTATTGGGGAGTGATCGGAGGTGGGAGGAGGGTACCCATTGGGTGCCTGGTCCGATGTTTTTTGACCTTGCTGGATACCCGATTCGTTCGGGTCCCCTCGCGAAGGTTTGCATCGCACAAGCGGTGGATGCCGCGATGACGTGCTCTGAGTCGGGTCTCGTTTCGACGAGACAGAGGAGCCGACAGCACCCATCCGGTCCCGCCCGAACCCCAGGCTAGCTTGGGGTTCGAGCCTGGTCGTCACCCGATCATGGGTTCCTTGGAGGAGGGGCCCCGAGAGGAGGCGCGAGGGAAGCTTCCAGAGGGCCTTGCTTGGAGGAGCAAGGCCCTCTGTTCTTTAATCTGGCCTCGAGTGCCGCCAGAGGAATATTCTTGGATGGAAACCCCTGCTCAGCGTCCCAGGCCATTGGAACAGGCCTCAGCGGCCGACGCTCGCGGGCCACCGTTCCTGGTCAGGCACCGTCCTTGCGGCGCAATCGGGCGGCGAAACCGCCATCGACAGGTCCGGAGCTGCCCGGCGCCGCAGGGGTTGCCGAATGGTCGACCTCAAGCTCGAATTCGGGGCTGTTCGCAAGGAACTCACGAACGCGGTACTGATTTTCGTCCGGCTCGATCGAGCACGTCGAGTACACGAGTCGTCCACCAGGCGCGACCCGCTCTGCCGCTTCACTCAGCAGGCGCGTCTGTAGTTCTCCCAAGTTCCGCTGCCCCAATGGTCCGAAGCGCCAACGGGCCCCAGGCCGAGCACCCAGGACGCCGGTGTTCGAGCACGGAACATCGACGAAGACTCCATCGAATTTGGCCGTATCAGCCACCAGTTCGGCCGTCCCATCACTGACGACCGTTTCGAGCCGGCCATCTGCGTAGCCGAAGCGCTCTAGCCCCGACCTAAGCATCTCCAGACGGTTGGCGTTGCTATCCGCCGCGACGACGTTGGCACCCGCCTGTAATAACACAGCCGTTTTCCCGCCAGGCGCCGCACACAGGTCCAAAATGCGTTCGCCTTCACGCGCCTGCATCAGCTCTGCTGCGCTCTGGGCACTCTCGCCCTGGATCGTCAGACGACCTTCTTTGAAGGCGGCGAGCCCCAGCACTGCCGATGCGGAGCCCGCGGGAACGAGCAAAGAGGCAGCGTGCGAAGATGGGCGCGCTTCGACATCCACCGCGGCTAAGTCAGCTATCACAGCCTCCCGCTCGCCAGCCATCACGCGTAGTGCGATGTCCGGTTCCTCCAAGTAGATCCGGCCCAGTTCGAAAGCGGCCTCACGGCCCAGGCGCTTGCCCCAACGTTTCATAAGCGGCGCCGGAACTGACAGCGCATCTTCGGCCCATAGGAAGGGATGCTCTTCCGGGTTGTGAAAGATCGGCTCGTCCAAGTGCCAGTCGCGACCCACTATGTCACAGCGTGCGTCACCGGAGTGCCCGGGACGACGCGCGCGCAGCGCAGTTCGCAGCACGGCGTTCACGTATCTACCTTTGGACTGACCCAGGGTGTTCGTGGTTGCACGAACAGTCTCGGAAACTGCTGCGTGCACCGGCACTTGATCTAAGAAGAAGAGTTGCGCGAAACCGACGCGTAGATGTGTAGCCATCTCGATACTCGGTTTGCCGTTCGAGAAGTGCTTGACCAGCGCACGCAAGGTTCCGCGCCGGCGCACCTCCGTCCCGACGATCTTGCGCATCAAGCCGCGATCGCGCGGTTCCAAACCAGCCTCATGCGCAAAGCTGTCGACAAGCCGCATGGGCGTGTCACTTCCCGAGCGCAACAGGTGCCATGCCGTTTCACGTGCCATCCGAACACTCGTCCTTTGTAGTCGTCGTTTCGACGATCAATTGATCTCCAGCGGCCGCCCGCAATCCACGCAGGAAGGCCGCTCCTTCCATTGCACCTTTGCCCGGTGGCTTGACGCGCACCAGCTCGATCGCTCCCTGGCCGGCGCTAACGCGCGCCGCTCGTAAATCGATCAACGTGCCGGGTGCCGCACGTTCTGCTTCGACCGCACGCGCTTCCAGCACGACCAGCTCACGGCCATCCGCGAGCGTAAGCCGAGCCCCAGGCCAGGGGCTCATTCCGCGCACGACACGTTCGATATCGCCGGCTGGCTGATCGATGCGTAGCTTGCCATCTTCTTTGCTTAGCTTCGGAGCAAAAGTGGCGAGATTGCCGTCCTGCGGGGTGAATTCGCCCTTTCCGGACTCGAGCAGGTCAAGCGCTTCGACCGCGACATCGCCGCCAAGCAGCGCGAGTCGATCGAGCAACTGACCCGATGTCTCGTTTGCACCAATAGGAGTCTCGCGTGACAGCAGCACATCACCCTCATCGAGCGCCAACACGATGCGTTGTACACAAACACCGGTCGTACGATCGCCGGCTAAAATCGCTCGCTGAATGGGCGAAGCACCGCGCCAACGCGGCAGCAGCGAAGCATGCACGTTTAGTGCACCTTGCGGCGCAAGCTCCAAGAACTCCGTGCGCAAGATCTCGCCATAGCTGGCCACCATCAAGACGTCCAGCTCGAGCGCCCGCAGTTGATCCAAGAAGGCTTCGTCCTTGGTGTTCTTCGGTTGCAGTACAGTGACGCCAGCACGCTCGCCCATCTGTGCCAACTCGGACGCAACCACCTTGCGTCCACGCCCGCGCGGTTTATCTGGACGAACGACGAGAGCCGCCACATCGTGACGGCTCGCTAACAGGGCCGAGCACACAGGCACGGCAAAGGGCGGAGAACCCAGAAAGGCAAGGCGCATAGGCCGGACTTCAGAAGCAGCGCTTACAGGTGCGGCTCGACGGCGCCCTTCAAGGCGTCGTACTTCTGCGCGCCGACGATCTGCTTCTCGACTTCGCCGCCTTTGATCAGCAGGAAGGTCGGGATGCTGACGATGCCGTACTTGGCCGGCACTTCCGGGTTGTCCTGGGTGTTCAGCTTGACGACCTTCAGTCTCTCACCGTACTCCTCTGCCAACTTATCGATGTAGGGACCCATCGTGCGGCAGGGGCCACACCAAGGCGCCCAAAAATCGACCAAGACGGGGGTTTCGCTTTGAAGAACGGCGGATTCCCAGGTGCTGTCGGTGACGTCGAGTGCGTTGCTCATGATTTTGTTCCTGGAGGCATCGTGCCTCGATTCGTTGCCCGCTAGGCAGGCTGCGGGCTGGATTCAGCAGGCAGGAGAATCGGTTTCGCCTGCTCCTGCGGGCTGTCTTTCGATCAGGCCCTGCAGTTGTGACATTTCACCCAAGGAGTACTGTGCTGGATGGGGTGAGGAGTCGTGGAGAATTCAGAAGGGTCGCGCCAGACCCGCTATTCTGCCGCTGCGTCGGAGCTGATGCTAGTTGTCTCGGGCTCGTGATCGTCATCCCTTTGATCGCTCTCGTCCTGGGGGCCCGGAAGGGGTTTGGCGGCGGGATCGAGCTCGATTTCGGCTGAGTCTAGATCGGACTCTTCCCAGTCCTCAGCCTCGGGCTGCTCAGCCTCGGGCTGCTCAGCCTCGGGCTGCTCAGCCTCGGGCTGCTCAGCCTCAAGCCGCTCAGCCTCGGACGCGTCGCGTTTACGTTCCTCTTCCTCGTCATCCTCATCCATCAGGCGCGATGCGCCGATCATCGCTTCGATGTCGTCGCCGGCCTCTTCGTTGAAGATCAAGGAGATATCTTCGTCCTGCGCATCCTGACGGACGCGCACAACACCTAGCTTGACCAACTCGAGCAGAGCACAGAACGCACCGATCAGACCCTCGCGCGTCGGCTCGTCTCCAAGTTCTTTGACGATGTCGGGCAGCGTCATCTTCTTTTTGCGCGAGATCGCTTGAGCGACGGTGCGCACGAACCAACGCAGCGGCCTGGGGTCACCTTTCACGTGGTGGGTACGTGAGGCCATTGTCTCGCGCATCAAGCGCGAGAAGGCGGACAGCAAATCCCAAGCGGTAAGCTCGCCGATCTCGTACGAACGCTCGGGTTCGTTGTCGCGCACTTCGTGTCGATAGCCGCGACGATGTTCCAGCAAACGCTGCGTACGTCGGTACTCCAAGTCTTCCGACGCAGCCTTGAAGCGACGGTATTCGATCAAGCGCTGAATCAACTCGTCGCCGGGGTCGAGTTCGTCTTCGAGCTCGACTTCTTCGCGCGGCAACAAGGAGCGCGACTTGATCGCCATCAAGGTGGCCGCCATCACGAGAAACTCGCCTGCGACCTCGATATCCATGCTTTCGAGCGATTTGAGGTAATCGAAGTAGCCGACGATAACGCGGCTAATTTCGACCTCGTGGATCTCGACTTCTTGCTCTCGCACGAGGTGCAACAACAAGTCCATCGGACCCATGAAGACCTCTTCCAGCTTGATCGTGAATTCGGAACTCACCAGCTATTCCCCCCCGTCAGACTCAAGTGGTAGAAGCTCAAAAGCGGATTGAGCGTTACGCCCAGGATTCCATGCAGTGCCCCACTCATGAAAAGCACGATGACGATGATCATCCCGAAGCGCTCGAGTGCGACATAAGATTCGCGCACCGGGCTCGGCAGGAAGAAAGCCATCACTCGTGAACCATCGAGCGGCGGGATCGGGATCATGTTGAAGATGGCTAGAATCAAGTTGAATCGAGCCGAAGCGAACATCACGCGCGGCGCCAACTCGTCCTGCCCCATTTCAAACTTCAGCAGGAGCACCTTCCAGATCATCAGGAAGATCCAAGCCAGGATCAGGTTGCTGATCGGGCCCGCGAGCGCCACGAACATCATGTCGCGCAGCGGCTTGCGCATGCGTGGCGCGAAGACAGGCACTGGCTTGGCGCCACCGAAGGCCATGCCCGTTGTCCAATACAGCATCGCCGGCATCAGGATCGTGAAGAACGGATCGATGTGGGCGATAGGATTCAGCGTCAGCCGCCCCAAATCGCGCGCCGTCGGGTCGCCGCACAAAAGAGCGACCCACGCGTGAGCCGCTTCGTGGATCCCCAGCGACAGGATCAGAAATCCGATGACGAGGGCTGTTTCTACTACCTTGGGGTCCAAAGTGGAGTCCGGAGAGAGGTGAGGCCATGCCGCTACCTGCGGGGCCGAGCTCAGACGCGCGGGGACGACATCCGGGCCGATCGGAGCAATGCCGTCCCGGATTTATAGCACCCCTGGGGCAGGGGTCCAATCCCAGCTGCCCCGGGGGTGGCGAAGTCGCGGCTGGCATTCGTGAGTTCAGCCCGCGAGCGCCCAGCCTGCCCACCCTTGCCTAATCGCAGCTGGGGGCCGAAGGTGCGTCCCTCGACGTCGAACATCCGGGTCACGCATCCGCGACCTCGTTGCACCATTATATGGGGACCCGTTACTCCGAGCCGCGGCTGCCTTACACTTCTCATGCTCCCTGCGCCCTTCGAATTCATGACCACCCTGCCCGATACAGGCGATCACGCCTCCTTGGGGGACCAACCCCTGCCGGAAGACGAATCCGCTGTCGAAGAGACCGTGATCTTGACCCCGGATCAGAAGCGTCGCCAGCGAAGGCGGCGTGCTGCTGAGGTAATTCGGATCGAAGCGCGTTCGATTGCTCGGCTCGAAAATCAGCTGGATGAGGGTTTCGATCAGTCCGTCGAGCTCGTGTTGGCGTGCCAGGGGCAGGTCGTGGTGACAGGTATGGGCAAAGCTGGCCTGATCGGGCAGAAAATCTCGGCTACCCTGGCCAGTACAGGTACGCCCTCTTTCTTTCTGCATCCCGCCGAGGCCTTGCACGGCGACTTGGGCCGTCTACGGCCGCAGGATCTGCTGCTGGCGCTGTCGAATTCGGGCGAGACGGCCGAAGTTAACGTCCTGGTACCGGTTGCGCGCAAGATCGGCGCCAACGTGCTGGCGATGACGGGTCGGCCCGCGTCGACGCTCGGGCGGCTAGCGGACCATGTGATGAACATCGGCAACGTCGAAGAGGCCTGCCCGCTGCGCCTCGCCCCGACCGCCAGCACCTCGGCCATGTTGGCCTTGGGCGATGCGCTCGCGATGACGGTCACCGAGGAGCGCGGCTTCGATCGCGAAGACTTCGCTCGCTTCCACCCCTCCGGCAGCCTCGGCCGACGTCTGATGACGATCGGCGAGGTCATGCGCAAGGAGGGCGAGCTGCCGCTGGTCAAGCTGGGAACCAGTATCAAGCGCGTGTTGATCGAGACCAGTCAGACACCGGGCAGGCCGGGCGCGGCCCTGGTCGTCGATGATGATGGGCGTTTGGCCGGGATCTTCACTGATGGTGATTTGCGGCGCTTGTTGGAGAGCGGAGTCGAGGCGCTCGAGGATGCGGTCGACGATCATATGGCCGTCAGACCCAAGGTCTTGTCGCCCGATCAACTCGTCGAGGAAGCCCACCTGCTGCTGCGCAAGAACAGGATCGATCAAGCGCCGGTCCTGGACGAGAACGACAGGCCGGTCGGCTTGCTCGATGTACAAGACCTGCTCGACTTGGATTGATTCGATTGCGCTTCCTGTGTGAGGGTCGGAGCACGCCCGCGCCGCATGGAATCGCAGTGCAGATGCGAGCATCCTGAGGCGGATTTCAGGCTCCCCGCTCGCGCCATGCTCGCCGCAGGCGCCAGCAAGATCGGTTTCGGATCCAAGCTGTGCATTGCGGACCCTTCTTCTGCCGCCTTCGCATCGCTATAACGCCTCTTCGTGCCATCGCTGGGCACGAAGCAAGAATCGCGATGGAAGCCGATAAACAGAACGAGATCGGCGCTCCTGTGTCGGAGCTCACCCAACGCCTCGCTGCAGTGCGTCTGTTGGCACTCGATGTCGATGGCGTGTTGACGGATGGGCGTATTCGTTACGTCGACGATCGCGAGCTGATGCAGTTCGATGTCAAAGACGGCTTGGGGCTCGTGCGCTTACGCCGTGTCGGGATTCGCTTGGCGTGGATCACCGGCCGCGGATGTGATGCGACGCGCAGGCGGGCCGAGGAGCTGAAGGTCGACGAGTTGCACATGCAATCCGGACCAAAGGCCGAAGTCTTGGCCAGGGTCCAAGAGCGACTCGGCGTCGGGCCATCCGAGACGCTGGCGATGGGGGATGATTTGCCCGATCTCGAGCTTGCTTCCCTGGCGGGATTGCTCGTGACACCGGCTGATGCGGTGCGTGAGTTACGTGAGCGAGCCGACATCGTCACGAAGGCAGCTGGCGGTCATGGCGCTGTGCGCGAAGTGGCCGACCAGATCCTTGCCGCGCGCGCCGCTGTCGGTCTGGAAGCGGATGGCGCGACAGGATGAGGCGCCTCCTAATCTTTGCGCTCGTCTTCGGAGTCGGGCTGGCCCTGCTGTTGTATTTCGACAAGCAACATCAGGATGCGAACCAGAACCCATTGGTTCAGCCGCAGTCGGAACAAGCAGAAGATAGCTCTGGTGCTGAGCAAAATCCTGTCGCCGCGGGTCAGGCTTCGAGCGCGCCGGGCGAGGGGACGACCGCAGCAGCCACTGATAGCGAACCGACTGAGGACTCCACTCAACCCAAGCCTGAGCAAGATCCTGTCGAGGGCGATGAAATTCGTGTGACGGCGAGCGGACGGGTCGACTTCACTGGCTTCGACAAAGAGACCGGCCAAAAGAACCTCGAGTTCTTGTCCGAGCACTTAGAGCCTCTGTCCGATGGTTTCTATGACGCCAACGGTCTGACGATCACGACCTTCGAGGAGGACTCCAGCGGAACTGTCGTAGAGAGTGTGCGTGTCGAAGCGACCCGCGGCCGGCTGCGCATGTCGATCTCGCCGGACTTTGCGATCTTAGATGACGGCAAGATTGAGTTGTTCGAGGTAACGGTCACCCAGTTGCTCGGTGGCGTGATCGCACCCTTGACCTTCAAGGCCCCACGCCTGACCGGATGGATCGAGCAGGAACGCTTTCGTTCCGTTGAGGACGATCTTGCGACGGTTGAAGGCACGGGCCTGACGTCGACCGGACGCGGATTGCGCGTCGAGGGTGCCAAGAGCCGTTTCGAGTTCGTGGAAGGTGGACGGGTCTCGATCCAAAACACAGAAGGTGAGACAGTCACTTTGCTGGCGCCCGTCGGGCCGTTGACGGTCAGCCGCGCGGACAAAACAGACCAAGAATCGCTGGTGTTGTCCGCCGAAGGCGGTGCGAGTGTTCAACTGGCAGGCGAGGAGCCGGTCGATGTTAGCGGCGATAGCATGAAGCTGAAGACCTTGCGAGACGTGCAGGGTGTGCGCCGGCTATCGACAGGAACTGTGATTGGCTCCGCGCATGCGGAACGCGGCGAAGACCAATTCGATGGTCAACGCGCGAACTTGTCGTTTGACGAGACCGGCGCGTTGTCCGAAATCATGCTGATCGAACAACCCACCGTCGCGCTGCTCGTTCCCGACGAGTCGGGCAAGCTGATGCGCGTGAACTTGGAGGGCGAAGGACCGTTGCACGTCGGCACCGGAGGTGCAACGAGCTTCGAGATGAAGGGCGCATGCCGCATATCGACACCGCGCGATGGCATGACAATCTCTTGCACCAGAGGCGTGATCGGATCGACGGCTGACGGTAATTTACCCAGCACCTTCATGGCAAGCGGCGAAGTCCTGTTGCTACAAGGCAACACGAAGGTCACGACGAGCCGGCTGCGACTCAGCGTTCCGGGTAACCAGAAACAGGCACTCGACATCTTGTGCGAAGGAAGCACCATCGCCATTGGGCCGGACGCTGATGGGGTGTTGTACGAGTTCGTCGCCGAAGGTGGGCTCGAGCTCAGTCGCCGCGGAGAAGACTGGCGCGTTCCGCTAGCAAACGGTGTTCGCATCACACCAGTGGACGACGAATCGGACGAGTTCATCACGATCGGCACCGTGCGGGACCTCGATTTGCTCACGCGCAGCCTGCGCGGTGAAGACGGCGTGCAGATTGAGACGGAATACGGCGTCGGCGCAGCAGAAGCGATCGTTGCGAATGGCCCAGAAGACTTTGAGCTGATCGGTACGGATACACAGCCGGCGATTCTGACGCTGTCGCACGATCGTGGAGAATTGCGTGCGACCCGGATTCACGCGCATGGCAATCAGATCGATCTTGTGGGTCAAGCTGCAATCGACTTGAACGAGCTGGCCCGATCATGGGTCGTGCGCTGCGGCCGCGCATCTCTGTCCGTGATCAAGAGCGAAGAGGCCGAAGGTGGCCTCGGAAAATCGAGCTTCTTGTTCGAAGCACACGAGGTCAGCGAGGGCGTGTTGACGGACCTAACCGGAACGATCACGCTGAGCGCTGACCACCTGCAGATCCCCGGTCGTTTCATAGGCACGCTCGGAGCGCACAGCGTCACAGGCAACGAGGCACGCGACTTCAAGGGCGATCACTTGATCGCGACCGGCAAGGTGCACATCGACCACAAAGGTCGCATTGAATTGTCCGGCTCGGGTGGACGCTTCGAGTTGCATCCGGACGGCCGCGCACAGCTCTTTCCCGAAGGCCAAGGTCGCATCGAGTGTGAGGGCCAGCTGGAAGACGCAGGCTTGCCGTTCCACCTGACCGGTGACGAGCTCGAGTACAAAGCGGCGCGCATGGTTGTGCGCAAGCCACACGTGCGCTTCAGCGCAGTGTTGCTGCCGATTTCGCCGGAGCGCTTGGCTGATTCGAAGTCCGAACGCATCACAGAGGCCTACGCTGACGAGATGGTGGTCGACCGCACGGGAATCACCTTGAAGGGTGCTGCGCAGTTGATCGGACAAGATGTCGGTGGTCTTGGAATGACGGTGCAAGCCGAACGCGTGAAGCTGGCGGGTCAAGTGCAGGTCGAGGGTGAACAAGAAGGTCGCATGCGCGGCTTCAATGCCATCGATGTCAGTGGCGGTTTCGTCGCTCACTACGCGAAGAATGCGTTCGCGCGTGGCACGCGCATGTATGCGACGGACCAGAACGTGCACATCGAAGGAAAACCCGCCCAGGTCAAGGTCTCGGGCTTGTCGATGGAGTCGGCCACGATTGACATCGATCTGGAGACGTATCTCGTAACGGCGCCGCGTGGCATCTTGCGAGCGACTGGCGACACCGGCGAATGGTCCTTTTCATTCGCATCGATGACGCCCGTTGAAGAAGACGCCGAAGACATGATCATCTTCGGCGCACCGGTATACACCTCGGCACCGGGTACCGGCTCGCGCGCCGAATGGGCTGTGATGTGGATTCACGCGGACAGTTGGCGACAACGCGCGAGCTCGTTGTTGTTCGATCGTGAATTGGCGGACATCGACCGTCGCATCCAGGTGCCTCTGCCTGTCGAAGACTTGTTACCGAACGTCTTTCGTAGCGTCGCCGAAAAGAGCTTCGGGCGCTATGCGCGCGCGGTGTACCTGGAGGGCGATATCGAGATGACCGAGGCCGGCAGCAGGGTTGCACGCGCTGAGGCAATCTATCTCGACATGATGGAGGCGCAGGGTTGGATGAAGAACTCGGAGGTCGTGTTCGAGATCAATGTCGGCAGCAAGCGCGAGGTTGTACGTACACGTACGGATGAGCTGCGCACGGCTTCGGATGGTTCCCTGCGTGCCAATCGAGCTACTCTGACCACATGCAGCCACGAAGAGCCGCACTACGTCGTCGAGACGAACGACCTGCGCCTGGAGCCGCGCTCGAAAGGCGGTTGGCGCGTGTCTGCGCGTAACAACATGCTGCGCTTCATGGGCGGAGTGCAGATACCGCTACCTCCCTTTGGCGATGCGGTGCTCGATCCGAAGGGCGGCTTTGAAGGTTTCGAGACCGCCAACGAAGATGTTTACCAAGTCGACCGCTTCGGTGTCGGAAGCACGGCCCGCTTTGGAACCACTCTCGGTGCTGGCATCAAGTCCGACATCGGCTCCTTCGGGAAAGGTGTCGGTAGGGCCTTTGGCTTCGATCCGGACGACGTTAGTGGTCGGTGGGATCTAGATGGCGCCTTCCACGGCGAGCGTGGCGTGCTGTTCGACCTGGGCTTGAAGCTGTCCGAGAAGAGTCGCAACGCCGACGACGAACACTTTTGGTTACACCTGTACTCCGGCGGTATCAGCGATGACAAGGAAGACCGGGGCACTAATCGCGTTGATCCCAGTGAGCGAGACAGCTTTCGAGCTTGGCACCGCGGTCGTGGCCGGTATCCGACGGGCGATAACTCCTGGATCGACCTTGCCTTCACAACGCAATCCGATCCTGGTGTGCAGTCCGAGTTCTTTCAACGTCGTTTCCTGACCTGGGAGGAGCGCGACAATTTCCTGCACTGGCGTAAAGGCAGCGGTGCCGACCTGTTCACCGCGCAGGCCAAGTTCCGTGTCGATGAATATCGCACCGAAGTCGAGCGTCGCCCTGCCTTGGGCTTCTACCGCGGCTCGCGCGAAATTTTCTCTGTTGCCGGCCTACCGGTGATGTATGGCGCTAGCGTCGATCTCGAAAGCCTGCGGCGCAAGCCGGGTGACACGCGTTTCGAACCCGTCTTCCTCGACGAGCATACCGGGCGCTCCGCACTGCGAGCCGACACGACGCATCGCGTCGAGACGCCTTTCTCGACCGGCATCGGCGCTGTGCGAGCGACACCCTTCGTCGAAGGTCGTATCACGGCTTGGGATGAGGGCTTCGACCCGGAGTTGGAGCAAGAGCCTTATCGCGGAATTTTGATGGCTGGCCTCGAGCTGTCGAGCACCTTCTGGAAGGAAGTGTCCGGCGGCTTCATGCACGACCTGACGCCCAGTGCGACTTTCAGCGAGGACATCATCTACGGCGAGCGTGAGGGCGAGCCTATTCTGTTCGACTCGGTCGAGGACTCGACCGAGGGCCGCGAGCTTGACCTTGGCTTGCGCACCCGCTGGTGGAAGCCAGATACCAATCGCAGGCTCGATGTCGAGGTGCATGCGATCAACTTCACGGAGCAGCCGAGCGGAATCGAGGACACCTGGCAGCTCGATACTTTGGGAACCTTGTACACCGATGTCGGTAGCTGGCCGGTAGCGATCACGCACGACGGTCGCGTCGACATGGAAGAAGAGCGCACGTTGTTCTCGCGCACGCGCTTGGGCTTTTCTCCGAGCGAGTCGCTCGTCTTCGAGCTCGGCTACTCGCGCGGAGCGACCTTGGAGGAACGCCTGTTCGAAGCCGCCAGCATCAAAGCGCGCTGGACGCTAAACGAGAAGTGGGAGATCGAGGGCAAACAGACGATCGACGCGAAGAGCGGCGGCAACTTCAACACCAGTGCACTGCTGCGACGCTACTCACACGACTACTTCCTGGAGATGGGCACGGACTACCAGGAGGGCGAGGGCAGCAGCTTGTCGATCACTTGGCGCCCACTGCTCGCCTATCGCAAGAAGCCGCTTGGTTTGATCCGACCCGGCGCCCGCTGATCAAAGAGGACACAGTGGTACGAGCATCTGCAGCAGTGACGCTGCACGCGGTGCTAACTCTTGGAGTCAGCGCGACCCAAATGGCCGGTTTGGCTACCGAGAAGCGGGCCGTCCACTTTTCAGTAGACTGAGCGACTGGGCAGCTCGATGGCCGCGCAATGAGCCCACCCTCGACACCATGAGTGAGTCAGCTCCCTCTCATGTGGTCATGTTCGCTGACATCGTCAACAGCCCTCGGTTGAACCGAGACTTGGGTGATCGTCGGGCGAGCGAAGTCGTCACACAAAGTCTCGCCGCACTTGCTCTGGAAGTCGAAGACTGTGGCGGGCGCATTGTCGATCGCGTTGGCGACGAGTTGATGTGCGTCTTCTCTGAAGCCGCACAAACCATTCTGACTGCGTGCAAGCTGGGCGGGGTTGCCCTGCGCCCTACTGAAGACAGGCCGCGCGGAATCCCGATCCATCTACGCATTAGATTGGACTGCGGAGAGTTGATCGAGCGCGACGGCCAAGCAAATTCTGGTTGTCCCAAGCTTGATGCTCGTCGCGGCAGAGTTGAATGTCAGCTTCCGATTGGTCGATGAAGCTATACTGAAGGGTCCATCCAAACCGATTTAGATCTTCGAGCTACTACCGAATACAGCGGCCCGCTCTACCCGCGTTCGTACGCTGAAGGACGACCAAGGACAGATCTTGACGGTCAAGCTGAGTGGTGGCTCGCATCGATTTTGACCGGCCACAGGCGAGCGTCTGACAATCAGACGCTCCGATCCGCCAAGGCTCGTTCAGTCTCGAAGGCACAAGTCCATTAGCTGCGGTGCCAAGCCGGAAACAGACAGCCCACACACCTTGCAGTAGCAGTGTGAGCAGGACGATGACCCTGCACCCTTTCCAGTCACAGGCAGCACGAAGTCCGGCGGCGAATGAGATCCGCTCGTTTAGGTCGCACTGTAGATGATGATCCGGGTCACTCCAAGCGCTGACGCGAAGCGTGTTTAGCGGGCCGTCCAAAAAACAGCGCTTCGCGCAGCGCTCTTTTTCAACATCCCACAAGGAGCGAGCGCGGCTTTGGCTCTCGCTCCCGGGGCAATCACTTCGCTCAGGGTGTGTCTTCGAATTCCAGGCCCAGTGTGCGCCCTTTGTCGAGCGCGTCGACACCACTCTGCAGCCAAACGGGTGCCGGCGCGCCCAGCAAGTAGTGATCGAAGAACTGCGCCATCCGAATCGCGTAGTCGCGCTTGTTTGCGTACTGAGTCAGACCGTGTTGTTCGCCGTTGTAGTTCAAAAGCCAGGAAGGCTTGTCCAAGCGTCGCAACGCGACAAACAATTCGATGCCCTGATACCACGGCACCGCTCCGTCTTCATCGTTGTGCAAGATCACGACTGGCGTCTCGACGTTGTCAGCGAAGAACAGGGGCGAGTTCTCGACGTAGCGCTGTGACGCATCCCACAAGGTGCCGCCCAAACGGCTCTGCGACTTCTCATATTGGAACATGCGACTCAGGCCACTCGCCCAGCGGATGCCGCCATAGGCGCTCGTCATATTGCTGACCGGCGCACCAGAAACGGCTGCCGCGAATAGATTGGTCTGCGTGATGAGCCACGCAATCTGATAGCCGCCCCAACTATGACCCTGCACACCGATGCGCTCAGGGTCGGCGATGCCCTGGTCGATCAACTTCGCGATGCCCGGCAGAACCGCGTGCTCCGCACTTCGTCCCGGATAGCCGATCTCGTAATGGATGTCGGGTACAAATACGATGTAGCCGCGACTGTTGTAGTAGGGGAAGCGAATTGTCGAGCGGCTCGGGATCGGTGTGTGATGAGAGTGCAAGCGATCCGCGCTGCGCTCGTAGAAATACACGAGCAAAGGATAGGCTTGCTGCGGATCGAAGCCCTCCGGCTTGTACAGCGTTCCATCCAGCTCTTCGCCTGCTGTCGATGTCCACTCGAAGCGTTCGGCGGACCCCCAGTAGTATTCGGCGCGCTGCGGGTTGGCATCGCTGATGCGACGCAGGCCTTGCATGTCTTGCTCGGCTACCCACAGGTCCGGGAAGTCTTGGTAGTTCTCACGCGTCAGACGCAACAGCCCGCCTTCTTCGGCTCGCACCGGATTCGAGAAGCGCCAGGCCCCGCTTAGTAACTCGCGTGGTGAGCTGTCGTCTGCAGCGGCGCTCGTGGTATCGACTGCACTCGCCGTGGAGGCAATGCTGCTGCCACTGCGCTGGGCGGCTGCCGGATCGTCGAGCATCCAAAAACCAGCGTCGCGCGTATCGACATGCATTGCCGACAAGAGCCACGGGCCGGCGCCCATCCACTCCTCATCGACATCGACATCGCGCCAACGAAGTTCCGTCGTACGAGCGCGACCCAAGCCGTGTGTGAGACAACGCGCTTCGCTTCGGCCGGATGGATCGAGGCTCCACAGGTCATAGCGGTCATAGATGACGAAGCGTTCATCGCCATCGGTCCAACCAGCCGAACCATAGCTGCGCGTGACCTGCGGCGTGTCGTGCCTGTGATCATCAATCGCGTGCGGCAGACCGGCCGAGATGTGCTTGGGTCGCCCTCCCGACGCGTCGACCGTGAGCCAGGATCGAGCTGCGCCATCCCAACCGTAGACGTATGCGCCGCCCGGGCTCATTTGATACCGGCCGCGTTGGCGCGTCAGCAGTTGGCGCGCCTGACCACTGTCGACTTCAATGGCCCATACGTCTTGGTAGCCGGGGACATCCCAGGAACGAGAGCGTTCGTAGGGCAAATTCGATGTTCCGAGCGCGCGCGCGCATTCGCCCTTTCTAGGTACACGAACATCGGGGACGCGCTCGCTGCCGAGCTGCACCAAGCGATTCGCGTCGCGCTGCCAAACGGCGAGGTAGGAACGCTTGCGGTCCTCCTCGAGTTCGACGAGCTGTTGGGGTTGCAGGCGCGAGTCACGCCAGTTCCAGACATCGACGACAACCGTTTCGGACTTGGGCTTTGGTTCGGGATCAAGGGCGGGCGAGGGCGCCGTTCCGACAAACAACCGTCCACCCGACTCGGAGTACCAGGGCGCACGGTGCTCACTGACACTCCAAGCCGACGGCATGCCAGCAGTCGTGTCCCCGATCATTTGCGCCGGCGCGTGCGGTCCCTCGCCCCAGTAATACAAAGACCAATGCGGAGCATCACTCGTGTAGTCAGCATGGTTTGAGAGGCAAGCGAGCTGTGATCCATCCTTGCTGAAGACTGGCTTACCGTAGTTGCCTGTGCCGACGAGCAGTTGAATGGGTTCGGCTTGCGCGGTCGTTAGGTCGAGCCAGAAGAGCCCATCGGTATCGGCCTTTTTGGTTGAGACGACATACGCCAGATGCGTTCCCATTTCGTCGAACACATAGTGTTGGACGTTTTCGATCGTGCGTTCTGCGTCCGTGCTCAGTTCGAGAAGAGTCAGTTTCGTTCCCTCAGCCTTGGCCTTGCGCTTCTTCTTCTCAACACGCGAGAGACCCTCTTCTTCTTCCTCTTCGCTGGGCTTCTCTTCGGCCTCTGCTTTAGAGCCGCCTTCCTTCTTGGCGGCGCCCTTGTCCTTCTTCTTTGGCAACTCCTTCTCGTGCAACCACGCGACATGGCTTCCGCCTCGTTTCGGAAGTGCGAAGGATGCGACGCGTTCGATGTCGCGCCGCTCAGCGCTCTCGAGTTCGACCACGGCAAGTCCGGGCTTGGGCAGCTCGTCCTTCTTGGTGTCCTCCAACTCGGCCGCACACTTGTCAACATAGGCCGGTTCGACTCGGCAAACGAGCCACTTGGCGGCCGCGTCAAAGCTGCCGGCGAAGCCGCGTTCCACGACGACATCCGCTTCGCCTTCAGCGGTAGCGCGCGCGCGCAATTCACCGTCCGTCCCATCGGGCGCAGCGAGTTGGTACAGGATCCGCTCGCCGCTCAGCGACAAGCGTTCACCCTCAATCGTTCGCCAGCGCGACCAATCCGCGACATCGAGCGAGCGCTTGCTCGACTCTTGGGCCCCGCCGAGTCCGAGGCATGCGGCTGAAACGAGCAAGAAGATCGGGGACAGGATGCGTAGCTGAATCATCGAGCGGCAGGGGTGAGGGAGAGGGGGCTGGGATTGTAGGGGGCGTGGCTGGGGCAGCGGTCGCAGCATTGCGTAAGTAAGCGGGCGCGCCGCGTACTCGGGGCGGCTGGTAGCGGAGTCTGGCTGTCGCTCAAATGGCCTCGCGAGCTCGGCTGCAGAGACTGGCAGCGAGACTCAGACCTCCGAGCCTCACGCATCCCCTAGGATGAGCCCGTGCTGGCCTATCTGATTAGCCTCGACTACACAGAAGTGCTCGTCATCGCCGTTGCCTCGCCCCTGCTCTTTGGCGGGCAACTGACTGCAACCGGAATGTGCAGGGTCACGCGATTCATGAAGTCGGGTGCATGATGTACGATGGCGCTGTGCTCGCTCTGATCGGAAACTTTGACTTCACCGAGGTGGTCGTCGTCGCCGCGACCTCGCTGATCCTCTTTGGCAAACGCTTGCCAGAGGTCGCGATGCGTGCCGCCACGCAATTCATGAAGGTGCGCCGCGCCGTGACGAAGATGTGGCGCGAAGCGGGCTTGGAAGACGAGCTGCGACGCGTGAAGCGTGAGGTCGACTCAGCCAACCTGCCGAAGTTCACGTCCCCACAAAAGGCCGTGAAGGACGCCACTCGGCGCTACATGCAAGATCTAGAGCGCGATGTCGAAGCGCCCGTGGTCTCGGGTGAGCACGAGAATGACACAGCCGCGGGTCAGCACCCGAAGCCTGCGCTCGAAGATGAGCAGCGTGGCGCCATCGGCAACGAAGCCGGCACGGACGGCTCCTCGGATTCCGAGCAGGATTTCCGCGGTCCAGATCCCGAGCCACCGCCGCCGAGTACGGGTACGAATGGTGCGCCCGATTTCGAGCCGCGACCGATTCCTCACGGAGCGCTGGATGTCGATGATCGTCGTGAAGACGCATCCAATATCGGCGGCGGCAGTGATGCGCAGGCAGAGCCTGCCTCCGATGACGAGGGGCCCGGGCCTACGTCTGTGGACGATCGCGAAAGGGCGTAGCTCTTCGATCAGCGCCGCACTCCGCCGCGCTCCAGTTCCACCACCAGTGCACGTGCACCACCGTGGCGCGGTTCGACCTCCAAGGTTTCGTACGCTGCTTGAAGCGCCGCCTCCAAGCGTCCCGCGTCCCGTTGAACGGATGCCAGTGCAAAGCGGAAGTCCGGGTTGCTGGGTTCGAGAGCAATTGCTTGGCGGATCGAATACTCGGCCGCATCGGCTTGTTTAAGCGAGTTGCGCAGCAGCCCAAGGTTGTACCAGCCGCGCGAGTGATTCGATCGCAACGCCAGTGAGCGTTCGATCGCAACGGCGGCTTGTTCGATTTGATTGGCAGCACCGCGCGCGAGCCCGAGCGCATACCAGCTATCCGGGTCGGAAGGATCCAAATCGCATGCGCGTTGTCCCGCTTCGGCGGCGTCAGCCGGACGTCCCACTGCGTCGAAAGCGAGGGCGAGCAAACGCGGAATCGGTGCCGAGTGTGGATCCCAAGCTTCGGCGCGCTCAAGCAGTTCAATAGCGCGCTCCGCATCTCCGCGACCAAGCCAAAAGTTGGCTTGCACCGCGAGTCCGTGCGGCTGATCGGCTGTTTGCGCAAAGGATGCTAGCAGTTCTTTGCCCGCCTTCGATTGCGTGTCGAGCGTCGCTGCACTCGCGAGGGCAGCGGTTACACGAACGGATCGCGTAGCATCCGAACGTGCCGTAATCAACGCTGATTGCGCGTTGTCTCCGGCGTGCTCCAAGGCGCGCGCCGCATAGGTGCGCACCAAGGCGGACTCGTCGCTCAGGGCTGCGATCAACAGGCCCTGGATTGCCGGCACTTCGGACCACGGCGACAACATGCCGCAAAAGATCGCGCGCCAGGTCGCATGCTCTTCCGACGCCAAACTCTGGGCGAGTTCGAGTGCTGCGCTCTCCACTCCTTCGCGCGCACGGGCCATGACTCGTGAGCGCTTCGAGTTGATCCGTTCACTCGTGCCATACCACTCTTCGACCTTGTTAGCGGCCCAAGTCGCGTCTTGATCATCGTGGCAACGATTGCAGGCGTTCGGAACGCCGTGCTCCAACGTCAGTTTGGGGTCCGGGATCGTAAAGCCATGATCGCGACGCGGATCGCGCTGCATGTACACAGTCGTCGGCATGTGACAGTTGACGCACTGCCCGCCTTCACCCATAGGGTCGTGGTTCGAGTGGCGCGCCGGCTCGATCGGAGCGATCTCACCTTGCGTCATGCTGTGACAACGCATGCACAACGCGTTGCCCTCGTCCAGCATTCCTGCGCCATGCGGGTCGTGACAATCCATGCACGTCACGCCTTTGTCGTACATGCGGCTCATCAAGAAGGACGAGTAGACATAGTCTTCGTCATGCACCTGACCGTCCGGATACCAAGTCGGCGAGTAGTCCGGCAACTCGGGCAAGAAGGCCGACAACATCGGTTCGCCTGCGACGTAGTGCTCTCGCAATTCTGCGCGTCGTGCATGGCACACGGCGCAGGTGTCGATCATTGCCGAGTCGTCCTTCCAGGGACGCATCGTATATGCGTCCGCTGCGAGATTCTCATAGACGCCGAGGTGCGTCTCGGCGTGGGTCGAGCCTGGACCATGACATGCTTCGCAACCGACCCCGCGTTCGTCGAAGCGAGTGTCGTAGGTGTCGGTATCGGGGTCGTAGCCCTTGACCAGGTTCGTGTTGTGGCAGTCCGCGCACTGCGCGTTCCAGACCATGCCACGACCGGTCCAATGACCCCACTCCTCGGCGCGGCGGTCTTCGTTGCCGAACACATCGAACCACTCGTCGGTGTGTGGGTCGTAGCTGAGCGAGAGAACTTGCAGGCGGCCAGGCCGGACCTCGGCCAGATACTGCACCAGCGGCTCGAGTCCGATCGCACGCTGGACGGCGAAAGCTTCCGGCTCTGTCTTCGTGCCGGGCGTGACGACTTCGTGCACGCCGTTTTTCACCCTAACCTGGCTCGTCAGCGAGCCGTGCGCGATGGCCGCTCTGTCCGCGAAAGCGGCAGCGTCGAGCTTGCTGTCAATCAGGCGCTCTGCTTGGGCATGATGACTGACGCGCCAGCTTTCGTACTGCGATTCGTGACACTTGCCACAGGCCTCAGATCCGATGTATATCGCCTCGGGCTCGGGCAGGAAATCCAGCATCGTCTTTCCCGAGCTACTGTTGCCCTCGTCTCCACACGAACAGGCGGGCGTGAGAAGGAAGATCCAGCCGACGTGTCGAAGCCGTAGTCTCATAGACGCCACGATAGCGAGCCCGAGTTCGGAATCTCGACGTGACGCGAGAAAGGCTTCATCGTTCAATAGGGACCCCATGTTTCGACTCGGCTACAACACCAATGGATTGGCGCACCATCGACTGCTCGATTCCTTGCGCCTCTTGTCAGGCCTCGGCTACGAGGGCGTTGCGATCACTCCCGATGTGGGCCAACTCGATCCCTTCGCGCTGCGCCCGAACGAGACACAGGATGTCCGCTCCTGGGCGCAGGATCTTGGACTCGAACTGTCGATCGAAACCGGCGCGCGCTTCCTGTTGGATGCCGAGCGCAAGCACTTCCCAACCCTGCTTGAGGAGTCCGCGCAGGACCGTGTGAGACGTGTCGATTTCCTGCGCAGCAGCGTCGATTTGGCGGTCGAAGTCGGCGCCGGGATCGTTTCGATCTGGGCCGGCGCGTCTCCGGACGGCAGCACAGGTGATGGGCGAGGCGAGGATCTCTGTGGCAATTCGGACGACGCCAGCCGCCACTGGGATCACCTCTGCGAAGGCATCTCGAGCCTGCTCGAGCACGCCACTCCGGCCGGAATACAGATTGCTTTCGAGCCCGAACCGGGAATGTTCATCGAGCGACCCTGCGGATATGGGGAATTGATCAAGCGCCTGGGAGGGTCTGGGGACGCCCTTGGACTCTGCCTAGATGTGGGCCATTTACTGGTCACGCGAGACCTGCCCGTCGAGAAACAGATCGAAATCTGGGCACCTCGATTGGTCCACGTACACCTGGATGACATCGCGGATGGGATTCACGACCACCGCATGTTCGGGACCGGAGAGCTCGACCTCAAAGCGGCTCTAAGTGCACTTATTGAAGTCGGTTATGATGGAATGGCGGCGGTCGAACTGAGCCGCGACAGCCACCGTGGGGCCCAGGCTGCCGAAGAGGCCATGGCGCATCTGCGAGCTGCGCTGGGGACTCCAATTTCGAAATAGGCTTTGCTACTCTCCGCAGAGCAGGACGCGCGAGAATAGGCGTGGGTCCCAGGCCACCTTCACGCTGAAGCCATCGCTGAGACTCAGGTCCAGCGATTGTGAAGGGTGCTTGCAAGCTCGGAACAGTGGCGCCCACAATGCGCAACCCCTGCGGACCCCCCTGGAAATGGTGTGGGCCGCTTAGTGAGAAAGCCTTCCGCGAGGGAGATGGATCATGGCGAACTTAATTGGAGACATGCGGACCTGCCCGACTCGAATCGATCGGGCAGATGTGCTTTTCGCACACCGCGTCGCTCAGGCCCACTGCGCGGATCGCCAGCGCTGCGGCTATCACAAGTGCTACACCTGCTCGTACAACCACACGCAAGTGATGGCGAACGGTCTGCCCGATGAATCGCGCAAGGACCTGCGATTCGAAGAGGCAAGCAAGATCCCGCACGCGGTCGCCCTCCCGTTGATTAAAGATGCGCCGGCCACGAACGGCACAGTTCAAAACAGGGATGCCGAGGTCAAACCGGCTGCGCCGGCGGTTCGCATCAGCGTTAGCTGATCAGGCATACACCGAGCGTTAGCTGATCAGGCATACACCGAGCGTTAGCTGATCAGGCATACCCGGAGCGTTAGCTGATCAGGCATAACCGGAGCGTCAGCCGATCGGGCGCGCGCCGAGGGCCAGCCGATCAGGCACACATCGGGCGTAACCTGATTCAGCTCCCATCGCGCGCGAGCCAAACCGACACTCATTAGGTGTTGCCCTCGGCCGCATGACACGGGTTCATTGCCTCGATCCGAAATAGCGCGCGAGTGCGCCCAGGCCGGGAAGTAAGCCTTCGTCCCCGGATTAGGATTCGCCTGATGACGGACCGCCGTGGCCTCCGCGGATCCGTTAACGTGCGCGGATGCAACTGATCGCAAGAACCCTTCTCCTGGCCCTCTCTGCCCTCCCGTTGTCGCTAGTCGCTTCCGCACAGGGTGCAGCCCAGAGCGAGGAGCGCGAACTCACGACGCAGCTGAAAGCGCGTTCGATCGGACCCGCCGGCATGAGTGGCCGCGTGGCAGCGATCGAGGCGCTGGTCTCTGACCCGCGCACGATCTACGTCGGCGCTGCGACGGGCGGTCTGTGGCGCACGCGCAACTCAGGCATGAGCTGGGAGAACCTGATGACTGAAGCGCCGGTCGCTTCCATCGGAGCGATCGCCGTCAACCAACGCCGTCCCGACATCATTTGGATCGGTACAGGTGAGGGTAACCCGCGCAACAGCGCCGCCGGCGGCAAGGGTATTTGGCGCTCGATCGATGGTGGTCACAGCTTCGAGCACTTGGGCCTGGACGGGACCGAGAAGATTCACCGCGTGCTGCTGCACCCCTCCGATCCGAACATCGCCTATGTCGCAGCCGTCGGAACAAGTTGGGGCGAGAGCGAAGAGCGCGGCGTCTATCGCACACGCGACGGCGGAGCGAATTGGGAACGCGTGCTATTCGTCGATCAGCGCACGGGTTGCGCCGACTTGGCTCAAGACCCCTCGAACCCCGATCACATGATCGCCGCCATGTGGGACCATCGCAGGCAGGCGCACTTCTTCCGCTCGGGTGGTCCGGGCTCCGGTCTGCATCGCACGCTGGACGGCGGCGATACGTGGGAGAAGATTGAGGAAGGCATGCCGGCGGGCGAGCTGGGCCGGATCGGTTTGGCGTTCTCTGCCTCTCACCCCGACACGGTCTATGCGTTGGTCGAAGCCGAGAACTCGGCCTTGTTGCGCTCGAGTGATGGTGGCTTCACTTGGGAGAGCGTCAACACGGACACGAACATCGCGTCACGGGCGTTCTACTACGCTGACATTCGCGTCGATCCCAAGGATCCGCGCCGCGTGTACTCGCTTGGATCGGTCATCACGGTTTCGGAGGACGCGGGCGCTAGCTTCCAAACCCTAGTCCCGTGGAGTCTGGTCCATCCAGATCACCACGCGCTCTGGATTCATCCCGAGAATCCGGACTTGCTCATCAACGGCAACGACGGCGGTGTCGCCATCTCACGCGACCGCGGCCAAAGCTGGCGCTTCGTGCGCAATCTGCCGCTGGCACAGTTCTATCACTTGGCCGTCGACCAGGAGCAGCCCTACAACATCTACGGTGGCATGCAGGACAATGGTTCGTGGCGCGGCCCGAGTGCGGTGTGGGAGAACGGCGGCATTCGCAACCATCATTGGAGCGAGGTTGGTTTTGGCGATGGCTTCGCGACCTTGCCGATGGCGGACGATCCCACTCGCGGCTACGCGATGAGCCAGGGTGGCCTGTTGATGCGCTGGCGACTTGATACGGGTGGACGCAAGGTCATCAGGCCGGATGGTCCGACTGGAGACGAGGTCAAGCTGCGCTTCAATTGGAATGCTGGAATCGCGCTCGACCCGCTCGATCCCTCCGGTGTGTTCTACGGCAGCCAATTCGTGCACTACTCGAGTGACCGCGGTGACAGTTGGCAGATCATCTCGCCTGACTTGACGACCGACAATAAGGAGTGGCAGCGCCAAGCAGAGAGCGGCGGCTTGACGCTCGATGTAACGGATGCCGAGAATTACTGCTCGATCCTGACCATCGCGCCGAGCACCTTGGACCCTAAGGTTATCTGGGTCGGTACAGATGATGGTCGCATGCATATCACGCGCGATCGCGGCGAGAGCTGGACAAGTGTCGAGAACAATTGGATAGGTGTTCCGGAGAACACATGGATTCCCCACATCGAAGCGTCGAAGCATGATCCGGCAGTCGCCTATGCCGTCTTCGATGATCACTACCGCGCCAACTGGACGCCGTACGTCTATCGCACCTCGGACTATGGGTCCAGTTGGTCTAGCCTCGCGACCGAAGAGCTCGACGGATACTTGCATGTGATCGAAGAGGACCCTATCGATCCGCAACTCTTGTTCTTGGGTACCGAATTCGGCTTGTGCTTCTCGCGTGACGGCGGCCGTTCGTGGGAGAAGTGGACCGAAGGTGTGCCGACGGTCTCCGTGCGCGCACTGGTCGTTCACTCGCGCGAGCATGACTTGATTGTTGGTACGCACGGGCGCGCTGCCTTCGTGATTGACGACATATCCTCGCTGCGTTCGTTTAACGATGCGCGCGAGCTCGATCTGCATGTCTACCCGGCGCGCGACACATACTTGTACAACCGCAAGCAAACCGGTGAGTCACGCTTCCCTGCCAGCGAAGAGTACCGCGGCGAGAATGTCGCTTACGGCGCAGCGATCACGTTCTGGTTGGACCGCGATCAAGCGGAGGCTGATTGGAAGCTGGAGAAGCTGCGTGAAGCGAAGGAGGAACGAGAGAACAAAGGTCAGCCAGCCGTGGATAGGTTGGAGGGGCTCGACTACACCGACTCCGCAGATGACGGCAGTGAGGAAGAACACGAGTTCCTTGATGACGTAAAGAGCGTCACCGAAGCGCTCGAAGAAATGGCTGGCCGTGGCCTCCCGGACTCCGCACATGACGAGAGCGAGGAAGCGGCACCGGCTGAAAAGAAGGCTACGAGCGAAACTGGCGAGGAGGCTGAGCTTGAGCCTTACCCGATAAAGGCAGAGGTTGAGATCCGAATGGAGGGCAACCTGATTCGCAGCTTCGAAGTCGACGCAGAGCACGGTTTGAACCGCTTCATGTGGAACCTGCGCCAGAAGGGATACCGATCGATCGGATTCGACCCTCAATCCAAAGAAGAGCCAGGCGGCAATGCTGTACTACCGGGGACCTACAACGTTCAGATTCGCAGCGGTCACCTAGCGGAATCGCGCGATGTCGTCGTGCATGCGGATCCGCGCGAGCAGATATCGATGGAAGACCGGCTCGCGAAGCACAAGGCGCTCGAGCGCTTGGGCCGAGCGCGTGAAGAAGCTGCGCTGAAAGTGTTGTCGATCCAACGGCTGCGCAAGGACATCGAGCACATCATTGAGAAGGCAAACGAATCCAAAGACCCGCAGGCGGACGACGGCGATCACCCGTTGGCCGAGCTCGTGAAGTCAGGCGAGAAATTGCTTGAGGAATTGAAGGCCTGCGAAGAACTCTTCCACACGCCGGGACCCACGAAAGGCATCACCGCGGACAACTCGGCCAACAGTGAACTCGGTACCGCTGGGTGGTACTTGGGCTCGTCACGTGAGAAACCTACACGGACACAGATGAAGCAACTCGAACAGGGGGAACGCCGCTTGCAGCAGGCCAAGAGCAAGCACAGCGAAGTCGTGGATGCGCCCCTGCAAGCCTTCCGCAAGCTGACCAAGGATTCCGGAATTGGACTGCTGAGCGCAGCGCCGCAGCCGCTTCCGCGCTAACCCTTCCGCTTGGCCGGGCGCATAGTCCGGATCAACATGGCTCTAATCGACGGCATCGACACGTGCACTCTTGAACGAGCAGAGCACACCTACGCAACTCGGGCGCGTGTTCATGTCGATGATCCGAGACCGTCGCGCATGCCGCCCCGATTGAATGCCTGCCTACATGCAGTGGTCGTAGCGGGCTTGCTGTTGCATTCGTGCGCACAGGTTCCCGTGGCGTGTGCGACACAAGAGCTGAAGCCAGCTGTGGCCGAGTGGCCGGCTGATGAGAGCGCTCTCGCGCTCGGCGATGACCAGCCCATGTCGCACGAGTACGAAGTCAGTTTGTACTCGGAGTTGGAGCTGGACTGCTTAATGATAGGCGTCGAATTCACGAATGACGGCAGCGTTAGCATCGCCGTCGGAGGCAGGGACGACGAAGCTGAGCCCGGCGTGATCTTGCGTACGATCGATCAAGGCACTGCCTGGAAGACTATCGACTCTCCGAGCCGTG
Organism: Planctomycetota bacterium; assembly: GCA_047611405.1. GTDB lineage: Bacteria > Planctomycetota > UBA1135 > UBA1135 > JBLFWN01. The sequence continues at coordinate 43,815 of JBLFWN010000015.1, read as the reverse complement.
CGCGCTTATATGACATCGCGTACACGCACACGAAGCATCCGTATGCTGCGGGCGAACGCGTGCCGGTTGCTGTCGGACTAAGCGGCGAGATCCTGCGCTCTAATGACGACGGCGAGGCTTGAACCCAGTCGCGTAGCGGCAACGAGTGGTTGGACGGCCTCGCATTCGCAGGCATGACGACAGGCTTCGCCGTCGGTGGACGCGATGGCAAGCCATCGCCTGTTGAAGACAGTTGATGCCGACGCTACTTGGCAAGACTAGGCCACTGCCAACTTCGGCATACCCGGCAAGAGCAGCTTCTTCTGTGCCATCGAGTTCCGCGATGCCAAGCATGGCCTGGTCGCCGGCGCTGGCGGCACTCTGCTCGTCACCAATGACGGTGGCGCCACATGGAGCGCGAGCGATGTCTCCGGTGCCTACTTGCGAGCCATTGACTTGGCACTCGACGGAACGGTTTATGCCGTCGGTAACCGTCGCGTCTTCTTCATGCGTAGCGCCGGCGAAGACAACGGGTCCGCACGCACGTTTCCAAGCGACGACAAACTCAACGCCATTTGTTCCGAGGACGGCGCCACAGCTCTTGTGACCGGCATGCAAGGCAAGTGGTGGTCGACCCGTGCTGGATAAGCGAGTCGGGAGGAACTCTACGACTCTGCGAACAAGCACCTGGTTGGCATGACGCAACCTTCAATGACACGCTCCGCCACGATCGTCGGAGGCAGCCTCATTCTACGCCTTGCGCGAACCTTCCGATCCTTCTACGGCAAGGCACTTGGCTTTACCCTCACGTTCCAGTATCGCATCGACGAGACCAAGCCCGATCCTTGCTACATGGGCTTCCAACGCGACACGGCTTGGTTGCACATGTCGTCCTTCCGCGGTGATGGCGTCAACGGAAGCTGCGCCTACTTGAGAGTCGAGAACGTTGACGAGCTGCACGAAGAGCGTGAAGTTGAGCGGCGTCGCGATCGATTTGAAACCGACGGATCAGACTTGGGGCAACCGTGAAATGTGTGTGAAGGATCTAAGCGGCAATAGCATTCGCCTGATCCAGGAGTCGTTGAGCTGAGGCGCGCTCTGTGGGGGCGGAATAGCCGCTAAGTCCGAACAAGGGGCGTGCCCGAGTGTCTAGCCATAGTCGCCGATCCTAACGCTTGCCTCTTGCGCACCCAAGCTCGCCGGAGACGAGACGTTCAAGATGAGTGACAAGCGGCGCCCGGGCGCGTACGCCTCAACTTCCGGGTAGCTCGCCGCGCCTCATTCCGGTGACTGCGCACATCGAACCGATGCTGATCGGTCCGAAGATAAAACCGATGAAGGTCATAGATCCGGCCATGGTCAACGCGAGATAGAACATCGGAATACCGATCAGTGGACCGAGCAACTGTCCCGCATTGATCCTGTGGAAGAGGGCGCCGGTCACCGCGCCGACGAGCGCCACAATGAAAGTGGAATAGAGCGAGTAGCCGGTCGAGATCAGAGCGGCGGCCGCAAAGATTCCTGCCGTCTCCAAGATCGGCTTACGCCAAGCCATGCGACACGAGACCTCAATCTCAGTCCACTGCTCTACGCGCTCCAAGTCTGCATTGACGACCCGTTCACGACCTGTGTCGTCGAGCATCTTGTACCAGCTCGGGTCCTGGTTCTTGAGGCTGTCTTCGGTCGTCTCGTCCGTTTGCGTCATCGACGTTCTCACGCCACTACTTCGGCAACACACAGCCCAGGGGATGAGCCGACAGGTGCGGAATGTTGCGACCCAGCCTGGCGATCTGCATAGGCATCCCCTTGAACGGACCCTGAGGGTCTCAGAGCGCGCCCAGCCGGTGCCAATATATGGGGGAGCCACCAGTGCTTCGGAATTGGCCAGCCAAGCCCGGGGTGTTGCGAGCCGCGCATCGCGAGATCTTTGGGCATCCCTTCGAGCAGATCCTGCACGCAGCGAACGCGCATCGCGATTATCGCTGTGCTCTGACCATTACTTCGGGAGCACACGAGTCGATGGAGCCAACGAGCGAGGCCTGGAAGCTGCGAGCCAGTCTGGTAGCACGCATGAACAAGCGCTAGCGGTAATCCCACTCGCCCCAACAGGCGTCAGTCGCTCTCGCACTTACTAACGAACAAGCTAACTAGGCCCGCCACGATCGCAAGCGCGATCAGTACGAGGAGCAGGGCGCCGCACAACTCCACCAGGCTCCAGGTACCAAATTCCATAACGACGCCCGGTCCTATGTACCTACTGCTCATGCTTGATCGTTACAGCGCGTACCTCGGTTCGAGGAGCCCTAGGTACGAGCATGGGCAGTCACGTGTGGATGGAATCAGTTAGAAACGCCAGCCGCTTGCAGGATCTCGTCTTCGGTCAACAAGCGCGGGCTCTCCTTGGCGATAGCGAGCACCGCAGCGACCGCTTCATCTGTTACTTCGTGACCACGCTTCTCAAGGAACCACGTCACGTTGGACCTTCCGCTCATCGGTCCGACCGCGATGACTTGCTCTAGGCCGAACAAGTCGGCCGGCACGCCCGAGTACACTCGGTTCGCAAGCCACGCATCGCCCTTGCGGAATGCTTTGATGACCGCGGCAGCATGTACGCCCGTCGCCGTTTCGAAAGCATCCTTACCGAAGACTGGGTAGTTGCTCGTCACCGGTACACCAACAGCCTTGCTGGCCACGCGGCAATACTCACCGAGCTTGGTCAGGTCGTTGTCGATCTGGCCGTTCAGCTTCAAGTTCACCAGCAGCAGATCCATCTCGGTGTTGCCGGTGCGCTCGCCGACGCCCAAAGCGGTCGCGTGGATACGCGTCGCTCCCGCTTCGATCGCGGCCAGTGAATTAATCAAACCTAAGCCGCGGTCGCGGTGGCCGTGCCAGTCGATGCCGACATCCGCGCCCAGCTCGTCAGCGATGCCTTTCACATAAGCGACCAGCCTGCGCACGCCCTCGGGTGTCGAGTGCCCACAGGTATCGCACACGCACAAGCGTTTGGCGCCGGCTTCGATCGCGGCGGTATAGAGCGCGCGCACCGTGTCCGGATGGGCGCGCGTCGTGTCTTCGGTCACGAACATCGAGGGCAGGCCCTCCTTGGTCGCGAACTCGATTGCATCGCGCGACAGCTTGACCATCTGCTCGAGCGTCCAGTCTTCCGTGTATTGCCGGATCGGGCTCGAGCCGATGAAGGCGCACACCTCGACCGGATCCCCGGTGGCCTGCACGATGTCGACGACCGGCGCAATGTCCGAGATGAGCGTGCGGCAGGCGACGTTCGGGGTGATCTTCATCCCGGTCATCTCCTTGGCGAGCGTCAGGATGTGCTCGCGCGCTCGCTGGCTAGCGCCCGGCAGGCCGATGTCGGCGGTCTGAATGCCGAGATCTTCCATCAGGTGGATCAGCTCGAGCTTCTCGTCTAGTTCGGGGTCGAGCGCAGACGGACTCTGGATCCCGTCCCGTAGGGTCTCGTCGTCAAACTGGATCTCCGTCGCCTTCGGGAGCGGTGCGTTCCAGTCGTAGATCAACGCCTCTTCCGAGGCGGCGGGGTCCTTGTCGGTCATAGCTGAGCTCTTTGAGAATTCCACCGGGCTGGCGGGCATCCCTCATCCTATGCGCTGGGCGCCCGCGAAGCACTGGATGCGGGCCGTTGGCGTGTCCGAAAGACGCGGCCGTCGTGCTAGATGAAGGGCCTGCGACGCTTGCGGCGGCCCTTTTGGCCCAGCACCGTGCCTTTGGGGGTGCGCAGCACGAATTCGACGTGCAGGTCCGGCCACAGGGGAGCGCGACCTCTTGCGACCAGCAGCCAAATCACGAGTCGCGTCGTGCCTTGGTGGGTGCGCGCCATTTTCTGGGGTGGCAGGAACTCAAACTCGCCCTGACGCAGGTCGTGGGGCGTCTCGAGGCTCAGAACCGCATAGGAATCGAGCACCTCGTACTTGTCGTCGTTGGCTACCTTGCGCCAGGCGGTACGGCTCTTGGCCGGCTTGTCCTCATTCACGTAGCGGCGCGCTTCGATTTGAAGTTCGAAGCCTTCCAGTCGGTGCGGTTGAGACGCGAAGACCCAGCTGCCTCGGACCAGTTTGCCCGGCAGAATGCTGGTCGCATCGGTCTGAATCTTCAAGTCCGGGGCACGGGACGAGAGCCAGGTCCGAAGCGCGTAGGCCAACATGATCAAGAAATAGAGGCTCAGACCAATCAACAATGTCCATGCCCACAAGGGCGCCGATTGGCCTTCATCCCGATTTTGGAAGGCTTCGCTTACGAATTCGGCACCCAAACCAACACCAACGAAGGCGGCCCCCACCCAATTCAAAGAGCGCGTTCGACCGTCGGTCCAGGGCCTCAGGGCATGTTTGTAGGGGGATGGCGTTTCCATTGGGGTGAAGATCAGATGAACGATTCTCCATTCAGGACCGTTCATTCAACTTGAGACGCGTACCTAGAGCTCCCACCCACGGTATCCTGAGCGATTATGTTCGTTGAACGAGTAATGAAGTTTGGAGGCGCCGCACTTGCCGATGGGGCAGGTGTCCGCCGAGCGTGCCAGATCGTCGCCGATCGTGGTGGGGAAAGGCCCGTTGTGGTTGTCAGCGCCCATCACGGGGTCACGGACATGCTAGAGGCCGTCGTGCGCGGCGCCGCCTCGGGCGGATCCGAAGCCGACCGCGTGCGCATCAGGCACCGCACCCTGCTGCAGCAGCTGGGTCTTAACTCGGAGCTATTGGATCGCTACCTACGCGAGTTCTTCCGCCTGCTGGCTGTGATTCGGCAACGCGGCCGAGTCGAGTTGGCCGAGCTCGACTATGCCCTCTCCTTCGGAGAGCGCATGAGCGCGCGCATTTTTGCGCGCGTGCTGAACGAACACGGCTTGCAAGCCACCCCCGTCGACGCTTGGGATGTTGGTTTCTTGACCGACTCGACCTTTGGCCAGGCACGTCCCTTGGACGGCATCGGGCGCGGGATCCGCAAGGCGCTGGCCGAAGTGCCCGGCATTCCGGTCGTGACCGGTTTCCTGGCCAAGGACAAGAGCGGAGCCCTAACGACCCTAGGCCGCAACGGCTCCGATCTGACAGCCTCGGTGCTGGCAGAGGCCATTGGCGCAGCTGAAATCCAGTTCTGGAAGAACGTCGGCGGCATCCTTACCGCCGACCCGCTTCTCGTCCCCGAGGCCTCCGTAATCGAGCGCCTGACCTATGCCGAGGCCGAGGAGTGCGCCTTTCACGGCGCTCGCATTCTGCATCCAGGATCCGTCGCCCCGACCGTGCGCGCCCAGGTCAAGGTGCGCGTTTGCGATGTCCACGAACCGACCGCCACCGGAACGGTGCTCGAGGACTCACTCGATCGCTCCGGACCGATCGCGATCGCATCGCGCGACGAAGCTGTGATCGTCAACATGCGCATCGACGAGCCCGAGCGCCGGGCCGAGATGATTTCCGAGCTCTTCCGCGGCATGGGCCGACGTGCAATCGTGCCCGGAATGGTGACGGCCTCGGGACGAGGCATGCAGGTCGTCTGCGAACCGGGCCCGGCCTTCGAGCGCTTCCTGGCCGAGCTGCGGATCCCTGTCCAGGTGGAACGTGGCTACGCGACCTTGGCCGTGGTCGGCCGCGGCGTTGGTAAGGATCGCAACTTGGGTCAGCGCATCATGAAAGAGATGCGCACCGAAAACTTGCCCTTCGCGGCGGCCTGTCTCGAGACCGGCGCCGAGAGCCAATCGATCGTTCTGCGGCAGCAGCATCTGGGCGACGCGGTGCGTCACTTGCATCGACGTTTGATTAGTCCGGATCTGTCAGTGCACGCCGGCGCGATCGCCTAAGGGCGACGCTTCCTCACGGCCCCAGGTGCCCTGTTCATAGAGGTGGGGCAACCATTCGGAGCTTAGTGCGCCTTGATCTGCGCTCGATTCCAGATGCCAGGCTCTGTGGCAACGGCTGTTTCTAGGACGGCCTTGCTAGGCCGACCCTGCACGCATTGGATTGAGCGAGATTAGGTGAGGTCTCGGGTTGTCCGAATCGCCTGGCGAGGCGCGAGCCTCTGCGCATGGTCACGGCGTCCTTCGTTGCTTCTGGCGACGCAGTCAAGCTAGTCGGAGCTCATCAGCGGCCCGCCAGAAGCTCACCCGGGGCAGACGCGAAGCACGCAGGTTCCCCCGAATGCTCGCCGGGGCCGCGCGGTCAAGACCGTATCCTGCTCGCCGAGATGACTCCTGATCGCCAGCAGCAGCCCACCTTTCGGGACTTCCGAGACCTCCTGGCGGAGTCGCCGGAGCGCGCACTGAGCCTGATCGAGGCCGTGCACAACGCGGACATCGCGAACTGGTTGCGCGATGTGACAGAGGAGGACGCGTGGATCGTCTTCCGCTCGCTGTCCGTCGAGGATCAGGCAGAGGTGCTCGAGTACGGCGACGAAGGCCTGCGGCACACGATGATCCAGCGCCTGAACGCGATCTCGCTCACTCCGCTGATCGAAGAGCTGCCGAGCGATGTCGCGGTCGACATCTTGGCCGAGGCCAGTCGCGATGTGTCGAGCGAGGTCTTGGATCAGATTTCGATCGAGACCGCCCGCGAATTGCGCGAGCTGATCGCGTACCCGCCCGAGAGCGCCGGCGGTGTGATGACGACCGACTATGTCTCGATCGCTATCGGCTCACGCATCGGCGACGCGATCAAGCTGTTCCGCAAGGACGAGGAAGCCGAAGACTCGATCGGCGTATTCGTCGTCGATACCAACAACCATCCCGTCGGTTACCTGTCGGACCGCGCGCTGCTGAGCACGCCGATCCACACGACCGTCGAAGATGTGATGGTCGAAGCCTTCTCGATCAACGCGCACGTTGATCAGGAAGAGGCCTCGCGCATGATCGCGCACTACAACTTGTTTGCGCTCGGCGTGACCGAGCTTAGCGGCGAGTTGGTGGGTGTGGTCTCTGCCGAGGACGCGGCCGAGATCTACGAAGAAGAAGTCGACGAAGACATCTTGAAGCTCGTCGGTACTGCGCCGGGCGAGCAAGAACAAACGCGCTTGCCGGTCTTGGTTCGTGTGCGTCAACGCTTGCCGTTGATGGCCGTTACTGTGATGGGCGGTCTGTTGAGTGCGTGGATTTTGGAGTACTTCCTGCGTGACAGCGCCGGCGGTACGAGCGCGAATGCAGCCATTCTGCGCTTCTTGCCGTTGATCATCGGCCTTGCCGGCAACGTCGGTATTCAGTCATCGACGATCCTGGTGCGCGGTTTTGCGACGGGTGAAGTTGAACCCGAGCGCGAGTTGCGCGTGCTCTACAGTGAAGTCTCGGTTGGGACTTGGATTGGCGTGTTGTGTGGTTCGGCAACGACTCTTGTCGCGGCTTGGATGGAATCGACGCCATTCGGCCTCGCCGTAGGAACCGCCGTCTTCGTTGCAGTCTCTTGGGCCGCGGTGCTCGGCTGCGTCATTCCCATGGGGTGTCGCCGGCTCGGTATCGACCCCGCGATCGTCGCGGGACCGTTCTTGATCTGTCTGTCCGATGTTTCCGGATCCGCGATCTACATTTTGGTCGCGCGAGCCTTGATCCCGCTAGGCTGACGCGACGTGCGCACTCGACTCTGGCTTCGTGCCGCTTGGACCGCGGCAATCCTGCTGCTCAGCGTGCTGGGTATTCAGGCCTTCGTCGGTGATTTCTATCGCGTGTCTTCGCCATCGATGGAGCCGACGATTCATACCGGCGAGTGGGTCTTCGTCTACTTCGACCAGGCGCCCGTTCGGCGCGGCGAATTAGTCGTGATCGAACGTGCCGGCAAGTTGGTCGTCAAACGAGCCATCGGCATCAAGCCCGAAGGGATACGCATCGATGAGTTCGGTGACATCTGGTTTCGACAGATGCCGTTGCGCTTCGATGGCGTGCCGCGGCCGTTGCTTCCCGTCTTTGATTCCGAGACGCAACCCATCGCAGACTTTTTCACGAGAGGCAGCACACAAGGCAATCCGTGGAGCGAGACAGCCGATGGGTGGGTACTCGAAGGTGCAGAGATCGATGCGGGCAGTCAAAGCGGCATGATGCGCTATCACCCGACGATTCGAGACGACGTACGCTTGTCGGATGGGACGGTCAAGACGGGCACATCCAGCGTCGGCGATGTCGTGCTCGAGTGTGATTGGCAAGCGCTCGAGCTGAGTGGGCGCTTGCGACTCGACTTGATCGAGAGCGGGGACACCTTTGTCTTGTTGCTCGACCTGGGCCGCAAATTGGGCCAGCTCACAATCGTGCAACGCTACGGCAACGAGTCGAAGGTATTGCTCGAAGAGCGCCTCGACACATCCGCCTGGCTAGCGGCTGCGCCCGAGCCGGATCGAGAGTCGAGCTTTCGCATCCGCTTCGCAAACGTGGACAACTCGCTGACCGTCCGGATCTGGGACGCCGGGGGCGAGCTGCAGCACGACCTCTCGGTCGCGGCACCGCAGCGGCACTTTCACTCGCAGGACTACTCTAAGTCAGGTATCAGCTTCGGGCATCGCGCGATGCTGGGCGGCGAGGGCTGCCGGCTGCGTCTAGAATCGGTTCGCTTGTGGCGCGACCTCCACTACACGCGGCGCGGCGAGTTTGCCGTGACCCGCACGCTCGACCTCGGACCGAATGAACTGTTCCTCCTGGGAGACAACTCTGCCTCCAGCCGAGACTGCCGCGAGTGGGGACCCGTGCACAAAAATTCGGTCGTCGGACGGGCCAGTTTCGTCGTCTGGCCGCCATCGGCCTGGCGCCGCATCGCGCACGAAGAATGAGCCTTCGGGTCACAAATTCGTGACCCCGACGCATTTCTAGCAGACAGTTAGAAGTGCTCCCCAAGCCATTTTTGGGGCGCGCACAGCTGTCCAAGCCCTCCTGCGTGGGTTTTTGTAGCCAAATACCCTGCAACGAGGGACAACTTGGCACGAAAAGTGATTGAGGCCAATGAAACCTGTTCGAGCTTCGTATCTAGGAATGAGTAAGCGATGCAACTCTCCCCCGAATCAGCAATCAAGTCCCACGAAGAGCTAGCCCGCAGCCTGTTTAGGCTCGGCTACTTCGACGAAGTCGTGCAAACGACCGAGCACGCGATGGAGCTTGGGTCGAAGACAAGCTTGCTGCGCGCCCGCCGCGCCTGGGCCCTGGCCCGCCTCGGCCGCGCAACCGAAGCCATGCGCGAGGGCGATCTGGCCCTCTCCCAAGATCAGGCCTTCCCGCGCTCCGACGAGGACCAGATCCGCGTCCTCTGCGCGCTGGGACAAATCGAAGAGGCTTTGGCCGCACTCGACGGCTGCCTGGCGCACGACTCATCCGATCTGGAAGCACGCGGCGTGCGAGCCCTATTGCTCGAAGCCGCCGGCCGTCACATCGAGGCCCGCGCCGAACTCGAGCGTGTGATCACGGGATGCTCGCACCAAGAAGGCGAGCAGAGCGACGCTCTGCGCAAATTCGCGCAGATCGGCCTCGAGACCGAAGCCGCCTGAGCTAGCGGGGCGCAGCAAGAATCAATCGACGGGTATGGCTCTCTTTTGGCCGTACCCGTTGAGTCGTTAATGGCCCGGAGCGGGCGGGTCGAGCTCCATGCAGGCTTGGCGTCTACTTGATTCGATGGCGGTCATCCCGCGCAAGCTTCAGGTCGAGGACCGGGCGCAAGCCGCAGACGAGCACGCCCGCCGCCTTACGGCAGCACGCGAGGGTGGGCAGGACGCAGAGGCATACATCCACAGCCTCCTCGCTGAGCCCGAAAAGGACAAGCGTCTCCGCGGCTGTCGTTTGCGAGCCGTGATCGGGAGTTGGGCCGGTTTGCAGGCAGATTGAGTCGGTGCGGCTCCGTATGGCGCTACTCGTCGGAGAGGTACCCGAGAGCCCGCAGCTGCTCTCGCGTCTTGGAGTCATACTTGACCGCCTCCGCTTTGACGCGCCGAGCCGATCAGCTTCGACTGTCTCATGAGCTCGTCAGCCTGTTCCGTGAAGAGTTGCAGAAGCTCGGATTGCTCTTTCAAGAGGTCGTGGAATTGGAAGATGTCTGAGCGTTGGTCATAGAGACGGTCGAGCGTCGAGTCGGTACGGCGCAGCAGGAACCAATCGCTTCCGATCACGCTGATTTAGGGGCGTTTGTTTCCCTCTTCGTCGCGAATGCCAGCGCACTCGGCGAGCACGAAGGAGCGATCGAGTTCGATCTCTCCAGCACGGATGGCCGGATCAATGCTGAGTCCCTGATTCACGGGTCTAAGCAGACCGACTAACTCGCATATCGTCGCGTAGATATCGATCGTGCTGACGAGATCCTCGTGAGCCTTCGCACGGACGCCTTCGCCCCAAAAAAAGAGCGGTACCTTGGTCATGTATCGGTGAAGTTTCGCCCCATTTCCGAAGCCTCCGTGTTCGAAGAACTCGTCCCCGTGGTCGGAGGCGAAGACTACGATCGTGTTCTCTAGCAGGCCCCAACCACGAAGCTTCCCGAGTAACTCCGAGATCAGAAAGGAGAGACCTCGTATCGTTGGTTCACCTTTCCGCGAGTGGAGTACCCGGACATTGCAGCCCGACGCGATGAGAATGCTTGGCTGGCATTAACGATCAGGGCAAGCGAACGGCAATAGCCGCGATCCGGAGCCGCAACAAATGGTGCAGCTTCGTATCGCCTAACGCCGGCAACGACCAACCGACGGGTAGGGCACTTTGTGGGCGTGCCCGTCGATCAGAATTCGGAGACGCTTGGAAGAGGACGCGCCCAGAGTCGCTGCTTACATGGGCTGGCGGGGCAAAGAGGGTGGTTTCAGACCCCGGGCCGGCTGTAGGGAGTACTCTGAAGCAGAGATCCGGTAGTAGTCGAAACCACACATCCCATGCCGGGTTCGAGTACCACTGTGAGCCCCATGGAAGAAGAAATGCCCCCCACAGCCCGTCCGGCAGACGCCGGGGCCGAGCTGATGTTGTCGTGGCGTGATGGTGACGAGACTGCCTTCGAGACCCTCGTCGAGTCCTATTCCGGTCAGGTTTTCGCGCTGCTGACGCGTTTTCTGGGCCGCCATCCGGGGCGCGAGGACATGGTGCAAGAGGTCTTCTTGCGCGTCATCCGCGCCCGTGACCGGTACGAGCCGCGCGCGCGCTTCACGACTTGGCTGTATCGCATCGTGTTCAACCTGTGCGTGAACGAGACGCAGCGATCGCGCAGCCGCGAGACGCTGTCTCTCGATGGCTCAACCCAGACCGATGCCGAGCATGAGGGCAGCCGGCCCGATGTCACGGACGAGCGCGTGTCGGATCCCAGTGGGCATATGGCACAAGTCGACGTGGTCGACGCAGTTCGGGCCGCAATCGCGAGCCTGCCGGAGATGCAGCGCATGGCGCTAGTCTTGGCTAAGTACGAGGACATGCCATACGCGGAAATCGGGCGTGTGCTCGGTTCCAGCGAGAAGGCGATCAAGTCATTGATTCACCGCGCGCGCGAAGCGTTGCGGGCGCGCTTGGCTCACTTCTTGGCAGAGGAACTGGCGTGACGTCTGACTGCACTCTGTTCCGCCACAGGCTCTCGAGTTTGTTGAGTGGCGCGCCTAATTCATCGGCCTTGGTCGAGTTGGGTTGGCATGCACACCTGCTTGGCTGCGATGCATGTCGCGACTTGCTCGCGAAGGAAGAGGCGTTGGAGCACATCCTGTCGTCGCTGCCAGAACCGAAGCTGCCACCGAGTTTGGCGGCGCGTGTCTTGGCGCGCTTGGCTGAAATGTGCGGCGGCTTGGACAGCTTGCTCGAACTGGATCAACCCGCCGATGCACCACTGAACTTGGCGAGCTCCGTCTTGCGTGGCGTTCGCGCATCTTTGGCTGCAGAAGAAGGTGACGAGCAACAAGAGCACTCGTCTCGCGCTGATTACGCGCTCGACCGACTGCTCGATCGAAATACAGAGGTAGCGCTACCCACAGGCTTGTCAGAGCGCGTGCTACAAAGCGTGACGAACAAACAGGACGAAGCACTCGACCGTTTGCTGGATCGCGATAACGAAGTTGCGCTACCGACCGGCTTGAGTGAACGCGTCTTGCAGGGCGTGACGGCCAATCAAGACTTAGCGCTCGAGCGCTTGCTCGAACGCGCCGGCACAGTCGACGTCCCCGCAGGCCTCACGGCTTTCGTGCTGGAAGCCTGTGAAGTCGAACGAAGAATCACATCGAAGCCGAGCCCGGTGCTCGCTGGCCCTTGGCGTTCGAGGTTGATGAGTATGGCGGCAGGTCTCCTCGTCATCCTTGGCGGATACAGCCTGTGGAGCCTCACGTCTACCGGCGAGAGCACAACCGAAACGAACTTTGTTGCAGACGCAAATTCGACTGATGCCGGCGATACGGGTACGGAGGATACGTACCTTGCAAGTGGTGCCACTGATGGTTTGACCGCATCTTCGACGGAACAGCCGGAGCCTAACGCTGAAGTGCCCGACGACGAGTTCTTGGCGATGTTCGAGGTGCTTGCATACGCCAAGCTGCCGACCGAGGAGCCCGACGCAGAGCTCGATGCCTTCACAAACTCGGACGAAGCGACGCTCGCCATGCTCGAGTTCCCGGCCACGACCGCAGCCTTGTTCGAAGACTGGAAAGGTTTTGAAGAGTATGAGGAGGAAGCGCGCTGAGCGCGCTTCGATACATGGCTTCGACACATACAGAGCGGCTCAAGGGCGGCGCACGATTGGGCGGCGGTATTCTTGCTGTCGCATTGATCGCGGGCAGTGCGTTTGCGTTGACGAAAGCCAGTCAAGATAAGATCACTCAAGAAGAGGTCGCGCCGGTAACGGACGCAGTCGTTACCGAAACACTTGGAGCGGAGCCCGAAAAGACGGGCACCAGCAAAGAGGAACTGCTCGAGCGCTGGAACAAGCTGACGCAGGAAGAGCAAGAGCGCATGAAGTCGCGCTACAAGGCTTTGAACGAAGTCGCTCCGAAACAGCGCGAGCAAATCATCAATGACGCCTCGCGCTTGATGCGCCTCGAGCGCCGGATCCAGCGCAGCTTGACCGACGAAGAACGTCAGGCCTTCGAGTCCTTGTCAGGAGAAGAGGGGCGCCAGATCATGCGCGAGATGGTCTTGGAAGAGGCGCGCGAAGAGGGCCGAAGCTTGATCGAAAAGCTCGACCCAAAGCAACGCCAGATGTTCCGCGAAGCTTCACCCGAAACACGCTCTAGCTACATGAGTCGCTTGCGGCTGCGCCAAGAGAAGCAGCTGGGCTCGGCCTTGCGCGAGTTGGCCATCGAGTTGGAGTTGCCGCAGGATCACGTGAATGGTCTGCAGTCGCTACCTCCGGAGCGCCGCACCGCAGCCTTGCTCGAATTCATTCGGCGTGGCATTCACGACCGCATCGTCGCCAAGGGTTTAAAGGACACGATTCCGGACAGCATTTGGAAGCGACTGAAGACCATGCCGCCCGGCGACTTTCTGCACGCGATGAAACGCATGCGCAACAAATTGCCCGAGCTGTGGCCGAGCGGCAAAGGAGCCCCGACCTCGAACCCGAGCGAGACTGACCTGAGTTCGATGCAACGTAGGCAATTGATGGACGCGCTGCGACCGCGCACCGCTGATCGACTCGAGCTGGCGCGCATGGGACCCGGTGAGCGCGAACGGGTCATGGCTGATCGCTGTCGCCAGCGCGTCACGAAGGTGCTCGAAGAGATAAGCGCTCTCGAGCAGGCCGAGCTCGAGAGCTGGCGCAAGCTGACCGTGCGCGAGTTCTATGAGCACGTGCGCGAACGCTTTCACACTCCCAATCGTTGGGGGCCGCGTGTCAACGGTCGCGGGCCCGGCGAAGGCGGGAGCGGCAACCATGGTCGTGGCGGAGCCTCTCCGGGCAGGAACCGGCCGAGCGAAGCCAACCGCCTTCCGGGGAAGAGCGAGACCGGCATCAAGCCGGAGACCAAAGAGGGCAGCTACATGCGATCTCCCAAGAGCAACGGCCGCAGCGCCCCTCACTATCGGCGGGCGCCCGCCGCTCCTGGGGCGCCGACCGGCCCGCTGAGCCAGACCATCGCTCGCTCGGGCATCGCTTGAGCTTGCTCGAAGGTTAGGAGACCCGCTCCTGATGGGGCAGGCTGCAAATCTAGGCTAAGCGAGCGGTCTTTGTTCTGGATCAGTTAAGGGCACTTATTGCCTATCTAGGCCGGAAATAGACCATTTTTGGCCATTAACGCCGTTTCGGGGATGCTCCCATCTGCGATGAACAGGGTCCATTCGTTAAGATGGGCAGACTTCCGTATCCGCCCCCGAAGAGCAGCCCATGACTCCGTCGCAAGAGAAAATCAGCCCCGAAGAGAGAGAAGCCTTGCTTGAAATGGATCTGGGTGTGGAGGGCCAGGCCTGGCGGCCGACCCCCCACGGTCACTTCCTGGCCAAGACGCTGGCCCAGCACAACCTGGTCAGGAACAAGGAGGTGCTGGAACTAGGTGCCGGTGTCGCGAATCACACGATCCTGATGCTGCGGCAGGGTGCCAGCCACATCGTCGCGACGGAGATCATGGGCGACCTGCTCGAATCCACGCGAGTCAATGTCGAGCGCAACTGCCCCGGCACAGAAGCCATCGAGTACCGCGTTGCTGACTGGCTGCACACAGATGGGCGCTTTGACGTCATCGTGTCGAATCCGCCCTTCTGCAAGAGCGGCAAGCAGAACCGGCGCTATTACCTCGATTCGTTGATCCTGGACAGCCACAAGCGCCTACATCCCGGCGGCAGCATGATCTTTGTGCAATCGTCGATGGCCGACCTCGAGATGAGCCTGAGTTGCTTGAAGCAGAATGGCTTCAAAGCAAGCATCCTGGATCAGGAGCAGGGCGAGTTCCGCGACTACTACTTCCAAGATGAGAGCTTCATGGCCGAGATTCAATCGGTCCCGGGCGGCTTCACAATCAAAGAGGGGACTTATTACGAGACTCTCAGTGTGATTCACGCCATTTTGCAGCCCTTCGAGCCTCCGGACGGTGCTCACATCGTCTAGGTCGTGCTATTCCGACTACACGGGGCCTGATTGACAGCCGTCGCTTTGTCAATCCCTGGTTACAAGGCCTCGAACTACAAGCATTCGTAGGACTTTCCTTTACGGTGTGCGCCCGCGTCTGAGGTTCAAGGCCGTCGTCCTACGCCAGCTGAAAGCGGATCTCTTACACCCAAGCCACGGCATTTGTGCTGTGCCAATGTTCCCCCGAAGCAAGAGCTTCGTAGGGTGCTACTCGCTCATCCCCATGCCCGCTATCTTGCTGCCCTGCAACTAGCTCCTCAGCAGTCGCTCTCTGTCCGTGAAGATCCTCCCTGTACCTCCCAACAGGCTGTGGACACCGACCCTCGTGTGTTCTACGGCTCTGCTCATTGCGAGCCTCTCCGGCTGCAAGTCAGCCGCTGAATTCCGCGCCGAGGCGGACGTGGAAGCCTATGGGCTGATCGCCGCGCGGCGTGCAGCCTTGTTCGATGAAGAAGGAGGCTTCAGCATCGATCCGCCGGAGGGTAGCGTTCGCCAGCGCATCGTGAGCGGTGAATGGGACGCGTCAATCCCTTTGACGTTGGTCGATCTGCTCGAGATCGCGGCCGAGAACAGCCATGATGTCAGGTCGAACCGCGAGGGCCTGTACCGTGCTGCGCTCGACCTGACGTTGGAGCAGTGGCGCAACGGCGTTCAGCAAGATGCTGGTGGCAGCGCGTCCCTGACTGACTCGGGCTCGAGTGAGAGTGCCAGCGCGAGCGTATCCACCGGCTTCAGCAAGGTGCTCGATACCGGCGCCAGCGTGTTGGCCGAGGTAGGCAGCGGCCTTTTCCGCATCGTGTCTACCGGCGACGGCGTCGACCTGGTCACGGACTTGCACCTGCGTATCACGCAGCCGTTGCTGGCCGGCTTTGGTCCGTCCGTGACGCGCGAAGCCTTGACGCAGTCGGAGCGCAACCTGATCTATGAGGTGCGTGACTACGAGCGTTTCCGGCGCACCTTCGCGGTCAATGTCGCACGCCAGATGTATTCGGTGCTGCGCGCTGCTGACACGGTTACGAACGAAGAGAACAACCTCGAGAACTTGATCCTGTTGACGGTGCGTAATCGCGCGCTCGCGGATGCCGGCCGCTTGAAGGACCAAGAGGTCGACCAGGCCAAGCAGAACGAGTTGCGTTCCGAGAACCGCTTGCTGCAATTGAGCGGCAACCTGGAGCGCAACATGGACGAGCTGAAGCTCTTCCTCGGTCTTCCGATCGACATCGAAATCACCTTGGACAAATCCGAGTTGGACAGGCTCGGCGCCGAAGATCCGTGGCTTGGTGACGAACCGGTTGCTGAGCTCGTCGCGTGCCAGGTAGCTCTGCAAGAACGTCTCGAGTTCCAAACTGTGCGCGACAGCCTCGAGGATCGCGAACGTGGCATCGTTGTCTTCGAAGACGCGCTGCGCGCAGGTTTAGACCTGACCCTGGACGGCCGCGCCGGTTCGGACGACGGGAGCCCGCTCGACTACCGCGGCTCCAACGCACCCTGGTCCTTATCGCTCGGTTTGGATCTGCCCGTCGACCGCGTCTCGGAGCGCAACGCTTACAGACGCGAGTTGATCGCGGTCGAGAACGCACGCCGCACACTCGAACGCGAAGAGGACTCGATTCGCCTCGCGGTGCGCGACTCGCTGCGCCAAGTGCGCAACGTTGCGAAGAGTTACACCATTCAACAGGGCGCTGAAGTACTCGCGAATCGACGTGTCGAAAGTACACAGTTGATGATGGCAGCCGGTCGCGCCAGTACGCGTGACCAACTCGAGGCGCAGGATGCGCTGCTCGAGGCCAGAAATGCGACGACGGCTGCCCTGGTCGACCTGACGCTTACGCGTCTTGATTTTTACCTCGATCTCGAGCTCTTGCGCGTGGACGAGCGCGGCATGTTCATCGACGAAGATGTGGCAAGCCTGCTACGTCAGCCTGCCGAGGTAGAAGAATTGGGAGAGGTACAGCCCTAAGAGGGTCAATCATGAAAAGCCATCAAAGCGGCAACGCAAAACTCATCCCCGTCTTCGCTATCGTCCTCATTGGCGCTGCAGCTTGGGCGATGTCGAGCGGTATCCTGACGCAGCAAGAGCAAGAGGCCCTGGGGGGTGTGAGGGTAGCCCGCGGGCAGTTGGGTATCTCTGAGATTGTGACTGGCAATCTGGAAGCGAAAGACTCGGTCAGCCTCATGTGCGAGTTGGAGGGCAACTCGACCATCCTGTATCTGATCGATGAAGGTTCGATCGTCGACGAGGGTGACCTGATCGCAGAGCTTGACGTGTCTGAGATGACCGACCGCCGCGTCGCTCAAGAGATCACCGTCAAGAACTCCGAAGCGGCCGAGACGAAGGCGCGCGAGCAGTACGACATTCAAGAGATTCAGAATGAGTCGGACATCGCGTCAGCTGAGTTGAGGGTCACATTCGCGCGCATCGACAAGGAAAAGTACATTAAGGGTGACTGGCCGCTGCAGAAGCAGGCCGCCATCGAGTCGATTCAGTTGCGCAAGGAAGAGTACAAACGTGCCAACGACGAACTCGAATGGACCACGAAGCTTGAGGCGAAAGGCTTCGTGCAGCGCACCGAGCTCGAGGCCGATCGCCTGGCGCACGAGCGTGCCAAGATCGCTCAGGAACAGGCGATCCGCGAGCAAGAACTGATGCTGCAGTACGAGAACCCGCGACGCTTGGCCGAGCTCGACGCAGATATCGAAGAGCTCGATCGCGACCTGCAGAAGACGGGCAAGCAAGCCAATGCGCAGCTCGCGGACTTCTTGGCCGCCAAGGAAACGGCCGTCGCGCGCCTCGGCTTGGAGCGCGAGAAGCTGGCCAAGATCCTGAGTCAGATCGATAAGGGTGTGATCATTGCTCCCGGGCCGGGCATGGTCGTGTACGGGCGCAACTCGTCACGCTATGGCAGCTCGGAGCCGGTTCAGGTAGGTAGCTCCGTTCGCGAACGACAAGAGATCGTCAGCTTGCCCAAGCCGGGTGGCATGGTGGTCAAGGCCAGCTTGCACGAGACCGTGCTAGAGATGGTCGAGGTCGGTCAGCCATGTCGGGTCACAATCGACGCGATGCGTAAAGAGGTCTTCAGTGGCCGCGTCGAATTCGTTGCGCTCTTGCCTGACTCGCAGAAGTGGTTCGCAAACCCGAATCAACGCCTGTACAAGGCCGAGATCTCAATTGAGAGCGGAACACCCGAGATGCGTCCCGGTATGTCTTGCCACGTCGAGATCTTCGCAGCCGCGTTGGACGATGTGTTGTATGCGCCCGTGCAATCGATCTTCATCGACGGCGGAAAGACCATCGTGTTCAAGGAAACCGAGGAAGGTTTCCAGACGACGCAGGTCGAGACCGGTTTGGACAACGCGAAGTGGGTCGAGATCATAGACGGAGTGGAAGAAGGCGATGTCGTTTCGCTGACACCGCCGTCCAGCTTCTCGCCCAGTGCGACTCCGCAAGAGAACGGCGGTGGCATCCCGGCGATGGCCTTCCCCGCATCGACGGGCGAATCAGAGGGCCCGGCTGGAAGTTACGGCGCAGATCGGCCTACATCGGGCGACTCCGAGGCTAGCCCGCATTCCTACGGCGCCAAATCCAAGCCAAGCGCAGGCGGCGGCTCCAAGGACTCACGCGGCGGTGGCGAAGGCCGGCGCAGCAGCAAGTCTGGCGCCGAAGGCAAAGAGCGCGGCCGCACCGGAGGCGACGGCAAGTGAAGGCTGAAGGATCACAGGCACCGGCTGTTGCCGAACTTGTCGGCGTCGGCCGTACCTACCAAACAGGTGATGTCGCTGTGCATGCGTTGCGCGATTTCAACCACGTGTTTCGTAAGGGCGAGTATTGGTCGATCATGGGCAGCTCGGGCAGCGGCAAATCGACGCTGCTGAACCTGCTCGGTTGCATTGACCGACCGACCAGCGGCACCTATCGATTGGCCGACCGCGAGATCGCTTCACTCGATGATGATGAGTTGTCGGAGTTGCGTGCGCATGAGCTCGGCTTCGTGTTTCAGTCCTACAACTTGATCGCGCAGCTCGACGTGCTTGAGAACATCTTGGTTCCAGTCATGTACCTCGACGAGCCCCCCGAAGGCATCGAAGAGCGCGCACACGAGCTCGCCGAGCGCGTCGGCTTGACCGGGCGCCTTAGTCACCGTCCCACGGAACTATCAGGTGGCCAGCAACAGCGCGTCGCGATCGCAAGAGCATTGATCAACGACCCCGCGATGATCCTGGCTGACGAAGCGACAGGCAACCTGGACAGCAAGACGGCGGGCGAGATCCTCAACCTCTTCGATGAATTGCATGACGAGGGCAAGACGATCCTACTTGTCACGCACGAGGCATCGATCGGCGATCGTGCTGAGTTCGTGTTGACGCTCGCGGACGGGAAGACCCAGAGCGTGCGTTCGACACGCACGCAATCAAACGTTCCGGTCCAGGGAAGCAGCGCATGAGTTCGTTGCGTCGTGGCACCTTCATACGTGCCTTCCGCTTAGGCGTAAAGAGTCTCCTGCTGCACAAATTGCGCAGCTTGTTGACCACGCTTGGCGTGCTGTTCGGTGTCGCGAGCGTGATCGCAATGCTCGCGGTCGGCGAAGGCGCCAGCATCGAAGCACAGGCCCAAATCACGGAGCTGGGTAGTCAGAACGTCATCCTGCGCAGCATCAAGCCGCCCGAGGATGCGGTGTCCAACTCTGAGTCGCGCGTAATCGCTTACGGCTTGACTGAGAAGGACCGTGCGCGCGTCGCTGACACCTATCCCGGGGTCAATCGTGTGGTTCCGGTCTTGAACGTGCCCGAGGAAGTGCGCGTGGGGCCTCATTTGTGCCGCCCGTTGATCCGCGCCGTTCCGCCGCGCTATCAATCCGTGACTGGGCGCGTCGTGATGGACGGCCGCTTCATCAACTATCGCGACGAAGAACAAGTCGACCCGGTTGCCGTGCTCGGCTATGACGTGGCGCGCTACCTGTTCCCCTTCTCGACCGCCATCGGGGAGAAGATCAAACTAGGCGCGGACTACTTCGTAGTCGTCGGTGTCTTGTTGCCGCGCGGTCCGATCTCATCCGCAGGCGCTGGTATCGGATCCGAAGTGGGTGGCGAGGTATTCATTCCGCACTCAATCGGCTTGTCCTGGTACGGCGGCCGCCAAACCAAACGTCGCTCGGGTTCGACCGAGACGACCGAGGTCGAGTTGCATGAGATCATCGTCGAGGTCGAGCGCGCCGTCGACGTACCTTTTGTGGCTGCGGCTTGCCGCACGATGCTGGACCAGTTCCACGCGCAGAAGGACTACAAGGTTGTCGTCCCGCTCGAGCTGTTGATGCGTGCGCGCGAGACCAAGCGCATCTTCAACATCGTGCTCGGCGCCATCGCCGGTATCTCGCTGCTCGTCGGCGGCATCGGCATCATGAACGTGATGCTCGCCACCGTCACCGAGCGCACGCGCGAGATCGGCATTCGGCGCGCGTTGGGCGCCAAGCGCAAGCACATCGTCACGCAGTTCTTGGTCGAGACCGTGGTGTTGTCCGCCGGAGGCGGTTTGGCTGGTGTTGGCTTGGGCCTATTGATCCCCGCGATGGTCGAGCGCTTTGCAGACCTCCCGACCGTCGTGACGCCCGAGGCTCCGCTGCTGGCCTTCAGCATCTCGGTCGCTACTGGAGTGATCTTTGGGCTGTACC
Organism: Planctomycetota bacterium; assembly: GCA_047611405.1. Lineage (GTDB taxonomy): Bacteria > Planctomycetota > UBA1135 > UBA1135 > JBLFWN01. The sequence goes on along the minus strand of JBLFWN010000015.1, from coordinate 23,186 downwards.
CGGCTTGGCGGGCGGCCAATATGGACCCGGTCGAGGCCTTGCGGCACGAGTAGTCGGCGGCCTCGGGGATCTCTGTCCTTGAAGCTTCAGAGGTCGTGCCCATGTGCGGGCCGGCCTGGTACCGGATTGCGCGAAGCATCAGGTTGCGCCTCCGTACTCTGCATTGTGGCCGAATCTCTACGCCCTCCAAACGCTTGGGCTCCCGCACTCAGCGGAAACCAGTCAGACTTCAGCATGGCCTTTACTCCACACGGGATGGCTGACTCCTCCACGGATCGCGCGCGACGCATGGAATCATGATGAGACGACTGCAACTTGCTCCCAGCCTGTTGATCATGGCTCCGATTCTGCTTGGCGCGCCAGCTCGGACCGCCGCCGGAGCCGGCGCAGAACCCGACGACGGAGGCGAAGCGAATCCTGGGCAAGGCGTTGTTCTGGGACGAGCAACTGTCGAGCGATGACATGCGAGAATTCTTGGACAATGCCCTGATCGACCCACGCGTAGAGAACGCGCTGCCGCCCTTCGATCGTCCTAGCCTGAACAGTGAACGCAGCACACCGAACCCAAAACTGATTGGTGGAAGTGTGGCCGGCAGTGGCGGCTTTGTGCCCAAGATAATCGCGGTCAACCCCCCGCCCATCGGTAGCGAGAACTACAAGCTCGGTGTTCATGATGGCTTGGGTAAAGCGGTTGGCTTCGTTACTTTTCAGCTGACTCCACCCGGAGTGATGGGGCCGGCGCGCCGCAAGCCATGCGGTCTTTCCGAATAACTCGCGTTGCATAAGCGCCCCTGCTTGATCGAGCGTGTCGTCACCATTCACACCGCCTCAATCGATGGCACCTGATGTCCAGTCAGCGCAAGATCGGCAGCTCGATGCGCGACCCGTGTTCAGGCCCCATGTACACGTCGATGCTGTTCCGCGACAGATGAGACGGCACCGTGTTGTCCGCATCGGCTCCCATGATCGAGATACGCAAGCGGTTGCCTTCGTTGAAGACCGTTGCCGTTGGATGCAAGTCCATGCGGACTTCGACGGGATGCGTGCCCGGAACGCTCTCGGCGTCACTGATGAAGCAACGCTGGTAGGGCAGCCCAAGGTTATCGTAGGGCGGCTCCGCAAGCTTGCGCTGCGACGCGCGCAGCGCGCCCTCGGTAACGTATTGAACCCCGCCTTTCCCATCGATCTCTTCGAGCAGGACATGCAAGTTAGCATCACCCTTCTTTGCACTGAGCCAGATAGTTACTACGGGATGCCCAACGACAAGTAGGTCTTCTTCGAAGGCTTGCGTCGTGTAGGTCAGACACTTCTTGTCGTTCAACGCCAGCTTTCCGTATTGCACCTGCGGCGCAGCACCTACAGCGTTGTCCCAGCGGCTAGCACTACCTGTAGTCGTCGTCATGTCGATTTCGTAGTGGTCCTTCGATGCCTGCTTCGGAGCATGCATGGCCAGGCTGCCGTCATTGACCGAGACTTCTCTTGCACCGCGGCCAGGTGCGAAGTGAAGAGTGATGTCTTCGGTCCCTTTCGGAGGCCAAGTTTCAGCCGACTCCCAGTACATGTAATCGGGATGCACCATGATTGCGTATTGGATGGGCGCTTCCTCATCGATGCCGTTTTGGACTCCCTTCAAGTACCGATCGAACCAGCGGTGCTGTTCGATGGCAGTCACGCGATCGCGCTCGGGCGTCATCTGTGCATGCGACCAATTGCCCATCACCAGTCGCTGCGGTCCTTCATAGTTGGCAAACCACAAGACTGCATCCATCGCGAAGACATCGAACCACCCGTTACAGTGGTATGCGGGCACCTTTGCTTCATTGATCTCTGGCAACACACCGGTCGGTCCATGAGAGAGCCAATGCATGGTCGGTACATCGTGATCTCGATAACGCCCCGCGCCGTATTCCTTCAAGACCTCCCAGTTGTCTTCGTGCGCCTCTGCCGCTCGCTCCACCAAGAAGCGGTCGGGATCATCATCGACAGCGGAAGCCGGGATATTGCTGTCGAGTCGCGCGGTCAACCCGGCCCAATGCTTCATCATGTCGCGCCGGAAAATGGCTCCGGGGTGAACCAGGTCATACATGTCGAAGCCGGCGACATCCGGGAAGATCGCCTTCAATGCCTCGGGCGCACGCGACGCAGCCATGTACTGCGTGATGCCGAGGTAGGAGCCGCCATACATGCCGATGTTGCCGTCACAGAAATCCTGCTCGGCGAACCACTCGATCATCTCGAAGGAATCATCCGTCTCGGCTTCGGAGAACAATCCTTCATACCTTCCAAAGGATGCGCCCGTGCCGCGCGCCGCGACGGAGGCAACCACATAACCATGATTCAGAAGCCGCTGCAGCGATGGGAAAACTTGCGCCATCGTCCGCCCGAACATGCGTCGGTGATAGCGCGAGTGAGTCCAGACTAAAGGCAAAGCCTCTTCACACAGTTCACCACCTTTCGTCGGGCGCATGATGTCGATGGCCAAGCGAACATCGTCGCGCATGGTGACGTAGACCGAGCTCGTCTCCCAACCGTCGAAGCGTTCTTCGGAATAGCCTTCGTACTCACCGAAGGACGAACGGAGTTCGCTGTCCTGAACAGCAGCCAGGCCAGTCGTTGCGAACAGCAAGACGAGCGCAGAGTTCTTGAGCATGATCAGTTCCGAAGTGACGATGGATGGAGCGAGAGCGTGTCAGCGAATGGCTTCAGAGGGAGCGCAACAGCTGCATGCAGAAGATCCTGACATCAGGGCAGCTCGCCGTCCTGCCTTTGACAAGGACCATACTCCGAGTCAATTGTCGGCCCACCTGAGGGCCAGCAGCATTTAGGAATCTGCCCAAGAGGCCCGTTGCGGAGCGCGCTACTGCAAGTCCTTGCGGAAGCAGCGCACCCGGCTCACTTCCTGGAATCCCAACGCACCGTGCGCGCTGCGACTGAGTGAGTTCTCCAACTCGGCATCTGACGCCAATTCAGTGCAGCCAAGCGAACGACCCCACTCCTCAGCGGCTTCGATCAGGATTCTCCCGACGCCTTCTCCGCGTGCATGTGGCGAGACATACCAGCCCTCGACATAGCCTACGCGTTTGCTGTGGCAGCCTTCGGCATAAGGTCTGATTGAGATCTCAACAAAGCCTTGGACGCGGCCCTCCTCGTTTTCTGCCAGGAGCACGGCCCACTCGTCGAAGGGCGATCCCCCGGCCAGGAAGTCCTGCACCTCTTCGGCATGGTTCTCCTTCGTATCCTCCGGCCACAGCTGAAGCCGTAGCGGAATCCAGGATGGCGTGTCCTGTTGGGAGGCGAGACGAACCGTGATCATCACCTGACGATAGCGCGATCGTCAGGAGATGTCGCGCGCAAGCAGCGCCTGCGCTTGAGGACGCTGCCTCGAAAAAGTCGTGCCGACGTTTAGCAGCGGCGGAGGTGCCTAAGAGTGGTCTGGTGCCGATGTCATGTATGGCTTCGCATGAGCCAGCGTGATGGTCACGAGAGGGAAACGCGCGGTCTCAGATCGAGCTACGTGACGCAAAAATAGACGGAAGCCGTCCGCATGACTGCGGGCGGCTTCCATTCACTGCTCTCTGGCGAGCCTTTCTTGGGCGCGTTCTCTAACGGCGATCAGGATCCGGCGCGCTCTGGCCACAACTCGCGCCAGTTTTGGACGCGAGCCGGGCCCCGCCCAGCGAGACGCTCGAGCATGTTCTGCGAGACAACGAAATTTTCGAGCGCTGTCTCGGACAAAACTTGGCCGCAGGCCTCGAAGATCGAGTTCGCATCGAGGTGCTGGTACTCGAAGATTTCGTCGGGACGACCGCACTTGCTGAACTTGCGCACGGCCAGAGTCTTGCAGCGCACGCCAACGATCGAGCCGATGTTGTCAAGCAGTCCAGCCTCGCCGTCGCAGACCGCGACACAAGGCACGCGCCGGCCAGCCAGGCCGATCAGACTGGCTTCGGAATCGCCAGCGGAGTCGGTCACATACAAGTCGCCCGTCACGCCCAGCGTTTCGCGCAAGTGACGATATTCGCTCTCTTCACCAAGGATGCCGAGCAGCAACTCGGGCGACGAAACCACGTGAACGTTGGCGAAGATGCCGCGCTCGAGCAACGCGTCTGAAGCTTCGATCGCCTCGGTCACAAGGGAACCCATCGCGAACAGGTGTACGACATTGTCGCCAGGCTCGTAGCCCTGTTGGCCGCGGCCTTCAATCAATGTCCAGCCTCCTTCGAGGCAGTGCTCACGCACTTGCGCCATAATCGCTGCGTTGTCCATGCCTTCGTAGGAGGCATTGGTACGCAAGCGTTCCAGCATGAACTTCTGCGGAATGCCGCGCGTCACCCCGCGCACAAGCACACCGCTACGGCCCTTGTTGTTGCCAGTCATCTGACGCTTGATCGCATCCGACAGGACCCAATCCATCTCGATCGCGAAGGCTGGCTCCCAGGTGATCAAGTTCGGAATCTGGATGTCCGACTTCCAACTGTGCTGTGCTCCCTCGGGCGACAAGGTGACGCCAGAAGGTGTTCCCATCAGGATGAACTCGGAGCCCCAGTAGGCGTCGTAGTACAGCTGATCGAGCGCGCGTTTGATGAAAAAGTCATAGACCGTCATGATCGGCACGAAGGGCAAGCCAACCAGTTGCCCCATCATCCCGAACGACCCGAGCGCACTCATCGCATTAGCTTCGGCAATTTCGAAGCGGATGTGTCGGGTCCATGCATCGGTGCGCGAGAGGAGCTCGGGATGACGAACGTTCAGCTCGAGCTCGTTCGTCATGTCGCGCTGGCTTTCGAGCCCCTCGCCATAGATGCGGTCATCCATTGAAGGCGAGATGTTCGTCGACGAACCAACATCGGGCGAGAGCGTCATCACGAACTGGGCCGGGGCCGCCCAGCGACGTTCGTGGTCGGTCAGATCCTTCAGCTCGCGGCGACCTTCTGCGGTATCGATGTCGTGCGAACCAATGCGCACCAGCTTGGCGGCGATCTGGCCCCACATCCACTGCGTATGCGCGAGCGGGAAGAGGGACATGTCGATTTCAAGACTGTCCGGGATCTCACCAAACTCTGCAGACGCTTCACTCATCCAGGCACGGTTGCGCTCGATCAAGGCTTCATGCTCGACGCGTGCCTTGCGGAAGAGCTCCTGGCGCGTCTGAATGAACAGACCCTCTTCGCTGTCCTCGTCGAAGCGCTGGAACGGTCGTTCGCCGTTCAAGCCGACACTCTCGATCAAGGAATCAATTTCCTTCTGCGACGGCAGCGCCGAGTGATTGCCAGGGTGTGCGAGGCAGTCGAGGCCCCATCCCTTAAGCGTGTGAGCAATCAGCAAGTACGGCTCTCCAGACTCGGCGCGCGACGCACGCAAAGCCTCGGCCACCTTCGCGTAGTCATGTCCGCCGAGGTCGAGCATGACCTGGATGACTTCATCGTCCGACAGGCTATTGGCCAGCTTCTTGACCTTGCTGTCCTTCTCGATCCAAGTGTTGCGCACGTGACCCGCGTCGCGCTTGAGCGCAAGCATCTGGAACTCGTAGTCACTGAGTCCACCTTCGAGCACTTTCTGCAACGCCTTGCCGCCCGTACGCGAGAAGACCTCGTCACGGAAGCTGCCGTGACGTAGTTGAATGACCTTCCAACCGTTGGCGAGAGCTGTGCGCTCGATCCTGTCGCAGTCGCTGCTCTCAAGGCCACGCTCGTTCGGGATGCGCGTGCCGTCCAGGTTCTGGCGGTTGTAGTCGATGATCCAAGTGACGTTGCCAAGCATGCGCTCAGCGAAGTCCGGCATGGCTTCCAGCAAGGAGCCTTCGCGGAACTCAGAGTCGCCGATCAGCGACCAGAAGTGAGCGTTCTTCGGAACTTCCCAACCATGATCATTGGCATAGCGATGCGCGAGCGCCAGATAGCCAGAGCAGACGGGCGGGATGCCGACCGTGCCTGACGGCAAGAAGTGATCGTTGTCGGGATCGCTTGCTGCGTGATAGCTCTGGAAGACATGCGGCGTTTCGTCCGTCGGGAACTTACGCAACGTGCTCATGGCACGTTCGGCTTCCTCGTCGGTGAACCAACCTTCTTGTTGCTCCGCCGCGAATGCATCGACCTTGGCGTTGTGCTTGAACAAACCAAGCACGTGGTGCAGCGCATGGTCGACGGGAGAGGCGTGCGGCTTGCAACACACGAAGTCCTCGGGTTCGCGCACCTCTAGGTGCAGCGCTGCGAGCAGATGCATCGAGCTGGCGCAACTCGCAGGGTGCCCACCGACCTTGGGGTCGCCCGGGCGCTTCTCCTTGCGGTCGTTCGCGAGGTGAATCATGGTCATGGCCTGAACGAAGGCGCGATGAGTGATTCTCTCTTGAACGCTCGAAGCGGCCGTGATGGGAGATGCGACGGTGATCATGTCATTAGATTCAGCTGGGAGGGGTCGTGGCGAATCAGACAGAATAGCCGCTGAGTGCCCGCGAGGTGATCTAGAAGTTTGAGGGTGCGATATCTCGTGATGATGCCCTTCTCTACGGTCGCCCCCTTGGCCTAGCGGCCCGCCCCAAAATCCCGATCCATGCCTCGGGTCCTCCGAACCGTCAGGCTGCGTTGCCAGTCAATCCGGAGAACCCAATCCATGAACCGGCCTTCTAGGGCGGGCTGCTAGTCTCATGAGCGTGGAAGCCTCCCCGAACCCCAATCTGACGCCCGTTCCTTGCGTCGAGATTAATTCTCTGTTGGCTCGCGCCGATGCGCTCGTGATCGATATGCGCTCGCCGGCCGAGTTCGAGCAGGACCACTTGTCGGGTGCGCTCAACGTTCCGCTCTTCGACGATGCTCAGCGCGCACTCGTTGGCTTCCTGTACAAGCAACGTTCGCCCGAGCAGGCCTTCGCTGAGGGGATAGAAATCGTGCAGCAGCAGATCGAGCCAGTGCTGACCCGTGTCGCCGAACTCGCGGGCTGGGCTGCTCCTGAAGGATCGCTCGAGCAGCACGTGACGGCAATGACCGCCGATGGCATCGAGGCCATGGAGCGCAAGCTGCAGGGCGCCTTGACCGGCAGCCTGCCGGCACGACCGGTGATCCTGCATTGCTTGCGGGGCGGGCTGCGTTCGCGCAGTGTCGTCGCTCTCTTGCGGCGCCTCGGCTATGACGATTGCTTTGCGCTGCAGGGCGGCTATCAGGAATATCGTCGCCACATACGGCAAGGGCTCGAAGATTGGGAAGCGCCGCCCGCATTCGCGCTACGTGGATTGACGGGTGTGGGCAAGACGCTGGTGCTGCGTGAGCTCGAGCAAATTCGGCCGCGTTGGACTGTCGACTTGGAGGGGCTTGCGGGTCATCGCAGCTCACTCTTGGGCATGGTCGGATTAAAGCCCTGTTCGCAGAAGACCTTCGAATCACGTATTGCGGCCCGAATCGAGGTCGGATTCGACAATCGCGTGGTCTACGAGGGAGAGAGTCGGCGCGTTGGCAAGGCTGAGATCCCAGTCCGCATGTGGGAGTCCTTGCAGACTGCGCAGAACATCGAGCTGGTCGCCCCGCCCGAGCGCAGGGTCCAAGTGCTGTGCGATGACTACCTGGCGGATCCGAGCGCGCGCCCGCTTCTGCGTGAACAAATTGTCGCAGTCGAGAAGCGCATGCAGACAGGTGGAAGGCTAGCCCGATTGTTCGACGAAGCGCGTGAGCCCGAGCTGACGCAAGTCCTGTTGGATGAGTACTACGATCCGCTCTATCGGCACAGCGAGACGGGTCGGGAGTACGGTGTCAGCATCGACTCGACGGACCCAGGCGAAGCGGCGCTTCAGATCGCGCAGTGGATTGAGGGGGCGGCGGATCGTTGAGGCGCGCGGACTCGACAGCTAGCAAGCGACTATTCGGTCACCCTAAGCTGGGGGCTGGCTGATCAGAGAGCCCGTCGAAACGGCTGTCACCTCAACCCAGTTCTGCGTCTGTGAGGCCAAGATTCGCGAATAGCTGTTCGGGCGTAATCCTCGTAAATTAATTGGTAGTCGATCCTTATGGCGATCATGCCCACCCGGCATGTCGGCAGCTTCTCAGGTAATTGTCCTCTCCACCCCTGCAAGATCAGTTGGGGGTGTGGATTTGCTACGGGCCTACTCGCCCCGGTCGCCTTGTTGGCACTGGGGCGAGTTCGTTTGCGGTCATCGCGTGCTTGGCTCATCCAGTGGATTTACGTTGGATTTAATCGTCTTGAATAGCCCGCCTCGTGCGTATGACCGCAAACAATGCCGCTACCCAGCCGAATGGCGTCGGTAGTTCAGATGGATGGCTCTCCCCGAATCCCCGCTCTTCGCCCTGGCTGCGGACCCTCTAGCCGCAGCCACACACGTATGAAAATTATGACACAGACCACACCCCTGATGCTGGGCACGCTGTTGTTGATGGCAAGCTCAACCCTCGCGCAGACAGAAGTAGACAAGCTTTCCACAAACGCTGGCCGTACGGGTGACCGGCTCGGCACCTCCGCTGCCTTCGATGGCACGACTGCACTCCTTGGCGCACCGGACGACCGCGTTAGCGGCCTGACAGCTGGCTCTGTATTCGTGTTTGAGGACAAGGGGAGTGGCTGGAATCAAGTCCAGCGACTCAACCGACCGACCCTCGAGCGCAATGATGACTTTGGAACCTCGGTCGACCTCGATGGGAGTTTCGCGATCGTCGGAGCTCCGCTCGTGGATCTGCCCGGCGGAGGCGGCGGCTTGGGAAACCCGACTGCTGATTGGGGCGCTGCTTACATCTTCCAGCAAGACATGGGCGGTAACTGGAGCTTCGACCAAGAGCTGCGCGCGAGCGACGACGACCCCTTTGACTACTTCGGTACAGCGGTCGCGATATCGGGCGACACCGTCGTTGTCGGTGCCCGCGGCGCGAACCTGGGCGGCATCATTCACGCGGGTGCTGCTTACGTCTTCGTCCGCGGGGGAGGAGGCAGCTGGAGCCAGCAGGCAAAATTGACCGCTAGCGATGGTTCGAATCTCGATGCCTTCGGACTTGCCGTGGATATCGATGGAGACAGAATCGTGGTCGGCTCGCATGTCAGTGACGGCATTGTCGCCGGCGCAGGCAGTGCCTACGTCTTCGAGCGCTCGGGTAGCTCTTGGTCACAGACGACTAAGTTGGTTGCCTCCGACGGCCTCTCCGGCGATCGCTACGGCGGATCGGTGAGCATGGACGACGACTTGATCGTTGTTGGCGCGCGTGGCGCCGACCCCGCCGGCATGAGCGGTGCGGGTGCGGCCTACGCCAACCGCCTTACGGGTGGCAGCTGGGTCGAAGAGGCCAAGATCCTTCCGGGCGACTTGGGAGCATCCGATCTGTTCGGTTCGTCGATCGCGATCGTCGGTGAGCGGGTCGGCATCGGCGCGGTCAACAGTAATGGCTTCACTGGCGCCGCATACGTCTTCGATCGCAGTGGTGGCAGTTGGAGCGAGACCGCAAAGCTGACCGCAGACGATGGCGATAGCAGCGACAGCTTTGGTGGATCGATCGCGTTCGACGGCAGCTTGTTCCTGGTCGGCGCGGCGGGTGGCGATGGCGTCGAAGTCGATAGCGGCGTGGGCTACTTGTTCTCGCTCGGGAACGGACTAGGCACGCCCTACTGCTTTTGCGATGTCGGCATCTGCAGCAACCCGGATGCGAACGCGGGTTGCGAGAACACGACTGGTTCGGGTGCGCTCTTGGCGGCATCCGGTTCTGCCAGCACATCGGCGGACGACTTGACCTTGTCTACCACGAGCCTTGCCTCGAACCAGTTCGGATTGATCTTCATGGGCGCTGGTCAAACGGCCTCGCCCTTCGGAGACGGTCAGCGTTGCGTGACTGCTGGCGGCATCGAGGTCTATCGTTTCCCTATCCGAAACTCAGGCGCGGGTGCGACTCTTGTTGAGTCCGGTATCGTAGGGACGAGCCAAAGCTTTAACTCGAACGGGCAGATCGCTGCCGGGCAGACATGGAACTTCCAGGCGTGGTATCGCGACCCCGGCGGACCGTGCTCGACAGCCTTCAACCTCTCGAACGGAGTCTCGATCACCTTCCTTCCGTAGGCTGATCCGAGAACAAAGGCAAACGGCCTCGCCTCTCTAGGAGAAGCGAGGCCGTTTGCATTGGAGCCGTCCATCGAGGCCTCATGGTCAGCGTCCATAATGCACAGGTGCAACCGGCACTTCTGAGCGCGCAAGGCAGAGCCCTACTCGTCGCCACCTGCGTAGCCGGCAGCTTTCAGAAGGTCGATCTCGGCGCGGCCTTCACGCAGCAACTGTGGGCGCTGGCTCTTCTCGCTCTCGAGCCAAAAGCTGATGGCACCCTTCAGGCGTTCTACAACCTCGCGATTCTCGGCCGAGACATCCGTGCGCGATTCCGGGTCGATGAGTAGGTCGGACAAGTGGAAGAGCTCTTTCTCGCGCTCGCCCTGAGCGGGCGACCAGTCGAAGTACCAACGCCCACTTCGAATGCCATGCACTTCCCCGGCCCGGACCCACTTCTTGGTGTCGCGGTCATACATGACACCGCGTCCGGTCGTCACGAAGACTGGATCCTCGGGTACCGATTCGAGGATATTCGGGCCGGCCGGGAAGCTACCGGGGGCTAAGCCGGCAAGCTGTAAGAGGGTGGAGCCAATCAAGCGATTCGGTACGCGGTCAGCAATGCGCTTCGCGACAGGAACGCCGGGGCCGGCCAGGAACAGCGGAACGCGAACACTCTCGTCGTACAGCTGGATCGAGTGGCAGACCATGCCGTGCTCGAGAAACTCTTCACCGTGATCACTAGTGACTGCGATCACGGTTCGTTCTGTGTGGCCCAGGCGATTCAGCACATCGAACAGCTGGCCGAGCTGACGGTCGACCGTCGCGATCTCTGCGTCGTACAACGCGAGGTTGCGTTGGTTGCGCGCTTGGAGTTCGTCGAGGTTGTCGGGCCCCAAGCGATCGGCCCGGGCGATGAATGCGCGTAGGTTTTCTTCCTCCAGCCCTTCGGGTGCCGTGCCGGCGAAGCGCTCTTCGTAATCGGGTGCCGGCTTGTAGGGATCGTGAGGTTCAACGAGTTGCAGGTACAAGAAGAAGCGGTGCTGCCCCTGAGCCTCGATCCAGCTTTGGACCTCACCGAAGAACACGGTCATGTCGGCCCACTCGTACTCACTGAAGCTGCGAAAGCCTTGGTCGAAGTTGCGGCTCTTGACGATCAGCGGGTTGGAAGAGAAGCCCGCGGTGTCGAAACCCGCGTCCAGGAAGCGTTCTGGCAGAGTGGTCAACTCTTCGGACAGATACTGAGTCGAGGTTCCTGCCAAGCCGTGCGCGGGTGGCGAGAAGCCGGTCAACACGGAAGCCGTGGACGGCGGTGTCCAAGGTGTGGCGGAGTAGGCGGCCTCGAACAATGTGCCGCGCGCCGCCAGCGCATCCATGTTGGGACTGACCTCGGCTGGGTTGCCATAAGTGTGTAGCCGGTCAGCACGCAGCGTATCGATCAAGACCAGGATCACGCTCGGCTTGTCAGGCGTCGCGAGTTCGCGAGTCATCTCGTAGCCCGACACGATGTGCAAGGGCCCGAAGCCAGACAGCACCGGGCGTACTGACGAGCCTTCATAGCTCGTCTCCAACACCAACTCGCCGCCCCCGGCAACATCGGTTCGCACGTGATTCCAACTGCGCTCTTCGTAGGGAACCTGCTCGCCCAACAAACGTCGTTCGTCGATCAGCGTCTCGCCATCAAAGATCGCTCGAAAGTGGACCGTCCCGGAGTTCGCCCACTCGCGTGAATCGAAACCAGTCGCAAACTCGAGCGTGGCGCCGACGCCCATGGCCGGTATCTGGATGGCAACTTTGGCGGGCGCTGCCATTTCGAGGGCGGGCAGCAATTCGTGCGAGCCCTTGTCGCGCTGTCGAGGCTTGATCAGCCGCACACGCACGGGGCGTTCTTCGTTTTCGTGCAGCACCTCGCGCCGGTCCTCGTAGGTCAACAAGGATCCGATCACGCGTTCCCCGGACAAAATCGCGCCCTCGTCCGATGAACATCCCGTCAAGGCAAGGGTCGCCGTCACGGTTGCGGACGCGAGGAGCCAAGTCACGCTCAAGGCCAGTGTTAGGAATGAGCGGGGTGTCATCGTTCGCTCTCGGAAAGAAGCAGCTCAGGGTGGAGCTTCAAGTAGTTGCTGAGCACGCGCGCGGCAACTTGGTGCCCCTTCGCATTGGGGTGCCCATCGGTCTTCGAGACACGCAGTTTCGGTGGCGCATGCTGCTTGTACTTGGGTAGTAAATCGATCACGTGCATGCCGGCCTCCTTGCCGGCCTCTGTGACTTTGCTATGCAAGTCTTCGTACTTATAGCCTTCCCACTTTTGCTTGGGAGTCTGCGGGAAGATCATCAAGATCATCTCGCAACCGGCCTCGCTCGTGACGCGCCGCATATCGTTCAACGCTTGAACGACGCCTGCCCACTTACCTTCATGCGCGTGCAAGTAGCGGTGGTAATCGCCGCCGCCAAGTTCGCGCATTTCGTTCTGCTTAAGATTTCTGTGGCCCAAACGCATGAGGTGAGAGTACTGCCACCAGCTGGGAACCACATGGTGCGCATGCAGCGGCTGGATGGGCTCGTCCTCTGGATCGTTTAAGAAGTACGCGAGCACGACCAAGTCGGGTTCCCAGGCCATGGCTTTATGCTTCAACACGAGCGATTCATCGATCGTGCCATAGCCGCCAACGCCGAAGTTCAGCACGTCCAAGGGGCGATTCTTGTTCAGACCGAGCGCGTCTAGCATGCGCTCGAGTTGCATCGGCCACACGTCCTCGCCCGCGGCGCCAAAACCGAATGTGAAGGAGTCGCCGAGCGCGACGATGCGTGAACTCGTGTCCGCATCGAGTTCGCGCGGTTCGGCATCACGCATGCCATGCGAGTTGGTCTTGATATCGACCTTCTGGGCGAACTTCTCGACACTCGGAGTCAGTTCGTAGGCCAGCCCAACTACCTCGGACTTGCGATGCAATAAATTACGCCAGTCGTCGGCTTGACTTGAATCCGGTGGGCGCAAGTAGTCGACCGGATCGAAGAAACGCAAGTAGGCTTCCGCAGCGCCAAAAGCGACCAAGGTCGTACCGACTAGCGCCATGAAGACGACCTTCGGGCGGCTGCGTTTGGGAGATTGGTCGGACATGATCAGCTTCGGGTGCGCAGCGCAGCGCTGGGGTGGCACGGGATTCTACCCGAGCCGCGCGGCTTGCGCGCTTGGACGCAGGCGCCTGTCAAGAATGGTAGGCATCGAGACGCAGGGCGGGACATCAGTCCCCGTGGCGCGTGGGTCAGTGACCGTCTTGTTGCTCTTCTCTTGGCGCCTCTTGCTGCTGCCATTCGGCTCGCTCGGCATCCCACTGGACGTGCTTGTGATAATTCTTGCCGGCGGGCACTTCTGCCTTGGGCAAAAAGGCGGCCAGCTCGCTGATCTTCTGCTTGTACTTCTTGCGGCGCGCGAGGTTGTTCCATTCGTTAGGGTCCTGCGCGAGGTCATACAACTCGCGCGGACCTTCGGCGTATTGGATCATGTGCCAGTCGCCCATGCGGATGGAATGGTTGCCGGGCCGATAGGTGGTCAGTACTCCGAACGGCCACTCCTTATCGGGCTCGGTCAACAGATCGGTCAGGCTACGGCCCGTTAGTTCGACCGAGCTATCGATGCCGCACAACTCGAGCAAAGTCGGGTACAGGTCGATCAAGCCGACCGCAGCATTGCAGCGCGTTCCGGCTCGCGTCGTCTCGGGTACGCGCACGATCAGCGGAACGTGTGTCGAGCGCTCCCACAGGGTGAACTTGTGCCAGTGTTGCTTCTCGCCCAGGTGGTAGCCGTGGTCACCCCATGCGACGACGATCGTGTCCTTCGCATTCGGTCCTTTTTCTAACGCATCGAGGATGCGGCCGACCATCTTGTCCGCAAAAGCGATGCTGGCTAAGTAGCCTTGCACGGCATTCGGCCAACGCCCCATTTCGACCAGCTTGGCGTGATTGGAGTTGCCTCTGGCGATCTTCTTGCCGGGTAGCGGTACATCGCTCAAGTCGTCGTCTGGTACCTCCGGCAGCGTGAGCTCATCCATCGGGTGAGCTTCGAAGTAAGCGGCTGGCACATACCAAGGCAAGTGCGGCCTGAAGATGCCTGCTGCCAAGAAGAAAGGCTCGTCGTGTTCTTGCGACAAGAAATCTGCCGCCCAACTGGCGACCTTAAAATCGGGTTGAGCATCGTCCGCGGTCTCGAGAGCAATCCAATCGAAGACGCGCACGTTCCAGAATTCCATTTCCTCTGGCGTCATCTCCGCTTCCCAGCTGTACCACTGGTCCCAATCGGAGGCGCGATTGAAGCCGGCGAAGTCGTGATAGATCTTGCCGCCGCCCGCGACGTGATAGCCGTTGTCCCTGAACTGCCGCGGCAGGCTGACTAGGTCAGGGACGTTGGCGTCGGGAGGTTGAGCGTTCGAAAAGATGCCCGTCTCGTGCGGAGCACGGCCCAGCAAGACCGCCGTGCGAGAAGGGTTGCACGAGGGCGCAGCACAGTGAGCGTTGGTGAACAGCTGCCCGCTAGCGGCCAAGCGGTCCAGGTTGGGCGTCTTCACCTGCGTGTTGCCTAAGCAACCGACCCAATCGTTCAGATCGTCAATCGGCAGGAAGAGAACGTTCGGCCGCGAATCTTCGCGCTTGGACTCGGCCAGTTCTCCCGACGTGGAAGCTTGTTGCGCGGGTCGAACGGTGCCTTTGGCCGCTTCTTTGCCACCTGTTGCCGCCATGAAGGCGGCACCGCAAATCAAGACTGCGGTAATCCACAGACCACGGCTCATTCGTCTTCATCCTCGTTATCGTTCGCATAGCCGAGTGCGCGCAAGTGCATCTGTGTCGTTGGATCGCGAATCGAGTCCGGCGCATCCCAACCTTGGTCATTTGCGGCTGCCAAGTAGTCAAACAAGAGCTCTTCCAGCTCACTTGCCAGATCGGCTTCGTCGCCGATGCGATCCTTCAGGCATTGCGGATCGCTCGCGAGCTCGAACAAATGCAGTGTTCGCGGACGCCCTTTCGGCGCCTTGTCAGCGCCAAATCTGTCATCGAACATAGCCTGCAGAAACCAACCATCGCGTTGCACGGAAGCCGAGTCGAACAGCACCGCGATCGAATACACAGGCTCGCCGCTCAGTTGCGGTAGCTCACCCAGGGCCAGCAAATTTTGACCGGGGAAGTCCATCTCTTGGTAACCCGATAAGTCGAGCAGCGTCCGGCCAATGTCGTGGTTTTGGACCTGGCGTTCGATGCGCACGCCCTCTTGCCCGCCCGGCCAAGCTAAGATCAGCGGGACATCGAGTGTCCCCGGTGCGAGGGCTCCATGGTTCCACCACGAACCATGATCACCGAGCAGTTCGCCGTGATCGGCCGTCAATGCGATGATCGCGTTGTCGAAGCGTTTGTGTTCGATCATGCCGCCGAGTTGCGTATCGAGGTAAGCCACCTCGGCGCGGTACATGCTGCCGATATAGTCAGGATCTTTGATGCCCGGCATGCTCGACGGGATCAATATCTTGCGTGGCTCCGGCAGATCAGGATCGCGCGGATTCTTTTCCTTGGGATAGAAGCGCTGCGCAAAATCGGGCGGTGGGGTGTAGGGCGTGTGCGCATCGAAGATGTGCAGCCAAACGAAGAGCGGCCGCCCACTCAGCTCGGGCAGCCAACGGCGTACGTCGGCGATTGCCTTCTGTGAATCGCGCTGGGCTTGATGGTCGAAGCCGTAGCGTTGAAAGCCTTGGCCCAAACCACTGCGCGTCGGCGTCAACCACACAGCGCTGACGGCGGCGACGGAAGTCCAACCCGCATCTTGATAACACTCGGCTAAAGTCTGCGCCTTGTCCGCCAGCAGATCCATGTTGTCGAAGATGCCGGTGTCGCGCGGGTGCGTTCCAGTGAACATGGCCGTGTGCGATGGCAGCGTGATGTTCGTTGTCGAAGTCGCGTTCTCAAAGTAGACGCCGCGTGCGGCGAGAGCATCAATCGTGGGCGTGTCGACCTCGACTCCTGAGTTGTCGACGCCGGTGTGATCGCGCCGGTGCGTATCCGACGTGATGAAGAGTACGGTCGGCGGATTCTCGATGGGTCGCACGACTTCGGGTTGAGCCAGGGCGCACACGACGGGCATATCCTTCTTGCCCTTCAATTCGAAGGTCGCGCTCACCTCCTTGCCCTTGTAGCCGTCCAGGCTGATCCGAACGGGGGACCACTGAGCTTTGCCTGCGCCTCGTACAGGAGTCTGCTGGGTATGTTTGGATGTGCCGTCGTACAGCGTTACGACAATGGCAGAAGGAACCTGCGAGTAACGTACGAGCTCGGGCAAGCCGATGGCGTACTCGAGCTGGCCGCCCTCCTTGGATACGCGGAACTTGGTCGACAGCGGCTGCTCCGAAAACAGCATCGTCGCCGGGCGTGCATCTGTGCCGAGCGATATCCAGTCGTACTCGCCAGCGCACGGCAGACAGGCCGCGACTTGCCTCTCAACCAAATCGACCGACAACAGGCGATTCTCTGGAACCTTGCCCGTGAAGCGGATGATCAACGAGTCGAAGGGCGCCTTCGACGCGCCCATATCCTCGAGATCGAAGCCCAGCTCGACGCGCGCGCCCTTGGACACGATCACGGGCAGCGGATTGAGCGCGGGCCGGTCGTCGCGCTTGAACGCGACCGTGACCATGTCGGGCTTCAGGGATCCGACCTGTAGCACCAGCCGATTGAAAGTGCGCGGATCGAAGGGTCCCGGGATCTCGATTTTGCGTTTGCCCGGACCCCGCAGCGCCAATTCGCGCGGCTCCGGCATGTCGGTCAGATCGCGAACCTCATGCTCGTTGGCCGTGACCGACCACTCGGCCAAGTCCTCCGGGACCAGAATTCTGCGCTCCACGCGCGCCTCGGTCGGGGCCGACCATTCGTTCACCGGGGCCAGTTCGAGGCCACGCACGGCAGGAAACTGGCGGCCCGCCCAATCGGCACGATGGTCCGAGGTCAGCCTGCCCTGCTCGCCGGCGCCGGAGGAATCGCCACCGCAACCGACCGTCAGCGCAAACAGGCTGGCAAACAGAACGCAAGAGGGGCGGATGGAACTGGCGGGCGTCATGGGGAGGAGTGGAGGAATCGGCGGGTCCTGTTTGTTCATCGATCGAGGGGGGCCTGGAACGACACATGAAAAGAGTGACTTGCCCAGCATCGGGCGCAAGCCACGGGAGCATGGAACCCACGGACCCGCTCGAGGTGGCGAGGGGAGCTCTCAAGGGGGTGCCTGAGCGCCGGGAGGCCACCCTGCTGAGCTCTGAATCATGATCGAGGCCCGAATTCTAGCCCGGCTCCAGCAGCGGAACGTCACCAGTCGGGGGATAGATATGGGATTCGCGCCTTCCTGCCTCGCGCAGATGGAGGTGGCGCACCACAATGCTTGCCCTCAAACCCGCCTCGACCTATCGCCTTCCACTGGGGTAGGGTTCGGGAAGCTTATCCTCGCCTCTCCGCCACCCTAGACGACCCGTATCGTCCCCCACGCCTGATGACCTCGAGCCCTCGAGAACGCGATTCTGTGCCCTTCAACCACCTAGCTGGCATGTTCCTGCTGTGCGGCGGAGGGCTCATATTTGAGCTGGCCTTCAACAAAATAGTCGGGGTGCAGGGCTACGGCCGATTGGGCGATATCGCGATCGGCACCGCCTTGTTCGGCTATGCACTGGCCGGCGTCCTATACATCACGGTCGATCGGATTCGGAGCATCCCGGTCATGACGCTGGTCCCGCGTGCCTGCCTGGGCACCGGAGCTGCGATGGTCCTAGCGCACCTGGTCACCACCTGGGTGCCGCTCGACTTCGCCAAGGCCTTCGCGGCACCCGCTCAGACGCTGATCGCGGCCGCGGTCTGGTACATCGTTCTGGCGCTACCCTTCTTCACGGCCAGCCTGGCAATCGTCGCGCTGCTGACCGAAGCCTCCAGCAATGGCAAGCGCGTCGGTCGCCTGTACGGAGCTGACTTGCTGGGCGCTGGTGTCGGCGCCGTTTTCGCCATTCAAGGCATCGCACTGATGGGCGGCGCCGGAACACTGTGGTTCGCGGGCGCGCTGTGCTGCGTTGCGGGTCTGTTGTTCGCAGCCGATTCCCCGAAGCGCACGAAGATGACGATGGGCATCGGCGCCATCGTGATCGGTGTCGGAGTGTTCACGGTCGCGCCTGCGATCGGAATCAAGGTGCACGCGCTAAAGCGTGGCTATCTGGAGGATCTCGAGGCGGGCCGTATCATCGGAACGCACTGGAGCGCGATCTCACGCATCGATATCGCTAAGCGCGAACGCGCGCACATGATCTGGTTCGATGGCGGATCGATGCAGTCGCGCATGCTGGCCAAGACGGCTGACCTGACGCCGGGTGAGCTGTCGGCCTTTGACTACTCCAGCACGACGCTGCCGTATCGCATCAAGCCGCGCGAGCACGCGCTCGTGATCGCTTCTTCGGGTGGTAGTCAGGTCCGTAGCGCCGTCCACTTCGGTACGAAGAAGATCACCGCTGTCGAGGTCGACACGGCCGTCGTCAAGCACGTTCAGACGACCTACGACGAGTGGCTGGACGGGCTCTTCAACCGGCCCGAAGTCAATTTGGTCAACGCCGAGGGCCGCAGCTTCCTGCGCCACTCGAACGAGCTGTACGACGTGATCCAGATCGAGAGCGCGTACAGCAACGACATGCTCGTGACGGGCGCGGCCGGTAACTACAACTCCTACCTGCTGACGAACGAGGCCATTAGCGACTACTGGGAGCATCTAACCGACGACGGCATCTTGTTCCTGGCCCAGGCGCACGGCCCGCGGCTGTTCGCGCAGATGCTGTCGGCACTGGACGAGCTCGGTGTAGATCCAAAGGGACGCATCTACTTCGAAGAAGGTCACCTGTCGCTGGGCGGCAACGTAATGCTGGTGCGCAAGACGCCCTTCCCGAAGGAAGAGCTCGAGACGATTGCTGCGCATGCGAAAGCAGGCGAAGTGCCGATCTTCTACGCGCCGGATGCACTGTGGAAGATGGTCGGCAAAAACTGGAAGGGCAAGCGCCCGGACAAGCCGCTGATCGATGTCTGCAAGCGCATCGCGACACTCGAGGGTGAAGAGCGCTTGACGTACTTGAAGAGTCTTCCGTACGAAGCTGTTCCTACGACGGACGACAAGCCGTTCTATAACCGCTACTTCCCGTTCTTCTCAAAACTGCCCGACCCCAAAAATGTCAAGCTGCCGCGCGAGATCGCCTATATGGCGTCTTCCGGCCGCAAGCTCGGCCCGGTACCGATCAGCGATGTTCCGCCGGTCGTGATCTTGCTGGAAGCGGCTTTGCTGCTGTTGCCGATCATCATCTTGCCGTGGCGCAAGTTCCGTAAGGAAGGTCTGCTCGGCACCGGCAAGGCAGGCGGCAAGGCCAGCAAAGGCCTACTGCTTGAGTGGATCTACTTCAGTGCCATCGGTCTTGGATTCATTGCGATCGAGGTCGTGCTGGCGCGCCGTTTCGTGCTCTTCTTCGGTTCGCCAACGGTCGCACTCGCGGTTGTATTGGGCGGATTGCTAACCTTTGCCGGCCTCGGCTCGTCGCTCTTGTCGCCCTTCTTCGTCGGCAAGAAGTACGGCCCCGTCGCCATCATCGTCGCACTCGTGGCGCTGGTAATCGGCTATGCCTACGGGCTGGATTCAATCTTCGCGACTTTCAAAGGTGCGGACTCCTTCACGCGCTACGCCTTCGGTCTGTTGACCTTGTTGCCGCTCGGCTTGTTAATGGGGGTGCCCTTCCCGGCTGGCCTTGGTCAGGTGACAAAGGGCGGCGAGGGCCGTGTCGCGTGGGCCTGGGCCATCAACGGCTACTCCTCGGTCGTCGCGACCGCATCAATTGGTATCGGCATTCAGATGTTCGGGTACCGCCAGCTGTTCTTCATTGGCGCTGCGCTCTACCTGGTTGCTGCTGTGTGCTATGCCGCGCTTGTAAGCCGGATGGACGACTAGGGCTAGGACGAAGCCAGAGAGCGCGCTCGCCTGATCGCGAGCGAGCATCATCTCGATCCAATCAAAGAAGCTGGGGCGTGCCCCAGCTTCTCGTGTATCCAGGCCTCGCAGGGCGTTCGTCAGGCGGTCGTGTACTTGCCGATCATCATGCTGTGCCAGGTGGACCCATCGGGTGACATCAACATCTCGAAGGTGTAGCCGCTGCCTTCGAAGGTGTACTGATAACGGTGCTGGCCCATTGGTGATGTGTTCTCGAAGGTCAACTGGTTGCCCTCGCACTGACCCCGTGCGACGCCCCCCGCGCCGCCCATCGAGTCGAACCAGTACATGATGTACTCCTCAGAAGCAGGGTCCCAGCTGTAGATCCCGTGGCCGCGAAAGGTGACTTTGCCATCGTGCACCTGCGTGTAGTCCGAGATCACGAAGAAGTTCTCGAGCATGCGCGCCGTGACTTTGCCGCTACGCTGTTGCTCCTCGGGACACCAGGGCGAGGGCGCCATCGTCTCGTCCCCGTTCCAGTCGCCAACCATCTTGGCTATGTTGTCGTGAGCGGGTCCAGGCTTGGGCATTTTCATGTTCATGCTAAGAGCTCCTTCGGTCTACTTACTGGGGGAGAGTCTGAGGAGCGCAGAATAGCAAGAGCGGCAGACGCCATGCGACTAGGCCTCTGAACTCAGCCTCCCACCAAGGAACAGACCAATGGCACGCGACGCATTCGATCTTAGCGACACGCAACACCCGCCCCTCGCGGGTTTCAACTACGCCTGGCGCTGGCTCGAGGAGAATCATTATCCGTTGCCGCAAGCGGAGCTGGACCGCATTCGCCCGCTTGACGATGCGACAGCGAAGCGGGCCTGGGACTACGCGATGAAATGGCACGCCAAGGATGTATTCGATGCGCGCCCTTCAGCGGAGAGCTTCGGCACGATCGATACGCTTGAGCAACCCCATGAGCATGATGCAGTCAATTGGCTCACCCAGCGGCTGGCAGGCTTTGGCCGCCTGCCAATCATTGTCTCGTGGCAGCCGGGGAGCGGCGTGTTGACGGATGCTGAGTTGTTCACGGAACGCTGGGAGTCCTTCTGTTATCCCGCCAGTGATGACGTGGATATTTGGCCACTGGATGCGTCGTGGGTCGTGACGTACTGGCACGAAGAGCAACTGTGGTTCGGCCGCGATTGAGCACGCGCGATACGTGATGCTCAACTTGCTGGGAGTTCCGTAACATGAGTGACGGGGGCGGAGAAGGCATGCAAGAACGCTACGAAAACGAGCAGTACTTCTTTAGCGAAGAAAGCATCGCGCGACTCGGAAGCTTCGCCGCCGGCTTCCCTAACCCGTGTTGTATCTGCACACCCAAGGTGGGCGAGTGGTTGACCCATCACGGGCACGCTGTCACCATCCTCGACATTGATGAACGCTTCTCGTCGTTGCCGGGTTATCGGCACTTCGATCTCGCGCGACCCGAGTGGTTGGGAGAAGACTTCGGTCTGATCCTGTGCGACCCGCCCTTCTACAACTTGTCGCTACGCAAGCTGTTCGCAGCCATGCGCATGTTGAGTCGTAACGACTTCGCACAGCCCTTGCTGCTCAGCTATCTGAAGCGGCGCGCGCACGCTCTCGAGGGATCCTTCGGGGAGTTCGGGTTGCGTGCATCCGGGTACCAACCGAAGTATCAGACGGTCGAGGAGAGCTCGAAGAACGAGATTGAGTTCTTCACGAACTTGCCTTCAGATCGTTATGTGGCCTTGCTCGACAATCCGTAATAGCACTCTCATCTAGGCTTGAATCTAGGTTTTTGGCAATCACACCCCGAGAGCTACGGCTTTTCCGAGGGGCAGCTAGTTGGCCTTCAAGCACGCCGCAGGGCGGGTTGATGAACCCGGCTTCGCAGCGTGTTGCTTGGTCGGCTTGAGAGCTCGACGATGAGTCGGCTGGTGGTGGAGCACCTACCGCGACTACCATGTAGAAAGCGCCATCTACTCTCCTCTCGATCTTGATCAGGCCTGGAGCCCTCGCCATGTCCGAACCGCAGCTGACACCATCCACTATTCATCCCAGCCTCTCGTACGACGATGCGCCGGCTGCGATCGAGTTCTTGTGTCGCGTCTTCGGCTTCAAGAAGCGCCTCGTGGTCCCCGGTCCCGATGGCACCGTGCGTCACTCCGAGCTCAGCTTGGGTCCCGGGGTGATCATGGTGCACACATCCCGTCCGGAACAAGGCCGCATCAGTCCGAGCGGACTGCCTGGTGTGACGCAGAGCCTCGCCCTTGTGATCGACAATCCGGACGAGCATTACGCTCACTTGAAGGCTGAAGGTGCGGATATTATCGAGGAGTTGAAGGACGAGGACTTCGGCTCGCGCGGCTATGCGGTCAAGGATTTAGAGGGGCACTACTGGTACTTCGCAACCTATCGCCCGGGCATCTGGTGGGACAAAGAAGGCAACGAGTCTGACGTCACCTGAATGATTCCAATTAGCGAGCGGTGCCGGTTGCGATCTCGAGTGGGAGGCAACCGGCGCCGCTCTTGCAATGAGGTCCCACGTAGCGAGCGCGCGAAGTGCTCGCCGAGCAGGAAGTCGATCACGGAATCAGCGTGATCTCGTAGCCGTTGGATAGGTTGAAGAACGCACCTGCACCCGCCAGGGTTTGTCGTGGTGACGATCGAGTTGGGCTTGACGTGGACGTTCGGCTTCGTGAATTGAGCCTGAGTGGAAAGCGCGAAGGCTCCCACCAGGATGGCGCTCGAAGTGAGGGCGAGTTTCATAGTTGTGCTGATGAAGAACTGTTTGCGAGGACGGAGCTGATTGATCTCCCGCTTCCAACAGACACGTGAACTATCAACTGTAGTAGGTCACTGTAAATCCGGGCGTGGTCTCAGGTGGATCACAGCGCACGGATGAGGCCCCTCCTGGCGGTTCACACAGGGGATTAGCAAGAGTTTGAACCGGCAGGAATCGACGGGCCCGCGGTCTCAAGACGGGCATCGGGACATCAGGAGCCACCGCTCTTGGCGTAGATAGCGACCAAGCCAGCCGGGTCATCGGAACTCGCATCACGTATGCGCTTGAGCGGCAAAGCGTTTGGTGTCCTCGCTATCTTCGAGACAGGGTTCGCCCAAATAGAGAGCGGCGCCGTTTGCCTTCCCGATGGGGAGGCAAAAGACGCCCCGCGT
>JBLFWN010000014.1:0-87418 GCA_047611405.1 Planctomycetota bacterium | reverse complement strand
CGCGCCCCTTACCGTTGCTGATCACGGGAGCCGTGATTCCGGTGCAGGTCCAACAGGTCTATCAGTGGCAAAGTGTCAACGACGACTTGTTGCCCGTGTCCCTTGGATCCGGTGTCGATGTCGAAGTGACTCTGTCCCCGGCTGGCTCCGAGATCGTGGGCGATTATGAAAACTCGTTGCCCGTTCCTGAGACGAGCCTGACCTTCTCTCTCTCAAGCCTTCGCACACCGACAGCCATCTTCAAAGATCCGATGGCTGCCCCTATCGACGCGATCGGCGGGCCTAACTTGGAAAACTCGGAGCTGCCGCTGGTGTTTGTCGAGTTGGCGGAAGGCGAGGACTTCGAAGTCGGCGATAAGCTTGGAGTGTTCATCTTCGGCACCGTGACCAATGCGGTCGCAGCAACGGACATCAATATCGCGCGTTACCAGCAAATTGACTTGCCGGATGATGTCGCCGATTCGGCCACTATCACTGCGGGTCAGTTGGGTTTGATCGAGAACTCCATCGCGCGCTTCAACGACGGGGAAATGGCGATTGGAGTGCGTCTGGAGCGCGGAGACATCGTTTCACCGCTGCGCATGTTTGACTCGGATCCGGATGAAGCCGGTCCGCAACCCTTGCTGTTCGACATCACGCCGCCGACCTTGGTTGGCCTGGGCGTGTCGGGCATGCCCACGGCTATCTTTCAATCGACGGCGCGTGACTTGGTCCTGACAGGAATCGCCAGCGAGCCCCTTGCGCGCATCACGGTCACAGCGACGGACGGTACCGATGCGCGCTCGAACCTGGACACGAACCTGATCGCTGAGGTCGCGTCGAGCAATGTGGCCGGCCTCTTTGTTGCACGTCCTGTTTCACTCGGTGTGCTCGACCCGAACGCAGATGAGTGGAGCTTCTCCGCGACCTTGATCGATCGCGCGCTGAACGAGGCCGAAGACGATGTCACAGGCTTGTTCTCGCAGTGGGGGGCGGTGCTGCTCGATGGCGCGCCCGGCGACGACATGATTTCTGTGCGTGTGTTTGATGCGCAGACATTGCTTCCGCTGCCCGGCGCGCTCGTCATGACGCACCAGAACAACGGTGGGTCTTACTCTTCAATCGAATCGCAGATGACGGGCGAAGAGACCGGTAGCGTCGACATCATGGGAGCGGCGACCGGCGAGACCGTGTTGACGATCGATCTCGAAGACTACGACCTGTTCACTTTTAGCGGTGTACCAGGTAGCTCGATCGACATTCCGTTGACCGCCACCGCTCAACTCGACGCGACGACCGAGGGCATCGTGGGCAGCCCCTCCTTGACCGTCGACATCACTTCGGACACGAAGTTCATGGGCGACACGCGCTTGATAGGCATGGGCGACCCTCTGCTTGGCGTCGGCGGATGCCAGACGGATCCGATCACCTTTACGCGCCAATGCACCTGGGGCCCGGCGGAAATCGACGCCGGCCAGCTTGGCGGGCGTAGCTTCCTTTCGACGAACTTCGATCTGTCCGTGGGCACCTTCTCCGCCGGCGGATTTCTGCGTGCCTTCGATGTCAGCATCCCTGCGCCGCCCGCGCTGCCGGGCGGAACGGACATGGGCTTCTTCAATATCCAATCGCTGCTGCTGAACGCCGATGGCGAGGAGCAGCCGATCGCCGTCACGCCGGCCACGATCACTGAGCCAGATTCCGATAACTGGAGCGATATTGCTTCTGATCCCGAGGTCACGATCGAGGCGATCGGCCCTGCAATGTCTCGCGGACTGCCCGTTGGCTTGGGAATGTCCTTCGAGACAGAATCCGAAACTTGGTTGATCCTTGGGGCCTACGCAGGTGTCGCCGATGGCATCGCCGATGAAGATGGCGACGACGAGCTTGGGGAACTGGTGCAGAAGGGCACGATCGAGGGCGACTTGCTGTTCCGAATCGAGATGGCCGATGATGTCGGCAACCGCGTTGGCATCCGCCCGCGTCTCTCCTCGGACCTGCTGATCGTGCCGATCCTGAGCGCACCCAATCCTCCGACCTTGGCCTCGCCTGGTGCGGGTTCGAGCACGGGTGGATCCAGCTATGACCTGGTCTTCGCTGAAGTCCTGGTCGACTCCTTCGGGCACGACGGTCTCTATAAAGCGGTGCTGACAGATGCGAACGGGCGCAGCTGGGAGTTGTGGACCCGTGATGTGGCGGGCGACCCCGGCACGCTCACAGTGAAGGTCCCAGGTCTCGGCAGCCTGGGTGGCACGCCGCTGAGCAATGGGCAGGTCACTGCGCGCATCTCCGCCTTCTCGATGCCCGGTTTGGATATGGAAGCCGAGGGCGATGTCGACGCCTTCATCTGGGAGGATGTCCAGCGCGACTACCAGTACTTTGGGCACGCGGCCGAGGTCGAGTTTACGCAGGGCAACTGATCGACTCGGGTTCCGGGGCCCGAGTCCCGGGTGCTGGAAGTACGCTGGGAGTGAGTTTCGTCAGAGCCTGCTACCTTTGCTCCTCTACTTGCTCGCTGTCGAGGATCGCTTCTCGCTAAGATACGGTGTACCTGTAGCGATCGGAGACGACATGCATCTTGCAAATTCAGCTATTGCCCGCGCCCGAACCCTGGCCTCTTTCCTCGCGTTGTCCGCGTGTGTTGCGGTCGGCTGCCAGCAGATTCCGCATCGCTATGGCCGGAACGTAGTCGTGCTGCCGTCCGGCGGCCTGCCTGACGCCAGCCCCAGCGACATCGTCGTCGCCCCGGTGATCATTGCCGACGCATCCAATATGGGTGATGTCCCCGAAGAAGCGCTGCGCGCGGCCTTCCAGCGCTTCCTGCCGCTGCGACGCTATACCCCACTGGCCCTCGACTATGTCGATGAGCGTGCCGTCGAAGCTTCGTATACGCACGGCGCGTGTGATGAAGAGGCCGTGATCGAGATCGTCATTCACCGCTGGGACGACACTTTCTGGGATAGCCGCGGAACGATCGACGCGGTCGTCGAAGCGCGCTTCGTGGACGCGACCGGGACCTATTCTCAACCGCTTTGGGCCGGACGGCTCGAGCAGGTGATGAATGCTGGCGGATCGCGCGAAAGCCACTCGAGTTCCGATCGCCTGATTTCCGCGGTCTGCGACGAGGTCGCCCGCGAACTGTTGGAAGATCTACCGGCGCGTAAGGTCGAGCCGGGCCGGCAGTAGACCTCGATGGAGGGCTGATTGGGCCGGCGAGAAGAGGGGCCGACCCGTGTTGGATCGGCCGTGACCCCAGCTCTTGCGCCGCATCGCAAGAAGGTCAGGCACGCCCGTTTGGCGAGTGGCCTGCCTATATAGGGTGCTGGAAGCGGGTTGAGCATGCGCTCGGACCGTACTTGACTCCCTTTTGGCCCCACATCGCGGTGCCATGGCTCGCTAGCCTCCTTCTGTGGCAGATTTGGCTATTGTGGCTTCCTAGGCTGCGTTCCGCCCCTTAATCCCAGTGGCAATCCCACATAGAGGGCCGGCTCGAGCCTTCCCATGCTGGTCTGGATCGCTAGACTCATTGACTTGTGGTTCCTCCAATGGAACCTCTCCAGCCGGTTCAACCGGCAGCACCCTGTCCTGGCTTTGCTGGGGCACGGGCAAGTCAGAAGAAAAACAGAATGGCCATACCCACGGACCGCAAGGCCGAAATCATCAAGGATTTCGCCATCAATGGTGAGGACAACGGCTCAGCCGAAGTCCAAATCGCGCTTCTCAGCGAAGATATCGGCAACCTCACGGAGCACCTGAAGATCCATAGGAAGGACTTCACGTCGCGTCGAGGCCTCCTGATTAAAGTTGGCCGCCGTAGCAAGTTGTTGCGCTACTTGCGCAACAACGACGTTACTCGCTACCGGACGATTATCAGCCGGCTCGGTCTGCGACGCTAGACCCCGAAACCTGCTTGATGCCGCGAGACGCCTGCAATCCGAGTGCGATCCAACCTGGATCACAGTCCCGGATGCTGGCGGCTCGCAGAGATGCGAGGAAACTCGCGAAGGGACTCGGTGCCCTGAATGTGCCGAGTACCACGTGCTGCGAGACAGTCGACCTTTGGTGTCGGCACGCACTGCACGAGATCAGAAAGCCGCAAGAGGGGCGCGTTGCATTTCGCTCGCACTCCTCCGCGCCGGGAAAAAGAGGACCGCTATGGCACTCGCATCCCGCTTGCGAGCTTCTGCCCAGGAACGTGTCGACCACGTTCGCGGGCGAAGTTCTCCACGTGTTCGGCCGTGACGGGCAAACCGTCGTCGCTGCATGTGGGTAGACGTGAAGACACAAAGACGAAGAAAAGAAAAACAATATGAGTACCCAACCTGTCCGCGTAGAGCGGGTCATCGCCGGCAAGACCCTGGTTTTGGAAACGGGTCAAGTTGCCCGCCAAGCCGGCGGCGCCGTGATCGCAACCCTCGGTGATTCCAAAGTGTTCGGCGCCTGCACGGCCGGCAAGGCTCGCGACGACATCGACTTCTTCCCCTTGGTCTGTGACTACAGGGAGAAGACCGAAGCTGCCGGCAAAATTCCGGGCGGCTTCTTCAAGCGCGAAGGTCGACCGACCACGAAAGAGATCCTGACCATGCGCCTGATCGACCGTTCGATCCGGCCCATGTTCCCGGACGGCTATAAGCAAGAAGTCCAGGTGATGACGCACGCGCTTGCGTACGACGGCAGCACCAACACCGATGTGCTCGCGATGATTGCGGCCTTCGCCGCAGTCCGCGTCAGCGGCGTTCCCTTCGAGTGCAGCCTGGGCGCAGTCCGCGTCGGCCAAATCGATGGCGAGTTCTGCGTCTGGCCCGAAGACGAGAAGCGCCGCGATGGCTGCACTCTCGATCTGGTCGTTGCCGGCCACAAGAACGGCATCTGCATGGTCGAGTCCTCCGCTCAGGAAATAAAGGAGGCCGACATGATTACAGCGCTCGAGTTGGCGCACGATACGGTCCTTGAGATCGTCGACCTGGTGGACGAACTCGTCTCACTCGGCGGCCGCGAGCAGCAGACATTCGAAGCACCTGCGATCAACCAGGAGCTCAAGGACAAGGTCTTTGATTACCAGGACGAGCTGACGGCAGCTGTGCGCACCGACGGCAAGCATGAGCGCTCTGCCGCGATGAAAGTGGTCAAGAAGAAGTGCGTTGCCGCGCTGACCGAAGGCTGCGACTCGGCCGATCTGCGCGCTCTCACGAAAGAGATCGGCGGCTTCTGGGGTTCACTCGGCAAGCACGTCGAGCGTGCCTGCATCCTCAGCGGAACACGCGTCGATGGCCGTTCGTGGGACAAGATTCGTCAGATCACGATCGAGCCGAACTTCATCGAGCGTCAGCACGGCTCCGTGTTGTTCACGCGCGGTGAGACGCAGGCGTTGGTCAGCACGACGCTCGGTACGCCGGACGACGAGACGATCATCGACGGCCTCGAGAAGGAGTACCGCAAGCCCTTCTACTTGCACTACAACTTCCCGTCCTACTCAGTCGGCGAGACGCGCCGCATCATGGGCCCGGGTCGTCGCGAGATCGGACACGGCATGTTGGCCGAGCGTTCGCTCTCCGCCGTCGTGCCCGACAAGGATTCCTTCCCGTACACGATCCGCATCGTGTCCGACATCATGGAGTCGAACGGCTCCTCCTCGATGGCTTCCGTCTGCGGCGGTTGCCTCTCGATGATGCTCGCCGGTGTTCCCTTGCGTCAGCCGGTTGCCGGCATCGCGATGGGCCTGGTGCAAGATGGCGACAAGAACGCGATCTTGAGCGACATCCTCGGCTCCGAGGATCACTCGGGTGACATGGACTTCAAGGTCGCTGGTTCCGGTCTCGGAATCACCGCACTGCAGATGGACATCAAGATCACCGGCGTGACGCGTGACCTGCTCGAGAAGGCGCTGAACCAAGCGCGCGACGGCCGGATCTACATCCTGCGCAAAATGCTCGAAGCCGTTCCCGCTCCCAGCGCTTCGGTCTCCGAGTACGCACCGCGCATGGAGACGATCCAGATCCCGGCCGAGAAGATTGGCTTCTTGATCGGTCCGGGTGGTCGCAACATCAAAGAGATGCAGGCCAAGTACGACGTTCGCATCGCGATCATCGACAACGACGGCAAGGTCCAAGTCTCTGGTGTCGACGCCGCTTCGGTTGGCGCTTGTGTTGCAGCGATTCAGGCCAGCTGCGAGACGCCGAAGATCGGCTCGAAGTACATGGGCGAAGTGCGCAGCGTGCGTGACTTCGGTGCCTTCATCGAGATCCTTCCGGGTACCGAGGCGCTGTGCCACATCTCCGAACTTGCTGACGGCTACGTCGGTCAGGTCACGGATGTGGTCAACGTCGGCGACAAGATCGAAGTTGTCATCATCAACGTCGACGATCGCGGCAAGGTCAAGGTCTCGCATAAAGCAACCTTGCCCAGCGGCGGCGGTGGTGAAGGTGGTGGCGAGAGCTCCGGTGACGGCGAATCCCGCCCGAGCCGCGACGAAGATCGCGGTGATCGCGGCGACCGCCCGCGTGGCTCCCGCTCCCGCGGCCGTGGCCGCGGCGCGCCCTCACGCAGCTAAAGCTAGTCAAAGCCTTGATGGCACGGCTCACGTCCCAGTAGGGACGTGAAGCCAAGCACACGAGCCCGGTGGTCATTCGATCACCGGGTTCGTTCAATTACGTCGCGCATACCGCGTCAGTGACCCCCAGCGTGCCCTTCGGCGTCGGCCGCTACTTGAATCCCGGCAGTGCCCCGGCTTCGCACTCGATTCGAGGCGACTTCGCAGCGACCCCGCTGTTCAGTTGCGACGAGGCGCAGGGCGTTGCGCTCAGTGTATGCACGATCGGTTCGATAGGCCCTATGCACCATGAGCCCCCGTCCACGCGCCTGACCAGACACCCCAGCTCGGAGTCCGCGTGAACGAAGGCGCAGTCGGCGCGTACTCCTTGCGAGTCCACGATAGTCCCGCGTAGATAGAGTCCACGCTGAGCTTTGATCACCAGCTCCATATCAGCTCCTCCCTCTGCTGGTTGCGTGTACTCGATCGGCGCTGGGGCTCGGCTCGCATTCGTCGGATCCCCGAGGGTTGGTGCGGACTCTTCCGTGCTCCCGGCCAGTGGCCTGCTCCCGCTATGAACAGGTGTCACTTGGCTCGCCGGCGACACGGAGGCCTATCCCATTTGGGGCGCGGGTCAGCGCCGCCTCGGCTCCTCGCAGCAGCTGAGGCTGAACGCGCGCCTGAGCGCCGCAGCCGGGCAGTTGCTCGTCGGGCCGGGGCTTTGGCAGCTCAGCCGCCCGATAGGTGCGCCCTACAACTGCATCACGCCAAACTCGACTCGGTTATTTCAGGTGCACTACCGCGACTCGATTGGCCCATCCTCGATCGTGATGTCGGGGCGAGCAGGGTAGGCCTGAGGTGCTGACTCTGGCGCTCATCTGTCATCAGAGTGGGGTAGCGATCCTGGCTCGGTACTCGGCCGCTCCGTATCATTCGCATCACAAGTTCCCCCTTACCCTCACTCAGCGTAGACATGAATACTTCTGACATCACACTCGAGCAGGCCCACGCTGCGATTGAAGCCGCGTTATCAAAGAGTCGGGAGATCGACACACGCATGGACATCGCTGTCGTGGATGCGGGCGCCAATTTGAAAGCCTTCGTGCGAATGGATGGGGCATGGATTGGTTCGATCGACATCGCTATGAAGAAGGCGCGAACCGCTCGGTACTTTGACATGCCGACAGGAGCGATCGGTGGTCTCAGCCAACCCGGCGGACCGCTCTTCAACATCGAACACTCCAATGGCGGCCTAATTACCTTTCCGGGCGGAGTGCCGATCATGAATGCTCAGGGAGACATCATTGGCGCCATCGGAGTTTCAGGATCCAGCGTAGAAGACGATCACGCTGTTGCAGAGGCGGGCGCAGCAGCAGTCAAGTGAATGCGCAATACGGAGCCGCAACAATTGGTGCGGCTCCGTATCGCGACGGGCTCGTTTGCCCTAAAAACTTGGCCCCGGCATCTGCGGTGAGATCGGTCTCTAGAGACGGGAGGCCGCCTCGAAGCGGGCGCCACGCTTGGTAAGGAAGGCGTTGTTGGCGCACATGCAGTGTGTGAGCTTCGCGAAGACGAATCCGTACGATGGGACGGGAGCCCTCGCTCAGCGCATGTTTTCTTGGACGCAAGCCACGCTTCGTAGAGTCCCGAACGTAGGTCAAGAGACGGCAGTTGATCCGCCTTGGGCGCCATTATAGGCGGTTCGGTGCGACTCCGGCGTGCCCTTCAATACTTCCGATGCACGACACTTACGCGGAATACCGGGCCTGTAGCAGGCAAGTCTGCAGTCTTTGCGCAACAACTTCCGAAAAGAGAGTGTTCCCTATCGCACAGCTCTGGGTAAGCCCCCTGTAACGCACCGTGTGGTCTCCGGGCGCCCCTCGCTACTGTGTCTGGAGCGGACAAATCCGCTCTCGAACAGCGCCTTCCCCCTGGCGCTTTGCTATATGGTTATTTGTAGACCGCTGTTAGAGACGCTTCCTGGGGCATTGCTCGTTGATTCGAGCGACGTGAAGCACTCTCACGGCGGTATCGAACGGGCTCCGATTTTCGCCGTGTGTTTGGCACCATGAGTATCTTCATCCGCTACGTAGCAACCGTCTCACTGATGGCCGGACTGTCTGAAGGGCCGCAGGCCCAGGGGTTGGCAGACCTCGACAGTCAAAACTTGTCGAGCGAGATCGCACGCCCAAATGGGCTCTTGGCGATCGCGCTGGCAAGTGACTATGTCGTCGACAAGACCGACAGCGTGTGCGGTCTCGATAGCGCGAAGCAACTCACCAACCCGGCTGTCGTCGACTACGACAAGCTGCTGGACGCGACGCCCGAAATTCGCGAGATGAAGGCGGAGCAGATCTCCGAGACTTCCGCCAAAGGCATTCAGTTACGTACAGCCGCCGAAGCGCGCGTGCGTAAGGCGTGCGATGCAATCATGACAGACAAGAGCCACTGCTCAGTCTGGAAGAAGATCAAGCGCAAGGACGGCAAGAAGATCCCCGACATCACGAAGGCTGTGAAGAAGAAGATCACAGACTCTTGAGCGAACCGGAACCAGCCCTGACCCCCAGTCTCCCCGAGTTCCACTCCCCATCCGCATCCCCAAAGATCGTGAAGCTGCCGCCAATTGGCCAAGCGGGTTC
Organism: Planctomycetota bacterium; assembly: GCA_047611405.1. Lineage (GTDB taxonomy): Bacteria > Planctomycetota > UBA1135 > UBA1135 > JBLFWN01. The sequence goes on along the minus strand of JBLFWN010000014.1, from coordinate 78,274 downwards.
CGTGGCTGATGCGGATTCAGGGAGTCGCGCCTCTGTCGCCTGCATTTGGCGCTACACGGCCGCGCAGCAGCGCCAAGGTGCGCGCAAAATCGGTCCGCTCTATGGAGTGCTCTTCCACCCACTTCGAGCGGGTGCCCTTATAGCCAGCAGCCTGCTTGTTGGGCTAGCCGCATGTGTCTCGACTCCGCTCGAGGCGGCCGAGGGAGAGAGCATCACCGAGCTCTACGACCTGCTCGAGGAAGGCAGCTTCGATCCCGAGGAAGCCTTCGACGAGGACGACTTCTTCGCGGAGATGGAGTCCAAGTACGCCACGGAATTGACCGACGACGAAGGCGCGTTGCTTGGCGTCGGTGACGAGGAGCAGGACGACGAGGCTGACCTCTACGACGGCGAGGTCGCGCCCTACAATCCCTACGTCGAGTTCGGCTCCAAGATCATCGTCTACCCAGACGGCCTCATCATGAAGCCGTTCCACTTCCCGAAGGGTTTCGCGAAGTCGATCCAGGGTTTCATCAGTGACTACGGCGACTTTCCGATCTACCTGCAGGACCCGGGCAAGTCGCAGCCGCTTGACTCGGTACGGCTCGATCTGCGCGAGGATTGGAACACCGAGACGTGGACCGATCCGCGCATGCCGAACGTGACCTCCGGCACGCCGGTCAGCTTGGGCGACGCACTATTTGTGACGGCCGTTCCCGAACTCTTGGCGGAAGTGCTCGACCTGATCGATGTCTTCTCGGCAAATGCGACGCAGATCGAGATTGAGGCGCGCATTGTCGAAGTGACGCGCACGGACAGCCTGGACATCGGCTTCCGGCCCGGACGCGAAGGCCTGCCGATCTTCGGTCTCCCGAATCACACTTTCGTTCGCAGCGCTGACTTCAGCTTCCCGAACTCGGTTTCGACCGCCGAGGCCTTGTTCTCCTTCAGCTCGGTCCACAGCGGGCTCGCGTTCAACGCAGTGCTGGAAGCCGTCGCGGGTTTGGAGAACGTCGAGATTATCTCGAGGCCGAAGGTCGCAGTGCGCGAAGGTGCGCGCGCCGAGATCATCAACACGACGCGCGTCCCGTATCTACAGATCAAATCGCTGAACACGAACGGTACCTTCGCGGCTGCCATTTCGTTTCTAGATGTCGGGGTGCAGATGTTCGTCGTGCCACGCGTCATTGGCGACGACACGATCGTGCTGAACATCGACATCGAGGCTTCCCAAGAGACCGGAAGTGCCGTGACCTTCACCTCGGGCAGCGGTGATGCGCAGGTCCAGATCTCTTCGCCTAAGATCTCGACGCGCAAGGCACGCACCGTGGTGCGACTCTTCGAGGGCCAGGCGCTCGTCTTGGGCGGATTGATTTCCGAGCGCAAGATCGAACGCGAGACCAAGATTCCGATCCTGGGCGACATCCCGCTGATCGGGCACCTGTTCAAGAGCAAGTTGAGCAGCAAGGAACACACCGAGGTGCTGTTCTTCATTCGGCCGCGTATCCTGGAAGGCAGCGACCTGAACAAGCCCTTCGAGTAGGGCGGGCCTGCGGCCGAGGCAGCCCTTCGAAACGAGGCAGAGGCGCGTCAGCGCGGCTGATCAAGCACGAGCTAGCGCGATCTGGGCCACGGCACCGGCGCTATGCGTAACTCCGTAGTGATCCCCCTCGATTCTGTCCACAATCCGTCGGAAGATGGGATCCAGCGGGTCGTCCACCCCTCCACATGAAGAAGCATCCCTCACTCCACGGCACAGGCAGACCCGAGTCCGGAGCCGCTCTGCTGCTCTCGATGTTGGTGCTGATCGTGATTGGGATGATCGTCTACCAGATCAACAACGTCACGCTGCGCGATCTGGCTGTCTCGAATACCGATGTCACGCTGACGCAGATGGATCTCGCGATTGAGTCGACGTTGCTCGAGGTGGCCGAGAACCTGATGGATGACGCAGCCGCAGCCGGGGCCGAGGACGGCGCCAGTGGTGATGCGGCTTCTGCGATGGAAGGCGGCGAGGGTGAAGGAGGAGGCGGCGGCGGCGCCGTCGATTCCAAGATGGACAGTTGGGCCACGGCGCAGTCGACCAACATCGGCGACTTGACGTTGCGTATCCTGATCCAGGACGAGGACAGCAAGTACAACATCCTCAACATGCTGGTCGAAGACGAGGACGAAGCCGAAGCGGCCCTCGAACGCGTCGCCCGCGTGATCGACAACTTCCGTGAGGGAACGGAGGAAGATGTCGATACCGCGACCGCGGAAGAGATGGCGCGCGTGATGCGCGATCACATGCGCGAGCGCTCCGATTCCTATTTGCCGCGTGGTCGTCTGCTGACGGACAACGATGAGGACGAGGCGATCGGTATGCCGTTGACGCTGCGTGAGTTCGTCGTGCTAGAGCCCTTCGAGGAACGCCATTTTCGCGACTACTTCGACTTGAGCGACGTACGCGTGCATGGGCTCAGCTCTTTCCTGACGATCTACACATCGCCGGGATTCGCGACCGGTGAGGACGAAGAAGCGATCGCCGCGACCGGCTTTGGTGTCAATGTCAATACGGCACCGCTGGCGGTATTGAACGCGCTCTTCGATGAGCGTGAGGTGGACACGCGCTTCTGGGATGCCGTGCTCGAATATAGGAACGAGGCCGAGGAAGTCGACCCGACGGAAGAGGTCGACCCGATGCTCGACGAGTTCCAGAATGAGATCTTGCAGCGCAAGTTCTTTGACGACCTGGAAGAGCTTTCCGAGGTGTACGAGTGGGACGTTTTTGAGCCCGAGGCGAAGGCCGAGGTCGAAGAGATCCTGCAGGTCGAGAGCAATGTCTTCTCCGTCTACATCACGGCCCGCGTCTCGACTCGCCTCGAAGCCAATCAGATCCTGGAGTTCCGGAGCCGCGACGAGAAAGAGTTATACGAACGCTCGGGCACGCACATCGTGCGCACCGTGCGCGCGGTCCTGTGGCGGGCCCCTGGTGAGGACGGGCCGACCATCGTGCCGCTCGTACGCTGGGAAGTGCTCGACTACGCGCCGCTCGAAGTCTTGGACTACGCGGACGACGAGCGCTGGTAGGCGCGACGCGCCGGCTGCATCTTTTCTTGCCTGCGCGTGAACCGTCGCGAGCGGGTCACAGTGCCAGCAATCCGCATTAGCACTCGGTGGCCCAACCGACGGCATCTGGTCGTCCGAAGGCACCTTGGCCGGCACGCTCTCATCGATGGGCGCAGAGACCCCGCCAGCGGGAGCGAGCACCCCCATGCAGCTCCCGTCAACGAGTTGGGAGTACTGAGTGCGAGTGCTTGCGCGCAATGCGGGCTAGCATGAGCGGACGCTCGGCGCGCGGATATGCCCCGTCGCTACCGCGTCCAACAGCACTCGACCCGAGTTTTCCAAACTCACCGGCCTCTGTAAGCACTGCCTGTGTCCTCGACTCCTCTCGACCCCGTCCGGCTCGAAGTCTTCCATCACCTCTTTGCTGCAGCCGCAGAGGAGATGGGTGCGGCGCTGATGCGTTCGGCCTTCTCGGCCAACATCAAGGAACGCCGTGACTTCTCGTGCGCACTCTTCGACGGCGACGGGTTGTGCATCGCGCAGGCCGCCCACTTGCCGGTTCACCTCGGTTCTTCGCCGCTGTCGCTCGAAGCCGCGCGCGCAGCGCTGCATATGCGACGCGGTGATGTCGTCGTGCTGAACGATCCGTTCGAGGGCGGCACGCACTTGCCGGACATCACGTTGGTCACGCCGGTCTATACCGAGGACGCGAGTGAGGCCGACTTCTATTGCCTGGTTCGTGCGCATCATGCGGATGTCGGCGGTGCCTTCCCGGGTTCGATGGCGCCCGCCCGTGACGTACATGGCGAGGGTCTGCGGATCCCGCCCGTACGTTTGATTCGCGAGGGCGAACTCGACGAAGGGATGTGGCGGCTGATCCTGGCTAACATGCGCGTGCAGCGCGAACGCGAAGGCGACTTGCGTGCGCAGCTCGCCTCTTGTCGCGTCGGTGCGAGTCGGCTCGAAGCGATGATCGCTGAGTACGGTGTACGCGAGACGCGCGAGCGCGGCGCTCAATTGATGGATTGGACCGAACGCTTGATGCGTGAGACGCTGAGCGAGCTGCCGCGCGGCACGGTCCGCTTCGAAGATGTACTTGAACTCGAAGGAGACGAGCGCATCTCGATCCGACTCGAGCTGGAGGTTGGACAAGACGGGGCTCGCTTCGATTTCCGTACGAGCGACGATTCGGGTGCCGGCTCAGTCAACACGGTGCGCGCGGTCACTCTGTCAGCCGTCTTTTACGTGATGCGCCTGTTGCTTCCGCCCGACACGCCGACGAACGACGGCATTATGCGCTGCGTCGACGTGCAGACGCGACCCGGCAGTGTTGTCGATGCGCGTTACCCGGCGGCTGTCGCGGCTGGCAATGTCGAGACGAGCCAGCGCTTGGTCGATGTGATCCTGGGCGCGCTCGGCAAGTTGGTCCCAGGCCGATTCCCAGCCGCGAGCGCCGGCACGATGAGCAATCTGACGATCGGCGGTGAGGGCGACGGGGGCGCGTTCGCGTACTACGAGACGATCGCCGGTGGCGCCGGCGGCGGTCCCCAGGCTGACGGCGAGCACGCGCTGCAGACGCACATGACGAACACGCTGAACACGCCGATCGAGTCGCTCGAGGCGGAGCTGCCGCTGCGGGTCGAAAGCTACACCGTCCGGCGCGGAAGCGGCGGCGCGGGCATGCACCCGGGCGGGGATGGGGTGATTCGGCACATTCGCTTGCTGGCGGCGGCGCGCGTCGGTTGGATCGCCGAACGCCAGACGCAAGGGCCCTGGGGCAGTCTGGGGGGCGCTTCGGGCTCGACGGGCAGCGCACGCGTGCTCAGGCCGGGACAATCCGAGGCTGAGCTTCTGGCGGGCAAAGTGGGCATCGAGCTCCCCGCCGGCAGTTCGATCGAGGTGCGCACGCCCGGCGGCGGCGGATACGGCGCCCCTGAATCGAGCTGAAGTCGCACTTAGGGCCACTCTTCCGAGCATCACTCCCAGCTCCGATGGCGCGGGCTTCGAGCCTAAGAGCGCCCCAAGCTCAACGCTGCCACGCAGGCGCCGGAATTGCCTTGTGGAGACTCACTCCTCCAAGGAGAATCCGGAACTTCGCGCCCACGCGTCCGGACACGGACTGCGCTGGGCACTTCTCGTTTCGGCGGAGCTTGGCCACGGGCCGGCGCGACGCCTTCAGCTACTCAACCTCCGGTCTGGAGTTCTGTAATGCCCGCACTGTGCGTGTTCGGTGCCCAATGGGGTGACGAAGGAAAGGGCAAGATCATCGATCTTCTCTCAGGTGACGTCGACATCGTTGTGCGCTACCAAGGCGGCGCGAACGCGGGTCACACGGTCGTCGTCGGTGACGAGAAGTACGTGTTGCACCTGCTGCCCTCCGGGATCTTGCACGAGGGCAAGCTCAACATCGTCGGCGGCGGTGTCGCTCTCGACCCGATCAAGTTCCTGTCCGAGATCGACGCCTTGATCGAGCGCGGCTTCGACATCGGTCCGAACCGCTTGAAAATCTCGGCGCACGCGCACGTCATCTTCGAACACCACCGCCGCATCGATCAGCTCAATGAACGCTCGCGCGGCGATGGACGCATTGGAACGACAGGGCGCGGCATCGGTCCGTGCTACGCGGACAAGAGCGCGCGCACCGGCTTGCGCGTCTGCGACCTGCTCGACCCCGATTTGTGCCGTACGCGCTTGAGCGCCGTATTGGCCGAGAAGAACGCCATTATCGAGCGCGTTTACGATGGCGAGCCGCTGGATCTCGAGGAGCAAGTGCAGCTGTACGTCGCGGTCGGTGAACGCTTGAAGTCGTACGTTGCCGATACGGGCGCCATCTTGCGCAAGGCGCACGCCGAAGGTCAGACGTTGTTGTTCGAGGGCGCGCAGGGCGCGATGCTCGACATCGACTTCGGTACCTACCCCTTCGTGACATCCTCAAGTTGTGGCGTCGCCGGTGCCGGCACAGGCGCGGCTTTCCCGCCCTCCAAGATCGAGCGTGCCATCGGTATCGCCAAGGCGTACTGCACACGTGTCGGCGAAGGACCTTTCCCGTCCGAGCTCGATGGCGAAGTCGGTGAGTCATTGCGCGCCGCCGGCGGTGAATTCGGCGCGACGACCGGGCGTCCGCGGCGTTGCGGCTGGCTGGACGCGGTCGCGTTGCGCTACGCACTCGAGATCAACGGAGCCGAAGGATGGGTCATGACCAAAATGGACATCCTGAGCGGCTTCGACGAGGTGCATGTCGCGGTCGCGTACCACGCGGGCGGCGAGCGCTACGATGCCTATCCGGCGCACCTGCCTGGCGTAGAGGGCATCGAAGTCGAGCTTTCGACGCGCCCCGGCTGGAAAGAGGACATCAGCGGCATCCGCAAATATGAGGACCTGCCACAGACTGCTCGCGATTACGTCGAGTGGGTCGAGGAAACAGTTGGCTTCCCGATACGAATGCTGTCGGTTGGCCCCGAGCGGGAACAAGTGATCGCGCGCGGTCTCTAAGCCGCCCTGCGAAGCCTGGCTGAACGGGTGGAAGCGGGCCGCCCTCGCCTTGGGCCCGCGAAAAACATAGCCGAGAGGTGACGAGAGTGTCCTCGGTTCGGTATCTAAGAGTAATCCATGGCCCTGGAACAAGTCGTTCGCCCCGATATCGGTGGCCCCTTCCCCGAGCACATCGCCATCGTGATGGATGGGAATGGGCGCTGGGCCAAGGCTCGTGGCATGCCCCGCATCCACGGTCACCGCGCTGGAGTCGGCTCTGTTCGTGAGATCACGACGGCCTGCGCGAAGATGGGTGTCAAGAGCCTGACGCTGTACGCCTTCTCGGTCGAAAACTGGCGCAGGCCGGGACGCGAGGTCGGCTACTTGATGCGGCTGCTGCGCGTCTTCTTGCATCGCGAGCGAAAGACGTTGATGAAGAACGACGTGCGCTTGCAAGGGCTCGGCCGCTTGGACGAACTACCCAAGCCGGCTCAGGATGCATTGCGTCGCACTGAGGAAATGACCGCGTCGAATCCGGGCATGCTGCTGCGGCTCGCGCTGTCCTACGGGAGCCGCTCCGAGCTCGCGGACGCCACAAAGCAGATGTGTCGTGACGCGGTGGCCGGCAAGCTCGATCCCGAGACGATCGACGAAGAGAGCTTGCGGGCCTACCTCTACGATCCTGAGACGCCCGACCCGGACTTGATGATTCGCACGGCGGGTGAGATGCGCATCTCGAACTTCCTGTTGTGGCAGATCTCGTACTCGGAACTCTATGTCACTGACTTGTGTTGGCCGGAGTTCCGCAAACCGCAGCTGTTAGAAGCCCTGCAGTCCTACGCCAGCCGCAAGCGCAAGTACGGCGGTTTGCTTCCGGAGGATGCTGGAGAAGCATCCAGTAGCGCCTCGCGCAGTACCGCTTGAGCTTGCGATGACTGCAAACGGTCTTGATGAACCGCCGCTCGGGCAAGTTGCTACGCAGCCTGCGGTGGCGGGAATGACGCGAGCCCAGAAGATCTGGCGCCGTACTTGGGTTGGCGGCAGTCTCGCGCTCGCGACCGCGAGCTTGTTGATGCTAGCGGCCAAGCCGGAGTATGCGATCTTGGTTCCGATTGCCGGACTGCTGCTGGCGGTGGGAGCTTTGCGTGAAGTGCGCGCGATGGGTGCCGCTGGTCACAGCATGCTGCCCGACGCAGCGTTGTTCGCGTTGCCAATCGTGCTGCTGATCAGCTGGTCGCTCGGTGATTCGTTCTGGATATCGGGTGGCTTGTCCGACTGGGAAAGACTGGCGCCGCTGACAACACGGCTTGCGGTCATGGTCAGCGCAGGTTTGGTGATCGGCTTCGTGGCTCGCTACCGAGCGAGTTATAGTGCACCGCGCATCCATCCCTTGGGCCCGATGGGGCTCTACGTCTGGATCGTCTTTCCGCTGATAGGTCTTGGCTGGGTCCGTTTCATCTACGGCATCAGCGGCTTGGTCGCATTGATCTTGCTGTCGAAGATCGGCGATGTCGCGGGCTACTACGTGGGCAGCGCGATCGGCAAGCGGCATCCCTTCCCGAAACTCAGTCCGGGCAAGACCGTGGCGGGCTGTGTCGGCTCTTTCATTGTCGGTGCGATCGCCGGTGTCTTGTGCCAGAGCGGCGGCATGTTGCCGGAGCCGCGCTTCGGGTGGGCCTCGGGCCTTCTCTTGGGCGCTGCCATTAACCTTGCGTCGCAGGCCGGTGATCTGCTTGAGAGCCTGCTGAAGCGCCGCGGTGGCGTGAAGGATTCCGGTGTGCTGTTCGGGCCGTCGGGTGGCGTACTCGATGTCGTCGACAGCTTGCTGCTCAGCGTTCCGGTCGCAATCGTCGTCTTCCCACTGACCTATGTGTTGTAGGCCAGCGCGCGTCACGCGCGTCGGACTTCAGCCCCAGGCGGCACTCGAGCGCCTCTTGGGCCGCATTCAAACATCGTTGCGTGTGCTCTCAGACCAGGAATTTCGGTCGAGCCGCGTTCCTACTCCCTGAAATGAGAAGAGGTTAGGGACAAAGACGGACACGCGCCCGGCTACCGGCTACCGCGCGCGCCTGTACTTGGTCCAATGACCCTTCGCGGAACTGCTCCTCTGTATTGAGCGACCCGCCACGTGCGCATGGCAGAAATTACTATCCCTGTTCGCTCCCATGACGAGGCCATCCTGGTCTTGGGGCCTTACGACCGCTTCGCCAAACTGCTCCGCAAGGATCTCGAGATAGAGGTCTATCAGAAGAGTGGAAACTTGCGATTGCGTGGTCGCGCCGAGGATGTGCAAGAGGCGCAGCGCCGCATTGAGCATTTGCTCGGCAAGGCCCGCAAGGGCCGCGAGCTGGGCATGCGCGACATCGAGATGATCCTGCTCGGTGACAAGGCGCCCGTCGAGGCGACTCGCAGCGGTTTCCGCCGCGTCGCTCAGGCGGATGTGCCGACCTCCGTCGGGCTGAAGCGACGCGACGAGCGCGTGCAGCGCTTCAAAATTCGGCCCGTCGAACCACGGAACGAGAGTCAGCGCCGCTACCTCGACATGATGCTCGAGCGCTCGCTCGTTTTCGGCTCGGGTTGCGCGGGCACCGGCAAGACCTACATGGCTGTCGTCGCCGCCGTGCGCATGCTGCGTCAAGGCGAAGTGCGTCGGCTCGTGATCACGCGGCCCGTCGTCGAAGCGGGGGAGCGGCTCGGCTTCTTGCCCGGCGACTTGCATGCCAAGCTCGACCCTTACATGCGTCCGATCTATGACGCGCTCTTCGATCTGATCGATCCCGACGACTTCGCACGTCTGGAAGAAGCCGGCGTGATCGAAGTCGCGCCCTTGGCGTACATGCGCGGCCGCACGCTGTCGAACGCCTTTGTGATCCTGGACGAGGGCCAGAACACGACCTTGGGTCAGATGAAGATGTTCCTGACGCGCATGGGCGAAGGCTCGCGCATGGTCGTTACGGGAGACCCGAGCCAGAACGATTTGCCGTCCGGCGTTCGATCCGGATTGAGCGATGCCATGCAGCGCTTGCGCGGCTACGAGGACATCGGCTTCATCGAGTTCTCACCGGATGATGTCGTGCGACACCCGCTCGTCGCTCAGATCGTGCGCGCGTACCAAGCGCCGTCGCGCGTTCGCGGTAGTCGTGCCGACGGGCTCGACGGTTACGAGCTACCTTTGGATGCGGAGGCGACTGAAGGGGATCCCGCATGAGTTGGGTGCAGCGCTTCAAAGGGCGCAAGCGTGGCAAGCATTTGCTGCGCCGCGTGTCGCCCGAGAAGGCGCGCGCCGTCGCTGGTCCGGCCGGGCTGGCACCGATTGCTCAAGGCGGAGAGAAGTTCGTATTGGCGGTCCTTGTGTCCGCTCTGGTCGCTGGTTTGCTGGGCGCATCGGTTCGTCTCGATATGCGCGAATGGGTCGCCCTGGGCGTGCTGTCGGCCTTCGGCATGATTGGGTTCTGTCGCTACCTGACGTTGTTCCGGCGCGCGTCGCTCGAGTCCTTGCCGCGCCTGTTCGGCCTTGCCGCGCTGTTGGTTGGACCCTTGGCCGTGTTGGCCGGCTACGAACACATGACGGGCGCGACCAACATCGCGTTTATGCCGCTGTCCTTCGTGGCGTTGGTGCTGGCGATCGCTTGGAGTCGGCGCCTAGCTGTCGAATGCACCGTCGTCCTGGCGACGACGATCCTGTTGTACTTGGCACTGCGCGGGCGCATCGATGCGGGCACACTGTGCGCACTGGCCGTCGCTTGTTCCGGTGCGGTCACGGCTGCCTTATCCGCTGACAATGTGCTGCGCCGAACGTCGTTGATTCGACTCGGTTTGACAATCGGCTTGGTGCAAGCTGCGGTAGCGGGCGGTTTCTTGCTGCTCGGCAATGTGCTGCCTGTGAGTTACAGCCCATGGGTCATGCTGTCGGCCTTGACGGCGAGCGGCATTATTGTCGCGCTCTTGACCTCGGCCTTGCTGCCGATGATTGAGGTGCTGTTCGATGTGACGACCGGCATCAACTTGCTCGAGCTTGGCAACACGCACGAGGCGCCCTTGTTGCGCAAGCTGTTGATCGAGGCTCCGGGCACTTTCCACCACTCGTATGTCGTCGGCCTACTGGCCGAGGCCGCAGCCGAAGCTGTCGGTGGTAACGCGCTCCTGGCGCGCGTCGGTGCGCTCTACCACGACATCGGTAAACTGAACAAGCCGGAGTACTTCGCCGAGAATTCGCCCGAGGCGCGTGGGCGCCACAAGGGCTTGGCGCCAGAGATGAGCATGTTGATCATCTCCAGCCACCCGCGCGACGGGGTCGAGCTCGGTCGCTTCTATGGGCTACCGCGCGAGATCATCGACTTCATGCCGGAGCATCACGGCACCTCGCTGATCGAGTACTTCTACGAGCACGCGAAGCGCCTGCGCGGCGAAGATGCGGTCGCCGAGGGTGACTTTCGCTATCCCGGCCCCAAGCCTCAGCGCGTCGAGACTGCGATCGTGATGATCGCCGATGCGGTCGAGGCCATCAGCCGCCAGATGCCGGATCCGAGCCGCGCGCGGCTGGAGGAGATGGTGCATAAGGTCGGTATGAAGCGCTTGATGGACGGCCAGTTCAATGAGTGTCCGATGACGCTGATGGACCTGAATCGGATCGAGGCGGCGATGGTGCGCGTGCTGGGCGCGATTTATCACACGCGAGCGACGTACCCCAAGGGCAAGGCACACCCTCTGGACCTCTCGCAGCCCTCCCAGCCAGAATCGAGCTCGCAGAGCGTGCTGCTCGCGGCTCCACTGGCTGCGGAGACTCAGCAGGTCGGTACGCGGCCTCCTAGCCCGCTTGAGCACGCCTCGCGCATCGTGGGCGGGAATTCTTGAGCGTCCTGTCGAGCTGGCAAGTAGCTGAAGCTCCATTGACTGACGAGCAGGTCACCGAGGCCGTCGAAGCAGCGCTGAATCACGGCGGGCGACCTGGAATCGGTATCGAAGTTGTTTTCGTCGATGATCCGACGCTGACGGATCTGCACCAGCGCGCCCTGAATGATCCAACACCGACGGATGTGATTACCTTCGACCTCGGTGAGGACGGAGGCGGACCGGCCGGCGAGCTGTATGTCAGTGTGGACTGCGCTCGCAGGGAAGCGCAGCGACGTGACATGCCTGTAGCGCGTGAACTGGCGCTGTACTTGGTGCACGGAGCTTTGCACCTATGCGGATACGACGATCACGAGGATGACGAGCGCGCGCGTATGCGTGTTGCGGAGCGCGAAGTATTGGCGCAGCTCGGCTATCCAGACGACTCGACGCCGCATGACATCGAGTCGTGATGTGTGTCGTGCGGAGCGCGATGGTGTGCTTCTCGCTTCACTGCATGAGGCGACTCAACTGCTGTTTCCTAGTGTGACGCCCGGCGTAACACGCAGGATGCAGTAGGGAAGACTACTCAGTGCATGTATGTGCACCCGGTACGCGATGTGTGTTCCGTACAACAAAATCGGAAAAAGTTTTCGTAGTGCCGTTCAGCACACTCCGTTTTCGCAAGTGCACGAAACATGCTTCCAATCAATGAATAACGCACGTTCTCGAAATCGTGTGTCGCAACGATCGACGATGTGCGCCGCCGTCATTCATGAAACGATGTTGAACAGGTCGTTGAAGAGTGTATCCACTGCAGTTGACGGTCGCATTGCGGCCTTCGTTGCACCGCGAACCCGACGACTGATCCATACGTGAACAGCCGCACGAGCCAAGCCCCAAAAAGCAAAGCGCAGAAGAGTTCTGCAACCGCGAAAGACCAGCGGGAAGTCGAACTCGAAGCGCTATGGAAGAGCTATCGCAAGCAGCGCAGTACGACGCGCCGCAATCGTTTGGTCGAACGCTATCACCTGCTCGTCGAGCAAGTCGTGCGACGCATGGCGCAGCGCCTACCGCGTAGCGTCGATCGAGGAGATCTCACGGTCGCTGCCACAGTTGGGTTGATCGGTGCCGTTGAAGGCTTCGACCACACACGTGGCGTTCGCTTCGAGCTTTACGGTGAACAACGCGTGCGTGGTGCCTGTCTGGACGAGCTGCGTACGCAGGATTGGTTGCCGCGCCCATGGCGTCAGCGCCTCGAGCTTCAGAAGCGCACCCTCGAGAGGCTGCGTTCGGGCTTCAGCCGCGAGCCCTCTGATGAAGAAGTCGCCGAGGACATGGGGCTTGCTGTACAGGACTATCAGCAGACCTTTGGCCGGGGGCTTCTGAACCCACCGACCGGCAACATGGCTGCGGACGGAACGAATGATTCCTCGCCGAGCACGCTGGAAGAGGTCTCCGACCCCAGTATCGAGCTCCCGGGCGAGCGTTTGACGCGCGAAGAGCTGCTATCTCTCGTCGCCCAGCGCCTCAGCGATCAGGAGTACCGCGTGGTCTACCTGAAGTACTGGGAAGAGCTCTCGATGCGCGAAATCGGAGAGATCACCGGCTTGTCGGAATCTCGCGTCTGCAAGATTCACTCGCGGCTGATCGAGCGCCTGCGCGATCGATTCGGCTCGCTGGGGGCCTAGGCGCGGCAGGTTTAGCGCGTTCGCGAGGCACTGAGCCTGGCGGAACTCAGCGACGGGGGGGCTAACTGATTGCAACGGCGTCAGAAGCGGGCATGGCCGTGGCAGCCTTGAGCGGTATCAGCCGCGACCGTTTTGAGCTCGCAGCCAAGCATCTGGGTAGCGCAAGGATGCAGCTCGAGCATGCTCCGGTGCTGGTCATTCCAAGAGATTCGTCACAACCACTGGCGCTCCTCGCCCGCACAGCTCGTGGGCAAAGGGAGTGATCAGCCTCACATTGCGGCGCTCAGCCTGAGCCGCTGCAAGCTATTGCGCACCCGGCAATGACGATCAGCGTCCTGGGTACCTAGGCAGTTGCTTCAATCTCGGTGACAATCCGTGTGAACCCAAGGATAACTCACATGCGTACAGCTCATCATTCGAGCCTGTTAGTCCGTGTCATCTGTTAGGTCTCATGCCTCGTGGCGTTGCTGGTGCAACCAGGCTTCGCGCTCTATCAGGTCCGCGAGCTTCCGCGCTTGAACCCGATTCCAGCTGCGCTTTTCGAACAAACGGGCGAGGTTGTCGCCTTGAAGCGTGATCTCGCTGTGCTCGGCGCGCCCGAGCCTATTTTGGCCTCGTCAGTCGTCAACTCGGGCCATGTGTACCGGAGCACGGCGCAAGGCTGGGTGCACGAGGCGAAGTTGAGTCCGAGCGATGGGGCGGTTGGTGATCACTTCGGGTCGGCTGTAGCTACGGCGAACGGACGCGTGTTTTGCGGCTCGCCGAATCATACCGGTAGTGGAGGGGCTGACTCGGTTGCGGTCTTTGTCTTCGAGCAGCAAGCTTCGAACTGGGTTCAGGTCGCGAAGCTAGAGGCGAACAACTCAGTCGCTGAGCGCTGGTTCGGATCGGACTTGGACGCAGAGGGTGAGACCCTCCTGATCGCGGGGTGCCGACTGTGGGGGATCATTCCCGATGACAGCAAGGCCTAGGTGTTCGAGCCGGAGCAAGGCATTTGCACACAGCAACAGGTGCTCAAGGTACGGCTAGGCTGGAATTTCGCTTCCAAACGAGAATCGCCCCGAGACCGTCTCGGGGCGATTCTCGTTGCGGCCTGCTAGGGTCGCTTCTTGAAGCGGCTCGTGTCGCGACTTTAGAAACCCGACAGATTGCGCTTGAGCATCTCCAGCTCGACGCGCAGCTGATCTGCGCGCTCGCGTTCGCTGGCGACGACATCGGGGTCGGCGCGCTCGACGAACTTTTTGTTGCCGAGCTTCTTGTCGACGCCCTCGATGGCAGAGACGACTTTCTTAGAGCGGCCATCCAGCACGCCCTTGAGCTTCTCTAAGTCGACGTTGCCTTCGAGCGGCACGAAGGTCTCCATGCTGCCGGCGACGGAGACTGCGCTGGTCGGCGGTCGGTTGGCTTGCTCGTGGATTTCCAGCTTGCCAAGGAAGGCGAGCGAGCGAATGGTGGCCTCATGCTTCTCGAGCACGCTGCGCTCATCGCCGACGGGCGCGCTGACGATTGCAGTCAACGGGTTGCGCTCGCCCAAGGAGGTCAGCGCGCGAACACGGCGCACCGAGCGCACGAGCTCCTGCACGAGGCCCATCTCACGTTCCGCATCTGCATCGACTGTCAGGCCTTCGCAGCTCGGCCAAGCGGCCAAGATTAGTGTCGCAGACGGCGTCTCGCCGAGTGTCTTGTGAAGGGCCTCCCACAGCTTCTCTGTTAAGAAGGGCGTGAAGGGGTGCAGAAGTCCAAGGCTGTCGGCGAGCACGCGAGCGAGGGTTGCGCGTGCAGCTGCGGCACTCTCGGCGTCGTCGCCCGTCAAGCGCGCCTTGACGAGCTCGACGTACCAGTCGCACAACTCATTCCAGAAGAAGCGATACAGCTCGGTCGCTGCATCGTTGAAGCGATACTCATTCAGTGCGTCCGTGACGATCTCGCGGCAACGAATCAAGCGCGACAGGATCCAGCGATCTTCGAGTGCGCCGGTCGCAGCCGGCGCCGAGCGCTCGCCCTCCATATTCATCATCACGAAGCGTGACGCGTTCCAGACCTTGTTGCAGAAGCGCGCGCCTTGTTCCAAGCGATCAGTCGCGAGGCGAACGTCCTGACCTTCCTTTGTCATCAAGATCAGGCTGAAGCGAACCGCATCGGCACCATAGGACTCGATCATGTCCAAGGGGTCGACGCCGTTGCCCTTCGACTTCGACATGCGTTGACCCTTGCTGTCCAACACGGTCGCGTGGATGTAGCAAGTGGCGAAGGGATTGCGCTCTTCCTCGCTGCGTTCGGGCAAGAAGGCGTAGCCCGCCATGACCATGCGCGCGACCCAGAGATAGATGATCTCGGAAGCGGTCGAGAGGAACTGCGTCGGATAAAAGCGCTCGAGATCTTTGGCGCCTGCTTGAGGCCAGCCCATCGTCGCGAGCGGGAACAGCCACGACGATGCCCAAGTGTCGAGAACGTCTGATTCCTGACGCGTGATCGGCTTGCCGGTCTTCGGGTGCGGCGAACCGATCTCTAGATCCTCCTTCGATGCGACGGGCGTGTTGTCCTCGTCGTACCAGACCGGGATTTGATGACCCCACCACAGCTGACGCGAGATGCACCAGTCGTGCACATTCTCGAGCCAGTGCAGGTAGACCTTCGACCAACGCTCCGGCCGGAACTTCAGCGTGCCGTCCTGGACGGCCTTGATGGCAGGCTCTGCCAGCGGGCGCATCGAGGCGAACCACTGCTCACTGACCATCGGCTCGATGGCGGACTTCGAACGATCCGAGAGCGAGATCTTATGCGTGATGGTCTCGACCTTTTCGAGCAGCTCCATCTCCTCGAGCTCGGCGACGATGCGCTTACGCGCGGCTTCACGCGAGAGGCCCGCAAAGTCGCCACCATTCTCGTTGATCTTTCCGTCGACCTCCAAGATGTTGATGATCGGCAAGTTGTGACGCGCACCGCGCTCGTAGTCGGCCGGGTCATGACCAGGCGTGACCTTGACGGCACCCGTTCCATAGCCAGCTTCGACACTGTCGTCGGCGACGATCGGGATCTCGCGCTCGAGGAAGGGCAGCTTGCACGTCGTGCCGACCAGGTCTTTGTAGCGCGGATCATCCGGGTGCACCGCGACACCTGTATCACCAAGCATCGTTTCGGGCCGCGTCGTAGCGACGACGATGAACTCACCCGGCTTGGCTGTGAGCGGGTAACGCAGGTACCACAGCTTGCCCTTGCGCTCTTCGTATTCGATCTCGTCGTCGGAGACAGCCGTCTTGAGCACGCAGTCCCAGTTGACGAGTCGCGCACCGCGATAGATCAGTCCCTTGTCGAACAGCTGGACGAAGGCTTCGCGCACCGCGAGCGAGAGATCTTCGTCCATCGTGAAGGCCGTGCGCGTCCAATCACATGAACAGCCCAAGCTGCGGAACTGGCCCAAAATGATGTCGCCGTGTTCCTCCTTCCAATCCCAGATGCGCTTCAAGAATGCCTCGCGACCCATGTCGTCGCGCGTCAGCTTCTCTTCTGCATAGATCTTCTTCTCGACCACCGCTTGCGTCGCGATTCCGGCGTGGTCGGTACCCGGAATCCACAAGGTGTCGAAGCCTGCCTTGCGCCGATGGCGAACGACGATGTCTTGAATGGTGCCGTTCAACGCATGACCCATGTGCAAGCGGCCCGTCACATTCGGCGGCGGCATGCAGACCGTGAAGGTCTCTCCCGATGAATCGCCGCGATCCGAAGCTGGGCGGAAAGCACCGCTGTCTTCCCAGGCTTGGTAGATCGGAGCTTCGAGTTCCTTAGGGGTGTAGCGTGTCGAAAGTTCCATGGATTCAGGCTCGGACTGCGTACGGGCGATCCGAAACCGAGGGCTTCGGCGGATTGCGAGCGAACACTTCAACCGGCCCCCGAATGGGGGTCAAGCTGTGCGGCGCTGATTCCTGACGGCGACAGGCCGCTCAGGTCATTGCACGCTCGGTACCGCTGGTCACGCCATGCAGAGGGCACTCCAGCAACGCGCGAGCTCGCGACGAATCGAGGCAGAGTTCGCCCGGCCGAGTCTCGGGCTCGGGGGCGTCGGCGCGCCCTGCCTCGCACACCATCGCGGCGCCGTCTTTGGGCTCGATGCCCATGGCCTTCAAGATGTGCAGACCGAGTTCATGCCGCGAGACGCGATCGGGGCCGGCCACGTGCAAAATTCCGCTCGCATCACCGCAGGCCAACTCGACTAAGGCTGCCGCTGCATCGCGCACTTCCAGCGGGCAGCGAAACTCATCGACAAAGAGCGGCGGTACTTGCTCGGCTTGCATTGCATCCAGCAGGCTGTCGGATGCGCCTAGTCCGCGCGCTCCGGAATCGCCATAGAGCAGCGGCAAGCGGACGACGAGTGCTGTTGGGCAGGCCTGCAACACGAAGGTCTCGGCTTCTGCCTTCGTCTGCCCGTAGACGGACAAAGGTGCGCTGGGCTGTTCTTCCCGAAAGCCGCCCTTGGGCGAAGGCGCTCCTCCAAAGACCAAGTCAGTCGAGACATGCACAAGGCGAATGTCGCGCCGCGCACAAAGCTCGGCGATGCCTCGCGGGACATCGACATTCGTGCGTCGCGCGAGTTCCGGCTGCGCGGCGCAGTCCGCGATGCGGGACAAAGCTGCACAGTGGATCCAGACCGCGGGCTTGCACGCGTCTACCAGGCGCTCGAGTACGCCCTCATCGAGCAGATCGACTGACACCTCTTCGGCAGCATTGCGCGGCGTGCAGAAGCTCGGACAGCCGTCCAGGGACCGGCCGGCGGCGAAGACGGGGAAGCCTTCGGGGTCGGCAAAGGTGGCTTCGCTCCGGGCAGCTGCGACCGCTGCCGCAACCACGTGCGGACCAAGAAAGCCAGTTGCGCCCGTCACAAGGATCGGGCCGTCGGGACCACGGTTCATGAGTGAACGGTAACAGAGCATCGCTGGCGATGGCACACTGAAGCGCGTGTCGCCGGCCACCGAGATTCCCTATCGCCATGCCCTGATCATCGCCAACCCGATCGCTGGGACTGGGCGAGCGCGAGCGAGAGCGCAGGAGTTGCGCGACGCGTTGGTGTCGGTGGACTTGCGGGTCGACTTATTCTTCACGAGCCAGCGCGGCGATGCTCCGCAGGCCGTTCGTGATCGGCATGCGGATACCGATGTCGTGCTGGTAGTTGGTGGCGATGGAACTGTCGCGGAGGTCCTCTCCGCATTACCCAAGGATCTGCCGATCGCCCTGTTCCCCATGGGGACTGCGAACGTGATGGGCGTCGACTTGGGCATCCCGCGCAAGGTCTCCGGTACCTTGGCGATGCTGGCCTCGGGGCGCAGCACAGGGCTCGATATCGCGCTCGTGAATGGGAGGATCAGCTTCGTTGTTGTCGGTCTCGGGCCTGATGGATACGCGGTGCGCGTCGTCGACGAGCACCGCGAGGGGCCGATCAACAAGCTGCACTACGTGCGCGGAATCTGGCACACGCTCCTGAAGTGGCGCCCGACAGCGATCCGGGTCGAGCTGGACGGAAAGGCGCTGCCGGGCAGCTTTGCCTGGGTTCTCGTCTCGAATGTGATCGGCTATGGCGGCCTGCTGCGTCTGAGCCGTGAGCGGCGCCTTGATGATGGGCTGTGGGAGGTCTATCTCTTTCCTCGCGGCGGGCGTCTGGCGCTTCTCTCTTATGCCTTGCGCGGTATCCTGCTGGGGTTGCCGGGCGGCGATTGTCGGATGCAAACGGCAGGCCACGTCCGGCTTTCGACCGAGGAGCCCGCTCCAATGGAAATCGACGGCGACTACGCGGGCCAGGTGTCCGAGGTCACGATCGAGGTCCAGCCCGACTCCTTTCTCTTGCTACTGCCCTGAGCGGCCCTGTTGTATGAAGCCCTTTGAAGTCCTTGGTCGCGATCTGAGCTGTACACGACCCTTCGTACTGGCTGGGCCGTGCGTGCTCGAGGAGCGCGATCTCGCGTTCGAAATTGCCTTGAGTCTGCGCACGATCTTCGCCGAGCGAGGCGTGCCCTTTATCTTCAAGGCGAGCTTCGACAAAGCCAATCGGTCAAGCATCGGTGGCGGGCGTGGCGTCGGAATGAAGCAGGGGCTGCAGTGGCTCGGTGAAATCCGGTCCGAGCTCGATATCCCCATCGTGACCGATGTGCATCTGCCCGAGCAGTGCGCGATGGCCGCGGAAGTCGCAGATGTGCTGCAAATTCCGGCTTTCCTGTGTCGCCAGACCGACCTCTTGATCGCGGCGGCCAAGACCGGATGCGCGGTAAACATTAAGAAGGGACAGTTCCTGAGTCCGTGGGACATCGGGAATGCAGCCAAGAAGGTCACGGACAGTGGCAACGACCGTGTGCTGCTGACCGAGCGCGGTACCTCCTTCGGCTATGGCCGACTGGTCGTCGACATGACCGGCTTCCACCACATGCGCGCGACCGGGCATCCCGTGATCTTGGATGCGACCCACTCGGTGCAAGAGCCGGGAGCTAAGGGAGACCGGACTGGCGGCGATCGGGAACGAGTCCCGGCCTTGGCGCGGGCCGCGGCGGCCACCGGCGAGATCGACGGCTTCTTCTTTGAAGTCCACCCTGATCCCGACAGCTCGCCTTCGGATGGGCCGAATATGCTGCGGCTCGACAGCTTTCCGGATGTCCTGGACGGAGTGTTGGCTGTCTGGGATGCGGCGCACCCTCGGCCCGGCAAGTGATTCGGGGCTCACAGCGGTGATTCTGGCGAGCTAGATTGAGCCAGGGGACGATCTCAGGCCCTCCCCAGCTAGATTTCGATGGTTTCTTCAGGTCAGCCGGCCGGTCGGGATCATCGCAAATCCTTACAAAATCAGATCTTGCGTTGTACGGAAAACGTTTCTAGGGGTCTGGGTCTTAGTCCGATTTGCCAGAAGCCCCAAAGCGGGGTACTTTCCGTCGCTCTGATGATGACGCGACAAGAGCAAACCGTTCGAAAGAGCGGGGCGCAAAGTCACGGGCCCTCCGGGGTAGCCGAACTACCGAACGTCGTCTGTCCAACTGGACATGTCATCCGACGGGCAAGCGGGACGAAAGTCTCGCCGCCAAGACAGTCTGGTTTGGAAGAGCGTCATCGAACTCTCTCCCTGCCTGAAACGTCTGGGCTCTGGTTCACACCAGGGCTCAGGCGGATCTTGCCGGCCGACAGCAGCCCGACCCATGCCGATCATCATGCAGACCCAACCCCTCAGCCAAACGACGCTTCACGGCACGCAGGATCTTCACCTGCAGCGCCAGCTTGAAGTCCGAGCGGCGATCGGACTGCACGGTGCGCTTGTGATGAGCGATGCGGCATGCCATCCCCAGCAGTTCCCAATGAAGCACGTCCGCGATGACTCGCGGACGAAAACCAGCGAACGAGCAGCTCTTCGAGCGGTTTGTCTTACTGGTGGTGGCAGTGAGTCTCTTTGCGAGGCTCCGGGAGGATGGTCGATGCCTAGCGCATCGACTAGGGAAAAGAGAGAGCATCTTTCGTACCTCCTTCAGAGCGTACGGAAGAAGTGGAGCCTACGGTGTGGGGACCCCGTGGCTTCAGCTTTGGAGGAGATGGGAGGCCGTTCTTTGGGGATTGAACGGCAGCCCACTAAGGAGGAGAGCGCGACCGGAGTTGTGGGGACTACTCCAGGACCGCGCAGCTCGATGTCACGAACCTTCACCGGTTCGTATCGCAGGGGGAGTGTCTTAAGAATTCGTTCTGACACATAGCGATCCGTCAGGCCTTCGGGCCTAGCATCGAGCACGAGGGCATGCGGCTTAGGCCGTATGCCCTCGACCTTTAATTCAAGTTTTGAGTGCGCGCGTTCCCGCTTCGTTGTCTTGCTTCGCAGTACGCGCTCGCTCGGCCTGAGCATCTCGATGTCGATCGTGCAGGCTGGTGATGAAAGATTCGACTTGAGCCACTTCCTCCGACAGGAGTGCGCGGCCACCGAAGTGGGCGCGATAGAACCACTCGACGATGTTTGGCAAGGGAGCAAACAGCTCGCGGTCGGCACCGTGCATGGAAACCGCGAATTCGCGCGCCGTCTGGCCCTTGCGTCTGCGATGACCGAGTTTGGCGAGAGCGCGCAACAAGCGTCGTTGCACGCTCGGCAATTCTTGCTTGGCACTCGCTCCAAACATCTCAGTTGCCTCGTCCGACCCACGTAGTCTGCGCAGCCAAGCAAGAACAGCCAGCACAGCTGCACCCATGAGCAGCAAGAGCGATGGCCGACCGCCGATGAGCTGGATCGGGATCTGCAGCAACGCATGCAGCAATTGGCTCAGCCCAACCTCGCCGTCTTTCGCCTCGCCCCACAACACGAGTTCTTGTTGAAAGCGTGCGAAGGCGTTATCGACACTCGCGTTCCAATCGCCGCGGCCACGTGCAATTGGCGTCGGATCGAAGCGAATCCAGCCGTGCCCTTCGAAGGGCACTTCAACCCAGGCGTGTCCATTGCGGCGTTCGACGATCCAGGCGGAGTCGGCATCCGACCATTCGCGCGCGACGAAGCCAGTCACGACGCGCGCCGGTACATCGAGCGTGCGCAGCATCAACGTCATCGCACCCGCGGAATAGGTACAGAATCCGCTGCCGCGATTCAGGAATTCCGCGATGGCGCGCGTCCCGCCGAAGCCGGTGCCCTCGAGGTCGTACTCGAAGGTGTCGCGCAAGTGATCGCGGATGGCACGAACGCGTTGGAATTCGGTCTTCGTGCCTGCTGTCAATGCTTGTCCGACCGTGCGGATGTAATCGAGGGAGGCACTCTCGGCTGGCAGCTGGCGGTAGCGCGCGTGGACCGACGCGACTTCCATGCGAAGCAGCTGCGCTTCTGTCGTTTGATCCGCGCTGTACACGAGCGAGTAGCTGTCCGGATCGCCGGGAGTCAAAAGGTAGCGATCGGGTTGACCCCATAGCTCAGGCAAAGACACAGCAACCAGTCCGCGCGGGGCCAACACGACTGACTCCATCGAGCCCGCTCGCATCGGCAGCACGGGTTCGATCTCGAGCACGGACAACTCTTTGTCAGAGGCCGCAGGCTCCAGAATGACCCAGCCGTCTTCTTCGCCATCCTGCGCATCGCGTATCCCACTCATCTCGATGTCCGTCGAGAGGGTGATCGTCTGCTCGGTGAACAGATCCAGTGTCGCACCGACCAGGTACATCTCGCGCACTGGCGGAGCTGGCAGAGTCCCGCTTCCATCCGCAAGCCGCGGGCGAACGATCATCACGACTTCTGTGCTGAGCGCGCCGGCTCCGACCTCACCGAAGTTCAGGTCGGACTGATAGTCCTGCTTCTTGCGACGACGATCTCCGTCCAGGATGTCCGGGTCCGCATCTAGGCCATCCTCGGCCTCCTCGGGTAGCGGAGTCTTGGCGCTCGCGTCACCCGTAGAGACAACACTCTCCAGTGTCAGGAAGCCGAAGAGCGCGAGGAGGATGACAGCGAGACCGAGGGGTATAGCCAGCTTGAGTCGCGCCCATTCCCCAGGCGGATCATCGACGCCGCGCTCGTCCGCCGCCGTCCGTCGCAACTTGTCCGTGGTTACACGAGCGTGCAGCAGCATGCCGCCAATGATGGACAAGACTGCACTGATGGGGAGAGCACCGAGCAAGATCATCGAGCGAATCGCTGACAGACCGATTGATGCGACAAGTACCGGGGCAATCAGCGAGACGACCGCATGCGGGAAGCTATCCGTGTGCATGTACGCGACACCGATCGCGACGATCACCAAGGCCAAGATTCCAGCGCCCGAATAGAGCAGGCTGGTGAGAGTAGCGAGCGATAGGACGCCGTACAAAATGCCTGTGGCGAGGCGCGGCATGCTGGCCCGGGATGCCCTTCCACGAAGAAGCGGAGCAAAGATCAACACGGCGATGATGCCGAGCATCAACGGCCAGTCGTTCGCATGCTCCAGCGTCTCCAGTATCGAGGCGGCACACAAGAGCCAGCCCAGAGCGGTCGTGAGTTCGATCACACGGCGAAAGGCTCGTCCGCGCGTTTTCATTGATACACCCCGTGTGGCAGCATGCGGTTGTCGAGACCTACATATTGAAAGTGCCGCTGCGACTCGGGCGCATCGACATCAATCACGTAGTCCGCGAATTCCACGGCCTGAGCACCAAAAGGCATCGACTTGGAGGCGCGTGCAGAACCCGAAGCCATGACAAGTATGCGATGTTCTTTGGGATCGCTGCGGATCCCCCAGGCTAAGCGTGCCGCGGCTAGCGGGTCGCCGTGCACGGCATTGATTCCCGCCAAGCTAGCGCGTAAGTAACGAGCGGCTCCGCGCCCTGCCTTGGCTTCAAGCGGGCTCGAGGGCTCGGCCGCATCCGTTTCGAGCGCGACACGCCAGCCGCGCGTCGAACCGACTTCAATCAGGGTCGCGGCCAGGCTGACAGCGCGTTCGAAGGAGGGGGAGCGCCCACTGCGGCCCAAGTTGGAAACGGCCGTCACGAGCAACACGCGCAGGCTACCTTCGTCCTCACTGCGGTACTCGCGCACGAGCCTGCGGCCACGTCGCGCCGACAGCTTCCAGTGCACGTGACGTAAGCTCGTCCCCGAGCGCCACTGCTTGAGTGCGTGGTATTCGCCATGTCCTTGCTGGCTGCGTCGCGTTGGATGCTCGCGCTCTTGATCCGCACCGAAGACTTCGTCTTTGCGCAGTAGCTTGCCAAGGCGTGGCATCACGATGATCTCCGCAGCGACACGAAGTTGGCGCTCATAGTGCACCCAACCAAACGGAAAGCCTGAGGTCAGTTTCAGGCGCAGCAAGCGATGATGGCCGCGCTGCGAGAAACGGGTTGCAAGGGCGATGCGATCTGACGCACCGGAGGCGAACCAACCCACATTGCCGGAGCTGCGGCCCATGTGTCGTCCGCCCTCATCGACGTGCAGCAACAGATCGCGCGCAGGCGGAGCCGAGACGGGCAGATGGATGGGTAGCACCAGATCGACAGAGCTACCAGCAACGGTGACCATGGGCTTGGCCGGGCCGAGCACCAAGTGCCGGACGGCGTCGCGCGCGAGCCAGGGCGAGATGCCGACCAAGATCAAAATGGCTGCACCAATCCAGCCCAGAGAGGTTGCGCCAAAGCTGCCTAAAGCGACTGCAGAGGCACCAATGACAAGGATCAGTGACGAGGTCGATCCAAACTGGAAGCGACTCTCGTCTTGGATCTCACCCGGTTCATGGCCTTCCTTCGAAGGCGGAACGGGCGCTTCACTCGGGGACGGGGATTTCATTCATGAGGTCTCGCAAGGCGGCCGCGCTTCCGGATTCGCTGACTCCAGCATGCATGCTCGGTTCGACTTGCAAGCGATGCGCCAACACGGACACGCACAAGCGCTTCACATCGTCGGGTATGCAGTAATCGCGACCCTCGATCAGAGCATAGGCCTGAGCGGCACGCTGAAAGCCAAGAGCGGCGCGCGTGCTAGCGCCGGAAAAAAAGCGACCGCTGCTGCGCGTCGCATCGATGATCGCAAGCAGGTAATCGAGCACCGGCTCGGAGATCGTCACTTCACGTGCTCGCTCACACAGCGCGCGCAAGGACGGACCGTCCAGTACAGGCCGCAAGGAATCGAGCGGGTCTTGACGCTGGCGCTCGCGCAAAATGCGACGCTCCTCGTCGATGCTTGGATGGCCCAACTCGAGCCGCAACAGAAAGCGATCGAGTTGCGATTCGGGGAGCGGGTAGGTGCCTTCGAATTCGAGTGGGTTCTGTGTCGCGATGACCAAGAAGGGCCGCGGTAACTCGCGCGTCTCGCCCTCGATCGACACGCTCTTCTCGTTCATGCACTCGAGCAGCGCCGACTGCGTACGCGGCGGTGTCCGGTTCAGTTCATCGGCCAGCACTACGTGCGTGAAAATTGGCCCCGGCTGAAAGGTGAAACCGCCCGTGGGGGCCTGGGTCGAAAGTCCCAAAACATCTGACGGCAGCATGTCTGACGTGAATTGGATGCGGTTGAAGTCCAAGTCGATCGAGCGGGCCAAGGCTCGTGCGAGCGTCGTTTTGCCGGTTCCCGGAGAGTCTTCAAGTAACAAGTGCCCCTCAGCAAGAATGCCGACCACGGCCAAGGTGACAACATCGCCCTTGCCGTAGATCACGCGTTCGACGTTCTCGACGACGGACTGCAGACGCGTGTGTGAAGGATCGCGCGAGAGCGAGAGGGTCATGAATGCTCGAGTTCGGTCGTGGGGTCGGCGCAGATCGGCGCGGGGGCCGCCATTCTATCTCTTCTCGGGAATCGAGTTGTTTCAGAGTTCGCTCTGTCAGCAACCGCTAGCGAGCTGCGGAGCGTCGCGTGCCTAAGAACATCCTCTGATGGGGCAGGAGATAGCACCCAAAGCCAGTCCGGTTTCGATCTGGGTGGCGCCGGATTCAGTCCTTCTTCGCACCGCGCCTGAGTATCTTCCCACTCCCGTCGAATTCGCCGCGTAGGCCTCGCTCCAATGCCAGGAAGCTGACCTCGTTACCGACCTCGGTGTAGTGGCCGCGCCGATCGCCTTTCTCGGCGACATAATCCGTCCACTTACGTTTCGATGCTTTGCGATCGCGCTCGAAGTCGGTTCGTGTCGAGACGTAGGGCAAGCCGAGGCGGTCAAGTTCGCGCGTCATGAAGGACTCGCGCCAACCGCTGTCCGCGCCCTTCTCGAGCTGGCCCTTGCCGTGGAAAATCAAGACGAAGGACTGCAGCTTGCGCTTGCGAAATTCGCGATCGAGCTTCGAGAGGATCTTGCGACACACCCGCCGCGTGTCTGCCCAGGCCTCGAGCCTGCCGCCGATCTTGTTGCGCCACGGCGCTGGTAAGAACTCGGCCCCGTGTATGAGATAACGCCAAGCGTAGGAGCTCACCTTGGGTGGGTTCTCGTTCAGCCACGTTTCGCTGTCGACGCCTAGGCCGTTGCTGAAGTCGAATCCCGTTGCATCCGGATCGAGGTAGGGCTTGGGCCAGCCGCGAAAGGCCAGGTTGGCTCTGTCCAAGTCATCATCGATCAACACGCTCATTACCACGATCGGATCGTGCTTGGTTGCGCTGTCGATTGTGAACATGAACGACAGGAATGCTTGGTCGAAGCCATAACCACCGACCCCGAAGTTGAGCAGCTTACGATCCGCTCCCTGGTCTGAAGACTCCAACAGGGAAGACCATGTCGTCTCCCACGAGGTGCGTTCGGCGAAGGAATCGCCATAGAGCATGACCGGTGTCGATGCACCTAGGGAGTCGAGTTCCTTGTGGCGGTGCTTCGCGTCCAAGCGATGCCCGCGCCAGCCCACACGTTTGTCGACGTTCGGGGGCGGCTTGCGATTCTCTCGGTTCGAGAACAAGTACTGCAGCTTCCAGTACTGTGTGCTCCAGCGATGCCCGAAGTTACCCGGCGAGCGTAGGTCGCGCGCAATGTTTGCGATGCGAGAGTTATCCGAGAAGAGCAGCACGCGCAGCCCTACTTCGAACAGCGCCGATGTGACCAGCAAGACGATCGAGAGGCGAATCATGACTCTGCGTATCCGCCGCCTCTTGGGCGGCTGGCTCGTGTGCTTGTCCTGCTCAGTCATGGCGCAAAAGTCTATCCGAGAGAAGGTCTAAGGTGCCGATGGATCTGCCTTGACGCATACCGTTCTACCCATGGAGTGCAGCCATGAACGCACGATGTTTTATTGGATTCTGATTTACTGAGGTGCTCGCTACTCCGCTGAAGCCAAGAAACGAGATGGGCCATGGGCTCTCGGCCGTTATGTTGCCTAATCGACCGATTCCGGCCCTCTGAAGATCTATTCAATCAGGATTGACGGAGGATACGAGGGCAGCGAGCCACGGGCCCATAGAAGGGGGTAGAGTTGGAGAGCCTTGGCTGATCATGGAGTTTGACGACATACTCTTCGAGTGCCTCGAGCGCATGGAGCTCGAAGGAGTTGCGGTTCTCGAGGCCCTTTGCGAAAAGCATCCAGCACACGCATCCCTGTTGCGTGAACGGATCTGGCTTCTGCGTGATGTCGGTTTGGTGTCAAACGATGGCGACCCCGAAGCCGCCGAGCACCCCGAGACCCTAGGCGAATTTCGACTGCTGAAGAAGCTCGGCGAGGGGGGCATGGGTGCCGTCTACCAGGCGGAGCAGGCCGGGATGAACCGGCGCGTAGCCCTGAAGCTCGTACGCCCGGCCGAGTTGATGTTCAGTGGCACGCGTGAGCGCTTTCGCCGGGAGGTAGAGGCTATATCGCGGCTGAATCATCCCGCGATCGCCACCGTTCACACAGTAGGGGAGGCTAGTGGGATTCCCTACTTCGCGATGGAACTCGTCGAGGGCGAGTCTCTCGATCGAATCCTGCGGCACCTTCGCGGACAGGACCCTGCCTCCCTTACCGCGGCACACTTCGCTCGCGCGATCGATGCTTTGTACAAAGCGAGTGATGGCGATGATTCACCGAGGGCCGGGGCCGACTTCTCAGCTGACGTGTTCGCTGGTAGCTGGAGCCGTGCCTGTGTCCGCATCGTGCGCGATGTCAGTACTGCTTTGGCACATGCGCATGAGCGCAATGTACTACACCGTGACCTGAAGCCATCGAATGTGATGTTGACGCCCTCGGGCTCCGTCAAGCTGCTCGACTTTGGCCTGGCGAGCATGGCCGACGCAACGCGCCTAACGCGTAGCGGTGCGCTGCTCGGATCATTGCCGTACATGGCACCTGAACTGTTCGAGGAGAGAGCGGCTGATCAGTCATCCGATGTCTACGGTTTGGGAGTCTTGCTGTACGAGCTCCTGACGCTCGCCTTGCCCTTCGCCGCGACAACGCGCGTCGCGGTGCTACAGAGCAAAATCTTGGACGGGCGGCCCGACCGCCCAATCAAGCGTAACAAGAGCATTAGTGCTGACATCGAAACGGTCTGCCTGACGGCCATGGCGCGCGACGCGAAACAGCGCTACCAGACGGCTGAGGACCTCTCGCGCGACTTGGATAACTTGCTCGCGAATCGCCCCATTGAGGCCAAGCGAGCATCGCTACAAGCACAACTCTGGCGCTGGATGCAGCGCCAGCCTGCGATGGCAGCATTGATCTTCATGACCGCGATCGGTGTGTTGACCATCATCGGCATGCAGATGTCGCACACTACCAGCTTGGATCGTCAGCGCGAATTGGTTCACGATAGTCTGGACAGCGCAATCGATGCCGTCGTAGTCATGGTCGACGAAGTCGTACAAAACGACCTGAGCGAGATACCTAAGATGGATGCGGTTCGCCGAACGATACTTCTGGAAGCAGAAGAGCAGTTTAGGGACCTGGTCAAGCAGATTGTGAATCCTACGCAGAACCGCGCTTCATGGATTCGGGTTCACCAGCAGCTGGGTCGCACACTGCTCGCACTTGGCGATCCAGTCGATGCATTCCAAGTGCTGGAGTATTCTCGCGCAGGACTCTTGGAGGGGCTCGAGGTCTCGAGCGAGGACAGCGCCGCGCGCTGGAGCTTAGTCGCGGTCGAATCCTGGATGGCGGAAGCGTTGTTCCGCATCGGTCAGGACGAGAGAGCCATCGAGTTCTTGCTAGCCATCGAGTCGAAGGCCGCAGAGTTCTTGCTCGAGGGTTCGGGTCAAGCCGTCGCTGATTGGCTCACCGTTAGACGCAATCTGATTGGTGCTCTCTCGAGAAGGGGGCGCATTGACGAGGCGCTCGCGATCATTGCTGAGGTCTCCCCTGTGCTGGCGGAACTTGGCGAGCGCGGGGACGTCACGGTCCCTACCTTTATCGCAGCCACCATGTTGACGCACTCGATGGCGGTCGCATACGTAGTGCTCGAAGACTGGGAGAAAGCGTCTGACTTGTTGAATCAAGTACTCGACAACTTCGAGAGGATCTTCGCGCGAGACGTGGTGAAGTTGAGCTGCAGGGTCGATCTGGCTCAGGTTTGCCTGACGCGTGCCTCCATGGAAGAGTTCACCCTAGGGATCGAGCAAGCACTGAGTCGCCTGCTTCCCTACTTCGATCTCATCGGACCTCTCCACGAGGAGTTTCCGGCGGATGGGGAGACGGTAAGGGCATGGGCGGCTCTAACTGACAGGCGGGCGCACTTCGAAACGATTGCGGGTAGTGTGAACGTCGCTCACGAGCTATTCACGAGCGCGCTAAGTGCACTCCGAGGAGTACCCGATCCGGATTACTTGACACTCGAGATGATCGGGACAGTGGGGAATAATTTGGCCGAACTGCTCATTCGAACCGACGACCTCCTTGCGGCTAGAAAGGTGCTCGAAAATAGCTTGCAGGCTTTTCAGCTCGCGGCCGAGGTGTTGGGAAAGACTGATGAGTTTAGACGAGGCCGAAGGCAGTCTCTTTTGACCTACTGCGAAGTGTTGCTCCAAGTTGGTGATTGGAAACGAGCCATCGAAGTCTCGAGGCCCTTGGAAGACATCGCCGAAGATGATGCCGCTCTGAGCCTCTTGTTATGTGAACTCTCATCCCGCTCGGCTGCCCTCGCGCGCAAAACGGCGGAATCGGGTACTGAGGAGGTCATGGAAATGGCACAGACTCTCTTGGACCATGCCCTTGAGTGGCTTGAACAGAGTCTGAAGCTCGGGTATTCCGATTGGAGCACGATCGAGAATTCTCCCGACTTGAGCGAAGTGCGGTCGCACGCGGACTACCAGTTGGTGATGCAGGCAATTCGGGCTGAGCAGGGGCGTTGATTCAGCGGAAGCGTCTCATGCATGGGCCTGCGTTCGGGTCGACGGCCTGAATGTTCAAGTCATGTCGGGATCACGTCGATCAGGTGGGAGTCATGCCTGAGTCGAGACCGAACGCACGCAGCCACGCCCATCTCGAAGAACGGCGCAGTGCTGCTCGCACACGCATCCGCGGGGATGTGACGCTGCGGCTAGCAAGCGGCAGTATCTCTGCTCGAGCCGAGGATGTGTCGAGTGCTGGGATGTTGATGTACGCGCAGGACGACATGCGCGTCACCGTCGAGTTCGAGCAAGACGGCGAGCGGCACACGAAGACTGGTCGTATTGTTCGCATGCAACGCATGCGTGATCAAGCGACCGGGCTAGCGATTGAGTTCGACGCGTCGGACCCTAGCTGATCGCTCCACTCTTCTACTCGAGCTGCTAATCACGGATTTGATCCAGCAGCTTGCGCACAGCCGCCAATTTGTGGCGCACGTTCGTTCGTGTTGTTCCTTGGGTGCGAAGATCTCCGAGCGGATCATGCGAGCATTGAGATCGGGATAAGGGCGGGGATAGTCTGAGATCGCCCCCCGTACCAGAGCGAAGCAACCGGATCGGACGCCCCGCGCGTTACAGACTAACCACTCCCTTCGAACGTCTCAGCGTGTGCCGTGACGGAAGTCAAAGCCGTCGGATACTCGTCGCCCGGTCGCCACGAAGTGAACGCCGCGTGCGAAGGATAGACTCTCGATCAGCTTCTCGTTGGTTCGATCGCCGTGGCGGCTGAACTGAAGTGCTTGATCGAGCAGTTGACCTAACTCGAAGACGCTGGAGAAACAGCAGCCTTGGTTCTCGTCAATGATTCCGCCAATCGGTGTGCCCTTCAGCAAGCTCTTCTCTGTCTCGCCGGACTGGACAGCAATCTGCTGATCTAGCGCGGCGCGGCCCAACGCGATCAAGACGCGATTGTCGGTGATGCAGAAGCCGCCATTCGTGCTGTCATCTTCGAACAAGTACACGTCACGGCCATTGGACTCTTCGATGTTGATGAATTCCTCCGTCATGGTCGCGCTCATGAGGTTCTCAAGCGACTCAGCGAAGGCTTCGCCATCACGAACACCAAAGGAGATGCCCAGACCAGACGAGACCCCAAGCGCATCCGTCAACGGGTCCCACGCCTTAGGATCCAGCGTGTCGTGAAACAGGAAGCTACCAGTCAATTGCTGGAAGACTTCCTTTTCAGCATCCATCCCGACTATCGCACCCGCGGCGGCGACGCCTTGACTGACTTCTGCCTGAACATCTTCCAGGAGCATGGCGCGAACGGCATTCGAGAAGGCGACAACATCCCATTCCAACGCGCTGTACTGCCAGCTCTCGATCGGAATCATGCCTGGTAGTGTCGGCGGCTGTGGCTTGAAGGTATCGGCCAGTGTGGCGAGCCCCGTCTTGGACGGGATCGCAAGGTGTCCGCGTGATTCGACGTGTACACCGG
Organism: Planctomycetota bacterium; assembly: GCA_047611405.1. Classification (GTDB taxonomy): domain Bacteria; phylum Planctomycetota; class UBA1135; order UBA1135; genus JBLFWN01. The sequence goes on along the minus strand of JBLFWN010000014.1, from coordinate 47,105 downwards.
GCTGCAGATCGAGGGTCAGATAGAACCAGACGCCTTCTTCGAGTCCGAGCAGCTTGACCGGGTCTGGCATGATGCTCGACGCGGCTTTGCTGATCTCTACTTGAGCTGCACGAGCCAAGTGCGAGAAGTCGATGAAGAGTTCCAGGCCGCCCGTCGCACCGACCTTGGAGCGTGCCGTTTCGAAGCCATGGGCCAGTGAACTGCGTGTTTCTTGACCGAGTCGGCTGATGGTTTGTTGCGTCAGTTCCATCAGTGCGCGCTCGGATTCCGCGGCGATGAGGCCGAGTGCATTCGGATGATCGATCAATGCGATCGTTAGTCCGGGCTCAGTTCGCTGAGGGGGAAGGGTTAGTGTGCCGCCGGCGGCCTCGACGACCCGTCCTTCCGTGGCCAAGTCGGGCGCGAGTGCGCGCAGCATGGCGAGTAGTTCGGCCGTACTAGCGGGCGGCTTCGTGAGGAAGGCACCGCCGTTCTCCGTCGCAAAGATCAGTGTTTCAGTCCCGATCGCCGCAGAGACTGTGGCGAGTTGCTTTAAGGACGGCGCGCCGGGGCCCCACATGGGTTGTAAGTCAGCGAGCAGAAAGCCGCCTTCGGGAGAACCGAGCAAGTTGGCCCAAGCGTTTCGTGACGCCCGCTCGTGAAAGCCGACGTAGTCCGGGCAGTAGAGCATTGCGATCGCGGAGTCGGGGACAGCGTCTAGGAGGCTGCTTGTGCAGATCGGCTCTGTGGTGAGCGGCGCGGTGAAGGCGCTGCTGCTAAAGAGGGTGAGCAGGGCTGCTGCGTGGAGCGGGTGCGTCATGGGATGGACCAGTGGATCGAGGGGGTGGATCGGGTCGTCTGGAGACAGACTAGGGTGTTAGTGCGCAATGCGAAGGTAAGCATTTGGAACTGGTTGATAAGTGAGAGTTATTGATCAGTGGTGGGGCGTTCATGAGGTGAAGTGTCGCTTCGATCCTGAACCTGAGCGCCACCCCCAACACCAAGCAGCCCATCCCCTAAACCACAGAGCCCAGGGTGCAGGCGAAAGAGACAACGCGCGCCACTCCCGCCTCAATCCTGAATCCACGCCCCACCACCCCGCATGGACATCGAAGTCGGCGGCCCAAATCACCCGCGAGCACACCCCACCCCACAAAAAGAAAAACCCGCCAGCCCTGGTCCATCGACCAAAGCTAGCGGGCTTTTCTTGACCAACGCTGCACTCCGCAGCGCTCCTCTAAAGCAAGCGGTCCAGTAACAACCCCGGCAGCACGCCCAGCAACAACACCATGAACGCACACGCTCCAGTCGCAACCGCAGCTGACAACCTTCGCGTCATTGGCGGCGCCAACCCTTCCGGCGCAGGTTGCATGTACATCGCCACGACGACGCGCAAGTAATAACCGAGCGCGACAACCGACATCAGAATGCCCGCGATCGCGAACCCGATCATATCGGCTCGCACGGCGACTGAGAAGACGAGCCACTTCCCAAGGAAGCCGCCCGTCGCTGGGATACCTCCGAGGGACAACATGAACAGCGCCATGGCCGCGGCAATTCCAGGTCGGCGCTGGGCGAGGCCTTTGATGCTCTCGATCTTCGTGAAGCGTTCGCCATCGGCTTCGAGCCACGAGATCAATCCGAACGCCCCGCCAGCTGTGAACACGTAGGCGGCCAAGTAGTACAGCGCCGCGCCGGTCGCGCCGTTCTCGGGATCGCCGGCGATTCCACCAGCGACGGCCAGTAACACTGCGCCGGCATGCGCGACGCCGGAGTACGCCAGCATGCGCTTCAGGTCCTCTTGCATCAGCGCGCCCAAGTTTCCGACCGCCATCGTCAGCACAGCAATACCAGCCAAGATGGGTGCGGAACCGAGCGGCATGATCGGCAGCAGCTGCAACATGAAGGCAATGGCCGCGGCTTTGGTGCCGGTTGCCATCAGTGCGGTCACAGGCGTCGGGCTGCCCTGGTAGACATCCGGGACCCACAAGTGGAAGGGCACGACGCCCGCCTTGAAGAACAAGCTGGCCATGATCAGCGCGAGGCCGACCAAGCTGATCGAGGAGTCGAGTCCGCCCGCTTGCGCGATCTCGGTCAGCGCCGTGATCGAGACGGTTCCCGTACCCGTATACAGCAAGGCCGTGCCATACAGGAAGGTCGCCGATGAGAACGCGCCCAGCACGAAGTACTTCAACCCCGCCTCGACCGATGCATCATTGGATCGGCGGAAGGCCGCCAAGCAATACAACGGGATCGACAGCAACTCGAGGCCGACGAAGAACGTGATCAAGTCACGCGAGCCGGCCATCAGCGTCATACCCAGCACGGATGCGAGCATCAGCACATCGTGCTCGCCAATGAACGCGCGGTTCGTCTTGTAGTAGCGTTGACTAAAAGTCCACGCAATCAACGCGCTGGCCAAGAAGATCAGGCCCCAAACCGCCGAAGCCGTGCTGGAGACATAGCTCGAAGCCATCACCTCGCCGACGGGCTGGGACAGCAGGCTGAACTGGCACCAAGCGGCGGATACGATCGTGCCGACAAAGACGTACGGCCGGAAGCGTAGTAGATTCGGCAGGATCTCGAGGCACAGCAACAGCAAGAGCCCGGCCGTGATAGCGACCAGCGGCGAGAGCGCGCTGGCGGCATCGGCGTTGAAGATCAGTGTGAGTTCTTGAAGGTTCATGAGCTACTTGCCCTCCGGGCCAGTGCCGATCGCCGTATTCGCGTCAGCAGCCGTTTCCGCGGAGTCTTGTTCGCCGAGCAAGGAGACGCGCTCCTCTGTCTCAGCCAATTCCAGTGCGACGCGTGCATCGTCGACGCGTAGTACGAGCTGGTCGATCGAGGCCGAAGTCTTGTCCATGAATGCGCTGGGCTGAACGCCGATCCATACACACAAAACGACGATCGGCATCATCAAACTGACTTCGCGTGCGTTCAGGTCACTTAGCCCCTCGTTCTCGGGGTGCACGACCGGACCAAACAACATTTTGCGCGTCGCCATCAACAGGTAAACCGCGCCGAAGATGACGCCTGTGACTGCGAAGCAAGTCAGCAGCGGTGCCGCCTGGTACGAGCCGAGCAAGATAAGGAACTCGCCAACGAAGCCGTTCAGGCCCGGCAAGCCAACACTCGAGAGCACGGCGAAGACGAAGAACAGACTGAACACCGGCAGGACCGATGCAATGCCTCCGTATTGATCGAGAGCGCGTGTGTGGCGGCGCTCGTAGATCATGCCGATCAACAGGAACAGCATGCCGGTCGACAAGCCGTGGCTGACCATCTGTATCACGCTGCCGCGCAGGCCAGCCTGCGTTAGCGCAAACATGCCGAGCACGACATAGCCCAGGTGACTGACCGACGAGCAAGCGACCAAACGCTTGATGTCGGTTTGAGCCAGGGCCAGGAATGCGCCGTAGACGATGCCAAGCGCACCGAGCGTCATCATCAGCGGGCTGGCCGAGACGGCCGCGGCTGGGAACATAGCGATGCCGAAGCGCAGCAGACCGTAGGTGCCCATCTTCAGCAGCACACCGGCCAGGATGACCGAACCCGATGTCGGCGCCTCGGTGTGAGCGTCAGGCAACCAGGTGTGGAAGGGCAGCATCGGCACCTTGATCGCGAAGGCGAGCACGAAGCCAGCGAACAACCAACCTTGCGTCTCGAGTGGCTGAGCCGAAGCCCAAGTCGTCAGCGCAGTGATGTCCGAAGTTCCGGCCTGATAGATCAGCGCGATCGCCGCGATCAGCATCACCAAGCTGCCGGACACGGTGTACAGAAAGAACTTGATCGTCGCGTACAGGCGCCGCTCGCCGCCCCAGATGCCGAGCATGAAGTAGAGCGGCACCAGGCTGATCTCCCAGAAGAAGTAGAACAGCACCATGTCGAGCGACAGGAAGACGCCCAACATGCCGGTCTCCATCACCAGCAGCCAGATCATGAACTCCTTCACGCGTGTCTTGATGTGACCGACGGTCGACACAACGACGATCGGCATCAAGATCACAGTCAGCGCGACCATCAACAGTGACAAGCCGTCGATGCCCATCAGGTAGTTCACCTGGGTCCCACCCGGGAGCGTGAACCAAGTAGCGCTTTCGGTCATCTGGGCGTTGGCTAGGCTGCCGTCGAAGGACGACCACACGGACAGGCCAAGCAGTGCCACAAGCGCCGTCACACCAAAGGTGATCTTGCGCATCAACTCGCTCTGCGAGTTGGGCACGAAGACCAATGCAAGCGCGCCGAGGAGCGGCAAGAAGGTGAGAAGTGTCATCGAGTTCATCGTGCGCCTCCCATCCACATCCAAACGAATGCGATCATCGCAGTCACTCCACCCATCCACAGTCCGTAAGTCGTGATCGATCCATCGGTGAAGCGCCGCACGCGATTGCCCGCGCTCTTGGCCACCGTGGCACAGCCATTGACGATGCCGTCGATCGCGAATTGGTCGACGACGACGGCGATTAAGAAGCCACCGAGCTTGACGCCTTGAACGATTACATCGTTGTAGAAGCGATCGATACCCCAGGCGTTACCCAGCACACGCGCCACTTCCGGCCGTGACGCGGCCAATGCCTCATCGTTTGCCGTTCCATTGCGGTGCGCGTGGAAGCCTTTGTGAGCAAAGACGAACGCGATCAGCGAACCGAGTCCCAGCAGGGCCCATTCCGCCGTGTGCGACAAGTGGTGCGCGGCGGCGCCAGCACTCGCGAGCAGCGCCGTGCCTGGTGCCGTCACCGGCTCGAGCCACGTACCGAGCGCGTGCGCGACATTGAAAACGGCTGGCAAGCCCAGTAATCCACCGCCGATGGACAAGACTGCCAGCACGATCAACGGCATCGTCATCGACTTCGGTGATTCGTGCGGGTGCACCTGTTCCGGGTCGTAGCGCCCTTCGCCAAAGAAGGTCAAGGCGACCATTCGCCAGCTGTAGTAAGCCGTCATCGCCGCTGTAAGCAGGCCGACGATCCACAGCATCCAGTACGCACCGCCATGCGCGAAGGTGTGCGCCAGGATCTCGTCCTTCGAGAAGAAGCCCGAGAGCAACGGCAAACCGGATAGTGCCGCGGCACCGGCCACAAAGGTGATGAAGGTCACCGGCATCTTCTTGCGCAGGCCGCCCATGCGGTACATATCCTGCTCGTCGTGCATGCCGTGGATGACCGAACCTGCACCGAGGAAGAGCAGCGCCTTGAAGAAGGCGTGCGTAACGAGGTGGAAGATCGCAGCCGCCCACGCTCCGGTTCCGAGGCCCAGGAACATGTAGCCGAGTTGGCTGACCGTCGAGTAGGCCAGCACCTTCTTCAAGTCGCGTTGGAAGATCGCAGTCGAGCCAGCGATGAAGGCCGTCGCAGCTCCGACCGCGCCGATCACGAACAGCACACTTGGGCTGGCCGCGAAGAGCGGGTTCAAGCGCACGATCATGTAGATGCCCGACGTGACCATCGTCGCCGCGTGGATCAGCGCCGACACAGGTGTCGGACCGGCCATCGCGTCCGGCAGCCAGACGAACAAAGGCAGCTGGGCGGACTTGCCGCAAGCGCCTCCGAACAACATCAGGGCCGCGATCGCGAGTTGCGTCGAGTTGCCGGGTTGCTCCATCAAAGTGGAGATGGCAGCGCCCAAGCTGGACATGTCGAGCGGCCCACCAGCGAGCGACAGATCACCAGCCAGACCGACCAGCATGAACATGCCGATCAGGAAGAAGGCATCACCAATGCGGTTGACCACGAAGGCCTTCTGGGCAGCTTCGGCCGGCCAACCCTTCTGGTACCAGAAGCCGATCAGCAGGTACGAGCACAGCCCGACGCCCTCCCAGCCGACGAATAGGCCGACGAGGTTGGAGCTGAGCACCAGCATCAACATCATCGTCACGAAGAGGTTCAGGAAGGCAAAGAACTTGCCGTAGCCTGGATCTCCCTTCATGTAGCCCGCTGCGTAGATGTGAATCAACATGCCGACGCCTGTGACGACCAAGGTCATCACACTCGACAAGCGATCGAGAACCATCGACACGCTGATCACGAAGTCGCCCGTGTCGATCCAATCCCAGGCAGGGCTCTCGAAGGACGTTGTCTCGCTGCCGCGCAGCATGAAGAAGCCCATCAGGCTCAGCGCGAAAGCGCCCGCCATCGCAGCAATTGCGACGAAGGGAGCTATCGAGCTGGGACCGACTAGGGTCGCGTCCTGCGGTGCGCCGGCGGAACGCCGCGCGCGCAGGGTGAGGAAGTGCAGACACCCACAGATGATGCTGCCGACGAGCGGCAATCCGGGGATCCACCAGAACCAGGAGATCGTCTCCACCGTACTTCTATCCTTTGCTTAGCGCACGAAAGGGGGAGGGGGCGGACCGGGTGCACGAGCGACCGTTTTGTCGGTCATGCGATGCACTCTCGGTTCGATCGAAAGGTGTCATACAGAGACTCGGGTCATCAGTCGCGTAGCTCGCTGAGGACATCGAGAGAGACGGTTTGCTTGCGGCGATACAACGCGATAACCAGTGCCAAGCCGACGGCGGCTTCGACGGCGGCGAGCGCGATCACGAAGATCGTGAAGATAGGTCCTTCCAGGGACAGCTGGCCCGGGCTGGAGTGCAAGCGGCTGCCGGCAAGGAAGGTGATGTTCGCGGCATTGAGCATCAGCTCGATGCTCATCAACACCACGACCAGGTTGCGGCGCACGAAGAAACCGCACATGCCGAGCGTGAACAGAGTCGCAGCGAGTGCGAGCAGGTGTTCTGTGGGGACGTTCATGCGGTACCTCCCGCGTCAGCGTCGGACCCGGAGTTGGCTGTAGGCGCTCCGGGAATGGGCATGCCAGGTCGGTTGCGCTTCGCAAGCACCATCACACCGACGGCGGTCGCGAGCAACAGCACAGAGGCTGCTTCGAAAGCGATCGAGAAGCGCGTAAACATCAACGCGGCCATGGATGCGATGTCGTCGATGCCTTCCTCGACGATCTCGACCGGACCGAAGTCCGTACGCAAGACCGCGATGAGAAGGGCAGCAAGCAACGCGAGCGAGGTGCCAATGCACATCGCGATGCGTTCGCGTGAGTGAAACAAGGGCTCGAAGGATTGTGCTGCTTCTAGGTCACCCAGGTTGAGCAGCATCACGACAAACAAGAACAGCACCATCACCGCGCCGCCATAGACCAAAATTTGTGTCGCCGCCAGGAACTGGAAGCCGCACAACAGATAGATCACGGAGATGCACGCGAAGCTGCCCAAGAGGGACATCACGCTCATCACCGGGCTGCGCGCGATCAGCACGCCGACGCCTGCCAGCACAGCGCCGGCAGCCATCAGGTAAAAGAGGGCCTCTACCATCGCTTGTTGACCTTCTGCACGTAGCCCATTCGGCGTTCCAGCTCCGGCGTCGTACGACTCAGTCGATCGATGCCATAAATCAGCGCGTCGCGCGAGTAGTCCGCCAGTTCGAGCTCATCGCTCATGTAGATCGCGTCCTTCGGGCAGGCCTCTTCGCAGAAGCCGCACAGGATGCAACGCAGCATGTCGATGTCGAAGCGCTCGGGCTCGCGCTCGATGAAGCGCTCGGTCTCTTGACCGTCGATCGTGATCGCGTAAGCCGGGCAAGCCGCTTCGCACAGACCACAAGACACGCACGCGATGTTGCCGTCTTCCTTGATGCGAAGACGAGGCTGACCACGAGTTACCTCGGTCTTGGGCAGCGGCTCCTCGGGGTATTGCCGAGTGAAGCGCTTCTCGAACATCTTGCGAAAGGTGATCGAGAGACCGCGGAAGATCTCGGGTAAGTAGAGGCGCTCTGACAGCGTGAGAGTTTTGCGCTTAACGATGACCATGGCTGGTTTCCGAAGTGAATCAGCCGCCGAAGGCGGAGATCCAGATGCCGGTCAAAAGGAGGTTGGCCAACGAGATGGGCAGGAAAATCTTCCAGCCCAATCCCATGAGTTGATCGAAACGGAATCTGGGAAGCGTCCAGCGCACCCAGATGAACAGGAACAAGAAGAAGCTGGTCTTGGTCAGGAAGGACGCGAGTTCGACGAACCACGGCGCGTCAGCCCAGAAGGGGACCGAGGGGCCGCCGAGGAACAAGGTTACCGTCAACGAGGCCATCACGACCATCGCGCAGTACTCGCCCAAGAAGAACAGTCCGAAGCGCATCGACGAGTATTCGGTGTGGAAGCCGCCGACCAGCTCCGGCTCGCACTCGGCGAAGTCGAAGGGGTGACGGTTCGTCTCGGCGAAGGTCGATACGACGAAGAGCAAGAAGCCGACCGGCTGAATCAGAATGTTCCAGCCCAAGGGCGAGTTCTGTGCGGCGACGATGTCGCGCAGATCGAGGCTGCCGGTGAGCGCGACCACCGACAGGATCGTCAGGATCAACGCCAGCTCGTAGCTGATCATCTGCGCCGATGCGCGCAAGCCACCGATTAGCGAGTACTTCGAGTTGGAAGCCCAGCCACCCAAGATGACGCCATAGACGGATAGTCCACCAATCGCGAGCACGTAGATGATGCCGATGTCGAGGTCCGTGATCGACAGCGTGCCGAACTCGACTCCGAAGATGGTCACCTCACCGGCGAAGGGCACGACCGCAACCGTCATCATCGCTGGGAAGGCGACCATTGCGGGAGCGAGCCTGAACATCCATTTGTTCGCGCCTTCGGGTACGAGCTCTTCCTTGAAGAACAGCTTCACGCCATCAGCCAAAGGCTGAAGGAGACCGAAGGGGCCCACACGGTTCGGGCCGATGCGGTACTGGATCCACGCCGAAAACTTGCGCTCGGCGAGCGTCATCAGCGCGGCGGTCCCGAGCAAACCGCCGAAGATGATCGCGGTTTTCAGGAGCCAGATGAGGACCAGGGGCATGAGAGGAAGAGTGGGGTAGAGGCGTCGGGATACGGACTGCGGATTCGGTCAAGTGCGACGTGTCGCGCTCCGGTCTGGAGCAGCGGTGTCGTTTCCTTCGGATCAGCCTTGCGTGGCTTGCGGACTCGGAGAGACGAGCTTGCACAGAGTCTCGAGCGAGCGCGTCAGCGGCCAGACACCTTCCGGTGCCGAGCGTGCGGCTTGCACGATGCCGCGCTTGCCGTCGACGTTGATCCAGCTTCCGCTGCGCTCGACGATGTTGGGCATACCGACGTTTACATCGACACTTGCGGCTTGCGCCGGAACCGTCGTGAACATGATCAGACGCATCGCGTGCGGCAAGGCAGCTATGGCTTCCTCGCCCAAGAGCGAATCCATTCGGTCGCCGATCACCAAGCCGACGCGCGCGCCGCTCAGGAACTCGCTCGCTTCGGCTGCGCTGACTGCTCGCATGCCAAGATCGGTCAAGCCCTGCCGGTTGGGGCAGGGGTCTCCGGTGTGCAGCAAGTCGTCGGCGTGTTCGTTGGGCTTGGGCGAGAGGAAGGCGACCTCGCCGCCGACCGCGTTGGCCAGTTCTTTCGCCAGCGCGCCCTCTTCTTGGGTTACGAAGGGCGACAAGAGCACGGCGCATGATTCGCCCACGCGCAGCATGTCGGCGGAGCTCTCCAGCGCGGTCTGCGTGTCACGTGCTTCCATGCCATGGTTGCCGCGTAGCGCAGCGCCAGCCAGACGGTTTTCCTCGTTCAGAGGATCCATCGAGAAGCGCCCGATGTCGCACATCCAGTGACCGTTCACGTCCTCGTTGACGCGCGGCCGGATGCGCTTGACCTCTTTCTTGCGCAGTACTTCGACGGTTGTCGAGCAACCGCGGCTGCATTCGCCGCAGGTCGAGGCGACCTTGTGTAGGTTCCAGACGCGCGCGCGGAAGCGGAACTCTTTCAGCGTCAATGCGCCGACAGGGCAGACATCCGCGAGGTTGCCCTGGTAGTTGCCGGTCAAAGGCCGGTCCATGAAGGTCTCGATGGTCGAGTGCGAACCGCGGCCAGCTACTGTTAACTGCGGCGTCTTCGGTACCTCTTCCATGAAGCGCACGCAGCGGCTGCACAGGATGCAACGCTCTTGGTCGAGCACGATCACATCGCCCAGGTCCTTGCGCTTCTCGAGTTTGCGCCGCGGCTCTTCCGTGCGCGCCATGCCTTGACCTTCTTCGAAGGTGTAGTCCTGCAGGGTGCACTCGCCGGCCTTGTCACAGATCGGACAATCCAGCGGGTGGTTCTTCAGCAAGATCTCGAGGCATTCGCGACGTGTCTCGTGTGCACCTTCGGACTCGGTGTTGACCACCATGCCCTCAGCGACAGGCGTGCGGCAGGCAACCATTACGCGCGAGGGCATTTCGCCCTGCTTGACCTCGACCTGACAGATGCGGCACGAGCCGACCGGCGTCAGGCCGGGGTGATAGCAGTAGTGCGGCACATCCACGCTGTTCGTGTGACAGGCGTGGATCAACGGCTTCTTCGGATCCGCCTCGACCTCTTGGCCGTTGACGGTGATCTTCACTGTCGAATTACTCATCAGGCCTGACCCCCGGTCGTCACAGTTTTACGTGACGGCGCCACCATGGCTTCGATATCAGCACGGAAGTGCTTCAAGACTGCGTGCGTGGGGATTGCAGCAGCGTCAGCCAATGCACAAATCGTTTTGCCCGGCGCCATGCCGCGCGCGATGTTCGTGAGCATGTCTACATCGTTCATCGTGCCCTTGCCGTCGACGATGCGCTCCCAGATCTCGGTCAACCAAGCGGTGCCTTCGCGGCACTGAGTGCATTGGCCGCAGCTCTCGTGATCGTAGAAGCGAGCCAGCACCAGTGAGGTTTGCACAACACATGCCGTCGTGTCGAGCATGACCATCGCGCCGGTGCCGAACATTGATCCAGCTCCCTTGATCGAGTCGTGATCCATCGGCGTGTCGATCAGGTTGGCGGGCAGCAAGCCGGTCGATGATCCACCGGGGAACCATGCCTTCAGCTCGCGCTTCTTCCAGATGCCGCCAGCGAACTCTTCCAAGACTTGGCGAGCGGGCATGCCCAGCGGGATCTCGTAGATGCCGGGCTTCGCGACATGGCCGGAGACTCCACACAGGAAGTTGCCAGCTGTCTTCTCAGCACCCATCGATTGGAACCAGTCGGCTCCCTTATTGATGATGAAGGGAGCGTTGTAGATCGACTCGACGTTGTTGACGGTCGTGGGCTGACCCCAAAGGCCAAAGCCGGCCGGGAAGGGGGGCTTCGGGCGCGGGTGGCCGCGCTTGCCCTCGAGGCTTTCCATCAAGCCCGTCTCTTCGCCGCAAATGTAGGCGCCAGCACCCTTGTGCATGTAGATCTCGCAGTCGAAGCCCGACCCGAGAATGTCTTTGCCGACGAGGCCTGCCTCGCGCGCTGCCTTGACGGCGTCGCGCACGCGGTCGTGCGGGATGCGGTACTCACCGCGCACATAGATATAGACAGCGTCGAGTTGCATGGCCCAGGCTGCGATCAAGCAACCCTCGACCAAGCCGTGCGGGTTCTCGCGCATGATCACGCGGTCTTTGCACGTACCGGGCTCGGACTCGTCTGCGTTCACGGCCATATAGCGCGTGCGCGGATCCTTATCCTTGGGCGGCATGAAGCTCCACTTCAAGCCGGTCGGGAAGCCAGCACCTCCGCGGCCCCTGAGTCCCGAAGCTTTCATCGTACCGATGACTTCCTTCGGGTCTTGAGCGAGCGCCTTCGCGATGGCTTGGTAACCACCTTGGCGCTTGTAGCCTTCGATCGTGTGCGAGTCTTCCGCTTCGCAGGGATCGAGCAAGTAGGTCTCGGGCATCAGTTCAGCTCCCCGATCAGTTGCTCGACGCGTTCCGGGTCGAGGTTTTCGTGATACGCACCGTTGAGGACGAGCATCGGTGCGTCAGTGCAGGCGCCTTGGCATTCCAGCACCTCGACCGTGAAGTTTCCGTCTTCGCTACTCTGGCCGGCGCGACACTTCGTGGCCTTCTCGACGCTCTCGAGCAGTTCGCCCGCGCCGCGCAAGTCGCACGAGATGTTACGGCACACACCGACGACATACTTGCCGACCGGCTTGGTGTAGAACATCGGATAGAAGGTCACGACACCGTAGACATCGACCGGCTCCATCTCGAAGTACTCCGCACAGAGTTCCATCGATTCAGGCGAGATCCAGCCACCCATCTCCTCTTGGATGCGATGCAAGGCCGGGATCAGCGCGGCGCGCTTCACGGGGTAGTTCTTGGAGAGCTCATCGAGCTCGAGAATCAGCGTGTCGGGGAGCATGGTGACGTCGCTACTGCGGTGGCGGGTTGCCCCTCAGTTGGGGAGGCCGCGGATCGTTGATCGGGGGGGGGGCTGGTTGTCGTAAGGGGTCTGAGTGTCTCAGCGGTCGACTTCGCCCATGACGAAATCGAGGCTACCGATGATCGAGACCATATCGGACAACAAGCGATTCTCGGCGATGAGCGGGATCGCTTGGACGTTCATCAGTCCGGGGGCGCGCACGTGGCACCGCACGGGAGAGCTCGTCCCATCGGACGAGATGAAGAAGCCGAGTTCACCCTTGCTAGACTCGACCGGGAAGTAAGCCTCGCCTTTGGGCAGGCGCATGTCGGTCACGACCTTGAATTGGAAGATCAGCTCTTCCATCGAGGTGTGCACCTTATCTTTGGGCGGCAGAACATAGCGGCGATCGCGCGACAAGAACTCGCCGCCCGTCGTTTGGTCGAGACGATCGAGCGCCTGCAGACAAATTTTGGCCGACTGCCGCATCTCTTCGACGCGCACCATGTAGCGATCGTAAGAATCACCAACGGTGCCGATCGGGATATCGAAGTCGTAGTCTTCGTAGCCGCTGTAGGGCGCGTTCTTGCGCAAGTCCCATTCAACGCCTGCACCGCGCAAGTTCGGACCGCTGAGCGACCAAGCCAGCGCCTCATCGCGCGTGATGGTGCCAATGTTGCGGTTGCGATCGAACCAGATACGGTTGCCGGTCAAGAGCGATTCCCACTCGTCGATCTTGGACGGGAACTGCTCGATGAACTTACGGATCTCACCGCTCAGGTTCGTGTCGATGTCGCTGTAGACGCCACCCATACGGATATAGGTGTTGTTCATGCGGTGCCCGGTATAGGCATCCAGCAACTCGTACAGCTTCTCACGTTCCTTGAAGGTGTAGAAGAACATCGTCACCGCGCCAAGGTCGATGGCCGAAGTGCCGAGGTAGATCAAGTGCGCGGCGATGCGTGACAGCTCCATCAGCAGCACGCGAATGACTTGCGCACGCTCCGGGACTTCGAGCTTCGCGAGCTCTTCGAGCGACATAGCGTACGCGCAGTTGTTCAACAGCGGCTGCACGTAGTCGAGGCGGTCGGTGTGCGGGAAAAACTTGCGCCAACCAAGGCTCTCGGCGCTTTTCTCTTTGCCGCGGTGCAGGTAACCGACGACGGGCTTGACCTCGCGCATGGTCTCGCCATCCAGCACGATCTTGAGCCGTAACACGCCGTGTGTGGCCGGGTGCTGCGGGCCCATGTTCAGCTTCATCAACTCGCCGTGAAGCGGGTCGTCGCCGTCTAACTCCTCGGGGTTGAGGTCCGGGCTGTACTCGAAGGTCTTCGTCTGAGTCATGATCTGGCTATCGCTCGCTGGCCCGGCGTTTGGCGCGCATATTCGTGCATGCGCAGCGCGGTCAGTCGGGAACGATGTGTTTGTGGGGCGCAGTATTTTGGTGCTGGAACGATGCGTGACCTGTGCCATGTGGCATCGCCGAAGATCAGTGTCTCTTCTAGAGTTGAGCGCGGTTTCGCTCCCACTCGCGGTACAAGCGGTCGGGTTCGATCCCTTGATGGGGGAACTCCTTGCGCAGCGGATGGTGGCCGTAGCCATCCGGCATGAGCAGGCGCTCGAGCGCGGGGTGATCCGTGAACTCGATCCCGAACATGTCGTAGCACTCACGCTCGAAGTAGTTCACACCCGGGTAGAGGTCCGTCAGCGTCGGAACCTTCGCGTCGTCTTCTGTGATCGGCACGACGATACGGATGCGATCGGAGTGTTGCAGCGAGAGCAGCATGTAGTGCATCTCGAAGCGTGGCTCGGCAGGCAGGCGATCGATGGCTGTCGCGAAGATCACAGTCTCGAAGTTCGCTTTCTCCTTTAGCGCGGCGACCAGCGCGTGCAGTTCTTCACGACCGACGCGGTAGCAGGCCGTCGCATCTTGCGACGGCGCGCTTGTGCAACTCTCGAAGTCTGCCACTAGGGAGTCCAAGCGGTTATCGCTCACGATGCACCTCCTTCGTCCGTGTCCTCAGCTGCAGCCTTGGGCTTATCGTAGGGCTCCTGCAGGTGCTCGAGCGAACGTCCGCCACTGATCGCGACTTCGCCGTCCTTCTTGAATGTTCCGTAGCGATGCGTGTCGACGCCTTGGTTGGGAGCCATTTGAAAGGACCCCGTTCCGCCATCGTCTATGTCGCCGTGACCTTGGGTCAGAATTCGCACCGGCGACTCGCGCTCGATCTTCTTCTGCAGTTTGATCAAGGCATCGATGACTGCATCAGGGCGCGGAGGACAACCCGGCACATAAACATCGACAGGCATGATCATGTCGACGCCCTGGCAGACCGAGTACGAGTCGTACATACCGCCCGTCGACGAGCAGACGCCCATCGCGATGACCCACTTGGGATCCGGCATCTGGTCGTAGATCGTGCGTACGGCCTCGGCCATCTTCCACGTCATCGTGCCGGCGACGATCAAGAGATCGCACTGGCGCGGTGAGAAGCGTGCAGCCTCGGCGCCGAAGCGCGCGATGTCGAACTTGGGCCCGAACATAGCCATCATCTCGATGCCGCAGCACGAGAGTCCAAGCGGCATCGGCCACAAGCTGTTCTTGCGTCCCCAGTTAATAAGCGCGTCGACGCGCGTCGTCAGAAATCCGCCCTCTTCTTGTGAGGCGCTTCCGGCTTCTTTCAGCGATCCCAATCGAGCCCTCCTTTGCGCCAGACATAAGCCAGCGCGATCACGAGCAAGCCTACGAAGATGAAGATCTCCGTGAACACGAGCATGCCGACGCCTTGTTCGGAGAAGCTCTTGGCAGAGACTGCCCAGAGCGTCAAGAACACCGATTCGACATCGAACAGGATGAACAGGACCGCCACCAAGTAGTAGTGGATCGACAAGCGCAGACGTGCGCCACCGACCGGATGCATACCGCACTCGTAAGGCAGGTCCTTGCCGATCACGCTGCGCTTGGCGCCGAGCAAATCGCTGGCGATCAAGTTGAACAGCGCGAAGCCGGCGACGATGGCCACGAGGACCAAGATGGGTGCGTACTGGATCAACATCGACGAATCGAGGTGGGCGGGGGTCTCCCTGTGCGGGGAGGGGCCTTTGGACCCGCGAGAGTGGGGGCCGCGGTGCTTGCCTGCTTCGGATCTATTGCTTCCGGCAGGACCCTCCGAGTTCCGCCGCAGAGTCTAGCTCTCGGCCTTTCGCGGGCAAGAAAGGAGGGCCGGTTCTACATCTATATGGGACGAGAGTTCAGACCTGTGCCGCATCCGACCGTGGATGCTGCAAGCATGTTCTGCACGGGTGGATTGGGCAGCTCGGCTTCTCAGTCGGCTAAAACGAAGTTCCCACCACTCTGCGCGGCCAACGCTTCGAGCGTGCCGTCCCCGACGCCGCCGATCTGAACCGCGTGCACTATCATGCGGGTCGGCGGTAGAACGCGTGCGAAGAATGGAGCGACCCAGTCGCCGCTGTGCAGGGCCGTTTGACCGTCACAGAGCACAATGAGCGTGTCCGCTTCGAGCTTCTCGAGCACAGGCTGGCCCTTCTTGTCGATCTGGAATGCGAGCTCGATTGATTGCCGTAAGTTTGTTGCACCATTAGGTTTATGGCTATTTAACCAGCTGCGCGCCTCGCGCAAATGCGTGCTCTTGGCGGGTTGCAGGCTCGGGCGCCAGACGAGCGAGCGGTTCGAGAACAAAATAATGTTGAAGCGCGCCTGCGGGCCCATCGCTCCGACGAAGGCCAGCATCTGATCCACGGCTTGTTCGTAGCGACTGGGTCCGGCCGAGTCTTCGCCATAGCGACCCCAGCTCATGCTGGTCGAGCGATCGATCACGAATACGACGCGGTCTGATTCGGGCCGCAGGCCATAGAAAGTTGCACTCGTGCGATCGCCTTTCTTCGCGGCCTCGCGGATTTCGGCTGTGCTGACCCCTCCGGCTTGGACGACTTCCCACCAGCGCTTCCAACGATCGGGATGAGGGCCGAGGTTGCGCCCCGAGCGTTCGCCAAGGGCACCAGCCAGGTCGTGCAGGCTGCGTTTTACCGGTGCGCCCTCCACGGAACGCTCGTGCCACAGCCCGAGTGCGTCGATCAGGATCGGGATCGCAATCGTGTCACCTAGGGCCAGCGTCATGCCCAACGCTTGGGCCGACGCGCGCCAATCCTCGCTGCCGATGTGATTGACGACCCAGTCATGCACGGCTCGCGTCGCGCGGCTGTTGTCCGCCAGGCGAACCTTGCTGAAGTGACGCTCGGCCACGCCCAGCTCATGCGCTCGTCGGGAGGCGCGTTCGCCCTTCTTCTCTTGATCCTCGGGCACTTTGTCAGCCAGGAATCGCGCGAATAGGCGGTGAACGGACTCATCTTGCCAGCCCGCGAGGGCATTGAGAGCCGCGCTGCGCACGATTGGATCGCTGTTGCGACTGCAGGTGGACAAGCCCAGCAGCAGTTCGGGCGTTGGATCGCTGATCAGTAGCTCGATCGCGCCGGCCCGGCCGCGGGGCGTGGCCGAAGAGCTGGCGATCAGCACGCTCGAAATCACCCAGCGCGTCAGATCGGGCGTGCGCATCCACTGGAATTCTTGCTTGGCGAGGCGCATCAGCCAGGTGCCCGTCTCGGCGCGTTTCGGGTCGATGGAGACCTCAGCGGAGGCTCCTGCGGCGAACAATTCGACCAGAGCGATAACTGTCAGATTCCGAATCGCTACGTTCTTGCGTGACTGCGAGCGCGCCGCGCGGAGTAACTCCTTTAGCTTGATGCACTGATCCATCGAGGTTTTTCGGCGCCCAACGTGGAAGCGCTCGGTCCAGGCCTCGAGTTTGGCCACCTCGCCCGAGGCTGTGGAGGCCTCTTGTTTTCCCGCCAGCGGCGCATGATGCAGCGCCGCTGCAGCACTCGAGGGTGCTGCGGCGAGGTAGAGGATCAAGCACAGCGTGATAGCCATCAGTCCTGTGATAGCCGAGCAGGCTCAGACGGCAACCATTTGTATTGCCTCGTCTCGGATTCTCGCGATTCTCAAGCAACAAGGTGTGCGACACCGTATTGCCGCAGGCCTAGTGTTTTCAGCTTCACTGAGCTCTACGGAGGCTATGGAGTCGGGGCTTGTCCGGCACCGTGTTCTCCACTACTGACAGAAGGTCGCCCTCAGTCCGTTCGACAGATTGAAGCCCGCGCCGCCAAAGGCCGCGCCGCGGTACCAGAACTGGAAGTTCATGGTCGAGCCGGCTCGAATCTGACCACTACCCGCAGCAGCCGGTGGGGCGCTGAATTCGACCAGGCGCGTTGGAACCCCCGTAGCATTCGTTAGCGACGGGGGATTCAGGCCCAGATCCCTAAGCCTCCCATCTCGCACGCGACATAGATTCTGCGTCAGGAGCGGATGCTGATCCGATTGCGCATCGAAGACGGCTTCGGCGTCGCCAAGATTGCAGAGCGTTGCGCCTAGCGCATAGCCGCTCGTCTCGCCGACGGAACCAACAGCTGGATCTCGGTCAGCTCGGTCGCGATCTTTGTGTCGACCAGCGTTACGCCATAAGTCTGGATTGTCACTTGGCCGTCTCCCACTGCGGTCCAGTCGAATCACAGCTCGCGCTCGATTTGCGAGCTCCCAAAGAAGTCGCACAACGCGTTGGGCGCACCGTCTTGGGTCGCAGTGCTGTTGTCGAACGAGAAACTGCCGTCTCCGGTGATCGGCTGTGCCTGACGACAGTCTTCGGCACCTTGCGCGGCCGCCGAGGACACGAATAGACAAAGCATGCCGCCCATGATGGCGGTCGCGGGGAGAGTCAAAGAGGAAGGGAGGCGGAGGGGAGGGACACCGTGTCCGCGCGCATCCTATCTCGACCGATGAACTTGCCTAATAGCCCATTGAGAGAGGACGGTTCATGATTCGGGTTTTCCGGATCGACTGACGTAGCGCCACGTTCGGTGCATCGTTGGATGCTCTTCGAGGGTTCTGGCAACGTAGCCAGGCGAGTCGGAGATCCCGAGGTACGCACCGGAGTCTTAGCGCGGGCTGCCAGGTGCAATCAAGCTCACCGCACCTCGGATGCGTGAGCCTCGCATGACTCCCGGCGCCTTCCTTAATCCAGCACATTGGGCCGGCCAGTCGGCAGGCGAATTCCCATCCTTCATTCAATGAGGAATTAACTGAAACGCTTTGACCCTCCCGGCCGTCTACATAAGCGGGGAGCGAAGCTCGGTGCCTTTACGGTAGCAGGCGGGACGCTCTCCAGGCCGCGGACCCTGGCTGGGGAGCTTGGCCCGCGGAACTATGGCAGGAGGGGATCGGATTTTGTTCCATTGCGAGCGTTTCCGATCCCCAATTCACTAGGTGGGGCGCGCGGCCCGGCGCAGGAGTGGCGCGGCCTTTGGCTTGCTGCCGCGAACGGTACCTCTTGATCCGGACTGGCTCGGAAGCCGGCGCAGAGCGGGAATTCACTCGAACGTGAACTCGCGCTCCCAGAACACCACGCCTCGGCTGAGTGCAGGAGTCGTGTGTGTCGCCTTCATCATCAGCCTGCTTCCGACGGCTTCGAGGCGCATTTCGAAGGACTCCTCGACCGGCAAGTACGCGCGGTGATCGATCACGTGCTCGGCGGTCGCGACGGAATCACCGACCGCATCGAAGAGCTCGATGTCGAACTGGATCTTGCGCTCTTTCAGGCCTGGGACTCGGTGTCCGATCTGGTTCTCGATCCTGAAGACGGTCGCTTCGCCATCCCGTTTGGCCGAGAGCAGGAAGGCGGATCGAAGGAAGACCGGATCGCGCGGCGTTTCGAGCCGGTGGCTGTGCGATTTGCGGACCGGACCCGGCGTGCCGTCCTCGTCATTGGCCCATGAGCGGCGCAGGCCAGGCATATGACAGCCGACGCAGGAGAGGCCTAGGTCTTGCTGCTCCGTGTCCTCGAAGTCGCGCGCGATACCAATTACGGGACCGATGGTCGTCTCGTGGCACGCAATGCACATCTTGCTCGATGTCTCCGAATCGAACAGCTCACTCTTGCGGCTCGGATGCGCATCGGTCGCGTGACCCGCCGGACCGAGAATCGTCACGCCGTCCGAATCCAGGTGGCAACTCGCGCAATGAATTCCAAGGTGACGCTGCTCACTGCGCACAGGCGGTTTCTTCGTCAGGTCCGTGCCAGCCAAATCGGTCGGCGCGTGGCAGCCGTAACAGGAATTCTTCCTGCGCACCTTCGTCAGCGACTTCTGATAGTGCTCGTCCGTCCACGCGATCGCGTGCAGCGAGTGGCGCCACTCCTCACCGACTTCCGCATGGCACTTCAGACAGTCCAGGCCCTCGACGTTCTCGAGGTAGTTTGTGCGCCCCTTGTCGGTCAGGGACGAGAGCCACTCTTGATGCGGGTCCGAGGCTTGCGCCATGGGAGCTGCCTCTTGCGCATTGGCACGACGCACAAGGGAAAATCCGAACAACAACAAGATCCCCGCACTCGATGCGAGGATCCAGCCTCGATTGCGGTGGGCGATGCGAGGGCTCAATTAGAATCTCCGAGTTGGCGGACTACTTGTCGAAGACGTTGGTCTCGCTGGGGCTGATGCGTTCGTCGATCGTCTCAATGGACAGGTCCAGCTTCGCGAAGTTCAAGCGATCGTTGGCACGCTCGAGGCTATCTTCGCCCTCGTGCCGACCTTCGGCTTGAGTCGCGTCGGTTTGGGTGCCGGGAGAGGAGTCGGAGTCGTCACCGGCGCGCGAGGCCGGGCTCGTTTCGGATTGATCAGCCATGATGCAACAAAGGGGTTGGCGGCACTCGTCGTGTGCCAAGTTCTACTGTAGCGCTCGTCAGCGCAAATTCCCAAGAGGCTCCGGCTGCTAGGTAGGCAGCCGGCGCGTGACTATTTTGCGCTGGCGGGGGAGCCGGGCTGCAGTACGCCCAAGCGGTGAAGCTTGGCGCAGAAATCGCGCAGACGTTCGAGCCCCTTTCCGCCCTCGTCGTCGCTCGGCCGCATGGTGCGTTCGAGGCCCGCCAGGCCTCCGCTGAGTTCTAGCGCGCGCAAGACCCTCATGCCGTCGGGCCGCAGCTCGACGAACTCGGCGTTGTCGGGCTCGTACAACAGTACGCGTTCACTCGCCTCGAGGTCGGGGATCTCGGCTTCCGCGACGGTCTGTGCATCGGCCACGTAGCGCCCGGTCAAGAAATCGGGCCGTGCGGCTCGCGCCAAAGGTAGGGCCAGCTTTGCGATCGCATCCTTGTAACTGTGCGACAACGGCAGCGACATCAGTGCTCCACTAGGCTCCAAGCTCGGCTCGGCGCCACGCTCGTCACGCGCTTTCGTGCGCGTCAGGCAGCGTTTGGCGAAGAGATCTGGTGTCGTGTTACGTGCCAGGTGCAGGAAGTAGTGCGACTTCTGCATGAAGTAATAGATGTTGTCGCCGGAGAAAATCGGCAGGCACTCGCGGAAGCCAGCCATCATCTCCTCGAACATCTCGGCTGCTTCGCCTTGGGTCATGCCGATGTCGCTCTCGTAATCGTGATAGAGCTGCAAGTCGGCGCCTTCTTCATCCAGGATGCGAATGCCGAACTCGTCCGGGTTTCTATACGTCTGTGCAACTTCGTCGATGTGGAAGGTCTGCAAGCTGACTTCGCGCACGATGCCGGTGTGCTCCTTGATGAAGTTCAAGGTGGCGCGCGCTTCTTCCGTGGTCTCGCTCGGGAAGCCGACCATGGCGTAGAAGGTGACGCTGATGCCTGCGTTCGAGCAATTCGTCGCAACCTCGCTGACCGAGCTCAGGCTCTGGCCTTTCTTCATCATCTTCAGCAGGCGCGGCGTCGCTGTCTCGAAGCCGAATAGCAGCTTGCGACAGCCCGATTCATACAGCCGCTGTGCACCCTCGTGCGTGTAGGCCTTAGGTTCGATGCGCGCGTCGCTCCACCAAGTGATCCCAGCTCGGCGCGCGATCAACTCGTTGGGCAGATCACGAATCATGCCGGGCGGCATGCAATCCGTGACAAAGGTGAAGTGCGTCGTGTGATAGCGATCGCGTAGTTCGGTGACTTGATCAACGATTTGTTTTGCCGGTCGTGTGCGGTAGCCCGGACCAATCACGGTCGGCAGCGTGCAGAAGGTGCATTCGCCAAAGTAGCAACCGCGGTTGATGTCGTACGGCAGTACTAGTTCCGGCGAGAAGTATAGGTCGAAGGGAAGGCCATCGAAATCAGGTGCAGGCGCCGCTTTCAAATGGATCGGGTGCGCCGGCGGGTTGCTGATGCAGCTCACGCCCGACTCGTCTTCGCGGAACCATGTCAGTGAACCGACGTCTTCCAGCGCTGTGCCATCGCGCAACGCTTTGCATAAGCCCGCCAGCGGCGCTTCGCCTTCGTGGAAGATGATCGAGTCCAAGCACGTGCTGAAGCCGGTTTGGCTCATCAGCTTTTTGCCGATGTAGGCCAAGAAACCACCGCCCGCGGTGATGTGGCAATCTGGTAGTGCTTCTTTGACCAAGCGTGCGAGCGTCAGCGCTGGAATTAATTGAGATCCGTACAGAACGGAGAGGCCCAGCACGCGCGGCTTGCGCTCGATTAGACCTGGCAGAACCTTCTCTCGATAGAACGACAAGAAGGGGTTTTGTTCTTCGTCCTCGATGGCCTGTAGCACATCACTCGATCGATCGATCGAGTAGCCCATCGTGAAGTTGTGCGGCGTTAACTGCGACGGTGCGTGTGCCGCCGAGAAGAGTCGCAGCGAGTGATAGATCGTACGTACCGCAGGAATGTAGCTGTCCGGATTCCAAAACTCGGCTCCGCGCAATACCGCTTTGGCCTCGTCCACGCGTTCGCACAAAGCTTCGCCCGCGACCTGTGCTTCGGACTCTGCACGCCAGGCTGCGAGTTCTCGGAACGGAATGGCCTGTGCAACCTCCGTACTCGCTGTGCTCGCCCGTTCGTCTGCGCGCGTACGAATTGTCTCGTAGCAACGCTCCAAGCTTTCGCGGCTCAGGAAATGATCGAAAGCTTCGACCGACAGGTCGCGCTGCTCGACATCCGCGAAGCCCTCGTGCTGAAGCCAAGCCTTCAGGCAGGGGATCGCCAGGTGCGGCTGCGTGAAGTGACCTTGCGGGGGAAAGGCGAGCGTGATCGGAAAGGAGTCGGAGGCAGTCATCGGTTCTTCAGATCGTGGGGCGACGTGCGCCCGTCTTTCGGTCAGCGAAGAGGGGATTCCGGTCGGCGAGAGTCTGGACGTGTCAGGGCAGGGAATCAGGAGGAGCGATGCCCAGCGCGCTCCATACGTGTTTGAGGCCAGAAGAGTTGGGCTCGGCACCCGATGTATTGCGTTCGAAGTCCAGTTGCAGCACGCGCGCGACATCCGCGCCGAGCTTGACGGTCTTCAGGCGCGGGGCGCCACCGCTGGCGACACCCTCAGTGTGGCTTCGAACGACTGCGAAGTGCAATGAAGTATCGTTTCGTGTCGGCAATGGCTGTGATCCTGTCAGCGCGTCACGCACCGCACCGAGGTCGAAGGCAGTTTCGATCCACTCGATTCGCGCGGATCCGCCTGCGCTGGTGCCCTCGCCCTCGGCGACGCGCAGCTGCGCCTCTTCCCAGCGCAAGACCTCGTCGATCAAGGCGTCGCCTGTCTCGTGCAGCATCTGATCGAGCGAGCGCGGCTGCGCCCAGGTGTCGCGCACCAGATCGAGGCAATCCATCGATCGGCGGCGTGCGGCGAGTGCGAAGCTGCGTGGAGTTCGCATCAGGATCGGCGGGAGTTCGGTCGCGAGACGCGCGAGCTCTCGGATCCGTTCCTCTGGCAGAGGCAGCAGGGCATAAGTCGTGAAGATGTCCGGGTGCGCATCGATCAGCTCTCGCTCAGGAGCTGTCATACCAGTGCCGACCGCCATGTCGGGCGCGATGCCAGCGACTGCTTTCGAGTCAGCCCCAAACTCTTCACCCAGTCCACACCCTGGTTGGGGATTGACCAAGTGCAACGAGACGTTGACGCCCGCACGCAGCGCAGCGTCCATGCAGAAGTCGAGGCTTTGACGCAACTCAGCATCTTCCTCGCCGGGTAGACCGAGGATCAGCGACAAGATCGGCACGATGCCGACCCGTGCGCAGCCATCCAGTGCGCTGATCAGATCGATTTCATCCTTCATGCCCTTAGCGTTGCGCCGGCGCACAGCCGGTGCCGCCGATTCGATGCCAAGCAGGACGCGATAGCATCCGGCGCCCGCCATTCGTTCGAGCAACTCGGAATCGAGATGATCGATGCGCGCGCGGCATTCCCATGGAACGAGCACATCGCCAGCGACCATCTCGTCGCAAAAGGCAAGTGCATGCTCACGGTCCGCGCCGAATAGATCGTGACACAGATAGGCCTGTTTTCCGGCGGGCATGGCCGCAACCGCACGCACTTCGTCTGCCAAGCGTGGCGCTGGCAACGGACGTGACCGGCGTGCCCAATAGCGGCCAATCGTGCAGAAGCTGCAGTCATAGACGCACCCGCGGCCTGAGTCGATTGGTACCAAGCCTTCGGCTTCACCTGTGACTTCCTTATAGGCTTCGAGCGGCGCGAGCAAGTGCCATGCGTAGTCTGCCAAGGTGCCCAAATCGTTGATCGCTTTGCGCGCAGCCTCGTGGTGGAGGACGCCTGCAGCATCGCGCCAACTGATGCCAGCCACGCCCTCGCACGAACTGCCGGCTTGCAAAGTCTTTAGCCAGGCGAGTGTCGTTTCTTCGCCTTCGCCGCGCACGATCACATCAATGGCCGGGAAGCGTTCGAGAACCTCGGCTTCGACCCCCAAGACACCCGGACCGCCGAGTGCGATCGGGATTCCTGGAGTCCTCGACCTAAGTCGACCGGCAATGGCCAACGCGATCGGAAGCGTCGCACCCATGACCGAGATTCCGACCGCATCGAATTCGCCGGCTTGGATCAGCAGCTCGGCGGCTGCGTCAGCGATCTCGTCTCCCTGACCCAAGTTTCCGACGGCCTGCTCGTAGGCGAGGTCGCGCAAGCTGACGACCTGTCCCTTCGACTCGAGCCAGCCTGCCAAGCGCAGCAAGCCCGGAGGCGGCATCGAGTATCCAAAGGTATCGGCGTGAGGAGCGGAGGCGAGGAGGAGGCGCACAGGACCCATTCGAGCGGTTGCAGCCTCCAATGGAAAGGCTCACTTGCGTTATGAGGAGGATCGAAGTGAGCGGATGGATTCTTTGCCGCACGTGTGCGGCGAGTACCCCATTTTTAAGGCCTGGCGCAGGGTCTTCGAGCGGGATCGGCTGTGAGAGGAGCGCGCCTTCCTGTCCCGGAGCGGGGGGGGGAGCCGGCTCGGGGCATGCTTTCAAGCGCTCCCATTCCAGTTCGAGGTCTTTAGAGGCGGCTTGCGAGCCCAAGCATCGTGCTCGGTTTCCCACCCGGTGCGAAGCGTGTACCCTGACCGGTTCGCCACGCCGTGGCCAAACCCTCAAGTATTCAATCCGAATCGATTCGATCTCAAGCAGCCATGCTTCACTCGACCCCCGACTCACGATTTCTCGCCCGTCCCCGTTTGTTGTGCGCCGTACTGACCCTGGCAACAACGCTGGCTTTGACGGGTTGCCCGGCATCGACGGAATCGACGCCCGCCGGGCCCTTCACGGTCTTCTCGACACTACAGGCAGTCGCCATCGGAACGCCGATCGTCTTCTCGGGCGATCACTTCGCGTTCCTGGCAGCTGAGTCGAGTGGAAGTGAGGGCGGAGAGGATCGCAACGGCGACTTCGACACGGCGGACTCGGTCGTCGTCGTTCAAAATTATGAGACGCGCACCGAGACGGTGGTCGGCGTCGCTGCGCGCGAGTTGGCTTGGGTCGGCGATGATTTGTTCATGGTCGTGCGTGAAGACGAAGACGATCGTGATTGGGATGACGATACGGAGAAGGGTGAAGACGAGTACTCGCTGTTGTATTGGTCGCCCGAGATGACCGAGGCGATATTTGTTGCCAGCCTCAGCGCAGACGCGAAAACGCGCATCTTGCCCATTGCCGGTGAGCGCTTGTTGATCGTCGAAGAGGGTGGCCCAGCGAGTGGACAGGGCACGACAACCCTCAGCACGATCGAGGCCGGCACGCCCGAGCTTCCGCTGCCTGTGATTACGAGTTCCGATGCGGTGGATGGATTGAACCCGCAAGTGCTTGGCATTGACGAGGGACTCGTCATCTTGCTGCTCAACGAGGCGACGGACGGGGACTTGAACGAAGACACCGATGACACGGATGCCGTGTTGGCGTTGCTCGATGGAACGCAAGCGGCCGGAGTCTTGCACAGCACCGGTAAGGTCATTGAGGACAGCAATGTCCCGGTTCGAGCCAAGAGCACAGGCGACGGTGACTGGCTAGTCACTTTCTTGGTTGACGAAGAGGGCAGTCAAGAGAGCCTGAACGATCGCGACCTCTTCCCGGCCATCTGGGATCCTGAAGGATGCCCCTCCGCGACTGACACGGACGAGGACGATCAAGTCCTAGCCTTCCTGCACTTCGCGGACTGGGTTGCCGATTCTTCCTTGTCTCCCGTTCGCAACACCGGCTTCGCCGGGCGTGAGCGTGTGTTCATCGCGGGTGTAAACGTTGGGACGATCGTGCACGAGGAAGACGATGGGGGCTGCAACTTGAACGGCGATGCGGATGCGACCGATCGCATCGTGCGTTGGGTCTTCGCCGAGCCGGATGCAGGCATTGATCTGGCGCCAGTGGGAACGACGAACCTGATGCTCGCCTTGGCTGATACTTCGGTGCTGGCCGGCTCGACGCTGGGCGTGGCTGAACTCGGTGATCGCATCGTCATATTGGTCGGTGAAGAGAATGACAACCGCAGCCACGACGAGAGTGTTGAAGATGTCTTCGACTTGATTGGCTGGATCGATCCCGACGATTCGATTGCTTGGGAGTTCAATCACTCAGCCTCTAGCAGCTTCTTTCTGGGCGCAACCTGGATCGAAGAGACCCCGGGACGCGAGCACTTGTTGATCGCCGCACTCGAAGAAGTCTCGGGCAGCAACTTCAACATCCCCGCTGGTGCAACCGGACCGGATATGGACACGCGCGACAGCGTTCCTGTCATCTTGAGTTTCGAAGGCAACCGTCTATTCCCGGGCTTGGTTCCGGTCGCAGCACGAGCGACGAATGCAGGCCTGACGCTGTTCGGCGACAACGTCTATGGCCGCTTGCACGAAGCAGCTGATTCGCGTGACTTGAATGGTGACGGGGATCAAGCGGATGATCTGGTGTTCCGTCACAACTTGACGAGTGGTGGCACGACGGTCATGTCCGTGCTGAACAATATCGGCGGCCGGCGCGCCATCGATGCCGACGATAACTTGACCGACCCTGTGGGTTGCGCATTCATCGCCGACGAGCGTGACGAGAGTGCGGACTTCAATCGTGACGGTGACGAAGAGGACTTCGTCATTCGCTACTTCTTGACGGAGTGAGGGGGGGCAGGGAAGCGTTGTTCGATTAGCGCTTCGTTGCGTCGAGTCTGATATGACAGGCCGCGTTGAGTCATTCGGGCATCGCTACTAATGATACCGAGCTGCACCACTTGATCGGTGCGGGCAGCCAGTTGTGTGGCTCCGAATTCACCTGACGGACAGATAATCGAAGCGAAAAGAATTCAGAGCCATCTGGTATTCGCACGGCTGTGTTCAGCGAAGCCGCGATTCATGACTCTGAGACCCCTGCTGCTGGATCAAGTCTCTGTGCGGTGGCTCTTGTGACTGAATGCATTTTGCTCTCGCTAAAGGGTCACAAGAGTTAGCAAGCACTGCGCCGTAATTCAGTGCTTGGGAGCGCGCTCGGTCCCAGCATGCGTCATCGATCTCACCATGGTTCGCTAGGAAGCGAGCGCAAGCGCTGGGCGACAAGTAGCTAATCGCAACCGATAGATCGAGAGCGGGATCTCCCATGTGGGTGTCGCCTCAATCAATGATCCCGCACAGATTGTGTGACTCGTCGAGCAACAAATGTCGGCCATACAAATCGCCATGCACCTACACCGGGGGGCGAGTTCACAGATGACTGCCCTAGAGTTGAAGGCATAGCTTTCGGATCTGTGTTGAGGCCACATCGAGAGCGAGCGAGGTTCAATGCGTGCAGGAAGCGAGTACGTCTCTGTCCGCGCTGGCGACCACGGCTTCCGATGCCACCAGATCCTCGTCAGCATGCGCGACCGTTTCGGCAGTCCATGACCAGTCATGTGTCTTGACCGTGCTCAAGAGTATCTCGTGCGATCGACCGCTGTTTGAAGCAGGAGCGTCGATGCAAAAGTGGCAGCTTTCGACAGTGTGATGGGTCAGGCACTGGCCGAACGCCTTCCAAGGCCGGAAGAGTCTGCGTTGCACGGCGCCAGGTGCCATGCACGCCACCCAAATCGCGTGCACAACCATCGCGCGTAAGCAGCACGGTGCCTCCTCCCCATGCCCGTTCGAGGGTGTTGAGCACGTTGAATGTGTCGATCGCCAGCGGGTGCGCATGTAGGTCGCAGGCAGGTAAGCGTTTCCTTTCGCGATCCTTACGGACGGTTGTTCCCGCAGCACAGCGACTGACAGCCTCCCGTTGGCGTGAACGAAGCGCGTAGCGATTGCCGACCAGGGACAGTGCGGAGTGATTGGCGTATCCACGTTCGAGCATTCAACTGAGATCCGAACACGCCTGGCGCAACACGGGTAGGAAGCGTGGAGCGAATATCTGGTCGTCTTCGGGCGCTGCGCCGCGGCTCTTGCTGGGGGGGATCCATGATGCGCGGAGCACAGCATACTCGCCGCGGAATGAGCGGCGGGAGTCTTGATGCGCATGAACAGTACGCATCGGTGCCCGCCCCAATTGAGATCTACGTTCTGTGCCCCGCTTCCTTATGCTGAAACAATGGATACACAGCTGGAGCAACATCGTCGCGATCTGCGCCGCGCATCTCGTTGGCTTCACGGCGATGGCTTCGAGCCCGCTCATCGTGAGATGGAGCGCATCGCTGCCTGGGTGCGAAGTGAGGAATTGGAGTGGGATACCTACGGGAGTGGTGAGCGGCTGCAAGCCTTCGAAGCTCACGTCGCAGCGAAGCTAGGGTATCCAGCAGCGCGCTTCCTTCCATCGGGAAGCATGGCCCAACCGATCGCGCTGCGCCTGTGGTCGGAGCGCGCACAGTGCTCTCGCTTTGGAATGCACCCGACCTGTCACCTTGAGTTGCACGAGCAGCGCGGCTATAGCCGCCTGCACGGTTTGGATGCGACTCTCATCGGCCCAGCCGGACGCCCGATGATTAGCTTGGACCTAGCGGCCGTGCGCGAGTCATTGTCTGCACTCGTGATCGAGTTGCCGACGAGAGAGAACGGAGGGCAGCTTCCTGAATGGGATCAACTCGTAGAGTTATGCGGCTTGGCCCATGAGCGAGGGATCAAGACTCACCTTGATGGCGCCCGCTTATGGGAAGCAGCCGCAGGTTACGAGCGGCCTCTGCATGAAATCTGTGCCCTCTTCGATTCGACCTATGTCTCCTTCTACAAGGGGATCGGTGCCCTCGCTGGCGCGATGCTGCTGGGACCGCAAGAATTCATCGATGAAGCGGCACTTTGGCAGCGCCGACAGGGCGGGAACTTGTACTCCCTCCTACCTAACTGGGCGTCAGCTGCGATGCGCTTCGATAAGCGACTCGAACGCTTCGGCGCTTATCGCGCCAAGGCCGTCGAGCTGGCGCTCGCGATGAACGAGGTCGATGGGCTGGCGGTCAATCCATGCCCGCCGCAGGTCAACATGTTTCACGTGCGACTAAGAGGCGATGCTCAAGCGCTGGCAATGGCTCGTGATCAGGTCGCGCAAGAAACGGGCTTGTGGCTGTTTCGAGGGACTCGAAACACCTTGTTGCCTGACACTCAGGTCTTCGAACTCTATGTAGGAGAGTCGGCACTGGGAATCGGTGCCCAAGAAGCGGAGAGCGCATTTAGACGCTTATTTGAAATAGCAGCGAGCAATTGAGTTGGTGGGTCGTTCCAGGAGATCGGGCCAGAATCTTCCAGGAACCATCCCATATGTCTCTAAGCGTGCGAGCCTGAATGATACCTCTACGAGCGCACCTAGCAGCCCGTTGAAAAACAGCGATTCATGTCTCGGCCCCCTCGAACCGCCTGTCCGCGTTGCCAAAACCTACGAATAGCGCGCTACTATGCGCAGAACCTGGCGCCTTGTCAGTCGATTCGAGGGAGCCAATCCATGAATCGCTGTTTATCAACGGGCTGCTAGTCGCGCGGGAGGAAGTCGAGATAAATAGGACTCGGGAAGAGGCTACTGGGAGGTAAGCCTTCCTCGATCAAATCGAGGTTGATGGTCATGCGTACGGATCGACGCTACTGTCTCGCGCTGACTTGGGTATCCGCGATCACATGGAGCACATCAGTCTAAGTGGCGCACGGCACGGGTCGAGCTGCTTAGCAATCAAGTGAGAGTGGCGGCGCACGTGAGTGAGGGAAGCATGGACCTCGCTACAGCACTCGTCGAAAACGAAGAGTGGATACTCGCGCTGGCGCATGGCTTGGCTCGCAATGAATCGAACGCGCGAAATTGGCTCCTGGTAGCTGCTCTTCGCCTGCTCGAGAGGCCGTTGGGTAGTACGAACAACATTCGCGGTTGTCTGCGACGGGTGATTATCAGCATCGCGATCGATGACAAGCGCCGCAGGCTCCGGCATGATGAGGTTGGATTTGCCGAGTCCATTATCGTCGAGGCAAAGCACACCTTGGAAAAGAACGAGGCTCATGGGGCACTGGCAGCCGCGCTCCTCGGTCTCTCTCGGCAGCAGCAACTATTGATCGAGTGCCGCTATCGTCAGGATCGTTCGATTAGTTCGATTGCCGCTGACCCCATTTATCGCTCCTCTTCCGGCTGTCGTCGCTCCCCCAATACCGATGACAGGAACGGTCTCGGGATCCCTGACCGCTAATGGATCACCCGCTGGTATTGAGTACCGGGAATACGACGTGCAACTTGTGCCGTAGACTATTTTTGGCCTCGAGTTCATTCAGGTCCAAGAGGCTCTTGAGAACGGTGAGTTCAGCGTGCCGGATATCGAGCCTGGTCGCTATACGCTGTTCGTCGCCTCGCCCTTTGACTCGACGATCGTTGATGGCATTCAGTTGGAGGCGGTTGCCCACCTCGAATATGACTTCGAGTGGATGGTGGCGCTGCTCAACGTGATCAATGCTCCACGAACGGCATTCATTTCTGCCATAGGAGCCACACCCGATGTGCGTTGGGTGTCCCGAGTGTATGCAAACCGGGTTGGTGTTGCTGTCTTCCCGGAGATACCTGTTGGTGCAGTCGTGCTTCATAAGAGCCCAGAGTGCATAGATAACATCCTGGATCTCCCGACCCTGATCGAGCTATCGATCAGCGTGGAAATCCAGAATGTATTCACGCTACCCGGGGACCTTCGGACCGAAGGTGACATGCACCGTCCGGCGCCGGAAACAGTGCGGACTTTTCGGAGGCTCAATCAGGAAAGCTTGCACATTTATTGCAGTGACGGTGGCGCTCCGCTTGCTGGGATCGAGTCGTTCGAGTCCGTATTCCTGACCGCCTACCCCGATGATGAATACGAGTGTTCTGTGATCCAGATGGCCCGCGCATTCAACAAGCTAGGCGTATCAATCGATGACGTCCGCTTCGGTGTTTGGGAAGACGCCGACGGGAGAGTCGAGGTGTTGTTCTACGAATCGAGAGACTTCGGCCGTCGCCGCATCTTTCATTAGGTTGCAGCCTAGGCAGGACCGAAGCTGCCTCAGCTCCAGTGAGGCTGTGCGTCGCTGTCTACCGGCGGCGGAGACTGCATGCCGTTCAAGAAGGGAGCCGCGCGCTCGGCCGCGAGCTGCTCGCGCGCCAGCCCACGCTTCGTTTCGCGCAACACCTCCTTACGGATTTGCAACGCTTGGGCCTGGGCTCGCTTGCCTGTCGTATCGATGTGCTGCAGGTCGCGCACTCCAGTTGGATGCAATGCCAAGACGACGCGATCCACGGCTGCCCGTTGGAAACGAGCCAAGAAGCCGCGACCGATCGAAACCTTCTGCAGTGGATGAAGGCTCTCCATGCCACGCCGCCAACTCTTCCGCTCGGCGACCAGCAAGACGTGGTTGAACAACAGCTTGTTCGCGCCCATCGACAGAGCCTTCTTTGGCACAGTCGCATTCACGAGCTCGTCCATCGCATCCAAATCACGTTCGTTCTTCAGTGCAGGAATCAGATCCCAGCGCTTCTCGCTTATGAAACGATCCGCATTCATTTCCCAGTACAAGTGCCCCAGCCCGCGCGTTCGCGCGTAGCGCGACAAGTGATAAGGCACGAAATGATTGTGAGCGATTGTGTCCGCAGCCAAATGGGAGAGGTAGCCAAGAATGAAGGCTTCCTGAGCATCGGTGTGCGCGCGTGAGCGCATGTCATCGACGATTGTCCACCGGTGGCAATGCCCTTGGTGTTCGCCGTACGCCTTGATATTGATGATGTCGGCGGCCAGATTGCCGTACCGGTACGCCTGCCGATGCTCATGCAGGAGCGACCCTACTTGCTTCGGCAAGCGCTCGCGCCGCCTGCGCAGCACGCGCTCGGCGAACTCCAAGTGGTGCCCAGGTCCCCAACCGGAGTAGGAGAGCGAGAGCAGCCCCATAAGCAACAGGAGCGGAATCACGATGTGCATCGACATTTTGCTACTAACTCATACGATGGCGGCGCGCGTCTTTCCATGTGCTCTCGAATTCCTCTGTACAAGTTTCGGCCGGAACACCGCTCGCGAGGCAAATTGGGCCTGCCGCAGGTGCTTACCTCACCGACACCGATTTAGTGGCGATGAGTGAACCCTCGACCCGTGTCGCGCCCTCCAAGCTCGGCCTCGTGATTCTGAGCATCGTCGCGGTGCTCGGTGGCTTGCACGCGTTCAGCTTTCTTGGTGCAGGGCCCTTCGACGACGATTTCATCGTTCATCGCTACGCCCGCATGTGGGTGCAGGGCGAAGGACTCGCCTTTAATCCCGGCGAGCACGTCGAGGGGTTCACCGTCCCGCTCTGGCTGTTCCTCTCAGCGGGCGTGCAACTCCTGGGCCTCGATCCTGTTGCTGCGAGTCAGTGGGTTTCAATTGTTGCGGCTGGCGTCGCAAGCCTGTTCATCGGACTCGCGTGGCGGCTCCACGCGTCACCCAGTGCCTGGCCGATTCCGTCCTTCATTCTTGCGTGCGCTCCGACCTTTGCTTGGCATGGAGCAGCAGGTCTAGGGACCACCGCACTCGCCGCCTGCTTGGCAGCATGGTTCTATTGCTGGGAGCGTAATGCACGTTGTGGTCATGGCAGCCGCGCCGCGGCTGTGTCACTGGCAGCTGCATGTTTCCTGCGCCAAGAATGCGCGCTCTTCGTCCTTCCCTATGCGCTTTGGGAATGGAGGCAAGGGCGACGCTTCAGCGCGCTTCCTGCTTTACTGAGTCTGGCGAGCTGGACGCTGTTTCGATGGTTCTACTTCGGGCGTTGGCTGCCGATGACATACGCCGTCAAGAAGCTTTCGATCGCTGACGATTTGTCCTACGGAACTCGCTACCTGTTGGATTCGACCTGGGAGTGCGGTCTGCCCCTGTTCCTGCTCGTAGCCGTGTGGGGTTGGCGCCGTGGACATATGGCATCTCGGCCGGGTCGGCCGTCTCCTCGCAACGCGCTGCTAGCTGCGCTCAGCTTGCACACCCTGTATGTGGTGTGGGTCGGCGGTGACTTCATGCCGTGGTCACGCTTCTTGATGCCGACCCTACCTCTGGTCTTATATTTGGCTTGTGTGGCGCTGCAGCGCGCGCTGCAAAGGCTGCCGATGTTTGCACTTGTGCTGACCCTCGCTGCTGCCGCTCTTCCACAATGGTTGCAGTTTGGATGGACCATTCACGGCCGGCCGCAACGCTTCGGAGAGCACGCCTTCTTCGAGCAACGCTGGCAGCGCCTGGGTGAATGCTTTCACGAACGCTTCCCGCGCAATGCACGCATTGCCCTGGCTCCGATCGGCGCCTTTGGGTACTCCTCCGAGCTGTACATCACGGACATCCTCGGTCTGACTCAGGCCGGTTTGGATTCTGTCGCTCCGGACATGAGCATCCTAATGAAGGGGCATCACCGCAGTGATCCCGACTGGGTGTTGCTCCAGAAACCGGACGCGATGATTCTTGGAAATGGCGTCTTGCAGCCGCCTTCCGGTGAGCTCGTCATCAACCCCTGGGAGCGTACGCTTGTCCAGCATCCTGAGTTCCAGAGGCTCTACGGGGCAGCGCGTATGACAATTCCTAAATCGGGTCCGCTTGTCTTCTTTTTGAGGCGTGGCAGCCGGCTCCCGGAAGCAACGATCTGGCTGTAGCTGCTTCGTCAGGATCACCTCCAGTCTCCAGTTACGTGAAGGATAGAGTCGATACGGGGGAAGTGAGAGATGCGCTTCATCCGGTTACCTCACGATCCTATGGATTCTTCAGCAGCCCAGGATTTGCCTGACCCCTCGTCCCGCATTGCTACGGGCGAGATGTCAGGCGAAGGTCACGTCGAGCTTCTCGACGCAATGGATGTCGTTCTCTATAGAATCGACGCCTCTGGTGAAGAGGAGCGAATGTGCGGCCTGACCGGACCGATCCAGGCGTTGACCGGAGTGGCGGCAGAGGATCTGTTGGCGTCGGGCAAGAGTCTGATCGACTTGGTCTTGCCCGAGGCTCGCGCAGCATGTGCAGAGAAGATCATCAAGCATCATTCGATCGACGCTTGGGAATATCACATCCCGGTCGAGAACGATCAGGGTGAAGCGGGCTGGCTGTTGGATCGTGGTGTCGCGCGCGTGAACGGTGCGGGTAAGCGCGAGCTGATCGGCACGCTCTACAATGACACTGAACGGGCCCAGCTCGACGAAGAGCGCGAAGACAGTCTTCATCAGCTCGAGGCCTCTTGGGATCAAATTCATGACCAAGCGGCGACGCTTTCCAACCGGACCGCCGAGCTGGATGTCGCGCGCGAAGAAGCGCTGAATGCGACGCGCAGCAAGAGCGAGTTCTTGGCAATGATGAGCCACGAGATTCGCACGCCGATGAATGCGATCATTGGGATGTGCTGCTTGATCCTCGATGGCCAATTGGAAGAAGAAGAACGCAGCTTCGCGATGATCATGCGCGACTCTGCGGACGCTTTGTTGACGATCATCAACGACGTGTTGGACTACTCGAAGATCGAAGCCGGCAAGTTAGAGCTGGAAGAGATCAAGTTCGACCTTCCCGATACCATCGAGCAAGCGACGCAGTTGTTGGCCGAACGCGCCGCCAAAGTCGGCATCGAATTGGTTACTTCGATCGATGCGGATGTTCCGACGCACGTCGTGGGTGATTCCGCTCGCCTGCGACAAGTAGTTGTCAATCTGGTCGGAAACGCAGTCAAGTTCACGCCCACCGGGGAGATTGAAGTCTCGCTGCAAAGATCCGGGCGCGCATGTGGACGCGGGTTCGATTTCTTGAACTGCAAGGTGCGCGACACGGGCATCGGAATTGCCAAAGATGACCTGGGCCGCCTGTTCGAATGTTTCTCACAAGCTGACAGCTCGACGACCCGCAAATTTGGCGGTATTGGACTTGGTCTAGCGATCTCGAGGCGCATCGTCGAAGCCATGGGCGGCACGATTCGCGCGAGCAGTGAGCCCGATCAGGGCAGCGAGTTCTCGTTCGAATTTATGGTCAAGTCTCTGGGGGCTGCGACCCCAGCAAAGCCCTGGCTGGCGGGTTATGAGTGCTGGATCCTCCATAGAAATTCCTGCGCCGGCGAATCGCTCGCTGGGCAACTTGTGAATTGGGGAGGTACGGCGCGCGAACTCGACATCCAAGAGGCGTTGGATGCTCTGCGCGCCGGCGAACACTCCCAACTGGTGTTCGTAGACGGGAGCCTGAGGCCCGATTGGGTGGAGCAACTCGACGCCTTGCATTGCGAGGGTGCTATCTCAGACCTACCACCGATGATTTCGCTCGAGACATTCGGGGGACGCCTAAGCGCTGACGACCTCGAGCGGCAGGGATACTTGGGGCAGCTGAGCAAACCAATTCGGCGAGCCCTGCTGGAATCGAAACTGCGATCTCAGTTCGCAATCAATGTGGGTGCGGACGCTGTCGCGACAAAGTCGAGCTCCTCGGACTCGGAAGGGGATATGCCGTGTCCCGACGGTCGCGTGCTTTTGGTCGAGGACAACAAGGTCAATTGCACGGTTGCGATGGCGCTCTTGAAGAAGATCGGATTGGTGGCAGATCCGGTAACCGACGGACTGCAGGCCTTCGAACGCTTGCAAGAGGCCGAATATGACCTGGTGCTGATGGATTGCCAGATGCCGGTCATGGACGGTTACGAGGCGACCCGTGCGATTCGGGGCTTCGAGGGGGACGGGCGTCGTACGCCGATCGTGGCCCTGACCGCGAACGCCCTCGCTGGCGATCGAGAGAAATGCCTCGGAGCTGGGATGGACGACTTCTTGACCAAACCCGTGAGTCCGCACGAGCTGAAGGAAGTCTGTCTGCATTGGCTGGGCAGCGCGCAAGACAAGAAGTAGTCTGCGCTGCGTGCTGATCGCCTGCCGACTCTCCCTGTTGTTCGCTCTGACCGCGCTCCCACTCGCCGCGTGCGGTCCGGCGCCCGCTCGCGAGGCTGGCGATTTGTTGCTGGCAGCTGGGCGCGCTGCAGGCGAGGACTGGGTCTTCGCAGAGAGCTCGACACGCGAGAAGTTGGAGCCCCTGTTGCGTTCGCGCTTCCAGGTCACGAGCAATGGATCCGAGTTGCGCGTCCTCGGCGCCCAAGATAGCGGCGCCGCCGACCGGCCGCGCATCGTGGTCGGTTCGATGTCGAGCCCGGTTCTGCGCCCTCATCTTGTCCAGCTCGGTTTGGATGGGCTGGATGCAACAACCGGAGACTCAAACTCCTCGGGAGCGCAAACACTGCAGTACCTAGGGCGTCTCGTCGATCCGCAAAGGGACATCTTGTTGGCCGTGTTCGAGGATCCTGAACGACCTGGCTTTCCACTGACGGTGATCGCTGGCGAGCAGGAACGGCTCGCGCCACAGATGCATCGTTTGTGTGCGGGAAGCAAACCCGCGTGCCTGGTGATCCGGAACGGCAGAGTCGTGCTCGAGGTTCAACTGAGGCTCTCAGGTAGAGCACGCTCTTCGACGCTGATCGAGACCAAGCCACGTTGGGCGCGAGACCCCGGCGCTTATCGAGGCCAGTCGCCCGCGATCTTGGGCATCTCGTTGCAAGTCGATCGCGAACTACCTCCGCTCGCCATCGAGTCCTACCTGATGCGCCTCGCGGCCGCACGCGAACGAATCGCGACTTGGCTGCCAGCGTGGCAACAGACAGAGCGAGGCTTCGGTCCTACGCTCTCGCTCGAAGCTCACGTTCATCGCACGCGTGCTGATCGCGATTCCTATCCCTTGGCCGAATGGATCAGGCCTGTGATTGCAGGCGCGGGTGTTGCGCGTGGAGAGCGCGTCCGCGCACTGGTAGCCGCGCGACCGTCGGCGACTGGACGTCGGCTCGACGATGGGGGAGCGACCTGGTTGCGCGCCGCGCTGCAGCATGCGCTCGGCGATGCTGCCCAAGCTTGGATGTGCGAAGCGGCTGCCGTGGATGCCACAGACAGTTGGTATGGCTGGGAGCTAGGAGCCTGGTGCGCTCACTTGACGCGTGCGGCATGCCGGCCGCCGCTGGAAGCCTTGTTAGCTGCGGATGCAGATACGAAGCTCTCGCGTCACATCGTCGTTCCGTTGCGCGCCATGGTCTTTCGGACATTGAGAAAGGCCGCGATGGAGTCCGGCAGAGTCTCGTCCGGGCCCGGGGGGCTCGCGCAACTCTGGGTGGACGCAAGCGCTCTGCCCGAACTTGAGAGCCTCGAACGCTGGTGGTTGGATGAGATTAAGGAAGCCGTCGAGCAGCATTCAAGGGGCGAAGACAGGCGTGGCCGTATCCAAGGCGCACGCGGCGCTCGCATGGGCGTAGCCGTCGGAGCAACGGAGGCCGGGCTTGGAAGCGTCGCGATCGAAGCCGCGCTGATGTCTCTGCGGGAAGCGGGCGCGGACATGGTCTGCTTTGACGCATTCGTCACTGCCGATGCGGCCGAGATGGGCAGTCCATGGCAGGCCAACGCGAAAGTGGAAGTTATGGGCGGAGACGCTCCTCTCGCGGCCAGTATTGCGCAAGCGCGCAGACTCGGGATGCGAGTTGCCGTGGTGGCGCACCTGTTACCGACATCGCAAGGCACCTTCGATGCGGACTTGAAGAAGACCAATTCGGCCGAGTGGGCGGCCTTCTTCGAAAGCTACGAGCACATGATCTCGCACGTCGCGCTCCTAGCCGAGTTGGCCGAGGCGGACTTGCTGCTCTTGGGCGCGGGGCACACGGAAGCGATGCGGACGCAGGAGCCGAAGGATGGAGAAGAGGGTGCAGAACAAGCTCTCTCGCGCAAAGTGAAAGCCGAGGCGTGGTCTCGCATCATCGACCGCAGTCGCTCTGCCTTCCTGGGGGGTCTGTCGGTCGCCGCGGATGACAGCCGCGCCGCCGAAGCTATTGGCTTCTGGACAGAACTCGATTACGTCGGCATCTCGTTCCAACCCGGGGCCGGTTCGCCGGACGGATTTGGACCCGGCCGTGTCGGTCCTGTCGATGGACGCAAGACCGCGTCGCGCATGGTCGGACAGATGAAGACGATGCACCAACTCGCGCAAGCACACGGCCGGCCGTTGCTGATTGCAGGTGCAGGCTTCCGCGCGACGAGCGGGGCTTGGCGCGGGCGGTACGGTGGTGCGGATGGCGATGCCAGCCGTGCGGAACAGACGCGCCTCTTGCTTGCCTTCGCCGGCGCGCTAGCACGTCTTCCCGATGAAGATGCGCTGCCCGCGGGGCTGTGGCTGGACCGCTGGGATAGTGCTGCCGCAGGTGAGAGATCAGGGGAGCGCGGCCTCGATTTGAGTGGCTCGCCGGCAGCTGCCGCCTTGGGTCGGATCTTCAAGCGCGACTAGCAGGCCGCCCTAGTACCAGCGGTTCGCGCAGTGCCAGGCATCGGACGCAGATCAAGGCGCATTACGTTCCGAATGGTTGCCTCAACTCCAAGAACAGGGCACTTGGGGCCGTACTGCAACGCAGAGCTGCGTTCGAGGACTGGTGCTGCGCGGATCGCCGTTTTTAGGGCGGGCTACTAGCCGCCCGGCTCGCCGGTGCGGAGAGGGCAAAGCGGCTGCCCCTGTTGCATTTATAACTAGTGATGCGGGCGATACGTACCGGGCCTGGGACACAAGATGTAGTAGCTCTGGATATTGAACGCACTACTGCTAGTATGCGGACGGATCGCACCGCCGCCCCCAGATCACCCCCGCAAGCACCATGCAGAGCCCCACACGAATCTACCTAGTCGGCGCTCACTCAACTGGCAAAACGACCCTCGCTCGCTGGATTCGAGATCGGTACGGCATGCCGATGATCAGTGAAGTCGCGCGCGGGGTGTTGGCCGAGATGGAGGCCCAGGTCGATGGGCTGCGGACCCAGATCGATCTGGTGAACCGCTATCAGAGGGAAGTCTTCGAGCGCCAGATTGAGGCCGAGGCGGCACAGCCCGGTTCTTTCATCTCGGACCGCGCCTTCTGCAACCTGGCCTACGCCGCGCAGCACTCGACCATCTTGGGCGAGATCTTTTCGGACCCGCGCCTGAGCAGTTACATGGAATCCGTGCGCGATGGCCTCGTGTTCTTTCTGCGGCCGCACCGCTCATTGTTGGCCGATGACGGCGTTCGCGAGCGGCTCGATTGGGAAGAGGTGCTGCGCATCGACGGCATGGTCAAGCTGATGCTCGAGATGTTCTCGATCCCGCACATCTCGGTGGCTTCGCTGTCGATGCAAGAGCGCATCCGAACTTGCGAAAGCGTGCTGAGCCTGGCCGGAGTCGGGCGCGATCAGCTGCGTGCCCAGCCGGTCGGAGGTGCAGCGGCTTTCCGCGGCTCGAGCGGCGCTGTCGGCAACGGCAACGGCAACGGACGGGGCAACGGCAAGTCAAAGCCCGGCGTTTTGACGCCGGTCCCGGCGCCGAGTTGAGCTAGGCGGCCGCCTTAAGAACAGCGCTTCGCGCAGTGTCAGGTCTCGGACGCAAAGCTGCGTTAGGTGCCAGGACCTGCGCGAAGCGCTGTTCTTGGGGCGGCCTCCTAGGGTCAAGCGCTGAGGCTGCTGCGCTCTCTCAAGAGTCGTTGCTCCGGGTGATTCAACTGGACTCAGCAGCCCGTACCGTGACCAGGGTTGCGCTCGCTGAGCTGCTGCCGCTTAGGCCTCAGTCTTCCTGGTACTTGACGCAGAACTCGCAGGCACAGTCTTCTTCGAACCAGATGCTCATGCGCTCGCCGCTACCTTCATCGGCGTAACCGAGGGTCGCGAGCACTTCGATGTCTTTCGTGCTGACGACGCTGGTGCCCTGGTTCCAGCCTTCGGTGTCGGCTTCGAGCAACCAATCGACCAAGGTCTGACGCAATTGATTCGTGCGCCGGGGCTGCATCTCGGCGATGTCGTTCTTGCAGTCCGGATCCTCTTGCAGGTCGAATAAGTGCACTTCGTGGCGTTTATAGGGCCGATCGTAGCGCGCCTTCGGCGGGTGCTCGAGGTGCAGCGTCATGTACCAAGAGCCCATTTGAACCGAGGCGTCATGGCCGTGCGAGGAGACGGCGAAGCGCGGCCCGCCCTCGCTCTCGACTTGCGACAACAAGCTGGTTCCGGGAAAGTCCGCGGCCTTGATTGAAGACAAATCGAGCAGCGTACGACCGAGGTCGAGTTGGCTGACCCCGACATCGACGCGTTGCGCTGCAGGGACGCCCTGGCCCCACAAAATCATTGGCACCGAGATTGTGTTCGGGAACAAGCCCTTGTGCTCGAAGTAAATATTGTTCGACGTGAGTGACTCACCGTGGTCCGACGTCAGCGCAATGATGCCGTCTTGGAATCGGCTGCCACTGACGAATTCCTGCAGGCGTTCATCGAGATAGGTGACCTCTGACTTGTACAGCGCAATCGCATAGTCGATGTCGGTCAGACCCTTCAGCCACTTGGCGGTCGCGCCATAAGGCAGCGGTCCGCCATCTGGATCGAAGGGGTCCTTGTCCTCGGAGTAGTAGAGGCGGCGGTACTCTTCCGGCGGGAAGTAAGGCACGTGCGCATCGAAGATGTGCAACCAGGCAAAGACGGGCCTGTACTTCGATTCCTCGAGCCAGTCTTCCATCAAGCCGATGGTCTCGATCGAGTCGCGTTGGTTCTCGGTCGAACTCAAACGATCGAAGCCTTGGCCCAGTCCACTCAAGTCGTCCGACAGGTGGCGTGCGGAGGTAACGGCGAGCGTCAGATAACCCGCATCGCGGAAGGCCTCGGCCAAAGTTGGCGCAACATCTGCCAGCCGGCTGATGTTGTTGATGATGCCCGTGTCGCGCGGCGAGGTGGCCGTCATCAGCGCGATGTGTGACGGGTTCGTGATGTTCGTCGTCGAGTAGCAATCCGTGAAATAGGTGCCTTCGGCGACCAGTTGGTCGAGGAATGGTGTGCGTACACCCGTATCAGAATCCGCGGCACCCAGGTAGTCAGCTCGGTGCGTGTCCGATGTGATCAACAGCACGCTCGGTGCGTTTTCGCTAGGGCCGGTCAGCATGGGTTGGCCGAGAGCCATCACGCTCTCGCCCTCACCTTCGACCTGCATATCGAAACGCGCGGCGACTTCACGTCCCGCGAAGGCTGCCAGGTCAATCGAAGCCGAGTGCCAGCTTGCCGGCTCGTCGATCTTCGATTCGATCGAATAGCGTTCGAGGACGGCCTCGATTTTGGGCCCCTCGTCGTGCGTGCTGAGCTTCAGGCGCAGGCGCGGTCGCTCGCCCTTGCGCCGCAGCGCGCTGGGTTGGCCATAGATAAAGTCGAGCCTCTCGCCCGCGCGAGGCTTGAAGCGGCACTCGAGAGGCCGTTCGC
Source organism: Planctomycetota bacterium (assembly GCA_047611405.1). Lineage (GTDB taxonomy): Bacteria > Planctomycetota > UBA1135 > UBA1135 > JBLFWN01. The sequence continues at coordinate 5,963 of JBLFWN010000014.1, read as the reverse complement.
TAGTTAGGCCAGCCGCACGCCTTCCCTCATAACCGATGTTCACCATGCCGGTGCCTTCGGTCGGATCCGGCAACCAATCGGCAATCGGCTTATTCATCAGCTCGATCGAGATGATGCCGGTCTGTTGTACGCGACCTGTAAGGGTCAGCTTCAACTCCTGTGGTGGACCGGACTGCTGGCGCAATTCTCCGATCTCGTGCACGACGATTTGTACGGACTGCCCGGGGAAGCGCTTCGCTTCCGTTTGCACATTGCAGCCCTTGCCGCGCAGGTTCAGGTGCAGGTCTTTCTTGTCGCCTTTGCCGTACAGACCAATCGCGATTTGGTTGAAGGGCGGCAGGTCCTCGGGCAGCGGAATCGTCACCGTGGCGCGTTTGGTCGCTTGCACCCACAAGGTCGGCCGCTTGTCGCCGCGTACCATGCGCCCGACTTCGAACTCGTCGGCTTCGACTTTCCAGTCTTCGATGCCATCGCCAGGGTTGAGGCTCGCGACGACAGTCGTCGTGTGCTTGATCTCGGCTTGATTGACCGGGCGTAGCGCGAGGCGCTCGACCCGGCCGTCGGCACCTTCAACAGGCGGAAGCGGCTCGTCACTGCCTGCACAAGCCGCGAAACCCAGCAACAGGGCTGGGAGCAGCAAGAGCTCGGAAAGGAATCGGGGCCTGGGATCGATCACGGCGCGCGTGCGGTTGGGCATTCGGACAGGGCTGGAGAGACCAGGAAGGCTGGGCATCCTATCGGAGTTCGGAAGCGGTGACATGAATGATCCCTTAGCTGCGTGTTTTCCAGCCTCTATCCTTGGATCGGCAGGGCAGAGGGGCCAGTTTCGTCCCTCCAATGCTACGCCGTTATCGCCGTGATCTCGCGCTGCTCTCGCCTGCCGCACGTCGATACCTTCTGGGTTCGTGCATGATGGGAGCGGCGCATGCCGTCCCGTGGGCTCTGCTCGCGCTCTACCTCGATTTGCTCGGCAGGACGAAGCAGGAGATAGGCTTCCTGCAATCGTGTGATTCCTGGGGCAAGGTCGCGGTGGCACTACCTGCCGCCTTCTTGCTGGCGCGGCGCCGCGCAGCCCCGCTCTTCGTGCGTGCCGCCTTGGTGGCAGGCGCGGGCTATATGGCGCTGCCTTGGCTCGGCAGCCAAGCTGCGATGGGAGCCTGCGCCTTCGTCTCGGGCCTCGCACTGGCCGTGCACTATGTGGCGATCGCGCCCTTTCTGTTCCGCCACACCTCACCCGAGGAACGCGCCAGCGTTTTCGGCCTGGCGGAAGCGGTGCGCACGATGGCATCCGTCGCTGGTGCCTTCGGTGCCGGCCGCTTTGTGGACTGGATGACACCTGTGTTCGAGAGCGAACGCATAGCTCTCGGCGCAGCCATCTCGTTGGCGGGTGTCGCATGCTTATTCGGAGCTTTCTTTTACGCGCGCATCGAGGAGTCAGAACCGTCCATGGCGCCGGATCAGCGGCTGCTACCGATCTTACTGGAGAACAAAGGGCTGCTGGCGCGCTTCGCGATTCCGCAGTTCGTGATCGCCGTCGGCGCGGGCTTCTGCATCCCGTTCTTGTCGCTCTACTTCAAAGAACGCTTCAGTCTGGCACCGGGTAGTTGGGGCAGCCTGTTTGCTGCTGGGCAAGTCCTGATGACGACGGGTTTCTTGCTGACGCCATGGGTGCTAGCGCGCATGGGCTTCGTGCGCAGCATTGTGTTCATCGAGTTCGCGTCGATCCCATTCTTCCTGGTGCTGGCGTACTCTCAGTCCGTTGCCTTCGCGACCGTTGCCTTCCTTCTGCGCGGCGCGCTGATGAACAGCACTCACCCAATCCACAAAAATTTCATGATGCAGGCAACACCTGCCGGCGCACGAGAGATTCAGATTGGTATTCAGGCCACGCTGTGGGGGGTCGGTTGGGTCGTTGGGCCGCTGGCCGCGGGACATGTGTTGGATGCGACTGGCAATGACTACACGATCCTGATGCTGACGACCGCCGGCGTGTATGTTGTGGCGGGATGCCTGAGTTGGATCTTGTTGAGTCCGGTCGAGACGCGCATGAAGCGCGAGCAGCTGGAAGCACAAGCGTCCGCCGTGAATGCGGAAGTTCAACCGAGCGGCGCAGTGTGATCGGATCGAGTCGATAGGGAAGGAGGGGCACGCGCATGGCCGATACGAGCACGAAAGCGACGAGCACAGGCGGCACTGCCGCGCTGGGCGACCCTACCCGTGTGCTCGATGGTGTCGGTCCCGCACGTGCCGCGGCGTTGGCGCGCGGTGGTATCGAGCGCGTAGGCGATTTGCTGCGGCTTGTTCCGGTTCATCTGCAGGAGTGGCCCGAGCGGACGCCACTGGAGGAGCTGCAGCTTCACGAAGGCGAGCGAGTCGTGGTTCGCGGTCGCGTCGCTCTCTTCCGCGTCAGACGCTTGCGCGGCAAGGCTTCGCTTGCACGCCTGCGCTTCGAAGGCTTTGGTGCGGACATCGAGGCGCTCTTCTTCAATCAGCCTTGGGTCGACAAGGGCGTGCTGACGGGGGACGAGGTCGAGGTCCTCGGCACAGTCTCCCTTGAATCCGGGCGCGTCGCATTGCGCGCCGATTCGCTTGGGACGAAGGATAATCCGCTGCCCGCTGCAGGCAGGCTCGAACCTCAATACATGCGCATTGCCGGCGTTGGTCCGGCTCTGATCTCACGCATGTGTCAGCAGGTGTGTGCAGAGCATGCGCGCACGATCGTCGAGCCCTTGCCGCAAGCCGAGTTGGACGAGCTCGAGCTGCTCCCGCTGCCGGAAGCCATGCAGGAATTGCACGCACCCAAGAGCCTGCAACGATTCGAGGCGGCACGCCGCCGCATGCGCTTGGACGAGTGGCTCGGACTCCAGGCATCCTTGTTGCGTGCGCAAGGACATAGCGCCGGCGCGCCAGCACGCATCGCCGATGTCGACGCAAAGACGCTGGCACTCTTTCAACGCAGCTTGCCCTTCGAGTTGACGGCCTCGCAACAAGAGGTCATCGGCGAGCTACGTCAGGATCTGGGTCAGACACGTCCGATGCGCCGCTTGCTGCAGGGTGATGTCGGTTCTGGCAAGACGATGATCGCGCTCTACGCAGCCGTGGCCGTCGCACGTGCCGGAGGCCAAGTCGCGCTGCTCGCGCCGACATCGCTGTTGGCCGAACAGCATGCCGCAGGCCTCGAAGCGGCCTTGCTTTCCTTGGGCTTGCGCGGCTGCTTGATCACGGCATCTCTGCCGGCAGGTGTCCGCCGCGAACGAGCGCGCCAGGTGGCGGCCGGAGAAGTCCATGTCGTTTTCGGCACGCATGCATTGATGAGCGATCAGCTCAGCTTCGCGCGCCTCGACTTGGCCGTGATCGACGAGCAGCACCGCTTCGGCGTCTCGCACCGCAAAGCCTTGATCGACAAAGGCTCTGGCGTGCACGCACTATTGATGACGGCGACACCAATTCCGCGCACGCTCGCCCTGACGTTGTACGGCGATCTGGATGTCAGTGTGCTGCGCGGCATGCCGCCCGGTCGCGGCAAGCTGGTGACGAAGTGGGTGCGTGGCCAGGCGCGCCGTGAAATCATGGGCTTCTTGCGTGAACGTATGACAGCCGGCGAACAGGTGTACTGGGTCTGTCCACGCGTCGGCGACGAGAGCGATCCCGAAGCCGGCCCGACTGTCAGCGCGGAGAGTCGCTTCGTTGCGTTGGCGAAAAAACCGGTCGCGGCCTTCGGCATCGAACTCGTGCACGGTCGCCTGTCATCCGAAGAGAGGCGTGAACGCTTGGACCGCTTCCGCAGCGGAGAATCGAAACTGCTCGTGGCGACGACGGTGATCGAGGTCGGTGTCGATGTTCCCGCCGCGACAGTGATTGTCATCGAAGACTCGCAGCGCTTAGGCCTGGCCGCTCTACACCAATTGCGCGGCCGCGTCGGCCGTGGCCGCGCGGATTCCTATTGCCTGCTGCTCGGCACCAAGTCAGCAGCCAAGCGCCTCGAGCTTCTCGTGCAATCCCGCGATGGCTTCTTCTTGGCCGACCATGATCTGCGCACGCGCGGCATGGGAGAGCTCGCCGGCCTACGCCAATCTGGCGTCGCCGCGCTGGCACTGGAAGAGCAGCACGAGGCCGACCTGGAACTGCTGCGCGCGGCGCGCGACTTGATTCACGCGGACCGCGCGTTGGCGGAGCTCTACTCGGATGCGGTCAGTGAGATCGTTCCATAGACTTCCGCTCGAGCTCGCACGCGCTTGCCACTTTCATCTGCGCTTGCGCAACGACAGCTTGTCCAGGAAACGTCTCAGCCGCAGCCTGCGCTCTAAGCGCAGCCCGCGCTCCCACTGATTCAACCGACGTCCGACAGGCGGCAGCGCCATCCCAAGCAGGACCGCGCCGACGATGTAGAAGGGGATCCCGGTGATGACCGGCACCAGCCAGCCGATGATTCCGAGCAGGAAGCAGATCGTCGCGCCGACGAGCAGGCCCAGCCGGTGGACGGCGGACAGGTCGCCCTTCGCGCTTGGAAAGAGGTCGGCTAGCGCCTCCCCGGTCGCATCCGATATCTGATTCGGACTTGCCGAATTGTGCTCGGGCTCAGTCATGACCGCCTGAAACTACCCTCTGAGCCCCTCCCTGGCAGCTATCACATCAGCTGCTGCGACATCGGGAGGACATCGCGTAGTCTGTGGGGTTCCACAGGGTAGAGGAGCGACGGAAGGAGACCACCTTGGGTCCTGCCCGTCTGCCGCTTTGGCAAGCGCTCCCCCCGCCCCGGCCGCTGCACCGCCCATGTCCGTATCTCAATTCGTGATTCGCCCCGCATCACAGCGCCCCCGTTCGAGGACTCTGCTCTCGACGCTTCTCGTTGGCCTGACCGCAGCGGTCGCCAGCGCTCAGGTCGAGCTTCCGGTTAAGCCGCGCGATCGGTCAGGCAGCAAGCCGATATCGACGCCAGCGGTCACCGAACCGCAGGACGGGCAGGCAGAGGGCAATAGCGCCGAGCGCTTGTTGCACCTCGGTGAGCCGCCGCCGACGAAGGAATGGACCATGTCGCGCCGTACCGTGGCAGTTAAGTCACGCTCGATGAATCGGCAGCAGGGCAGAACGGGCAGTGGTCTGGAGCTGCCGTCCGAGGCGCGCGGGCGCAAGCCGAAGAAGTCGGGTGCCAGCAAGCCGGTCAAGAAGCCGGCGACTCCTAAGAATCAGCCCGGAAACCGTGCGGCGGCCAACGCGCAGCTGACTGCGACCACCGATCTGGGTTCTGCTACATTTGTGTTTGATGAAGTGCGTAAGCTGCGCCGTGTCGATGATCCTGTCGCGGTGCAAGCTGTGGATACGCTGTTGGCTTTGGGTGAGAGAGGGTTCGAAGCCGCGCGCCTCGCGATCGCGGACCCCAAGAGTGCTCCCGTCGTAGTCGTCGCAGCGCGTGCGCTCTTGCGCAGCGGCAATGCTCAGGATGCCGAACAAGTCGTCTTGCGATTGAGTACGCGTATGCCGACCAGTGCCGCCGTCCCGCTTGTCGATAGCCTGGTCGAACTCGATCCCGTGCGCGCGACTCCGGAGCTGCTGGGCCGTCTTCTGGATCACCCGATGGGACCGATCCGTCAAGCGGCGTCGCGCAACTTGGAGGCCGTGCTGACTATTGACGATTTGAGTGTGCTGCGCGTCGCGCTCGAGTCGAGCCGCAAGGACGCGCGCCTGCACGCCATCGATCTCATCGCAAGCCTGAACCATCCGGATACCTTCGATTGGTTGCTCGAGAAGATCGATGATCCCGTTGCGCGTGTCGCTCGACGCGCACTCGATTCGCTGATTCGCTTGAAGGATCCGCGCACGGTCGATGTCTTGCTCGAACGCGCCTTCGGAGGCCGTTGGGTCTTGCGTCCCGAGTGCTATGCGTTGCTGGGTCTGTTGCAGATCGAAGACCGTGACTTCCGCGCCATCTTGGACGAATCCCACATTAGCGTGTTGGGTCGAGG
>JBLFWN010000013.1:0-91939 GCA_047611405.1 Planctomycetota bacterium | reverse complement strand
GCGCATGTCGCGCCGGAAGGCTTCATCGCCGGAGAAGCACAGGTCGTCGACGTAGCGTGTGTAGGTTGCATCGAACTTTGCGGCGAGAGCTGCTAGGCGCGCATCGAGCCTGTGGCATAAGAGGTTCGAGATCGTGAGACTTGTTGGAGATCCTTGCGAAGGGAAGGCGTGCAGTCCGCGGTAGCCAACACTGGGCTTGATGGCTTTCGCGAGTTGGTAAGGATCGACTGCGAGCGACTTAGCCATTTTCCAAATCGAGTAGCGCAGCGGGACGGTTGTCAGGAATGCCGGAGCGTTCGATACTTGTGAGCCGTAGCCAAGCGTGCAGAACAAGCGGCGTAGGTCGCGCATCGAGAACTGATGAAAGAAGTCGCGCAGGTCCATCTGTAAGACGACACGGCGCTGCGTGTGCGGCGCGGCATGTGAACGTGTCGAGCGACCCGCAACAAAACCTTGTGCATGCTCTGAGGCAGGCACGCGATCCAAGATCTCACGCAACACCCAGCGTTGGGCTGACTTCAATCGTGTGCGCGGTGCGAGCAGGTAGCGTGTGCCGCCACTCTTCTTCTTGCGCGGCAGCACGTGATCATGCGGCGCATGGCTAGCCATGCGCCGCAAGGGGGCCCCGAGCCAGTTCAGCTCGGCGCGTGAAAGGCCCATCGCGTTCGCGAGCTCGTTCCAGTCGCGCAGCACTGGCAGACCGTGCATGGCCAAGGGCTCTTCGTTGACATTGTCTTGCAGCGGCGCGTTCAGCGCATCAAAGCGATTCAGGCCGACGGGGCCGCGGCCGTACCCGGCCAAGTGCGCACCGGGAGTGTTGCGATCGGCGTGCGAGGCGCCGTAGTCGCTCGGTCGCAAAAGTCCCTTGATCCAATCGAGCAGTCCCATCGGATTCACGCGGCGACCCGGTGGCCAGAGCATGCTTGGTGGGCGAGGGGGGGCGGATGCGGCCGATCCGAACTCTACTTGAGCCAATACGCGCCTCGGGGGGGGCTCCAGTGGTCGCTGGAGAGCCCGAGGCTATTCCTGATGTCAGTTCGGAAAGAACGACTCGCGTAGCGCGAGTTACCCCACTGAATGGGGATCGATGAGCCTGTTCGGACCGGCCGCACCATATGTATAGCGCTCGGTCAGCGTTGGCGATCGAGGCCAGAGTCCGAACGCACGCCTCGATGGAGGCGCGCGACCTGGGGGGGAGTCTTTCGCATAGTCGCGAGCGACCTTCGGCCGCTCGATTCCGACATTGGGGCAGGCCGTCCTATTGCACCCCTACGGAACCTTCCCAAGGGAGAGGTCCTGTCCCGTGGCATAGAGCTCTCGCTCCGAATTTTCGTTGTGAGCCTGGAGGCCGAACGCCAGGCCGAATGACATCTGCTCTTTCCCACAAGAAATGGCGTTCCCATGTCTCGAATGGCCGAATGCCTCGCTAAGCTCCCTCCAGATTTAGTGCGCTTGCACTCCCCAAAACTCGAAAACCAGTCACTCGACACTTACGGCAATGAACCGCTACTTCATCGGAATCAGCGCTCTGCTTGCATTCACGGCTTGTGGAGGCGGCGACTCGGCTGCTCCCGCAGACACGAATACACCCGCTTCGAAGCCCGCAGACAACGGCAGCGATACCAAGGCACCCGACAAGGCACCTGATACGGGCGCAGCTGACACGGGCTCGACCCCAAAGGCCGGTAAGCAGGACTGGGCCGCCTCGATGGGGACCGCAACGGTCTCCGGCATGGTCAAGTTCGAAGGTACGGCTCCGGCCACAGAAGCCGTCGATCACTCCGGCTCGGACCCGGTCTGCACCGTGGCGATCATGGACGAGAGCATCGTCGTCGCCGATGGCGCCCTCGCCAACGTCGTGATCTCGGTCTCGAAGGGCCTCGGCGGCTATAAGTTCGCCAAGGGCACAGGTAGCGTTTCGCTCGACCAGAAGGGCTGCCGCTACGTCCCGCACGCGCTGGCGATGCAGCAGGGTCAGACCATCTCCATCTCGAACTCGGATGGCACGGTCCACAACGTTCACTCCTACTCGAAACGCAACCAGGGGTTCAACACTGCGCAGCCCGCTGGAACGCCTGCGATCGAGAAGCAGATGAAGCAGAAGGACAAGATGTTCGCCATCAAGTGCGATATGCACTCGTGGATGAGCTGCAATGTGGTGGTCTTTGATCACCCCTTCTTTGCAGTCAGCGACGCGGCGGGCAAGTTCACGCTGCCCAAGTTGCCGGCTGGCGACTACACCTTGACGGCCGAGCACGAGACGCTCGGCAAGCAGACGGCGACTGTCACCGTGACCGACGGCGGCACTGGCGACGCGGCCTTCAGCTTCAAGATGTAGGTAATCCAACGATCGAAACGAGGCGAATCGGCTGTAGATTCGCCTCGTTCTGATCCATGGATTCATGATCCACACGGCCCGACGCGCGGGGCATTCGGCAATTGCTGTCGACCTTCGCGCTAAAAGCTGTTGGGGAGCGTGGATACGCTCCGCTAGGATTTCCACGTCACCTAAGCCGGAATTCGGCGCTCGTCGCCGAGGACATCCGTCCAATCGCACAAGGCCGACGCCGCAAGTCGGTCGAGATTCGAACCCATCATGAGGCGCCCCTCCTATCAACTCGTCTGCTTGGCCGGTGTGGTCATTGGCAGCCTGAGCTCGTTTAAGGCACTCAACTTTTTCCAGCCCGCTACCCCGTCCGTCGCAGTCAGCGACGAGTCCAGCGACGAACACGCTGCACAAGTCGTAGATGAGAAGCCGCATATGCGGCCGCCCATCGGCGTTTCGCTGACGATAGACGAAGGGTCTTGGCTACGCGGTCCTGGGGAAGAGTGGTACGAGAGCCAGCAAGATCTTCAGCCCGGCCGATTCAGTCACAGCGACGAAGCGGCTGACGGCGAAGGCGGTTGGATCGACTCCCAGGACTACTACCGTCTTCGCTATGACGAAGAGGAAGAGGTCTGGGCCTACTGGCACTGGGTCAGTCCGGAGCGGTTGACACGCGGCCGTCAGGACTTCGTGCAGTTCTGCTCGAGCTGTCACGGTCTGGATGGCGACGGCTACGGACGATCCGGCCAATGGCTGCGTCCCTCGCCGCGCGACTTCCGCCAGAACAACTTCAAGTTCACCAAAGTGCTCCAGGGACTGCCGACCGATGAGGCGCTACTGCGTTTGATCAAGCGCGGTTTGGATGGCACACCGATGTTGCCCTGGGATCTGCAAGACGAGCCCTTGCTGGACATCATTCAGTACATCAAGAGCCTCTCACCAGAAGGCGAGGGCTGGCGTAGCCCCTTCGCAGGAATCGGGGGCGTCGTCGAGTCGGGTGACGATCCCTGGATCGGTCGCGAGGACGAAGCGATCACCAAGGGCGAGGTTATCTATCACGGCCAAGCGCAGTGTATGACCTGCCACCCGGGCTATGTCAATCCGAACGCGCTGCCGGCCATGCTCGGACAGCCCGCAGGTACGAGCTACCGCGAAAAGCTCTTCTTGCCGGTGCTCAAAGAATCCGAGTACGCAGTCCAGGGCAACAAGGTGAAGATCATCCCGCCGGACTTCACCTTCCATACGGTGCGCTCCGGCACCACGACACAAGACCTGTTCGAGACGATCGCTTCAGGTATCAAAGGCACGGCAATGCCGCAGTGGAAGGGCTCTCTTCCCGATGAAGACCTCTGGGCGCTAGCGCACTACGTGCAAAGCATGATCCACGGCTACAAGGATAAGCCGGCAGAGCGGACACAGCTCATGACGCGTCTGCGTGAGGGCCTCTAGGAGGAATTCGAACCATGCCTACTCTTATGATGAAACTCTCATCTGTGTACGCCGGGCTCGCCTCCCGGATGTGGGTTACAGGACTCACTGTGATGATCTTGGCGGGGCTGTCGCACGCTCAAGAAGTCGAGAAGCGTTGGGCTCCGCTCGAGCCTGCATCCGACTACGGATACCGCTTTGGCGAGTTGTTCTGGCTGATCACGATCTTGTGCACGGTCAGCATGACGATCGTGATGATCCTGCTTTGCGTGCCCTTCTTCCGCGATCGCGCGCGTCCGGGACACAAGGCTAGCTACGATCACGGTTCGTCCCTGCACGACAAGCGGTTGACCGCGGTCATCTCGGTTGTGACCTTCGTCATTCTCGATGCATGGGTGCTCGTGATTGCCATGAAGGACCTGCGAGAGGCCTATTGGAAGATTCCGGAGCTCGATGAGCCTGGTCTCTACCAGGTCGAGGTTCTCGGTCAGCAATGGGCGTGGAACTTCCGCGCAACTGGGATCGATGGTGTCTTCGGTACCGCGGACGACATCCTCGAGATGAACCACCTCACGGTTCCGAAGGGTCGTCCGGTCAGCCTTCAAATGACGAGTAAGGACGTGATCCACGCGCTCTTCTTGCCCGAGATGCGGATGAAGCGCGACGTGAACCCTGGAGCCATCAATGAGATGTGGTTCAGGGCGATCAAATCGGGAGAGTTCACGATCTTGTGTGCCGAGCTCTGTGGCTATGCGCACTACCAAATGCACGGGCATCTGACCGTGCTGGAACAAGATCAGTTCGACAACTGGGAACAAGAGGCGAGTCAACTCGCTGAAACCGCATTCGACTCCACCGACAACGAGGCCCAGTGGGCCTGGAGTTGGGAGTAGTTATTCATCATGAGTGGTGATCACATTCACGCGGAGCCGACGAACTTCTTTAGGAAGCACGTCTTCTCAGGCGACCATAAAGTCATTGCGAAGCAGTTCATGTGGTTCGGGCTTGTCTGGCTCGGGATCGGTGGACTGATGGCGATGATGATTCGCTGGCAGCTAGCGAACCCCGGCGAGCCCGTTCCCGTAGTTGGCGAGTTCCTGTTCCCGCGTACGCAGGGCATCTTGGACCCCGCCACGTACAACATGCTCTTCACGATGCATGGAACGATCATGATCTTCCTGGGGCTGACGCCCCTGTTGATCGGAGCGTTCGGGAACTGGTGTATCCCGCTGATGATCGGTGCGCGGGATATGATCTTCCCGCTGCTGAACACGCTGTCCTTCTGGACGGTCATGCTCGGCGGCATCGTCGGCTTCTACTCGCTCTTCGTGCCCTTGGGCGCGACCGAGGCGGGTTGGACGGGATATCCGACGCTGTCGACAACCGTCAACGGTGTCGGTCATGGTGAGACCCTGTGGGCCGTTGCCGTCTTCCTGATTGGCGCCAGCTCGATCATGGGTGGCATCAACTACATGACGACGATCATTCGCTTGCGCGCACCGGGTATGACCTGGGGCCGCTTGCCGCTGACGGTTTGGGGCATCTTCTTCACCTCGGTGTTGAACGTGCTCTTCATTCCTGTCATTGGCTCGGCGATGCTGCTCTTGATCATGGACCGCACCTTCGGGACGACATTCTTCGTCCCCGCAGCGGTCATGCAGGGCGCAGGTGGGGGAGACCCGATCCTGTACCAGCACCTGTTCTGGATCTTCGGCCACCCAGAGGTTTACATCTTGATTTTGCCCGCTTGGGGCATCATCGGTGACCTTCTGTCGTTCTTCGCCCGCAAGCCGGCCTTCGGCTATCGGATGCAGGTCGGCGCGATGGCTGCGGTCACGATCCTGTCAGCCGTGGTCTACGGCCACCACATGTTCACGACTGGCATCAGCGCGATGCTAGGTGAGAGCTTCATGCTCTTAACGATGATCATATCGGTGCCAGCAGAGGTCTTATTCTTCAGCTGGTTGCACACCATATGGAAGGGCAGCTTGCGCCTACATGCGCCGATGCTGTTCGCGATGAGCGTGGTCTTTGTCTTTGGCCTCGGTGGCCTGACCGGCATCTACTTGGCGACCATCGGAACTGACATCTTCCTGCACGATACCTACTTCGTCGTGGGCCACTTCCACCTGACGATGGCGGCTTCGGCCTTGCTGGGTGCCTTCTCGGGACTCTACTTCTGGTTCCCGAAGATGTTCGCTCGCAAGATGAACCCGACGCTGTCGAAGGCTCACTTCTGGTTGACCATCATTCCGCTAACGGCTGTCTTCTGCATCATGTTCGTTGCGGGATACGCGGGTATGCCCCGTCGCTACTACGATCACACTTCGGCTGAGTATCTGCGGTCTCTCCAGCACTTCAATGTGATGGCGACGTACGCAGCATTCGTGCTCGGCGCTGCGCAGTTGATCTTCGTCTACAACTTCATCAAGAGTCGCTGGTTCGGCGAGCCTGCCGAGCAGAACCCTTGGGAAGTCGGGACGCTAGACTGGACGATGGCTACGCCGGTTCCCTTCTACAACTTCAAAGAGATCCCGACCGTTCAGTGCGGCCCGCACGAGTTCAGCCATCCGAATCTTCCGGAAGGCACGGACTGGATCTCGATGACGGAGAAGCTTCCGACTTCACCGACGACCTGATTTTGTGACCTTGTGATCGAGGCAGCGGCGCGTCCGCTGTTTTCGAGAACAGGGCTACGAGCTCGAAATTGCCGAACACCTCCCAATGACGACAAGCACCATGAGCCTCCCCAAGGAGGAGATTAGGACCAAGGTCGATGTGACCTTGGGGATGATCTTCTTCATTGGGTCATGGACCATGTCGTTCGGGACGTTGTTCTTGTCCTTCCTCGTGCTGCGACAGCGCGTTGGTGTGTGGCCGCCGGAGGGCATTGCATTGCCCTCCTTCAATCTGGCCTCGGTGGCGACCTTGATCCTGATCGGATCGAGCGTGGCCCTGCACCGCGCCGTACGTGAGTGGAACCCCACAGATTCGGATCGCGCCGCGGCCGATCCGCGCTCTGGCATCGGCGCCAACTGGTTCATCGGAATCGTGTTGGGCTTCGCCTTCGCCATCATGCAGTGGGCGCTGTGGAGCAACTTGACCGCTGCTGGGCGCTTGCCCAGCTCCGGACTGTACGAGTCCCTCTTTTACGGCCTGACGTGGATCCATGCGCTGCACGTCGTCATCGGCCTCTGTTCCCTAATTTGGGCTTGGATAGGCTTGTCTCGTGGTCGTTACGGCCCGCATCGCCTCTCCACCGTCAGCAACATCGTGATCTTCTGGCATTTCGTCGATGTTGTCTGGATCGTCCTCTACCTCGGCTTCTTCGTTTTCTAAAGCTGAACCCCCGATGAGCACCGTTCAAACCGCTGACCACGCGGACCACTCAGACCTTATCGAAGACCTCCCGTACTTTGGCAAGGCCACTGGCGGCAAGATCTCGATGTGGATGTTCATCGCCCAGGACGGTATGTCCTTCGGCGGTTTGCTATTCGCATACGGTGTGCTGCGCTTCACCGCACCGGATTGGCCCGTCCCCGCGGAAATCCTCGGTATCGGTCTGACCGCCTTCGCGACCTTCCTGCTGATTTGCTCCTCACTGTCGATGGTCTTCGCCGTCTTGGCAGCTCAGGAAAAGGATCAAGCCGGTCTGGTGCGCTGGTTGGCCGTGACGATTATGGGTGGCGCGGCTTTCCTCGGCATCCAGGTCTACGAGTACACGCACCTCGTGCACGTCGGGGTCGGTTTCTCGACAACCGTTTGGGAAGGAGTCCAACAGAACAACCTGTTTGGCACGACCTTCTACGCCGTGACAGGCTTCCACGGGCTGCACGTCTTCTCGGGCGTTGTCTACCTGTGCTTCATCCTGCGCGGCGCGATCCAAGGCAAGTACACCCAAGGCGGGCTGTCGTACAGCCCAGTCGAGTTGGTCGGCTTGTTCTGGCACTTTGTCGACCTGGTTTGGATCCTGGTTTTCACCTTCATCTACCTCCTGTAGTCGCTGCTTCTTTCATCCCATGGACCATCAAACATTGACGGCCAGCGACGAGATTGTCGACGGCGCCCACTCGGTCGAGCACCAATCACATCGAGCTCAGTATGTGACGATCTTCATGATTCTCACAGTCATGACGATCTTCGAGGTCTTCGTGCCTGAAGTCTGGAGTGCTGAGTGGAGTGTCACGAGCAAGATGCTGCTGCTCGTCATCCTGGCTTTCAGCAAGGCGGCCTTGGTCGCGCTCTACTTCATGCACCTGAAGAGCGAGAAGCCGTGGCTGCGCTGGATCGGATACTCGCCGCTCTACATGGGCGGTGCCGTGATCATCATCATGTTGGAGTCGTACTACCGATGAGCCGTACAATGCAACGGGCCTCCTTACTGCTGGGTGCAAGCCTAGCGCTGACGAGCAGCGCCAGCGCGTGCCCGGCCTGCTCGTTGGGTCAGGGCATGGAAACCCTGGTCTACATCATGGGATTCATGACGATTCCCTATGTAATCGTCACTGGCGTTCTCTATTGGATGCGCAAATTGACGCTGCTCGAGCGCGACATCTAGTCGCCTTGCGGCTCTAGGCGACACCTAAGCTTCCCACCATGACGACGCACAACGCGCCGGGCGCCCCCGACGGGACGCCCGGCGCTATTCATTCAGCAGGCCCTGATGTTGTAGCTCCTGCGGGCGACGACGCGGTGTTTGATTCGACCCCGGGTCGCTGGTCGGAAATCATGACCAAGCCCTGGTTTTGGTTCATCCTGCTGGGTGCCTTCTGGTTGTTCCCGCTGATCAAGGGCTTGGGCGTGGAATTACCCGATCCCGTTCAGGGCGCCGATCGAATGCCCGAAGTCTTCGAGCTCGAGCAGGAGGATGGCAGGCGCGTGCGTTGTGCTGATCTGGCCGGTCACCTCGTCATTATCGAGACGCTCGACTTTGAATCTCCAGCACAGCTCGAGCAGGAGTTCGCTAGCTTTCGAGCGCGCAAGAAACGCTGGCGTGGGCTCAGCTCGCTCGTGTTGCACATTGTCTTGGCGCAGAATGCGGACAAGGCGACCCTCTCTGCATTCATTGACAAGAAGACGGCCCGCAAGCCCAATACGATCTACGCCTTCGACGAGGGCGGCAAGGTGCTGGCATCCTTGCAGGAAGCCGCAGGAGTGCCGGTCGCGAGCGTGTACGTCCTCGATCGACACGGACGCCTGCGTGGATCCTATGGATTCACGGAAGCTGAGGGGGACCGCATGGCGCAAGACCTGGCTTCGCTTGCGAACTGGGTCGGTTCTGACCCCGCGATCGGGCAAGCCATCAATAAGTAGGTCAGCTGGTGTCGCACGCGACCCAGTCTCCTAAGGGCTGGCAAGCGGGAATCGTAACCGGCTTCGTTCGTACTGCTTACTCAAAGGCTCGGTAGCTCGTGTAGGATCGCGTCCACATGTGCGGAGGCTCGCCCTCTGCTGCGATTCCTCTCCATCCCTGGAAGCTCCCATGCGATCTCTTCTGTTGGCACTAGCCGCAACTGCCGGCGTGCTTGTGCCCGCCATGCAATCCGCTGAACAAACAGCACCTGCGAAGGGCGTCCAAATAGGCGCCCTCGTACCCAAGATTCGACTGAACGATCAGGACGGCAAGGCGGTCACTGTCGGCGGAAAGTCGGAGGTGTGGACTGTCCTCGCCTTCTATCCGAAGGCAGCCACCGGCGGCTGAACAAAGGAAGTTTGCTCGCTGCGGGACGTAGCGACTGATTTCGAAGAACTGGACATCATGGTGTATGGCATCTCGACTGATGATGTCGCCAGCCAGAAGGCATTTCACAAAGCGCAGAAGCTGAACTTCAGCTTGCTGAGTGATCCGAACGCCGGCGCGGCCAAGGCCTATGACGTATTGATGGACGGCCGGCCGTACGCGAAGCGCGTGACCTTTGTTATCGATGGTGAAGGCGTGTTGCGAACAATCGATCAGGCCGTGCAAGTCGGCTCGCATGGCAAAGACCTGATTGAGCTCGTGCTCGACGAGCGCGCCAAGTAATCGATCTCCAAACAGAGGCTAGACTCAGCTGCCTTGGTCCCTCGCTAACACAAGATCAAGGCTGACAGAGGAGCGCATTCAAGGGCAGCGGGCTGAGGCTCGTTGCCCTTCAGCTTTGTCGCCGGATGTGCAAGCTCCCGCTCAGGGTGGCGCCACGCACGAGCGTTGGCTGCGTGGTGGTTACGCGAAGCAAGCGTGGGGATGATGGTGTTGTCGCGCTCGAGTGAGCGCTCGATCCTTGGCCGTGAAGCCTATCCGCACCCGCTTAGCGAATCGCGATCGGAAAGTCAGGCACCGTGGCCGGCCGTTGCATCGTCGGTGTCTGCGCTCCGCCAGTTAGCTCCTTCACGCGCTCCGCGACATAAGCGTTCAACAGATTTACGGTCATGGTCGGTCGCGCAAGGATGGCCGACAACATCGCATCGTTCGTGGCCTCACTCACCTTGCCAGTCAAAGCTTCGACGACGGCTTTGGTAAAGGCCCCATTGCCCCAGGTTTCCTTCTCGAGGCCAAACTGATTGCCCGTCGCGGCGGCGAAGACAACGCTGCCGTTCTCTGCGCTCGCGAGCTCGTTGATGACGCGCGTCATCGAGGCAGCATTGGCCGCAGCACGCCGCTTCGCGCCGCCGGTGACATTACCGGCATGGCAAGTGTCGATGAAGGCCACAGACTTGCCGGGCAGCGCTTCGATGGTTTGGATGATCTCGGTGTAGAGGACGCCGCTGGAACGTAGCTTCTCCGGATTCGAGTCTGCCGACAGGAAGAAGTAGCGGTCGCGGTTGTCGGTCACTCCGTGTCCTGCGAAGAACACCACTGCCAGGTCGCGGGCTGTGCTTTGGGCTTCGAGCCACTCGAGTCCCTCCAACACTTGTTGGCGCGTAGCATCCTCGACCAGGTGCGTGTCGACCTTGCGAAAGAGCTTGCCGGCCTGAGATTGGAAGGCGACACATATGTCGCGCGCATCTTTGGCGGCATAGCCCAAGTCCAGCTCGTCGATCTCGTAGTCACTGACTCCAATGGCCAAGACGTAACAAGCGGGGCGCGTCAATGCGTCGATCTGCTCGCTCGCTTTGATGTCAACTTGAACGATGGCCGGCTCTGATGAGCCGCCGATATTCTTGGCGATGATGGAGACGGTCCCAGTAGTTCCAGCCAGATCGCTGGGTACATCAATCGTGACCGAGCGACTGTCGGTCTCGCCTGGCTCGACCTTCAAGCCACGTACGCGTGTCGCTTCGATTCCGTTGATTAGCACCTGTACCTCGGTCAGCTCCTCGTCCGAACGGGCCGTGTACACGAGTGTCAACGGACCTGCACTCACGCGCGTTCCTGTGTTTGGGCTCAGCACGCGCACAACAGGTGGGAAGCTTAGTAACTGAAGGATCGAGAGCTGGACGCCGGCGCGCGCGATGGCCTTGGCCTCATCGCGAGTCTCGAGAATCGAGTTGACGATAGACGGGCGATGGAACTGCTCACGGAAGCGTCCTGCAGGGAAGAAATCAGCGAGCTGATCCTGGCCGCGATTGACATGCCATCCGATCAGCTCCTCACCACCGGTCGAGCAGTCGTAGTAGCCTGATGGCGTCCACATAACCCAACGCTTGCCATCCTTGTGCATGAAAAGGGACAAGAGCTGTTCTCCATCACTCCGTCTGTGCCAGCGAATCGTGCCATCGCCATAAGCGGCGACAATTAGCTCGCTGTCGGCGCTGGCATGCAAACCCCAACACTGCGCTGGGGCGTGCCGGCTCCATGATTCCTTCCCATCCGGACCGACCGCCATCAAGTTGTGTTCGGTCCCAATTAGTACGCTCTTGTCGTCGGGCGTGATGACGAGTGCACGGGCAAGATCGGACGGGCCAAGGTCGACCCGATTGCCATTGATGGTCACTCTGCGTTGATGCAACCATTCTTCGAGCACGAGTGCCGGCGCCGCGTGACGCGGCTCATGCATGTCGCCCAGCATGAACCACTCCGTGGTGATGCGGCGATCGCTCAAATCGAATTCGATGGGCGATTCACTATTCATGCCGCGGCCAAAGTAGAGCTTGGTCGCGGCGTCATTCATGCGGAAGTGTTCATTGTTCTTCCCGCGCATATCGCAGCTGCCCGACTGGCGCGAGGCAAGTGTCTCGCCACCGATGGACATCAGACTCAGCGAAGGATCGTCGCCTGCGACAAGCAGAGCATCCTTACCGACACTCCTGAGATCGGAAATCGAGGCCATCGGTCCAGCTTTTCGGGCTGCGGTCAGCAGTGCACTCCAAACGAACAATGGGCTCTCGTTCGATGTGCGAAGCATGCCACCAGTCCAAATGCTCTGGCCAACAGTCGCGACACTCGAGAGAATCGCGCCTTCCGGTGCCCCGATGAATTCGCCCCCGTACTTCAAGCTGCTAGCGGAGTAGCGGTGGACGGCTGGTGGCGACGCATTGTGACCGACGATCAGTTCACCTCTGGGACCCAGAGCCAAAGACGAGGGCCCGCTCCCACGTGCGAGGGTGGAGCGCTCGAGCTCTCCTGTCGTCGAATATTTCCTGAGCATTCCGTCATACGAACTGGTGATGCATGTCCCATTTGGGATCCAGAGTCCGCAAGTCGAATGGCCCTGATAGCTCTCGCTGCGCCACAGCTCTCTTCCGCTCAAGTCATAACAGCGAGCCCCCGCGCCAGCGTAGAGCGTCGCCAACAGACGTTCACCCTGGTGATCGAAGCTAAGGTCGCCGACGACATTGGGGATGCCGCTGATGCGCCGGATCATTTCGCCTGTGTGTCGATCGATCAGATAGATAGAGCCAGTCTCGCTCCAGCTGAAGCCTGTCCAGCCGGCGGCTGCGATGTGTCTGCCATCGGGACTAATCGCGCAGGCATACAACTTGCCCTCCACATCGGCACCGATCGGAGTGCGGATGGTCTCTTCCAACACGAGCTCCGATGCCTGGCGCCGCCAAATGCGCAGCGTCTTGTCGTCTGAGCAACTGATCAGTGTGCTTCCATCGGCGCTGGCATCAATGCGATTGATCATCGCGGTGTGAAAGCCAGTCTCGATCCGTAGCTGGGGCGTATCTAGCGGTCCGCCTGATTGCATCGCGACTGCATCGGGGGCGAGGGCCAGGCTGAAAGCCAAGCTGGCTAGGCGCAAGGTGAAGTGCATCGTGTCTCTGGTTCGTTGGCGTGTCTTGCGCACTCCACTAGATCGGAGTGAGCATGGGAGAGTGCAGCGACGAGCCGCATCGGTGCATGCGCGCTGGCTCGACTGCAGAATCCCGATTGGGCGCCGGCTTGTCCAGGGTTGGGCGGGCCCGCTTTCGATCCTCGTGCCTCCAGCGGATTCGCTCGGCCGATTCCACGCCCCGAGCGACGCTTTTGTGTGCGCGCATTGCTTGCGCAGCATCAACGAGTCATGGCGGCGCCGCCCTCCAGCTCGCGTCAGGGAATGTGGTTCCAGTGATCTCGTTCGGGCTCCTGGCCGATCCGGGATGTCCTGCCTGGCCGCCATCCGCTTCAAGGGCGGCCCAACGCATGAGTCCTTCCATTCTGGCCCGAGCCACTCGCCGCCGCGCGAGCGTCAAGGCCACGCGTGGGAATGAAGCATGGCTTCCGCTCCCCTCGAAGCTTGGCGCAAGCACGTTCCTGAGTTTGGCACTGCACGAGTCGGAACAGCGAGCAACAACGGCGTGACCACTTCGGATCGAACTCGGTGGGGCGCCTTCGCGGTCCTACTTGCGCTGATCAGCATGCACATCGTGTCGCACGTGCGGGTTATCGAAAGTCTGCTTTCGCACGCCAAAGATCCTAATTTTGCCCTTGTCCGCCAATCTCTTCAGCATTCTCTTCTGAAGGCTACGTGCGATCGACTGTCGCATGCAGACGGAGTTGCGCGTGAATTCACTCGTTTACGCGCTCCGGCCTGAGTGCAGAGCCCGGTGCGATCGCATCGGGCCGATGCCTGTAAGGGCAGCTGGTTTGGCTCCTCTCGGAACCCAAGTGGGTGCGCGGGAACGCACAGGCGCGGAGTCAGTCATGTGTCTACTCCTGGCGAATGTGAAGTGGGGCTGCCTTTCATGGGGAGTACTTCGTTACTAAAAATTCTGTTTGAAGTCAGGCCTCGCTCCCTTTCGCGGGTCGGGAAATTTGGGTCAGGCATGCGAGTTCAGGGTTTGGATTGCCATTCTTCGACCCATGCGCAGAGCCAAGCAACACGCGCGGGTGCTGCACAACCTAGACGCTTGCATGTGCTGCGTGGGGCGCCGCCAGTGGCACATGAATTGCACTGTTAGCACTCTAGTCATAGGCGAAGGGTCTGATCTCATGTTCGAGGTTGCGCTCTTTTGGACATGCCGTGAGGATCAGTGGAAGCAAAGGTGGCAATGAGAGTATCGAAGCCGATGAATTCAATGAGTCAGGGTCAACAGCGCTCTTCCCAGGCTCGCGTCGGTGCGCTCTCGATCGCCATCGGAATTGTCGGCATCACATGGGTCGCTTGGGGCGGGGATCTAGCCACAGCTTCACCCTCGGCACTTGCTAGTCTGCTCGCACCCTTCAAGGAGTGTGGGAATATGCCGGGCCGGCCGCCTGCAGCCCCCGCACCGCCGCCGTACGAAGCGCCGCCTGCGCCGGAATCACCTCGGCCTGCTAACCCCGGTCTTCCGGGTGCCGCTTCCACGCCGGGCCCTACGGCTGGATCGCCGACTGGCGGATCGGGTGGTGCCTCGCTGACTCCCTCGGTTTCTATCGACTCGCTCGCGAGTAATTTTGACAGTTGGCAGCTGTGGTGGCGTTTCAACAAGTGGTCCTACATGGAGCAGTTGATCAAGAGCCCGCGCGCATCGAAGACTCGTGCCAGTGGCGACAGTGCCGTCGAACTTGGTGACAGGGTCTCGGCCGAATTGATTCGCGAGCATATTCTGCCTGCATTGCACAAGGTGCTCGAGCAAGCCAAGGACGAGCGCATGGTACGTGCGGCCTTACTTGCATTGGCGCGCATCGGTGAGTTTCCCGGCTATGCCGTCAGCGGCGGAGAGCTCAGCGCACAGTTGGCGAGCCGTGTCGGGCATTCGCGTCAAGCGGTCTCGGAGACAGCGATTCTTTCATTGGGCGTGTTGGCTGAGACAGACGGCGCTCAGTTGCTCGCGAGTCTGCTGGCTGATGATGACGCCGGCAGGCAAATGCTCAAGCGCACCCGAGTGCCGCGCCGCGTGCGCGCGCTCTCTGCCTATGCATTGGGCTTGGCTGCGAGTCGTTCGGAATCGCCTGCGGTCGTTTCGTACATCGCGCACCAGCTTGTGACTGCGCTGACAAAGCAGGATGTCGATTGCAACGAAGTCCGTATCGCTTGTTTGCATGCACTCGGATTGACGCCGCTCGGCAAAGCTACCGTTGCTGATGGAGGTCGGTCGCGAGAGGCGGCGCTGCAAGCCAGGCTCTCGTTGTTGATCGGTATCCTCGAGCAGCGCGGCGCCGAGAAGGAAGTGCGCACGCACATTCCAACGGTGTTGGCGCGCCTCGTCGGTTCGGAGGATGGCCTCAACAAAGACAGGATCGCACACCTGCTGATGCGATTGGCAGATAAGCGCAAGGAACGTGATGCTGGCGTTCGCCGTTCGGCATTGGCGGCTTTGGGTATGGTCGGAGATGCCGACCAGGATTCGCTCGACCAAGAAATACGGGGCGCGCTTGTTCTCGGTATCGACGCCAAGGATGGCATCGAGCGCAACTTTGCCGCGCTCTCCTTGGCGCAAGTTGCCGGCCGGCCCGGTGGCGGCGAAGAGGGGCGCATGGCCGGTAGTTCAAAAGCAGCCAATGCGCTAATGAAGAAGCTGTCGCGCGGCAAGAGTCGGCAGAAGCCATGGGTCGGCGTCGCACTCGGCGTGCTGGGCAAGGGGCTCAAGCGCGAGGGACGCGTGCTGGGCAAGCCGGAAGCGGCGGCCTTGCGCTTGAAGCTGAGCCAAACGACGTCGCCGGTGGATGCCGGTGCCTATTGTCTGGGCGTAGGCCTCTCGGGCGATGCGTCCGCGATCGGCACGATCGTGAGTGACTTGCACAAGACGCACGACGAGATGGTGCGTGCCGAGATTGCGCTCAGCGTGGGATTGATGGGCAAGGCAGCCGGGCGCGCAGTCCTGCGCGACGTAATGCTCAATCTGGCTCATCACCCGGACATCATGGAACAAGCCGCACTGGGTCGCTGGCTCTTGGCAGATCCGACCCTGGTACCGGAGCTTCTGCGCATGTTGCCCGAGGCCGACAATTGGCAGTCGATGACGGGCATCGCCAAGGCCATGGCGTGGACACGCGATGCACGCGTGATCCCACCGCTACTCGAAGTGCTCGCTGACGAGAGCCATTCGTCCTTCGAGCGAGCCGCGATCATCGAGACGTTGGGCGCACTGTCGGACGAGTCGCCCTTCCCGGTCGCGCGCGAGCTGGGGCGCGGTGTGAACTACACTGCCGCGCCGCAGAGTCTGACCGGCGCGTCGGGCTTTGGAGTGCTGGATATTCTGTGACCAGCAGCGCAGGACCATGAAGCCGCCGTCCGTAGGACGGCGGAGCTCGGGCTTCATATTCTCAGGCCGCCATTGTGCTTAGTTGTCGAAGGCAGCCATCGGGAAGGACTCGTTGACACTGCGGTCGGTAGCGAAGATCTCTCGCGCGCGTGCCACCAGCTCGGGCTGCCCTTCCGCCAGGTCGACGGATTCGCTCAGGTCCTGACTCAAGTCGTAGAGTTCGATCTGCGAGTTGCCCTTGTGGATGTTCCTCAACACGGCTTTCCAGTCGCCGATGCGAACAGCTTTCTGGCCTTGATAGCCATGGAACTCCCAGGCCAGGTACTCATGCACCGTCTGATCAGCTGCGCCCGTGAGGGTTGGTAGGTAGCTGATTCCGTTCGCTCCCGCGTCGAGCTCTGAACCGACGAGTTCAGCTGCGGTCGCCATGAAGTCCTGGAAGCAGGTGATGTGCTCGCTCTCGGTTCCGGCTGCGATGACCCCTGGCCAGCGAGCGATCATCGGTACGCGCAAGCCGCCCTCGAACACACTGCCCTTGCGCCCGCGCAACTCGCCTACCGATCGGAAGAACTCCGTGTCGACTCCGCCGACATCGTGAGTGGCACCGTTGTCGGATGTGAAGATCACAAGTGTGTTGTCGCTCAGGCCGAGCTGCTGCAAGTGATCGAGAACCGTGCCCACGTGCTCGTCGAGATCACTGATCATCGCAGCATATCCGGCGCGCGGACGCGGGTGGGGGACATAGCCCTTGTTGCCCGAGTAGGAGGTGCCGTCCCACTCCTCGGGGTAGCGCGCGACCCACTCGGCCGGCGGCTGCATTGCGACGTGGGGTTCGACGAACGGCAAGTACAGGAAGAAGGGCTCATCCGCATTCGCATCCAAGAAGCGCAACGCTTCGTGGAGCACGCGATCCGGTGCGTAGTCCTTGCCGTAGAAGCGGCCGTACTCCGTTTCGCCCTCTTTCAGCTTGCCATGGCCCGGACTTGCGACGCCATCGTTCAACTCGACACGTTCGTCATTACGCCAGAGATGATCCGGGTAGTAGCTATGAGCCTCGCGCTGGCAGTTGTAGCCGAAGAAGAGGTCGAAGCCCTTGGCGTTGGGGTCGCCGGTTGAACCGACAGGACCGAGGCCCCACTTTCCGAACGCACCTGTTTTGTACCCCGCATCACGAAAGAGAGCCGCGACGGTCGGCACCTCGGCGCTGATAGGCCACTGACCCTCGGGCGGCATGCGCTTGTTACCGCGGATCTCGGCCTGCGCGGAATGTCGTCCGGTCAGCAACACGCAGCGCGCGGGTGCACACACAGGAGCGCCGGAATAGGCCTGCGTGAAGCGCATGCCGGCCCGCGCGAGGCGATCGATGTTAGGAGTCCTGATTCGTTCCTGGCCATAGCAACCCAGTTCTCCGTATCCGAGGTCGTCGGCCAAGATGAAGACGACGTTGGGGCGAGCCGGTACGGACGCTTCCGTCTTCGTTGCTTGGCACGCAAGACCGAGGAGAGAGAGACTGGCGGCGAGTGCAGGAGCCGAGCGCAGAGTGTGAAGCATGAGGCGAAGGGTGTAGGAGCCGAGTGACGATGCGCCACGGGCGAGATGCGTGCTGCCCGAGGATGCCGGTTTGCGTGCACACGGATGACAGCCTACGCAGCTGTAGGCTGCCGTTGCTAGAACCCTCGGCCCAGCAGTTCGCCGAATCCTTGCGATCCTGTCGAGAAAGGCGTCCGGCACCGCCTTGCGTGCCCGTAGGAGTCCATTGATGCTCACCCCCTTGGAGCGCGTCGCTATTCGCCCAAGAGGACCGTAGAGCTGCTGTAAAGCACTGCGGACAACGCCCCGATAGACGCACTTCAGCCGTGACTCTACAGCTCCTCGTGTGTATACGAGTGCCCCTCCTTGTCACGTTAGTTTCCCCCATAGTGGGTTCGCCTCGCCATGCGCCTCGCCTCTCCTATCGTCCTGCTAATCGCTCTGTTGATTGGTGCCATCTCCGGTTGTTCCAAGTCATCAGGTGGAGACACCGTCTCGAACTCACAAGGTGCGCCCGATGACGAGGATGAGGGTGGTGAACACGATGAGGGAGACGAGGGTGATGACGAGGGTGATGATGACAATGACGGGGAGGACGGGGAGGACGGGGAGGACGGGGAGGACGGCGACAATGATGATGATCACGACGACTCCTCTGGTGCTGGCCCAGTCGTAGGCCAATTGGATCAGGGTGGGACTCACTTTGAGCTCGATCAGTTGCCCGGCCCGACCGAGCCGCGCGTGTTCGATACCACCACAATCGTGAACCCCTGCGCTCGACCGGACTCGGGCTTCGGAAGCTCACTGACGCCGCTCGATTTCGACGGCGACGGAGTGCTCGACTTCGCCGTTGGAGCCGCGGGTGAAGGCGCGGCCTACATCCACTTCGGCGCCGGAGCGGTGCCCTACAGGTCTTACGCGCTCTTCGATGCGAGCGGGCGAGCACAGTGCGATCGCGAGAACTCTGAAGATCACTTTGGCACCTCGATCGCCGCTGCCGACCTCGACGGGGACGGAGACGACGAACTGATTGTCGGCGCCCCGCTGGCTGCTCCTCCTACGGGTGGCGATTCGGCGCTCGGAGCGGTCTACATACTTGGGCTGCTGCCCGCTGGACAAGCACGTGTGATTTATGGGCGCGCCGGATTGGATGAAGGCTTCGGTCAAGCCGTCGCCTTGGCTGACTTCGATCAGAATCAGCGCATCGACTTGGCAATTGGCGCGGCGCGCGGCGTGGTGCGCGGCCTCTCTTGCGGACGCGTCAGCCTGTACATGGATGTCGTCACTGACCAAGAGTCGCGCGTCGAGCTGCCCAATCCTAATCCCACCGATGGCGGGAACTTTGGCGCACACTTGGTCATCGACGACACGAATATCGACGGCCGGCCCGACCTATTCGTTTCTGGTATCGGCAATGATTCAAGTTCAGGTGTCATGCACGGTGGACAAGTATTCTGTTTCACGAACTTGCCGCAGCTTGAGCCTGTAGCGTTGATCGAGGATCAATTCGAGATCCCCTTTGATCCTCCTCGCTTCGGCATGCACATCTCTGCGCGTGGTGGATTTGTCGCCGTTGGAGCACCGCGCAAGGACTTGCAAAACATCGTCGACACCGGCATGGGCCAAAGCTTCCGAGGAACGGGCCAAGGGCAAGTACGGGCCCACTTCCATCCCCAAGCGCTCGAGTTCGACCTGTACGGCTATCGCACGTTGATCGGAGACTTCGTCGGTGATGATGCGCTCGACTTCGCGTTCTCAGCTCTGACCAATCAGTTCGGCCCGAACAACAACCCTCTGGCCGTGTTCATCTATGACGGCTCCGATCCAGGCAGCTTGGCGCAAGAGCTGACGGCATTGCCGGACTCTGGCGATCACTTCACGATGGGAGTTAGCGCGATCGATACGAATGGTGATGGACGTGACGACTTAGTGCTAGGGGACTGGACTTACGATCGGCCCGACGAAACGCACTTGGATAACTCCGGCAGGGTCGTCATCTATCACTAGCCGTTCGCTGACGGACTCATAGCCAGATCTCGGGTCCTCGCAGGAGACTCGCTACACGGCTAAAGTCTAAGGGCAGCGTTCCAGCCATGCGCCGAAGCTTGTGTATTGCCAGCAAACGCACAGGACCCAAGGAGTGAACCTGCCACTGGTGGCGAGCTGCAGACCAACGCAAACTTCTGGCTAGTCGTTACCGGACTCGTCGGGCTTGGACTCACTCGTTTCGCTCTCCGATCGAGGCGTACCGATGTCGGCGCGCGTATTCTGGCGCGCTAGCAACTGCATGTCGGTGGTCTCGTCGTGTTCATCGACGATCTCATCGCCGATCAGGCACTCGAGGACATCCTCGAGGGTAACCACGCCTTCGAAGCCGCCGTACTCGTCGGCGACTGCGACCATGTGTGTATGACTACGAAGGAACTGCTTCAGTAGGTGATGTGCCGGTAGGGACTCCGGCACGAAGCTGATCGGGTGCATCAGGTCGCGCAAGCTCAGGTTTGCATCGGGTCGTGTCAGCGCGGCATCGAAGACCTCACGCCTGTACACGAGACCGATCACTTTGTCGAGATCACTGCCTTCGGTGATAGGCACACGGCTGTGCAGCCAGCGCTCGGCGTGTTGCACGAGATCCGCAATCGCGGTGTCGGCGGGCAGGGACTCGACCACGGTGCGAGGCGTGCGCAGGGAACCGCTCAGCGTCTTGTCCAGACGGACCATATTCTTGATCCAACGATGCTCTTCATCGCGCATCGTTCCACCCAGCGCAGCGGAGCGTGCGGTCGCGACAACCTCGGCTTCACTCGGGCTGTAGGCCTTGGCTGGGCCTGAGACGAAACGCATCGCCTTCTTCGCGACGAATACGATCGGCCACACGAGCCAGATCATCATGCGGATGGGCAGGACGACGCTTAGAGCGAGCTTGTCCGCGTAGCGAACTCCGATGCTCTTCGGGATGATCTCGGTCACTGCAAGCACAAGGAAGGTGAAGATCGCTGCGAAGATGCCAACGGCTTGGCTGCCCCAGATCTCTGCCACCATTGCGCCGCACCAGGCCGAGCCGACGGTGTGCGCGATCGTGTTCACCGTCAGGATCGCGGCGATCGGTTCTTCGACATCATCGCGCAGCCCAGCCAGCTGCTTGGAAGTGCGGCTGCCGCTCTGTTTCAAGACACTGACCTGCGCCGGCGTTAGCGAGTAGAGCACGGCCTCGAACAGCGAACACAGAAAGGACGCGAGCAGGGTCAGGCCTGCAATGATGATGATCGTAGTCACGATTCGAGAGACGAGGGGGACTCGAAGTCCGTGCCGTCGGTATTGGGGGTACGGGGGCTGCCAGTAGCGAATCTACCGGCAGCAGGTCAGCAGGCGCGGGTCTAAGGGCACGGGCCGCCCTGGAGGATCTCCGGCAAGCAAGGTTGCCGAGTGCTCTACTTGAGCGCGGCGTGCATGTCCTGCAGGAGTGCAGCTGCATCACTCGCTGCTAGCGAACCCGCATTCCACCCAATGCCGAGTCCTCGTTCGCCAACGCGTGGGATGATGTGAAAGTGAACGTGGAACACGGCTTGGTGCGCCGGAGCCCCGTTGTTCTGGAGCACGTTGTAGTCCTTGGCACCGGTCGCCGCCAGGACTGCGCGAGCGACTCGCGGCAGCGCGCGACCAATGGCGGCGGCGCTTTCGTCGCTTAGCTCGTGGAGCTTCGCCCGGCGTTCCTTCGGAATCACCAGGGTGTGTCCACGAGCGAGGGGCATGATGTCCAGGAAGGCGAGCACGTGTTCGTCTTCGTAGACACGATGACACGGGATCTCTCCTGCGAGGATCTTGTCGAAGATCGTCGGCTCGGCGCTCATCGGGCTTAGCGCCCTTCGGAGTTCGGCATGCCTTCGGTTGCTTTGGCTTCTTCCGTACCAGCCGTGCTTTCAGCTGCTGTCGCTTCCACGGCCGCTTCTTCATCCGACTTCGCGGAAGCCTCGGCCGCGGCCTTCTTTTCGGCTTCGATCGCATCCTGCATCGGGTTCTTGCCACGATCCGTTTGCTTGCGCATTTGGAAGCGCTTGTCCGGAATCTGCGGCGGCCAGACGTTGTCGATGCGATCGATGTCTGCAGTCTCCAAGTAAGGATCGAGCACGACGTGATCGATCAACTTGTCCGACACGTGCAAGCGACTGTAGTTCGACTGCTCCTTGCGCCAAATATCGACTGGGATGCGCAGCTCTTCGGTCGTGCCGTCTTTGTAATTCACTTCAAGAATGACCGGCATCACTAAGTCGCCGCGGTTCTCGACATCGATCACATAGAAGTTCTTGCTGGACTCGAGCAGCTCGCGATCTTCGTCGTCGAGGCTCTTCCAGTGCTTCTGGTAGGCATCCAAATCCTTGGCGGTGATGTCGAGCTTGTCGAACTCATTGTAAAAGTCTATTAGGTCCGGAAAGTCGTCGGTCCGCACCTTGATACCTTCGTTGCGTAGCTGCGTTATCGTCTTCGGTTCGGCGTCACGCTCTTCCTTGTCCAGTGCCTTTTCGACTTCGGGATCGCGCGTGTCGATGGAGTAACGAGTGATGCCGGTCAGCGCCTGATTCGTGTGCCCGGTGGTATAGAACCAGCCGCGCCAGAACCAATCCAAGTCGATTGCCGAAGCGTCTTCCATCGTGCGGAACAAATCCGCTGGCTCAGGCCGCTTGAAGGCCCAGCGCTGGGCATAGGTCTTGAACGCGAAGTCGAATAGCTCACGTCCCATGACCGTCTCGCGCAATATATTGAGTGCGCTGGCCGGCTTGGCGTAGGCATTGTTACCGAACTGCAGAATCGATTCCGAGTTCGTCATGATCGGCATCTGCTCGCTGCTCTTCATATAGCCAACGATGCTGCTGGCCTCGCCACGACGAGTCGGGTAGTCGTGCTCCCATTCACGCTCGGCCATGACCTGCATGAAAGTGTTCAGACCCTCGTCCATCCACGTCCAATTGCGCTCGTCCGAGTTGATGATCATCGGGAACCAGTTGTGCCCGACCTCATGAATGACGACGCCGATCAGTCCGTACTTCGTGCGCTGCGAGTAGGTCCCGTCCTCCTCCGGACGCGGGCCATTGAAGCAGATCATCGGGTACTCCATGCCGCCGACCGGTCCGTTGACCGAAATCGCGACAGGGTAGGGATAGGGGATCGTGCGCTCGGAGTAGACCTCGAGCGTGTGCGCGACAGCGTGCGTCGAATAGCGACTCCACAAAGGATCGCCTTCCTTCGGGAAGAAGGACATCGCCATCACGGTCGAGCCTTCGATGTCGACGCCCATCGCATCCCAGATGAACTTGCGCGATGTCGCAAAGGCGAAGTCACGCACGTTCTCGGCTTCGAAGATCCACGTCTTCAATCCAGTGGGACGACCGGTCTCGGCAGACAAGGCCTCTTCCGGTGTTCTGATGTACATCGGCTCCTTGGCAGTGCGCGCCGACTCGAGGCGTTCCATCTCGACCGTCGTCAAGACGTCCGTCGGGTTCTGCAAAGTACCGGTCGATGCAACCACGTGATCATTGGGGACCGTGATGCGAACCAGGTAGTTGCCAAACTCGAGCGTGAACTCACCTCTGCCCAAGAATTGATCGTTCTGCCAACCACCGTAGTCGGTATAGGCAGCCATGCGCGGGAACCAATGCGCCAGCTCGTACAACCAGTTGTTGTCATCCTCGAAGAACTCGCATCCCGTCCGGCCACGCACCTTCTCGCTCGGATTGATGGAGTAGTTCCAATCGATCTTGAATGAAGTCGAAGACCCGTTCTCTAACGTCTCCGGCAAGTCGATGCGCATCATCGTGTCGACGATCTTGTGATGCAGCTTGTCGCCGGCCGCGGTGCGCACGTCTTCGATTTTGCAGGCACCGTCGAAGCCGGCCCGGAACATCATGTTCCGAATCGACTTGTACGAAGGCGAGTTGAAGTCCGGTGCTCCAGAAGAGAGCGCTGAGTGCGACTGCGGGCCGAAGATGTTCGCATCCAGCTGAACCCACAAGAAGTCCAAGCCGTCGGGCGAGTTGTTCGAGTAGGTGATGGTTTCGGAACCGTGCAGGTGCTGCAGGTCGTCATCAATCTCGACATCGATCACGTAGTCGGCACGCTGCTGCCAATACTCGTCACCAGGTGCACCCGATGCGGTCCGAACTCGATTCGGTGAAGGCAGCCACTCGTCGAGTTGTCGGAAGGGATCTACGTCGTCCAGGTCACGCGCGTCAAGCACGGCACCTGCGCCGAAGCAGCAGAGCAGGATCAGAATCAGAGATGCGCGGCGGCTATCACTCGTCATGTGGATGCAGGGAGGGGATCGCCCATTGCCCGTTGGCTTCGCGATCGATTCGGGGCTCACAACAGATCCGCCAAGTGTACCCCGTCGGAGGTCTGTGCCGAGTGCTTCACACAGCACCTACATAGAAGTGGGCCCTGCTGCCCGGCCGCAGAAGTGCAGCAAGCGCATACGAGTCCGGCAAATTGTCGGCAGAAGCCCGGCGCCTACTCGGAGACCGAGGACGATTCGGACTCAGGCCGCCTGGCCCTCAGGATTCGCGTGCTCTGCGGCGGATGCAACGCTCGCTTCGCCTGCGCCGCTCACCTCGGAGCGCCCCTCGCTTCGAGCGGCCTCTAGCGCCAGATTGATGGCTTCGCACAGCCCTTGCAAATCGTCATTGTCGCGAATTCGGCACAGGCTACCTTCAGAGTTTCCGTCGGCGAAGGTGCGCCAGTAGCGCTCCATCCGGACAGCAGGACCCGCGATGCGATGTGTCACAATCAGACCCACGAATGCCATCACTCCGGTCAGAATGACGCACGACAGGAGCACGTTGGTCGTGACGATCCCGGGCATCTTGCTGATGTATGGAATCAGTTCCGCGGGGACTGTCGCACTTAGCGAAGCGATCGCTCGGTTGATCAGGAATGACTGAAACAGAGACACCGCTGTCGCGGCACCCGCAGAGGCTCCGATCAAGTGGAACTGCATGGATTTGCGGACAAGCAGATTCGAGCGCAGTACAGGCTTCATAGCGAGTGGAGTGAGGACCTGCGGTCTTTCTTGGCGCTTCTATGCCTGCCGATTGAGCGAAAGCCTGAACCCGCGCGGCGCTTCGTTCCGTGTGAAGATGTAGCGCGTCCCCAATTACAACAGCGGCGAGAGCAGGCTGGCAGCGCCGTGCAGCCCGCGTACGAACAATCCTCGGCGCCGACAGTCTTCGAGCAGAATCTCGCGGCTCTGCGACAGGTCTTCCAAGAATCGATCTTCCAGCGCCTGCGCGAGGTCCTTGTCGCGCACCAGGGCACCAAGTTCAAAGTTGTAGCGGAAGCTGCGCATATCGACGTTGGCTGAACCAACGAGGCCCCACTCGTCATCGATCACCAGCGTCTTGGCGTGCAGCATCGCAGGCAGAAACTCATAGATGCGGACACCTGCAATCAACAGTTCCTCAAGCAGCGCACGCACCGCCAAACCGACAATCCATACATCGCAGCGCGATGGAATCAGCACGCGCACATCGACGCCGCGTAAAGCGGCCGCCTTCAATGACATACGTGTCGCTTGATCTGGAATGAAGTATGGACTCGAGATCCACGCGCGTGACGACGCGCCGCCCAGTCCTGTGAAAAACAACAGCCGACTCGCGTTCCATTCCTGATCGGGACCACTCGGCACGATACTCACGGTGGCGGGTCCTTGGCTCGGCGCGGGGGACTCTGGCTTTGGGCGTGGGAGCAATTCTTCGGTTGCGAAGGCCCAGTCCTCAGCGAAGATCAAGGCTAGGTGCATGACCGCGGGGCCTTGTACGCAGAGGTGTGTGTCGTGAAAGGATTGCTCTCCTTTCAGTCGCGATCGGCCGGAGTACTGATCGCCGACATTCATGCCGCCGGTGAATGCCAAACGTCCATCGACGATGATCATCTTGCGATGGTTGCGCAGGTTGACCGCCCAGCGTCGGCGCAACGGGTTCATGGGCAAGAATGCTTCCGCTCGGCCGCCCGCTGCTCGTAGCGCATTCAAGCGGTTGGAGTCGATGCCTGCCGATCCGACAGCGTCGAAGATTAGGTGGACTTGCTTTCCCTGCTGTGCCTTCCGTGTCAGCAGATCGAGAAAGCGCCGCCCGGTCTCGTCGTTGCAGACGATGTAGTACTCGGCCCAGACCGATTCGGTGGCGTCGATGATGGCCGCTTCGATTCGATCAAAGGCGGCCTCGTCTTCGATCATCAAGTCCACCCGATTGCCGCTCGTCGAAGGGAGTGCTGTCAGGGTTGACGCTAATCGCTCGAGGGCGTGACTGGGTGAGGTCTCGGTCCCGAACGGCTCGGGTCCGGCACCCGCGCGCCGCGGCGGGACGATCTTCTGAATGCGCCGAGTGGCACTGACGATGCGTGGGCTGGCGAGTGTCAGATAGGCGATCGCGCCGATGCCCGGGAAGGCGAGGATCCCCAGAATCCAACTGAGTCCACCCTCGAACCCGTGAGCTCGTAACAACAGGCGGCCGATCGCAACGATGTCGAGTATCGCGATTGCTGCAAGACCAAGGGTCTGTGAATTCGGGATTTCCACGGTAGCCCTGCAGCATGGGACGCCGGACCCGAATCTTCAACATGTAGGTGTGCTCGTGACTTGCTCGCTTCGGGTTCAGCTCTGGTATATTCTCCCCTCGTGTGCTCCCCAGCTCGGCGCTTGCCTGCTGCCTGAATGGGGGCGCCAGACAATCGCGCTCACCAAAAGGAATTCATGGGCCAACCCGAGGTCAAGGACAGCACGCAAAACGACGATTTGCGCGCCTTCGTCCAGCTACTGCTCTCCGATCTGAGTGCGCTCGAGCGCATGATCGACGAGGGCACCATTGAGAGTGGCATACGCCGCATCGGAGCCGAGCAAGAAGTATTCTTGGTCGACCGCGATTGGCAACCCGCGCCGAAAGCTGTCGAAGTGCTAAAGGAGTTGGGGCCTTCCGGCTTCACCTGCGAACTGGCCAGCTTCAACCTCGAGGCCAACCTGTCACCGCTCGAATTCGCGGGCGATTGCCTCTCGCGCATGCACGCCGAGTTGGACGATTGCCTGGCGCGCGCAGCCAGCGCGGCGGCTCTCGTAGACTCCAAGATCTTGATGTGCGGCATTCTGCCGACGCTGCATCAGTCGGATCTGACACTGGAGAATATGACGCCCAACGATCGCTATCGGGCGTTGAACATTCTGATGACCGAGCTGCGTGGCGGCGAATTCCAGACCTACATCAAGGGGCTGGACGAGCTGCAGGTCCACCACGACAACGTGATGATGGAGGCTTGCAATACGAGTTTCCAGATTCACTTCCAGGTCAGCGCGGATGAATTTGCGCGCTTGTACAACTTCGCGCAAGCCATCACAGGGCCTGTCTTGGCGGCGGCCGTGAACTCCCCGGTGCTGTTGCAGCACCGCCT
Organism: Planctomycetota bacterium; assembly: GCA_047611405.1. GTDB lineage: Bacteria > Planctomycetota > UBA1135 > UBA1135 > JBLFWN01. The sequence goes on along the minus strand of JBLFWN010000013.1, from coordinate 64,698 downwards.
GTGGCACGAAACGCGCGTCGCGCTGTTCCAGCAATCTCTCGATTCGCGCTCCAAGGCACAACTCGCGCGTGGCAAGCGTCAGCGCGTCAGCTTCGGCGAGCGCTGGGTCGACAATTCGGTGGTCGAGATCTTCCGTGAAGACATCGGGCGCTTCCGCGTCTTGTTGGCGACGGAGCTGGAGGACGATCCGCTCGAGGTCTTGGATCGCGGCGACATCCCGCGCCTACAGGCGCTTTGTCTGCACAACGGAACGGTCTACCGCTGGAACCGTCCCTGCTATGGAATCGGGAATGGTGTCCCGCATCTTCGGATCGAGAACCGCGTGCTTCCGGCCGGCCCCAGCACCATTGACGAGGTAGCAAACTCCGCCTTCTACTTCGGATTGATGAGCTCGATGCCGGACGAGATCGAGGACATCCGCACCTGCATGGAGTTCGACGATGCCAAGGCGAACTTCCTCTCGGCCGCACGCTATGGCCTTGACGCACAGATGAAGTGGATGGGGCAGTCGATCTCTGCTGGCTCGCTGATCCGCGAGCAGCTACTCGACAAGGCCCGTGCCGGCTTGATTAGTCACGGCATCGACAAAGCCGATGTCGATCTGTACTTGGGTGTAATCGAAGCCCGCGTCACGACGGGCCGCACAGGTTCGCAGTGGGCACTTGACTCCTTGGCTGGAATGGGAGACACCGCAAGTCTCGACGAGCGCCACCGTGTCTTGGCTTCTGCCACCGCAGCTTGCCAGGCTACGGGCAAGCCCGTTCACGAGTGGCCGCTGGCTCGAGTCGTCGCCGAAGACTGGCGCGCGAGCTTCCGCACCGTCGGCCGTGTGATGACGCGCGATGTCTTCACGGTCCACCCGGAGGATGTGATCGACCTGGCCGCGAATATGATGGATTGGGAGCACATTCGGCGCATCCCGGTCGAAGACGACAATGGGCGTCTCGTCGGCTTGCTGTCTCAGCGCGGAATCCTGCGCAGTTTGGCGAAGAGCCGTGACAAACCGCTGCGTCCAGTTGCTGTCAAGGAAGTGATGCGGACTAGCCCAATAACAGTCACTCCTTCGACCCCGACCCTCGAAGCGATTCAAAAGATGCGCTACCACAAAGTTGGCTGCTTGCCAGTCGTGGAGGGTGAGCAACTGGTCGGCCTGGTTACGGAGCATGACTTCATCACGATCGCGTCGAAGCTGCTGGAGGAGGAACTGAAGTCGCAGTGAGGTTGACTGCGATTCGAACCCGAAGCCGCCTTATGCCGCGCGTCTCTCGCGCGCTGAGTGTTCGGCTGTATAGAGATTGTTCAGACTGGACATCTCTCCGTCAGCCCGCGCAGGCTCACTGCGTAAGTGACGGGGCAGACTCCAGCGACTGCTCGCGCGTGGCAATTCAGGGCGTGGTTCAGGATGCTGTGTTGGCGCAGCCGATAAGGAAGTCCATCGGATGAGTCCGTTCGAGATCGTGGAAACCGAAAGACCCAGCCTCTCTGCCAGGCACGCCATTGGTGCCGAGTCGGTCTATCCGGCTACGAGCGGGCTCTCCAATCGTCAGGAGAGCGCCGAACTTGCGCCTGTTGTCGATCGTGTGCTCGGCCGTCATGATCAAGGTCGAGCAGGACCCTTGGTTATCGTGTTGGGCGGCCTGCACGGTAATGAACCGGCCGGGCTCGCAGCCGCTAAGCATGTGTCGAGCTTGCTGGAGAGCCGCATTGGCGAGGGTGGCGCAAGCCTGTCTGGTCGCCTGGTCTTTCTGTCCGGCAATCGTGCAGCGCTCGCGCGCGAAACGCGCTACATCGACACAGACCTGAATCGGATGTGGAGCGCGGAGTCGATCGAGCGAGTGCGCTCACAAGACTCGTGCTACGACAGCAGCGAAGAGCGCGAGCTGCGCGAGTTGCTTGATGTCCTCGAGTTCGAGCTGACAGAGGCGCGCGGTGATGCGGTTCTCTTGGATTTGCACTCCACCTCCGCTGGGGGCGCACCCTTCGCGATCATCGGCGACACCCTACGCAATCTGCGACTCACGGGCGTTCTTCCGATCCCGACCCTGCTCGGGCTCGAAGAGCGCATCGACGGCCCTTTGCTTTCATGGTTCGCCGACAAGGGACACATCGCGATGGTTGTTGAAGGCGGCCAGAACGATGCGGACAGCACCTTTGATCATCACGTCGCCTCAATTTGGTTGACGCTCGTCGCTACCGGTTCCATGGCTCGCGAAGATGTTCCCGAAGTGTGGGAGGCGCATGCTCGCCTGTCGCAAGTCGCGCACGGATTGCCCAAGCTCATCGAGGTCGAAGAGGGGCACTCGCTGACGCTGGGCGACGGTTTTCAGATGTTGCCGTGCTTCGACAACTTCCAGGAAGTGCAAGTGGGTCAACCCTTAGCGAACGACCTGAGCGGCGTCATTCGCGCCACGATGTCGGGTCACATCTTGATGCCGCTCTACCAGGGCCAAGGCGACGATGGTTTCTTCCTGGGCCGCGAAATCGCTGGCAGTTGGCTGCGCTTCGCAAGTTGGTTGCGGGCCAGTCGACTCGAGAGTTTGCTCTCTCACCTTCCTGGCCTTGCGCCTCATCCGCAAACCCAAGGTTCGCTGATCCAAGAGACGCCGGAACTGCGCCCAATCGTGCAGAGCTTCCTGAGACTCTTCGGCTACCGCAAGCAGCGAGTGCGTGATGGTTTGACCGTGCTCGAGCGTCGTAAACAATAGACGGAGCTCGCTGGGTCGCTCGCTACGACAGAAATTCCATCTGTCCCTGCGGTAACAGGTACACGATCAGCATCGTGCCACCCGCAACGGTTGGCACGTGAACTGAGTCCGGCGGCTCGACGACCCAACCTGCGGGTTGATCCATGAAGGTCGGATTACCGTCGATCGCGATGCACCAATTGACTTCGCCCGCGGGATGGCGGTGGCGCGGTCCCGCGCCGTTCATCAACACGACATCGATGGAAAAGTCGAGTGACTCGGGTGTCGCTTTGCACACGCGACCCCAACGCACGGGAAGCTCGCCGCGGTCCGCGATGCGTCCTTCGTCCAGCAAGGATCGCAACTCATCGTTTAAGGCTGCAGCTTCAGGGCTGTCAGGTGCCAAGCGGGCGTTCAGTTCGGTGCAAGCGGCTGCGGGGTCTGAAAGGTCCAGCTCGCTGGCAGCTTTCAACAGGGGCTCGAAGGTGTCCAACATGTGGGTAGGCTAGCCGCAGTCAGACCCTTGGGCGATAGGCACGCACGCAAAAACAGCTACGACACGATCTGAGGGCGACTACTGCGCGTCTGCCCAGTGAAAGCGGAACAATATCAGCTCGCTGTCGGCGGGGAAGCCGTCCGCTGCGGAGAGCGGAATATGGACATCGCGCACGGTCTTGCGGAAGGGGTGCGTCTCCCAATTGCCGGGCAAGCGATCGGCCCACCATGGCCATTCGCCGTCTCCGACATAACCCAAGATGGCGCGTAAATAGGTCGGCTCATCCTCAAAAAATACCGGCTCATTCACGCGTCGGTCGTGCCCGGGCGACGCGTTCTCGCGCACCTCACCACGTTCCAGCACTTCCGGTGTGACGAGTCCATAGAGGTCGTAGACGAAGAGCTCCGAGTAGAAGCTCGCGGCCCCGATGCCACCCAGGATGATCGATTCACTCGCATCCGTATGTTCACCGAGCGCGCGGCCAATCCACGTCCACTTTCGCGTGTTGCGGGCCATGTCGTCGCGCCGCTCAATCTCCGTTTGGAAGCTACGGTCACGGCGGAAGTGAAAGCTCTCTAGCGTGCTGCGCGGCACGACGTTGACATCGAGGCAGGCGAGCACTGACAGCGCGATTAGGGTGCCAGTTCCGAGCAAGGAGACGGATTGCGCTCGCGACTCGCCGCGCGCCCAAGCGGATGCGAACGGAATCGCGAGGAACGGAATGACTGGCATCAAGAAGCGGCCAAAGGGCATGAAGTCGCCCCCAACCCAAATCGCGTACGCCAAGCTGCCAAGAATGACGGTCGTTGCCGGCAGCCAAAGATTCAAGGTGGCTCGCGCTGGTCGGCGTGCGGCCAAGAGCAATAGCAGCGAAACTGAGGGCAGAAGTAAGAGCCAAGCGACGACGTAGTCCAAGCCGCGATCCAAGCGCGACCACGAAAAGCCAGCCTTGACGCGCGCCGTGTTCGGAAGCCAGTCCCCGTAATAGCTGTAGCGCCACCCGAAGTGCGAACCGACGACGACTGCGACTATTCCTGCCGCGAGAAGTAGCGGGCGCAGCCGCTGCGCGGGACGACCCTCCAGTAGCCACAGCAAGCCGCCGCTTGCGAGCAGCATTGCGGCCCACACCATCCCATCGGCGCGCATCAGGCAAGCCACTGCCAACCAGATACCTGCGCGTACTCCTGTCGCTCCAGCCTTCGAGTGTAAGAGGGCGCGATAGGCGGCGAAAATGGCCAGCGTCATCGGCAGAGCTGCCAAGCCGCCCGTCGCCCACAGCGCGACCGGAGGCAAGCTCGCGACGAATAGTCCGCAGGCTGCGGTCCCTACGCGCGAGAGCCGCAACTCGTTGGCCGCCATGTGGTGCACGTGCGCAAGCAGTGCCAGACCGCACAACACGGCGCCGACCTTGGACATCAACGGGATGCTGAGGCCTAGGCTTGAGCAGAGCGCGAGGTAGACCACCCACAAAAAATTCGAGTAGCCCTCGACTGGAATCTCGCGCGCAGGATTGAAGACGAGTCCCTTGCCCTCGGCGAGGTGTCTCGCGTAGCGAAAGGATATGAACGCGTCGTCACACAAGAAGTCCAGGCGCGCCGCCAGCAGCAAGAATACGACCGCTGACAGAAAGAAGCCCGGCAGCCAATGGGCGCCAGGTGCCTCTCGCTTGCCTTGGCGGTCCTCGGCGCCGCGCCCGGAATCCGCGGACGACACAGGTACTTGTGCTTCGCTCACGCGCAGAAGCTAGCAAGGCTCGCATAGGAACCCGACCCAAAAACATGCGACTTGATGGTCTCGGCGAGGACATCGGCGCACAATGCCACGCAGTTATTCGGCACTCTCTCGGCATGCTCTCGAACATCTCGGCGACTTGATCCTTGCCGGGGGTGACGCTGCGGCCGATGCTGCCACAGCAGGCAAGGGTCGCCTTCGAAATCCACATCCATGTCCGTTCCCGCACGCAAGGCGAGCCTGGTCCTCGTGCTCCTGGCTTTCGCTGCCTACGCCTACGCTCCGCTCGCGGGTGCTGGCTTTGTGCAGGATGATTTGGCCGTGCTCGCGGGCGTAGGGCCGATCGCATTCGGAGGCGAACTCGAGTTCGCGGACCTATTCCGGGTACCCGGCACGGATGGACGCATTGGCGCCGCTCTCTCGATGCTTGTTTCGGCCTGGTTCTGGTCGGGTTGGCAATGGTCGAGTTGCGCAGAGTGGACTCCGGCAGACGCGGCCTGGATTCGAGGCGAGAACTTCGCGCTGCTGTTGCTGGCGTCGTGGGGACTGCTCTACGGCTTGCGTCGAGCGCTCGAACCCTGGACCGGCAAAGAGCACGCGCGGGGAGCCAGCCGCGCCGTCGCGCTTCTGTTCGTGGTGCATCCGATCGTCGTCTCTAGTGTCGTCCGGCTCGACGCGCGAGGCGATTTGCTGGCTCTTGCGCTCGGCACCGCGGCTATGGCGACCTTCCTGAAGGGGCGGCAGGAGCAGCGTCACACGCACACACTGATGGCCGGCGTACTGGTCATCGCCGCTGGTCTGTGCTCGCCGATCGCGTTCTATCATCCGATCGCGCTCACGTTGCTCGAGTACTGTTCAGCTCGTCGACATCGAGCTCGTCACTTACGCGTCCGCACCTCCGCGACGACTTTCGTAGTCTTCTCGACCTGTGTAGCACTCGAGAGTTTCTTGCGCGCGGTCTTCATTGACTCGATCGGCGTCGCCGCGCGGCCCGTAGCCCAAGAGGCGCTTGCGGATGGACTTCTCCAAACGCTGCTGCTTGGTATCGAGAAACTCGGTGTGCTGATGCTGCCTGTGAACGCATTCGGCATCGGTGGTCTCGGCTACTTATTTGCAGCCATCGTGTTGCTCGTATCGATGCATCCAGCCTTCGTGGCTGCACGTTCCGCACCGCGCTTGTGGGGTCGTATTCTGTTCGGTTGGTTGGTGGCGATCGGCTTGACCGAACTGCCCGCTATGTCGCTGCGCGTCTACCCACAATCTCTCGAGAACGCGCACGTGTTGTTGTTCTCGGCGCTGATCATGTCAATTGGTTTGGGGATCGGAGCGACGGCCCTCTCGGGCGTCAGGCGTTTGATCTTGCCGCTGATCGCGGCCGCGCTGTACGCGACGCTGGCTCAAGCCGCGGCGCGACCTGTGCGCGCGGTCAGCGATCAACTCGATGTCTTGCGAGCCGAGCTGCTCGAAGAAGCACGTGCCCGTAACTGGAACGGCCACTTCATGATCCTGGATGCGCCGCGCCGTGTCGAGGGCCTAACGAGCTTACGCGGCTCGTGGAGTCTGCTGCTGGATTTGACCTTCGTCCCGCATGCGATTCGCCCGAAAGGGGAAGTCCGCATGCAGGCAACGGCCATCTCCACCGACGCCTTTTATGCCTTGGTGCGTGAATCGGAATTCGACTCCATGCGGCATGCAGGCTTGACGTTGATGGTGCCGACCGAAGCACTCGCCGTCGAGGGACTCAAGGGTCGCTGGCAGGCCGTCGACTTGCAGGCTCCCAAGTCATCCGAGGGCGCTCTGGTTTGGCGCAGCGAGGGCAACTCGCCGACGGGGCAAGTGCTGGAGGCTCTGAGCTCACGCGCAATCGTGGTCAACGCACTGCCATCAACAAGCACGCTGAAAGACCCCGAACTGCGTTGGAGTTCACGCTCGGAAATCTTGCCCAGTGGCGAATTCAAAGGCGCCTGGTATCACAGCGAGAACGGACCGGTCGCCGTCTTCGATCAAGGCAGCAGCCTGGATTGGCTACTCGGCGGAAGGATCCGGGCAACCTGGTTCACCGGCGAGCTATCATCGATCGCATCCGCCGAAGTGCGCTCGAATGTACCGGACTTCGACGGCCGCGTCGGACCGCTGATTCGCGACGACGATTGGATCTTCGACCTGGGCGAACTACCGATTCCTGAGTCTTTCAGTCGTGAACGACAATGGAGTCTTGGCGTCCTCGACCTAGGTAGTTTCGAATATCAAGAGTTCGAAGTGCTCGGGAGTGCGGTCGACGGACTGCGCGTCAAAGGTGTCGAGGTGGCAGCGCGTCGCCGCCTCGCCCGCGGCAGCGGGCCACTCGTCTGGTACCTGACTCTCGCCTTCGATGGCGCAACCGCCGCACGTGCGAGCGGACGTATACGTTCCTGATCCCACTTATCCATGAGCACAGCCCCGAGCAAAGACCTCGAGTCATTCCCGAACCCCAATCCCGAACGCGACTACGAGATTCGCTTCGAGTGCCCGGAGTTCAGCTGCCTGTGTCCCAAGACAGGCCAGCCCGATTTCGCGACCCTGCGCATCGCGTATGTTCCGAACGAGCGTTGCGTGGAGCTGAAGTCGTTGAAGCTGTACTTGTGGTCCTTCCGTGACGAAGGACACTTCCACGAGGCCGTCACTAACAGCATCACCGACGACTTGGTGCGTTTGCTCGAACCGAGACGGCTAACTGTGGTGGGGGATTTCTACGTGCGCGGCGGAATCCACACCGTGGTGGAAGTCGCCTATCCCTGAGTACGAGAGACCGGCTGCATTGCGGGCGTCACTCATGCCGCCCGCATCTGCGTCAACCCTCTGAGACCTTGCCGCGCGGCATTCGCAGGCGGACTTCGCCGAAGCGAACATCGGTCTCAATCTGGTCTTCAAACACATCCTCGGGAATGTGCAGATTGGCGATCCAATCGCCGGTTGCTAACTCGCCCATCACGAGTTGCATGTTCTTGGGCTCTTTGGCGTCACGCCTGGCCGCGACACGTAGTTCATCACCCTCGACATCTACGCGCACACCTTCCGCAGTGGAGCCCGGCACTTCGACTGTGATCAAGTACTCGGTGGGCGTTTCGCGCGCACGCGTCTTCGCGCTCGCTGTCTCGCGCTGACTCTCGAAACGATCAACGCTGCGCGTTGGCTTCGTATCAGAGGACCGTTCCGTCGTCGTCAAGGCGGTGGTCGGATCGCCGCCCACAGGAATGCGGACGCGACGCATCTGTGCTTCGAACGGAATGTCCATCTCGAGGAAGCCGTCCAGCAGGCTCGCGGTCGCTTCGCTTGGATCCAGACGGATCGGCAGGTGAACGCGGCGTGTGAATTGACGCGCCTGCCCACCTTCCCAGCGCGGACGCGTGCCTGTCAATGTCAGACTGCCGCCCTGCAGGTCGACTTCGAGCTCGCCGGCCGAGAGGCCGGGCAGCTGTGCTCGGACATGAAATCCCTCGGGCCCTGCCCACAGCTGAATCGGGGGGCCGTCAGAGCCCTCGACCGTGATGGTGCCCACGCCGATTTTCGGCATCCCGCCGCCTGCACCCGAGTAGGGGCCGGGAGGAGTGGGATCCGAGGGGGAATTGGGCGGTAGATTGCGTTCGAACATGATTGATCATTCCGGCGCCGCGCGCCATGCGAGGATCACTTATGCAAAGAGGGTGCCAGCCGCTTCTAGGACACTGCAGGGCATATTCCAGTGCTCTTACAGACGAAGGACTGCCAGGTGGGCGTACCGGGCTGCCATTATGGCGGGTTGCAGCGTGCCCTCTCTAAGCTGCTCTCAGGCCCAAATGAAGCGAACCCGCAGCGCGGCGCGCTGCGGGTTCATGATTGAGGCGGCGGGTGGCCGCTTCGGGCTTCGATCAGCCAGGCGCCCGAGACGCGCTCGAGCGGACTGCCTGGGGAGCCGTGAGGGCTAGAACGAGTACGTGACCCAGAGCCATGCCTTCATGACATCGCCCGTGGCGGCGTTGCCGGAGCCCGCGGAGTAGCTCGCGACCTTGACGCCGGCATTAGAGTTCTCCGAGAGTGCCTTCGTGGCACGGAAGTCGACCTCACTGCCGAAGTCATCGTCGGCGACTGAGTCGTCGGCGGTGAAAGCGTGGTAGATCACATCGAGGTCGATGTCGGCAATGCTCGTCGAGACCTGAACGAAGTTGTCGACCAGGCCTGCAGCGGGTGTTGTCAGGAAGACATCAGCCCAGCCATTGAAGGCGTGGCCAGTGGCGAGGGGCGTAGAGAAAGAAGCGTCGTTGCCGTCTGCTCCACCGAGTACTTCGGTGCCGAGAATCGCGGTCCAACCACTAGCTTCACCACCGACTTGGGCGCGCATGTAGCTGGTGTCGACCGTGATGTCAGAATCGCCGAAGTCCGACTGGTTCGCACCCTCCACGCGGAAGAGCACATCGATATCGTCGCCGGCGGAAACGCGTCCGTCGAAGAAGGCACCGATGGTGTTGGTCGAGGAGTCGACCGCATCGAACTCGAAGGCGTAGTCATACACGCCGACAGTTCCGACATCTTCGAACTCTTTGGTGACGTTCAGGACGATGCCGTCCATGTTCGTCTTGCCTCCGGCAACGGTGTTTTGCCCGCGGATGTAGGCAGCCATCAAGGCCACCGGGCCCACAGCCGGATTGTTGTACACCGCTGCGTCGAAGGTCTGATCGTTCTGTCGCCAGCCAACGTCACCGATGAAACGTTCGTTGTTGACCTCGAGTTTTTGACGACCGAGAGTGGCCGTCGAATCGTTTTCCCCGTGCCACGTAATGCTGGCCTGATTCAGGCCAGCGCCTTGAGGATCAGCAACTGTGGGGCGGCCAGCGCGGGTGTGTCCGCCTCCCGTGTATGCGTCGTAGGCGACGAAGTGGACATCGTCGAATTCGAGCGTACCGGAGAGGTCGTTCCACATCCCGGTCTCATAGCCAAGGCGCGTGCGAAGCGTGCTCGCATGCCCCTTCTTGGGAGACGCATCCGCATCCACTTCTTCGTGGCGTAGTCGGAAGTTGACCCAGCTATGTCCTCCTTGCAGGGCCTCTCGCAGACTTCCAGCCTCTGCTTCGTCGTTGTCGAAGAGCATGGCCAGTTCGTCGTCGTCGAGGCCGTACAGAGCGACATCGAGTCCCAGGTCACTATCGACCAAGTCTTGTGCAATTGAAGTTGTCGGTATCAGGGCAGCACAGGCAGCGGTGAGCCAGTGTGCCGAGACTATCTTGGGAGTCATCATGAGATCTATGTCACATGGTTGGACAGGTCAGAAACTCTGGGCGCGGACCCCATCCTGGCCGTTGCCAATTACGGAGTAGCAATTGGCTTTCCTATCCCCCAAGGGTCGTCTGACGAAAATATCGAGTACTGCGCCAATATCGCCCAAATTTGGGCTCTATTACGTAGATCCTCTCCCAGCTATCGGGTATTGCAATTTCCATGAGATGGCTGTCATGGCAGTCTTTTTAGCGTAGTTTAGCGAAGGCGGGCAGGATGCGTTCCTGCAGGATGCGGTTGCGCTTGGCATATGGCGCAAATGCAGCCCGAATGCCGTTCAAGCTGATGCGTTCCAGGTCGCCAAGATCACACCCGTACGTCTCGACGGCTAGTTGGTACTCGCGCGTCATCGTCGTGCGACTCATCAAGCGGTTGTCGGTATTCAAGGTGACGCGGTAGCCGTGCTCCAGGAAGTAGGGGAAAGGATGATCTTCCAGACTCGTCGCGGCGCCCGTATGCACGTTGCTCGATAGGCATGCTTCGATCGGGATGCGGTGGTCCAGCATGTAGCGCGCCAGCGTTCCGACATGAATCACCTTCTTGTCGTACACCGCGATGTCTTCGATCAGTCGCGTGCCGTGGCCGATCCGATGCGCACCGCAGTACTGCAAGGCTTGCCAGATACTCTCCGGGCCGAAGCTCTCGCCCGCGTGAATGGTGATCGAACCGTTCATGCGCTTCATGTACTGGAAGGCTTCGAGGTGGTGCTTGGCCGGGTGCCCGTCTTCCTCACCCGCCAGATCGAAGCCGACGCATCCGCGCTCGCGCCAAGCGATAGCGACTTCAGCCAGCTTCAATGCCAGCTCTTCGCTCTGATTTCTGAGCGCACAAACAAGCAGGCCGTAGTCGATGTCGAAGTCTTTGGCGCCGCGGTCCAGCCCTCGAATCACCGCGCCCATCACGGCATCGAGGCCGAGTCCCTTTGTTGTGTGGAAGTGCGGCGCGAAGCGAACTTCATTGTAGACGACGCCGTCTTCGCTCATGTCTTCCATGGCTTCGTACGCGACGCGTTCGAGAGCCTCAGGCGTCTGCATCAACGCGATGGTGTGGCGGAAACCCTCGAGGTATTCGGGCAAATTGCCGCGCGAAGCTCCGCGGAAAAACCACTCTGACAGTTCGTCCGGCTCGGAAGTCGGCAAGTCCTCGTAGCCGGATTCCTTTGCGAGCTCGATGACCGTTGTGGGCCGCAGGCTGCCGTCGAGGTGGTCGTGCAGCTGGACTTTGGGGAGGGCGCGGATCAGGTCCGCATCGATGGGTGTGGTTGAGGGCTTGTCGCTCATAGGTTGAATCTAACCCTTATGAGCAGCGATCCAAGCAAGGGACCAGCAGGATGTTGCCCGTTTCGGGCTCGCATCCGTATCCTCTGTGCCCTCTCGGCCGCCCGGCCACCTCCGCTTCATTCACGCCGAACCTGCGGGTTCGACAAGCGACAAACAGCCCCTTGAGCGATTCGATCCGCGTCCGCATTGCGCCCAGTCCTACCGGTACGATCCACCTCGGGTTGGCGCGCACCTCCTTGTTCAATTGGGCGTTCGCACGGCGCAAGGGCGGTACCTTTATTCTTCGCATCGAAGACACCGACGCCGAACGTTCGACGGCCGAGTCGGAGGCGGCCATTATCGAGGGCTTGTCCTGGCTTGGAATCCAATGGGACGAGGGACCGGATGTTGGCGGGCCCTACGCTCCGTACCGCCAGAGTGAGCGCATTGGTGGCCACTTGGATCGTGCGCGCAACTTGCTTGAAGGCGGTCACGCGTATCGCTGCTTTTGCACGCGCGCACGGCTCGACGAGTTGCGTGAAGGGCAACAATCGCGCAAGGAGACGCCTCGTTACGACGGCCATTGCAAGACTGTCGACACAGAGGAATCCGGGCGACGCGCAGATGCCGGCGAGCCGCACACCGTTCGATTCAATATTCCGGCTGGGCGTACCGGCTTTACCGACCTGGTGCGCGGCGAAGTGAGCTTCGACAACGCCGAGGTCGATGACTGGGTCATGGTGAGGCAGGACCGACGTCCGACGTACAACTTCGTCGTGGTCTGCGATGATGCGGACATGCACATTAGTCACGTGCTGCGCGGGGAAGAGCATTTGGTCAATACTCCCAAGCAGATCCTGTTGTATCGCGCGTTGGACCTGGAGCCGCCGATCTTCGGTCACTTGCCGTTGATGCTGGGATCGGATCGCAAGAAACTCTCGAAGCGCACAGGTGACACTTCGCTCGGCGAGTACCGAGCCGCGGGTTACCCGAAGGAAGCAATCGTCAACTTCCTGTGTTTGCAGGGTTGGGCACTCGATGGCGAGACGGAGATCTTCTCGAACGATCAGTTACTCGCCGCCTTCGAGATCGGCGATGTCAGTAAGGGCGGTTCGATCTTTGACATCGACAAGTTCAAGTGGATGTCTGGTGAGTACATCAAAGTCGACGACCCGCAACGCTTGGCAACACGCTGTCTGCCTTTCGTTGTTGATGCTGGACTCACAGACGAAACCAGCTTGCAGCAGCGATCTGATTGGTTCCGGGACATCGTGTGGGGCGAGCGCGAACGCATCCGCCTCTATTCGGAACTTCCGGCGCGTGTTGCGCACTACTTTGCAGATGATGCCACCGTCGAGTACCAGCCCAAAGCCGAAGCGGGCGCGCGCAAGCGTGATGCTCGTGTCGCTACCTTGGCTGCCTACCGCGAGTGGTTGCAAGATCGAGCATCGGACGAAGAGCCGGAGGCATTGGCGGCTGCGTCCAAGGAGTTCGTCAGCGAACGCGGTCTGAAGATCCCTGAGCTCTTCCAACCGCTCCGGTGCGCGCTGACTGGCCAACCCGGTGGCCGCGATTTGTTCGAGCTGATGAGTCTGCTCGGTCGCGATTCCAGCATTGCTCGAATCGAAGCCGGCATTCTGCGTCTGGCCTGACAGAAGGAGGGGGGCGCGCGGATTGAAAGCGTCGAGCGCTCCAAAGGCAAACGGATCGGATCGGTGCGAGCGGATCATCGGGCCCAAAGGGCCTCTCAGCGGTCCCTGGGGCGGCCGAGGAGCCCGATACATCGCCCAGCGTCTCCAAATCGGGAGGCTCTGCGCGCAGGCCTGTGGAATGCTTCGGGCGGCGTCGATAGTAAGCATACGCGCCTTCACAGGCCTCCAGCATGACGCAGCAACCTAACCCGAACCCCGAGCCGGAGCCCCGTCCGTCCGACGAGCCTAGCCCGGAGGCCGAGCGCCTCGCGCGTTCGATCGAGGTCGAGATGGAGTGTGCGGACATTTGGCGGCTGACGCGCGAGTTCTTGACGGGCGAGTTGGCAAGCCATGACAGCCGGCGTCTGCGCGCACACCTTGATCGCTGCGGTCCATGCCGCGACGAATATCGCGGAGCCGTAATGACTGCGGCGACAATCGGCAGTACGCACCGTCAAGAGCGAGAGACACGCGAGCTGGACGCTCGTCGAACGACCTTTCGGGCTTTGGCACGCGATCTCAGCGCCGGCGGTCCGAGAGCTCGCAAAAATTGGCGGTTGGTTCTCTATCCTGTGTTGTTGATCCTGTTGCTGTCGCACCTGACGCAGTTCGGGACGAGTGCGGTCGAATACCTACGCTTCGAAGTGTTGGAGGGCGAAGTGCGAATCGCGGCCGAAGACTTCGACATAGCTAGTGGTGTGCGTCCGTTGGAGTCGGGCCAACAACTTCGACTCTCGGATGGGGCTCATGCCAAAGTCTCGGCCAAGAACCTGCGGCTCGAGCTTTTCGATGGAGCACGGCTACTAATTGCGGGGCAACATCCACTGCGACTTCGACAAGAAGCAGGTCGGGCGGTCGTGCGCGGGAAGAGCAGTGTCGTGACGAGTTTCGGAGTCATCGACGTTCTCGACGGAGCCGCCCAGATTGCACTTGATGGGGATCAACTCGAAGTCACTTGCCTTGAGGGCAATGTCTTCTTCGTCGACTCCGGAGGATCGCGCGAAGTTCCGGTCGGCCGGACGACTCGCGTGCTGCGCTAGCGGTGCACGCCCAGCGCCGAAATGGCTGAGTTCGGCAGCTAGGGGACTAATTGAGCTCAAGCGAGTCGCCTGTTCGGTGGCGTTCGCGCTGCTCAAACGGGCTGCTTCTCGCTGTTCAGCACGCGGCCCGCCTGCGTGCTCCGAATTCTTGCGGCCAGCTCCCACCCGCCAGCGCGAGTTCACGTTGGCGGGGAGGTAGAAGAAAGCTGCAGCCCGTACCCGTAGAGTTCGGGGTGTTTCGTGTCGCTCGTCATTGGGAACCAGAGAGGCCGTGGCTCATCGGCATTCCCCAGTATGAATTCCCATAAGGGCGGGTCACGATGCGTGTCTCTCCTCAGAATCCACGCGGATGACTCAGACCTCTAGGGACGGGCTGCAGCTTGGTTGTCAGGGCGCGTTCGCTAAGGGTGCAGCGAACGCTCGATTCCGTCTCCGGCGAGTTACAGCAACTCGGTTATGCGCTCTCGAATCTTCTGCGAAACTCCAGCGTCGCGGACGGCGATGAAGACTGTGTCGTCACCGGCCACGCTTCCGAGCAGACCTTCGAACTTTTCGGACTCGATCGCGCGCGCGATCGCGCTGGCGGCTCCCGGTTCGCACTTGACGACGACCATGTTCTCGCCAGCCGAGCAGCTCGAACGCAGCAAGCTGCACAGAGTGCCGAGGGGCGTGACGCGGTCGGAAATCAGTAGCTGATAGACGCCGTCGCGCTTGGCGACCTTGAGCGCGCGCAGGTCGCGACTGAGGACGGGCTGCGTCGTTCGCACGCCTCGTTCGGCGAGCGCGCAAAGGAGTTCCTCCTGACTCCCTAGCCTTCGACTCGCGAGGATGTCGATGATGGCATCCCGCCTATAGTTCGCGCTGGAGAGCATAGATTGAGAATACTTATGCATTGATAGCTCAGCTATCCGCATTTTTATTCAGATTCGAAATATTGCGACAATCCAGCCTCCAGTACCTCCAGGGGGCGCCGGGTAGGCTCTTGACTGGCCCGGATTGGCCCGAGCCCACCGAATCTTGATCTACGCCCAGGACAAACCCGAAGGCGCCCGCGTACGCGCGCGTCGCTTCAGCCGCTTCCGACTGGCGGTTTTCCGTGGCGTCGAGCAGTTGTGTCGCGCCTTGGGGGGACGGCACTGGTACAGACTGCGCTTCCTGGCGAGGGGGCGTTTCCTGATGCGTCACGAAGAGCTCGAGGTGCAGGGCCTGCCGGCCGCGCTGGATGGCTTCACACTGGCGCAACTTAGCGACCTTCATGCGGGTCCCTTTATGCGTCGTGGCGATCTGTCCGCAGTCGTCGAGGCTGTGAATGCGCGCGATGTTGACTTGATCGCGATGACCGGTGACTTCGTCACGCATGAGTGGTCCGAGGCCTTATTCGTTCTGGACGACTTGGCCAAGTTGCGATCACGTCACGGAAGTTTCGCGGTCTTTGGCAACCACGATTATAAGCACCGCCAAGAACATCGTATCGAAGCAGCGTACAGAGCACAGGGCATCCGGTTCTTGCGCAATGCACATGCTGTCATCAGGGTCGGAGATGCACAGTTAGCCGTGACAGGACTCGAAGACTTGGAGGAAGGCAAGCACGTTGACATCGATGCCGCTCGACGCGGCATTCATGACATGCTCGAGATCTGTTTGTGCCACAACCCTGCCGGTGCGCCCGCACTCGCGCGCAATGGATGCCGAGTCATTCTGTCGGGGCATACCCATGGCGGCCAGGTCGACCTGCCGTGGCTACGCACGCTCGGCCCAAAGCATCCAGGCCTGCGCATCGAGCTCGGTGCGACGACCTTGCTCGTTTCGCGTGGACTGGGGGTCGTCGGTTTGCCGCTTCGTTTCGGCGCACCTCCAGAGGTCTTACTCGTCACGTTGCGGAGGCCTGCGTGATGGATGGTGCGCTGACGATCCATCAAGGCGTGCTGTACGTTGGTCGACATGCAAAGACGGCCGATGTCCGTTCATTCGATCTGGACGGACATCCTTTAGAGACGCACTTTCGATTCAAGGATGCGGAAAGCGGGCGATCGTCTGTAGCCGGCTTGTGCGTCGACGACGACCATCGCGTCTGGATTGCCGACTCTGCTGCATCGCGCCTGCGCAGCTTCACGTTGGTCGGCAGGCCAGTGGCGACACTCATCGGGTCGGCCGAGGCACGCGATGGTTTGGGAGTCCCGGTCGACGTCTGTTGCCGTGGCGCGGATGATGACTTGCTCGTCACCGTCGCTTCGTCCGGCCGTCGGCGTCATGCGTTGCACGAGTTGCATCCAGCTAGCAAGGGCATGCGTTCCTTGCGCCCACTCGGTGATCCGGACGGAGCCTTCGCGGACATCTGTGACCTCACGCAGGAAGAGGAACTATTGTATGTCTGCGAGCGGCGTGCGCGGCGCATTCAGATTTTTCGCGATGGGCAGTTTCACTATGCGATCGATCTGCGTTCGCTCGCTCCGGACAGCGAACCTTGCGCCGTTGCACCGGCGGGGCAGGGCCGGATCTTGATCGCGTTCTCAGGACGAGAGGAGGGCAAGGGCTCATCCCTCCTTCTGACTGACTCCGGTGGGAAGTTGCTGCGAGTGATCGCCGAGAGTGGTGGGCTGGATGGCGATGTGGAGCAGCCCTGCGATATTGCGGTCGATGTGGCGACAAGTGACCGCGAGAGCCGCATCGCCGTACTCGATCACGCCGCTGAGCGGCTTCAGATTTTCACAATGGACGGCCGCTGCTACGGCTCCTTCGTGGATGATCGAGGGAATGCGCCGAAACGTCGCACAGACCGAAGGGTTAGGGAATCTGATAATGACTAGGGCTGCGGTTGGTGAGAGACAGTGCAGCGGGCAAAGCGCGCTGGCTCTGCCTATTTTTGTCGTTGCTTGCCTCGCGTTGTTTGCGCTGGCGATGTTACGTGCCGGAAGCCCGGGCACGCGTTCGCTTGCGATCGGACCTGAATCGGTGGGGGATCAGGCCTTGATTCCTGATTCCACTGCCGGCGCAGACGACTCGCTTCGGCCACAACGCACGGCAGTCGAAGTCATGGTCCGTGGCGGACGTGAATTCCTGAACGCATTTGGTCCCGAGCGTTCGCAAGCCTTCCGCGTGATCGACCGCTCGGGACACGCGCCCATCGCCGGTGCGCTCATCACGCTGCTCGGCCAAGACCATGAGCGGACGGCAACGACTGATGAGGATGGTCGCGCGGCACTCGATTGGCCCGCGGCTCTGGCTGCGGTTCTGCGTGTCGAGCACCCCGAGTACGCCGACATCACGCGGCCTCGACTGCGCTCGAGCGAGGACGAAATCGTGATCGAACTCGATCCCGGCGGCCGGATCGAAGGGCGACTCGTGACCACCGACGGCGCTGCCCTGCCCGAGGGAATCCAAGTCTTCCTGTGGATGCACGGTGCGAAAGGGCCACGCGGGGAAGAGCGTGCCCGCACGACTCCTGAGCGAGTGGCATTCAGCTTTGGCGACCTCGAGGGTGGCGTCTATTCCTTGGTCGCGATGAGCGGACGCACGCGGCTCGCGATAGTGACCGGAGTCCAGGTCGACGCTGAACAGAGCGTCTACGTCGCATTGCCTCTGTCAAAACCGGGTTCTGTCGAGGTGCGCGTGTTGGAACGCACCAGCGAGCGTCCTTTGCCGGAGAGCATGGTGCACATGACCCCCGTGACTCAGGGTCTGCACGACAGCCTGACCGAGTCATCAATTCAGGAGCGGCTTAGCGGAGAATCCGGCGAGCTGCGTTTCGAGAGTCTCCCGGTCGGACCGAATGTCGTCGAAGCGCGGACGCCATGGGGAGCGGTGGTGACGAAGACGATCGAGGTCGTGTCAGGCGAGAACCCGGAGCTTGTGCTGCACATCGCTCCCTCCGGAGTTTTGGCCGGCGTCGTACTGGGGTCCGACGGAGCGCCCGTCGAAGGCGCACGCGTCATGTTCGCGATCTCGCGCGAGACGGAATCTCAAAAGTGGAGCAGCCCGAGTCCGCCCGCAATTGGAGAGAGCGGATTCTTGGAGCGCGCAGAGAGCGACGCACTCGGTCAGTTTGAGTTCGAAGCTGTGCCATCCAAGGAAACTCTCCTGGTTGCAGCCTGGCCACCTGGCGGAGCCGTCGCGGCCAACGGCGATCTGGGGAGCTTTCAAAGCACCGTCAAGCTGGGACCAGGTGAAGCCAATCGAAACCTGCGTATCGAACTTGCAGTGGGCGGCGCCTTAATCGCGCGCGTACAAGACGAGAACGGCGACCCTTTGGTGGCGCGCGTAGCGCTGCAGACGATGGTCGGCAAGGCTTGGATGAAGTGGGATGCCGAATCCACCAATAGCGCCGGCGAGGTGCACTTTGCGAACGTTCCAATGGGTCGCATGCAAGTATCCGTCGAGGCCGCTGGCTATCGGCGCAGCGAGCAGAAGACGACGATCGCCGCGCTCGAGCAAGGTGTCATCGAACTTGATGTTACTCTGACTCCTGCATGCCGCTTGGAAGGTTGGGTGGTCGACGAAGATGGCAACGCAATCTGGGCTGCTCGCGTGCGCGCCGAAATGAAGTTGGGGGAAGACGTACGCCGACGCGGTAAAGGTGTCGACGAGTACGGACGCTTCGTCATCGAAGACTTGCAGCCCGGCGTCTGGAGCCTAAAAGTGGAAGCCATGGGCTGGCGCATGCTCGTTCCAGAACCTGTGCGCTTGATGCTGCCCGAGCAGAGCTTCGCGAGCTTCGTGATGACGCCCGATCCACTGACTCGGCCGGGCAGGGTGTCGGGCGAGGTCGTTGCCAAGGGTAATGGGCGTGCGTTGCGAGAACTGAAATGGAACTCGTTGCGAGGCGGCGTGTTGTCCGTCGACGGCACACAGTTTTCGATCACAGGCATGCGACCAGGGATGGTGAAGCTGGTGCCAGAGGCGCCCGGATTCGAGCGACGCGGCTTCGCTCGCTTCGACTTGGCACCCGGGGCAGACATCGATTTGGGCAGGCTCGAGTTGCGACGTGTGACCAAGCTCGACGTGAGCCTGCGGGACGCGCAGGGCAATTCGGTGCACCGTGCGAAGGTTTGGCTGGAGAAGCCCGGAGCAGATGCAACGAAGAATCAGAAAGCGGCCGGGGCGTACATTCGGTTAAAGGCGATTGGGCGCGATGGGCTCTTTCGAGCCAGCCAAGCAACCCAGGGGCAGTGGGTCTTGCGGGCCAAGTTTTCGGATGGATCGAAAGCGTCCAAGAATCTGAAGCTCTCCCGAAGTGCCCAGAAAGTCACGCTGACTCTGGACGCCGATGCGAAGAACAAGTCCAAGGCAGGCTCGAGCAAGCGCGCAAAGCGCTGACTATGGAGGGCGGCCATAAGCCCCCTTCTGGGCTGGAAGCAGAATGCGGCCAAGTTCGCGGCCAATAAAACTTGTAAATTCGCCCTTGGTGGGCCCGCTCCGATCCAGTTTGATCAAAATATGTAGAGCACCTCAGCCCCTTCTTATTGGGGTACATTGAAGTGTTGCCTAGCCCTCATGAATAGTCTCCTGCTGTTCTCCATAGGATGCTTGAAAATATGATCCCCCCCTCTATTGCCATGCTGTGGCTTCTCACCACGGCTCTTCTACCTTCGTCGTTTGCCGTTCCGCAGCTTCAAGCGGAGCGTGCGTCGGTCTTTGCGCAGACGGTAGATGTGGCCACAGATCGTCGAGCACGTGCCGGAGCCCAGAAGCTCCCCTACGGTCTGATCGATGCTGACGAAGATAGGACTCGAGCGATGGGCTCTGGTTCCTCCGGCAGTACTGCGGGTGGCCGAGGGAACTCGAGGGCTGGCGGAGCGAGCGGAGTCCCGCCCTACGGCAACCGTGACATGCACGTTCAGGGCACGATCCTGGGCGGAGCATCTGCCGGCCAGTGGGACCTGGGCTTCCTTCCCGAGGGCGTGTATCGATTCTCTTACCCGGTTTTCGGCACCTTCGAGCATTACCTGCTGTACGTCCCGGACGTAATCCCGGGGACGCCGCGACCGATGATGGTCGGCTTCCACAGTTTCTCGAGGACCGAGACCGAGATCTTGTATGAGACCGAGTTTTTCCAGCAAGCCCGGGATCGTGAATGGTTCTTGTTGACCCCTCTCGGTCGCCACGACTTTGTTATTTCACAAGAGACCTTCTCGAGCCCCAACAGCCAGGCGACGATCTCGGAGGATATCCGTCGCGTCTTGCAAGACTTCGCGATCGATACAGATCGAATCTATGGCTTTGGCTTCTCCATCGGCGGGGGTGCGGTCACGAACTATGCGGCTCGCTACCTCGATCCAGATCCGGAGAAGGGCATGTTCGCGGCTGTAGCGAACCACACGGGTTCAGTGTCGACGGGGCATACCTACTTCAAAGAAACTAACGACGATATTGATCCGCCTTACGATACGCCGGACTTCTTGAACTACCTGTTCGGTGGCGATCCGAACTTCGTTCCGTTCAGTTACGTTCAAGCGTCGACGATCGATCTGGGCGATGTCTCCGGCCTTGTCAATCCTGCCAACAGCACGGCATGGAATCTGCGTCACATTCCGATGCAGGTTTGGTATCGGACGACCGACCCGTTGACTTACCTGGTCGATCAGACTCTCGCGTTTATCGATTTCACCTCGGGCGTCGTTGGTGCGAGCGTGCTCGTGCGCGCCGTGGATGTTGGTCCCAGTAGTCACACATGGTTCACGATGCGGGAACAGGGCGTGTGTGATTTTTTCGAGGGAAAGGTCCTAACTCTGCCCTCGGTGGCAAAGACGCTGGCAGATCGAGACGCGACCTTCTTTTACTTCGATGTCGAACAGGTCACTTCAGGGTCGATGACGCCCTTCACCTGGCTTGTCGATGCTGGAGCTAACTCGCTGCAGTTCAGCGATGTCGAGAACATGGGGCGCACCAGCGTCGATACATTGGATTCGGGGCTCTCGCCTTCGCTGCCGTACTCCATTCAGCTCCAGTCTGACGATTCGATGCCGTTCGACATCGTTATGAAGGACATGGGCCTCGCTCCTTACCAAGTCCTGTTGGACGGGGTGCCCGTGCAGCAGGACGTTTGTGGCGGGAGCGGCGGTTGGTGCTTCGACTTCCTCGAATCGACCGTGACCTTCCCTGGCTCACTGGTTCCCAGCGATACGAGCGCACACCTCTGGGAGGTGCTCCCACTACCTCCGGATGCGACGAGCTCGACAGTCATCGCTACGCCCACTTCATTGATCGCGGATGGAGTGACGGTCTCGACCGTCGACATCACCATCCTTGACTCCGGTGGCTCGCCGTTGCCCGGACTCAGCGTGAATTTGCAGGCGACTGGCAGCGGCAACGCAATAAGTCAGCCAGCCGATACGGACGCGGCCGGGATGACGACCGCCACGATCAGCTCCAGCTTTGCGGAGGTCAAGACGCTGACTGTCACAGTCGATCCGCTCGGCTTGAACTTGGATCTGAGTACGACGCCCACCGTCAGCTTCGAGGCGGACGCCGACCAGATCAGCGCGAGCCTCTCGACAGTCGTCGCGACGCCGACCAGTGGCATCCTCGCGAATGGTGTCGAGGAAACCGAGTTGACGATCACGGTTCGCGACATCTACGGCAATGTGATTCCGTCGCTCGATATCGGCATCGTTTCGACTGGCATCAGCAATTCGATCAACCAACCAGGGATGACGGATGCCTTCGGTCAAGCGACAGGGCGGATGAGCACGACGCGGGCCGAGCTGAAGACAATGACCGTAATCGTGGATCCCATCGGTCACGCCATCAGCCTCGATGATCAACCCAACGTCGAATTCGTCGCGGATTCCAGCTCGATTAGCGCCAGCTTGTCTACCGCAGCGGCTCTGCCCGCTTTTGGAGTTGTCGCCGATGGCCTCGACGCTTCGTCGCTGACGGTCACCGTCCTCGACGCCTTCTCGAATCCTGTCGCGGGGCAAATTGTTGAACTCGCTGTTACCGGTACTGACAACACTCTTCAGCAGCCGGCTCTTGTCACGGATGCTGCGGGTCAAGCGACGGGAAGCTTGAGCTCTACCCGGGCCGAGACAAAGGTCGTAACGACGACGATCGAACCGCTCGGTGCGAACATTGTGCTGACGCAAACATCCTCCGTCGAGTTTGTCGGAGATGTGACTACGATCGACGCCAATCTTTCGACCCTCGCGGTCAGCCCGACATACGGCGCCCTTGCGGATGGAATCGATTCCGTCGTCATTGACGCCCGCGTGCGCGACCAGAACGACAACCCGGTCGAAGGCCAAGTAGTCGAGCTCTCCACTTCCGGATCGGGTGGGGTCCTCACGCAGCCCGGACTTTCGGATGCTGCCGGACTTGCCATCGGATCGATGACATCGTCCCGCGCAGAGCTGAAGACGATTAGCGCTGTCGTGAATCCTGGACCTGGCGAAGTGGCTTTGACGGCGACCGTCCAAGCGCGATTTGTTTGGGACTTGGCGAACACATACTACGTCAGAGACACGGGCTCTGACGCCGCGAACGGTACGAGCCCGGCGACGGCATGGGCCAGCTTGACGCATGCTGCGGCACTGCTCATTGCAGGTGACACACTGTATGTCGGTGCAGGCACCTACATCGAGACGCCGATTTTTAGCACGGCCGGCACCTTAGCCGACCCGATTCGCATTATCGCGGATACGACAGGAGCGCGCACCGGAGATGCGGGCACGGTCATGCTCGACGGCGGAGGCGCGACGAGCACGCTGAGGATCGACGGAGCCGACTTCTTGCGCTTGCGTGGCTTCACGATCATCGGTGCCGCTCCCGGCGTCGGTGTGGCCGGAGGCGCGGTCTACGTTGGCGGCACGGTGACGACGGCTTCCGTGCGCTTGAGTGAACTCGAAGTCTACGGATGCGGCCGAGGCCTGCACCTGTTGGACGCGCCGAGCGCAACGGTCGAAGACTGCCGTATCTCGAACCAAACGGGTGGCGATGCACAGGGCATCGTGCTCGGTGGGACGAGCACGGCAAAGCTGCGTGACATGTTGGTCTACAACAACGGCGGAGAAGGCATTCGTGTCGAGAACGGCGCGACCGGAGTCTCGATCCTCGCCTGCACGCTGTACGCAAACGCTGGCGATCAAGTCATCGTCGATGGCGCGGCCACGGTAGTCACTATGCTGGACTGCATCGTGGCGAGCGGCGCTGCGGATGGCATCGAGGTCAGCGGCGCTGCGACTCTGACTGCTGACTTCAACGATGTCTTTGGACATGCGGGCAGCGACTATGTCGGGCTCGTGGCTGGATTGAACGATCTCTCCAGCGACCCGCTGTTGGAAGACCCCAATGGCTTGGACCTGCTGCTTGGTGGTGCTGATGCAGCGGATGACCGCATGCAGCTGGATCCGTTGAGCCCTGCCGTCGATGCCGGTTCGGCAGATGCAAACAGCCAAGCTCGCACGAACGAACTCAGTCTTGCGGATCGCACGACGCGTCTCGACCAGGCCCTGGATGGTGAAGCAACGGATGCGGCTACGGTCAACATCGGTTACCACTATCCGGCACCCCAGGACTCACTGGCAACGCTGGACCAAGAAGACGGCCGTCTGGTTTACGCACAAACTTCCAAGCGTGCAACGCAAGCACGCAGCTTCGATGATGGCGCTCAAACTTGGTCGAGCAGCAAGACCCTGCCGCCCACGGCGCCTGGTTTGCGTTGGATCGAGACACGTGCCTCTAAGCTTGATGGGGGAGAGGAATTCGTTCTGGCGCTCGGTGAAGATGCCGGTACGACTCTGTTGACGCTGCTCGAGTGGGACGGTGTCGAATGGCGCCGTGCTTGGGCAACGACAGGTGTTCCTTCCGCTCAAGCCTCGCAGCGCGGTTTCGATCTTGCGATTGCGGACGACGGCACGGTGATGGCTGTCTATGTCGACGGCAGCGCGACTCCTGTCTATCGCACACGCCAAAACGGTGAGTGGTCGTCCGCAGCCAGTTTGCCTTTGAACGACGCGGGCGGGCCCAACCCTGATCCGAACTCGGCCAGCGTCAGCTGGATCGAGCTGAGCCAAGAGCCGGGCGGCGACAAAGTCGCGCTGGCCTATGTCGATGTTGACGATGATCTTGTCAGCCTGCTGTGGGACGGTAGCGCGTGGGATACGGCGACCGTATCCACACTCGAGCTCGCGCTGACGCGTGCGACGGTATCGGGCGAAGTGGATCATCGCGCCTTTGATCTGGCGTGGGAATCTACCAGCGGCGATCTACTCGTCGCTTGGTCGCAAGACGCATCGACTGGCATTTGGTACTCCAGCCTGGCGTCGGGATCGACGAGCTGGGCGGCGGCGACGCAGCTCACAACGATCGCGCCTGTGGCTGCGCCGCACTTCTTGGACCTGACCAGCGATACGAGCTCGAATCAAATCGCGATTTCGGCCGCGACACTCGAAGGTGTCGAAGCCTTAGGTCTCTCGGTCTGGGACGGAACGGCGATGATCGACACCTTGGAAATCGACGCTCAGGCGCGCGACTGGAACGGTACGAGTGTCGGTGGCTTCTCGTCGGCCGTGGCTTGGTTGGGTGCGACGGGCGAGATCGTCTGCGCCTACGTTGACGCGGATGCGGCTACGCTGGATTGGGCTCACTGGAGTTCGGGAGCTGGCTGGATTCTGCAAGCGGATGTGGCTATTACCGCCATGGGAGTCGCCCAGGATGTGCGCATTGAACAACTCGGAAGTGGTGACGTAATGTGGATCGCGTCCGACACGACCGGAGCCTTGTTTGCCGCCGTACACGATGGCGTTTCCTGGACGCTGACTTCTGCCGGGGCAGCGCTCTCCACGAGCCTGCCAAGTGGTGGAGGCGTTCCGTTCGACGCCGCTGGTCGCTGAGCGAGAACGTATGACAGTTGAGGCTCGCTGACTTCACCGGCGAGCCTTGGTTGCATGAGTGCCTATTCCTACGTGTTGCGCAGCTCATCTCTGATGAGTTGACTTACGCGTAAGGTTAGTGATGTCGTCCGATAGTTGATCTCGGAATAATCATTGGCGTGCGTTTCTCCGCACGGGGATAGCTTGGTATGTGCGTCCTAAGCAATGTTGCACCTGCTTCCCCAATTCGCTTGCCATGCGAGTTCGAGGTCATCGCAAGCAATGCTCCCAGCAGAAAAGCCACCGATTCAGGGTGTTGACCCTGAGGAGTAATCTATAATCGGGGCGAACGGTCTTCGGACCGTTTGCGCATGTGAGTTCCATCAAGAGGTGTCGTGCTTTGCGAGCGGCGCGATACCCGGGAAGCTTGATGGGTATCCTCTCTCCCTCGGGCCGGTGATGCTTTGCATCACCGGCCCCCTTTCATGCACAAAGCGAAGGTCGCCGGGCAAAGCGGGGAGCGCATTCGGGAGAGCCGTCACGCTTGCATAGAAGAGCGCACACTGTTCTTGAGGCTTGGCAATGCCGAACACTCAGAACCGCGGTGACTGATCCTGTTCAGTGCAACCACGGCGAGGTGACGAGCGCAGGTCACGGTCGACTCGAGAGAGAGCTTAGGCCGCGTCGTTTCCTTCCGCGCCTTCTTGCGGATCTTCACGCATCAACGAAAGCAAGGAATCGATTTCGTCACCCAGCGCTCCAGGCATTTGGCCGAGGTCGTGCTGAAAGGGGGCGAGCAGCGTGTCGACAAGATCAAGTGGTTCCTCGACTGGCCAGGGCGAATTGAATTGCCACGCCAATACCAGAACGGCCTCGAGCATGTCTTCCCACAATTCGGGCTCGTCGATTCCATTGAGGCTCAATGCAATACGAATCGGCGACTTCCCGACCAGGATCATCGACTGACCGCCGATGCCTCGATCCAATTCGCCGTTCGCAATGGCCTGCACCTGATCCGTGCTCAGCACCGAACCAGCCTCACCCATCGATGCGAGTAATTTGAATTGTTGATCACTGCCGTGTTCGCTCCACAACGCTCCACCTTCTGCGATATCCGCATCGGATATGGCGTCCAGGATCATGCGGTGTCGCTGTGATGCATCGGGTGCATTGACGAGAACCTCGATCAAGGGAGCGAGTCGCTCAAGCTGTCCTTCCAGTCTCATAGCCGTCGATATCGGAAGGAGGCGACTATTGCTGTTGGGGCAACTCGCGAGCGTGGCCGCAGTCGGGGAATCTGTGCTCGCTTTGTAGACTCGAGGTATGAAAATTCCCGGCATAGAGATAAACGTCGACTCCTGCGCAGTTCCGTGGCGTGAGACAGGTAGCCACGGTGTGCGTTGGTACTTGATCGATACGGCTGGAAGTGCGGCGCGTCCAGGACAGGGTGCGGCCAAAGACTCGGCCGTCCTGATCGAGATGGATCCGGGCTGCGGATACCCGCGCCACAAACATCTCGGAGTCGAGGAAGTGCTGGTCTTGCGCGGTGGTTACAGAGACGACCTAGGCGAGCATCGCTGCGGAGACTACGTCCGCTACGAAGAAGGGAGCGCGCACGCGCCGGTCGCAATCGGAGAAACTTCCCAACCGATTAGCGACGCCAATCCAATCTGCTTGTTGTACGCGATTGCGCGCGCAGGGATCGCAGTGAGCGAGGCATGAGTAGCTTCACGTAGCGCCGGTCAATCACCGAGCTCTTTGCGCGCCGCGTCCAGCCACTCTGGCAACACCTCGATGCCGACCGGCTGCGCCGGGGACTCGCTCACTTCAAAATGTTGCAGCGCGCCTCGCGTCAAGAGGCCCGTGAGATCACGATTTCCAAGCCAGAGCTGGAGCACATAGACTCCTTCACCCGGTAGATGCAAGAGCATCACCTCGTTGCCGCGGAAGCGCTTGGAGATGTGCTCCTCGCTACGGACATCGGCTGCGGGGAATGGACCATGCTTCCTGGTGACGGCTAGCTTGAAGGTGTTCTCTGGCGTTTCAAGACCAAGCTGGGCGGGAAGGTCGAATCGCTGCGCGATGCCCTTCTGCAATTGAACGTCGATTGCACCGCTCACGCCGCGAAGGACTTGGCTGCGATAGCCCGGCGCCTGAACGTAGAGATCGAGCTGAGAGACATTGGAGTACAAAGTGCCGCCCGACCAGTTGAGGCTCGCAGGACTCTTGACTCCGTTTCCAATCGCCACCTGACTCACGGGTATGGCACCACCCTCGCGATCCTGGACCTGCAGCGGGAAGGCAAAGAATCGATGGCGCAAATCGATCGTCATCACGCGTGGATCCGAACAGCGACCTTCTTCGTCGACCTGGACATCTTCGATGCTCGCCAACGGACCACGATCGCCAAAGCTAAGCACCGGTGCTCGCGAAGAGTAGCCTGGCCCCGTGACGGTGACAGTGTAGGAGCCATGCCTTAGGCCGCGCAATTCGAAGCTGCCATCGCTCTCGATCCGTGGTCGCAACTTGTGACCTTCGGATGTGAATCTCAGCGTCAGGATTTTGGCCGGTACATGCTCGCTAACTAACAAGCGCCCATGAAAGTCTGTCGGTCGATAAGTACGCAACAATAGGTCGCGCGAACCTCCCGAGACTTGCTGATCCTTCAACTCGATCTGGGAGTAATTCAAGAAGCGCAGATCCCAAATGCCGCCGGCATCCGGTGCATACAGCCAAAACTTGCCAGCTCGACTGGGTTCCGCTGTCGCGCTGTCTTGGCTCGACCCGGCGCGTTTGCCAGTCAACAGAGTGCTGAGTTCGGGCGGACCCTCCAACGGAGATCCATCCGGCATCACAATCCTTCCTGATGCGACCAGCTCCATTGGATCGAGAGTGATCGAACCAAGATCCAATTCGCCTGCTCGACCTGTGATCCGCACAGGGCAGCTGCCGAACATCGGAGCCACCTCTCGCGAAGCGGGCCGCGTCTCGAAGCTGGCCAGGGTCGCGCTTTGCCAATCCTTGGAGCGCTTGCTACTCAGTGGCTGGCGGAAGCGGCCATCGAATCCTGTCATCACGGACAAGTACGTCGACCCGAGCTGGATGCTCGTCTCGATTCCGACCAGGGGAGTCTGCTCGGGGCCCATCAGTCTTCCGAGCAAGATGGGTACTGCTGCCTCCCAGGTGACGCGCAGGTGTGCTTGCTCGCCAGCGCTTTCGAGTGGCTGCACTTCGAAGAGTCGTTCACCGTGCTCTGCGGTCCAGGCGTGGACCTCGATCGGGGTCCCGATGGCGATACGAGAAAAGTGAGCTTGTCCGTGCTGCAGCGGAGTCGCCGCCTGTTCGCGTTCCGGCCATTCGAGCGGTCGTACTTGGACTAGGCCTGTGTCGAGGTATGGCTTTCCGTCGGAGCCCTCGACCTGAACCGTCAGGCTGCCCAGTGCCGGAAGCTTGCGCTTCAGGAGCGTCTCCTCCCCGGACGGGATTCGAAGCTTGGTGGGTGCCTCCACAGAGATGACATTGGCGAGGGATAATTCCCAGGCATCGTCACCCGGCTCGAAACCATCGAAGGCACGCAAGCGCCGGAAGTGCGCGCGACCTTGTTCGTCGGTCAACATGCTGCGCCGGAAGCGCCGCTTCGTGCCGCTTTGCAACAATATGGATATGCCCGCAGCGGGCTTGCCGTTGTGGTCCGTGATCTGCGCGACGGCCTCTCGTTCAGGCTCTAATTCAATCCTGATTGCAGCGGTTGATGAGACTGGCAGACGAGCAAAAGCCCAAAGCTGACCCGCGTGAATCAATACGCTGGCCAGACTCTTAGGATCTGTGCTTGCGGTGACACTGGCTCGGCCGTGCTGATCACTGGTCGAGGACACACCGGCCTCTTCGTGGAACAGCCAAGGATCCAGGTTCTCCAAGAGGATGTTCAGGGGCTGAGCTGCGTCCGGCAACCACAGGATGTGGGCATCCGGAATCGCTTGACCGGAATCGGAATCGACGATCTCGAGTTCGAGATCAGGCAGGATGCGCGCCTCCGCTGAAGACGCACTCGCGGTCGATGGGATGAGAGTGAGAAGCGAGACGGCGAACGAGATCATCACGATGAGGGCCGGTTTAGGACCCAGTTCGAGTGGCAGGGGTGGCGCGATATCGAGCGGAGCATGCTTTAGGGCAAGTATCGTGCCTGATTCTTGGTCCCGAAGGGAATTGCGCGGGGTGCAGCATGAGGAGCTTGAAAGCCAGGAGGACGCTAACCGCATTCGAGCCGAAAAGGTTAAGACCTGAGGCTATGACTGGCAGCCGACCTGCTGAAACTCTTCACCGAGGCCCGTTGCGGTGGTTGTTGTTGATCGCGGGCTTCATTTGCACTGTCTTGGGAACGGTAGGCGCCTTCGTTCCTGTGCTGCCGACGACTCCCTTTCTGCTGTTGGCGGCGGCCTGTTTCTCGCGCTCGTCGCCGCGCTTCCACCGCTTGCTGCTCGCGAATCGGATTATGGGGCCCTATCTGGTGCAGTGGCAGCATGATCACACGATCCCGCGCGAGGCAAAGCGCAAGGCGTACACCGTGCTTGTGATCACCTTCACAAGCTCGATCCTCTTGGTCGAGGGCACGGGACTGCGGATCACACTTGGCGTAATTGCCGTAGCGTTGATCATGTTCCTGCGTTGGCTGCCCACGACGAATGCGGAGCGTCTCATGGATTCGGACGCTCCGGAGTGATCCGAGCGAGAGTCGCGGGCGTCATGCTGTAGAGCCGCGTGTCGACTCGAGCACTGCTCAATGCGGCCCGCATGCCTCGCTACTCTCGTCCAAGCAGTCGGCGCGTCAACGCCAGCGCATCACGAGCTTCCTGGTTCTCTGGCTCGAGGCTTGTGGCGCGTATCAGGCTCTGTTCTGCCTCGGGTAGCCGGCGCATCTGACCCAGCATCTTCCCTTGCAGCAGGAATGCCTTGGCCGAGGTCGCGTCCGCGATGCCCGCTCGCTGAAAGGCATCTAAGGCAAGTTCGGAACGCCCAGCGAGTGAACAGATCTCGCCCAGCGTAATCAGCGTGTCGAGTCGCTCGCCTTGAATTCGGAGTGCTTGGCGAATGGGCCCGATGCCTTGCTCATGCTTGCCGAGCCGCGAGCGTACGAGTCCTAAGTTGAAGTGTCCGATCGCGTAGTCCGGATCCGCCTGGATCGAGAGTTCGTACGCGTGCTCTGCTTCGGGTAATCGGTCGAGCTGTTCCAGCGCACGCGCCATACCTTCATAGGCAGGCGCTAGTTCTGGACTGACTTTGCTCAGCTCGCTGAAGTGCTCGAGCGCGCTGGCTGGATCGCCCTCGTCCAAGTACTTGCGTGCACGCCACAACAGAGGAGTGGGGAAGGCGGCTTCGTCTTCGAGGGAGTGCAACACTTCCCGGATAAGATCCGCCGTCTCTTCTGAATGCACCTCTGGGAAGTGGGTGCGGCGCAGGCTGCGACCGCGCATCACAAAAGTTGCAGGCCCAGAAGGCCGCCCACTTGGCCCGAAGCAGCTTCGGACGGCTGCGCCGGTTTCACTCAAGCACTGAATGTTCGCGCTCTGGCCAAGCTCGCGCGTACTTTGTGACGACACTTCGGCAGATGCTGGGAAGACCACGAGCCATCGGACGTGCTCGAAGCCTGAGGCCATGCTCGTCAACCAGGCGGGCACCTGTGGGGCAGGGTCGCCCTCGGTCGTACCCAGCCAGTGCAGCACGCACACTTCACCTTCCGCCGGCTGGTCTTCACCCAGCCACTCGGACAACGCGGCCGCGGGATCGGCGCTCCAGTAGGCTCGCTTTCGTTCCGGCCAGCTTGCGAGCTGACTGGTCTGTGCGGACTCCGTGCCATCGCTCAACGTCAACAAGCGTCCGACTGGCTGCTTAGCCCACGTCTGCGAATTGCCCGATGGCCAGTCGACATGGATCTCGTCAATCAGCGCGCAGCCGTCTAGGCCGAAGTGCATGTCGGTCGGTGGTTGCGATTGGAAGCCATCCGTCCACTTGTAGTGATCCTGCCGCGTGCTACCTGCAGCGCTCACTCGAACGACGGTTCCGGGCGCGGCACCTTGCAAGCGGATGCGAGCGTAGGCCGCACGCTCGCCTAGGTTCATATAGAAACGCAAGCCTTGTAGCGACTGCACGGCCAAGTCCAGATCACCATCGCCATCGATATCTAGCGGGATCACATTGCGCCCATCGTGATCGGCGTCCAAGCCCAATAGCCAGCCTGACTCGAAGAAGCGATCGGCACCATCGGCATTGTAGAACAGCTTATCGCGCTGATAGCCGCTGAAGGACCCCTCGAACTCGAACTCGACGTCGGCGTTTACGTTCTGGGAGAGCTCACCGCGCTCCAGGAATGTTGCATCGGCGGCAACCTGCCGCCAGTAGCATGTTCACCAGTCCGGCAGCTCTTCCTGCGAATGAGAGGTGAAGCCGTTTGTGACGTACAGCTCCTTGTCGCCGTCATTGTCGAGGTCCCAGAATACAGAACCCCAGCTCCACTCGCCTTTGTTGCAGTGCAACTCATGCGCCGCTTCGCGCCACGCGTCGCGCGCTGCATCTTGACGGTACAGCATGTTGCCACTGGCGATGATCAAGATCTTCTCGCGCATCTCGTCCGTCAGGTCATCCGCGATGCTGGCGATGCGATTGCCCGCTTCGGAGTGCATGTTCGAGATATACAGACTCCAGTTGCCACTGTTGTCGTAGTCAGCGAGGGTGGCGCCCATCGTATAGGCCGACTCGCCAGCCAGGATGTCGGCAGCATTCGAGTCGAAGTGACCTGTGCCATCGTTCTCCCACAGCACATTCGGGCCGAAGTCGTTGCCTTCCAGGATGTCTGTGTCGCCATCGCCATCGAAGTCGAAGGGCTGTGCGACATAGGTGTATTGCGTCCCGTGGATTCCGCGCGCCTGCGACTCCTCGCTGAAGACGAGTCCACCTTGATTGATGAACAGGTGGTTGTCAGCGCCGTCGTGCGCCAGCACGGTGTTGAAGCGCTGGCCTCGCGAACGAGCGTCTCCGTAGACTCCGGCGAATAGATCGAACGCGCCGTCGCCATTGACATCGCAGGGCACGAGGGCCGCGACATACACATGGCGCAATCCGACTGGATTGGGAAAGGAGAGCACATCATCGCGCCGCACCCATTGCTCGCCGTCGCGTGTCCAGACAGCAAGGTGTGCCCGACCTCCGGAGTATCTCAGCGGAGTCGAACCAACCAGTTCTTCGCGGCCGTCTGCATCGAGGTCAATCCACAGATAGAAATTCGAGCTCTCGCTCGGCTGTTGTACGGGCAGCTCGCCGCGCCGGAAGCCACCGATGCCATCGTTCAGGAATAGCTGTGTGTACTGGCGTTCGGCCGTTGCGATCAGATCGGGATGCCCATCGTCATTCCAATCCAAAGCCGTCAGACCGCCGAGCGTTAGCGTGCGATGCGAGTCAATCGCATCCTGCAACAAGCCCCGATTGCGCGGCGACTCGTTGATCGTGAACCCCATCGCCCCCGAGGATTCGATGAAGCGTGGTGCTGCGCCGAGGATGCGCGTTCCTCCGTGCGCTTCCAAGCTTCGAATCTGCCAACCAAAATCCGCGTGCAGGCTTAGTTCTATATCGCACTCGACCCGCAGGTCATAGCGCCCCCCATCTGTCTTGCTGCCCGCCAAGCGAATCTCGGCCCGGCCGCGAGCCTCGTCACGCGCCTCGCCCAGATAGAATCGATCCGTATCGAAGGCACCTCGCTCCAAGGCGGCTGAGTCTTGCAGGTGTTCCTCTAGAACCGCCAGGAAGGCATCGCGATCCAAGACCGGGAGCGACTCGGCGGACAGAGTCGTAAGCTCAAGACCATGGTTCGTCACGGGTTTGCCATCACCGGGACCCGGGAAACGTCCCCGGAAGTCGACGTGCAAGGACCGCTTGGCCAGATCGAGATCCTTGTCGGCAACCGATTGCAGCAGCTTGTCGTGCAACTCGCGCCCGACATGTCGAGCGACTCCGTCGGCCAGAAGAATCTCGCGCACGAAAGCCTCGGGCTCCGTCGCCGGCGCAGGACTATCATCAATGCAGGCTGGCAGGAGAGCGCACAGCGCGGCCGCCACAAGCCCGTGCAAGCTTCCGCTAGGGGATGACCTTTTTGGAGAGCCGCGCATTATGAGGTCAGAGTACGTACGCTCCGAACGAGGCACAAGGCGAGCGGCGCTCTCACTCTGAAGCGGGCCTACAATCCATCGTGCGCCTCAGTGTCGCGCCCCAGCGTCGTGTCCGAGTGTCGGCCCCAGTTTAGACCGAGCTTGTGCGCGCTCTTCCCATGCGATTCAGAGGTCCACGCATGACCCTGATCTGGACTCGAGGTCGGCCCCTGCCTGCCTCTCCTGTTGTGTCAGCGAAAAAGCTCGTGCACAAGGGCGGTTCTGATTTCCATTTGTGCGTTCAGCTTGTGAGGCTGCTGGCCCACGACCCAGGAGATATCGATGCCCCAGTTTTGTCGAGTCGACAGCAGCGAGTTTGTGCTGACTGTCACGATTGATCGCCCCAATGTCCTCAACTCCCTGCATCCAGAAGCAAGCTATGAGCTCGCGGAGGTGTTTGATGCCTTCGAGTCCGACGATCAACATCGCGTAGCAATCATCACGGGAGCCGGAGAGCGCGCCTTCTGTGCCGGCCTCGATCTGAAGTCGCAAGCCACCTCGGACAAACTACCCGACGCCCCATTGACCGGCTTCGCGGGCCTAACCGAGCGGTATGGTGGCACGAAGCCGATCATCGCTGCTGTCAATGGCATCGCTGCCGGCGGGGGATTCGAGATTGCCCTCGCTTGTGACCTGGTGATTGCGTCGGAGACAGCACGCTTCTCGTTGCCCGAACCTCGCATCGGCCTCGCGGCCCTCGCCGGTGGTATCCACCGCTTGTCGCGTCAAATTCCATTAAAGCACGCGATGGGCATGCTGTTGACAGGTCGCAACGTTCAGCCCGCCGAAGGCGTGCAGTTGGGGTTCGTCAATGAAGTCGTCGCACCCGAAGACTTGATGACAGCTGCCAATCGTTGGGCCGCTGACATCGCCGCCTGTGCGCCGCTGTCGATTCTGGCAACGAAAGAGTGTGCAATCGAAGGCATGCGTTTTGGAACCGTCAAGGATGCGATGAACGCGAAGTACCCCGCCATCGAACGCATGGTTAAGAGCGAAGACTTCGTCGAAGGACCCAAGGCATTCGTCGAGAAACGAAAGCCGCAGTGGAAGGGGCAATGAGGCATGGCGTTGTTGCGCGTTCGAGTGCCGAGGGCACTCCTTGTGACGAGCGCGGCTCTGTTGCTATGTCTGGCTTGCGCTGACGAGAAGAGTGGCGCTGACGAAGCGAGTGTCGCCAACGGCTTGAATGGCGCCGAAACGACTCAGGAACCTAGCGTGCCGACCTGGGGCGAGTTGTTGGAGGCTGTTCCGAATCCCAGCGTAATTCGTGCCGAAGATGTGCGCACTCGGATTCTCGCGACGGGTCTCGCATGGCGTGTGCGTCATCAATCCTCCGGCGTCGAGCTCGTACTGATTCCTCCTGGTCGCTATCTGCGCGGATCCAGCGCCGGTGACACTGAAGCATTCGCCGACGAACGCCCAGCTCACATAGTTGTTGTGACGGACGCGTTTTACATCGGTCGCTACGAGCTGCTGCAATCGGAGTGGGAGCACGTGATGCAGGATCAGCCCAGTCACTTCGCTGCTGACGGGCGTCAACCCGTCGACAGTGTCGATCGGTTCCGCGTGCAGGAACTATTGATGAAGACTGGCCTCGATCTGCCGACTGAGGCGGAGTGGGAGTATGCCTGCCGGGCCGGCGACGAGCGCGCGCGGTATGGCACGCTCGACCTCGTGGCGTGGCATCGGCGGAATGCGAAGCAGCACACACACGAAGTCGGTCTGAAGCAGGGGAATGCCTTCGGTCTGCACGATATGCTCGGCAATGTCTGGGAGTGGACTGCGACGCCTTATCTGGCGGCTGAGTACCAGCGCCACCAAGTCGAGGTGGATGCGCGCGCACGGCTCGGCGCGAGTTCACAAGTCGTGCTGCGAGGAGGCTCCTGGTACGACAGCGGGCGCCGCACGCGTGCGTCGGCACGCTACTTCGCAGGTTGGGACTTCGCTGCTGGGCACGTTGGCCTGCGCGTCATTGCGCGTCCATGACCGAGCCCTACGCTCAACCCGACCCCTGCGGAAGAGTATGCCTCAGGCGCGTCCGCAACTGACAATCGAGGTTCAGATGTGCCGTGCTGAATGCGGGGCACTACACTGTCCCTAATGCCCGAATCGACTGAGGAAGCCCATTGCTAACCGAGATAGTGCCCTCCTGACGCTCTGCGCGTCGAGCAAGACCGAGAGCACAACAGAACCGGTTTGAATCACCAGCGGCACAGCAGGGGCACTAAGGCATACTCCTCAAAGTGCACGAACGGAACAGATCTCCGGCCGCACCCGAAACAAATCCTATGCCGACTCAACTGCGCATCCTGGCCACTCTCTTCACACTCGCATTGGCGAGTGAGTCCACATGGGCCAGCGACTGGCCGCAATGGCGTGGGCCAACGCGCGACAATGTGTCGAGCGAGGCCGCTTGGAACTCTGCTGCTGCGGAGGCTCCTCTGTGGCATGTGGATATTGGCCGCGGCTACTCTTCACCCGTCGTTGCGAACGGCAAGCTGTACATCGCGGGCTACTTCGAAGACGACGCTACTCCGCGTGAGGGTGTCGATCGCGTGACCTGCATCGATGTAAAGTCGGGTGAGGTCGTGTGGTCGCATAGCTATCCGTCGCAGGCCTTTGACAACGAGCATCGCGGCGGCGCACTGAGTTCGCCAGCGGTCATCGGCGATACTGTCTATGTTCCTACGCGTGCTGGGGAAGTGCGTTCGTATGTGGCCGACAGCGGCGAGGTCAACTGGGTCGTTGACCTTGTCGAGCGGCATACCGTCGAGCCTGGGCGCTACGGCTTCGCCAGCTCTCCCTACCACTTGGGTTCGATGATTGTGCTGAACGCGGGCCGCACCGTCGCATTGGACCGAGCGACGGGCGAGACCCAGTGGATTACGGAGGGCGCAGGTGCTAGTTACTCGACAGTGGCCGAGATTCAATTGGGGCAGCGGGCATGCTTGGTCAGCTTCGGAGGCGAAGGTCTGCGCGTGATCGACGCAACGGATGGCGAGCAAGTGCACAACTATGTGTTTCGCAAAGCGCCTCGCAATGTCGAGGGCGCGACACCGCTCGTGCTCGGCACGCGCGTGCTGATTTCTAGCGCTTACGAGCACGGTATCGCTTCCGTTGACTTCGGTGGGGAGAAGCCCGTTGAGCAATGGCGCAGCCGACGCATGCGCACGAAGATGGCCGGAGCGACGCTCTGGAATGACCATCTCTATGGCTTCGATGAATCGATGCTGAGCTGCATGGATCTGGATGGCAACATGATCTGGCGCGAGCGAGGCTTGGGCCACGGTGCGTTGACCATCGCAGCCGGGCGCATGTTGGTCACGACCTCCGATGGCGAGTTGATCGTTGCCCAGGCCAGCCCGGAAGGCTTCCAGCCGTTGTCACGACAGCAATGGATCGACGAAGGAGTGTTCTGGACGGCCCCTGTCTTGAGCGATGGGCGGGTCTACATGCGAGGAAGTATCGGCGACCTAGTTTGTTTGGACCACCGCGATGTCGAGCGCGCGGCCAGCGCGAAGATGGACGAGGTTCCGCTCGGCGCGGACGGCTTGCCGACCCCTGAAGTTTTGAGAGCTTGCTACTTCAATCAGACAGGCTACGACCATAGCTGGCCGGCCGCTGTGCGCTGGGGTGGGAAGTTATTCAATAACTCACTCGGGCTCTCGGATGTCGCCTGCCAGTGGACTCTCGGCAGTGGCGGACGCTGGGTCTCGAGAGTCGAGTTGCCCTTTGGCGATAACTGGTTCATTCAACGGGTCTTCGACGGAAAGGCCGCGTGGGAGGTCAATCCCTACAAGGGCAATTCGATGATCGAGGGCGCAGGACTTGACGAGCTGCGATCGACCGACGGATTCCACTTCCTGAAAACTCCCTTCGAGCTCGAGCAGGCAAAGACGGTGGGGCGCGAACGCTTCCGCGGCATCGATTGTTGGCGTATCGATGTCACTCTCGCGCCGGATCACGTGCGGCGCGTGTTCATTGACGCTAAGACTGGCCTGTTGACGGGCCGAACCAGCGACGACGAGCACACCGTGCTGTTCACAGAGTGGAGTGAGTACAAGAACCTGCGCTTCCCGATGCATCGGACCGAGTTTCATCCCGAAACCGGCGAAGAGTCACGCTGGCGCTTCGAGGGCGTGCGGGAAGTGGCCTTAGATGATTCAACATTCGAGATGCCTGAAGAGCTTCTTGAGCCGGATGATGAAGCCAATGAGGATTCCGAAGAGCCGAGCGACGGCTAGGGTTGTTCCCTAAGGCGTCGGGGGCCGTTGAAGTTACCGCTTGCGTGAGTCTGGATTGAGCGGTCGAGCTGTCTGCGTTGAATCTGGTGTTTTAGGGAGGTGCGGCGCAGCGCCGAACTTCCCTCTGTTGTGTTGCGTTCTTGAACGTAACGCGGTCTTTGATTGCGCGTTCATGGTGCCCGCGGCTTTCCTTGGGATCTACGGAATACCGTAGTGGACACTCACGGCCTTCTTCTCAGCTGGTAGCTCGAGGATCACACGTGCAGACTGCCGCCTGTGTCCTCCATCCGGTATCGTTAACGCGCGAGTGCTGGCCAATGTGGTCTTTCCACATTCTGGCGCTGTGATCGAGATTCGGCCCGTGAGTGAGCATTTACCATGTGGACTTCCCTCAGTTTTCTCTGCTTGTTACCGCTCCTCGCTACGACACATGCTCCGAGCATGACGGCATTGACATCGCGCTCTCTTGCTGAGACGAATTCGACCGAGGGCGTACTCGATATCGAGTTCCCGTGCGAGCGCACAACCCTTTGGTTGGGCCGCACATCCGTCGTCGCCTTCGCCTGTTCCACAAGCGTAACGGCCGAAGGCGATTTCGAAATCGAGCCAGTGATCGAAGACTCCTCGATCGTCAGCGCACCTAGCCCAGCTAAGGTGCTGGGCGGACGCACCGATGGAAGTCTCCGGCTGAAAGCGCTCGCCCAAGGCACGACACGCATCACTCTTGCAGGGGCAACGCTCGAGGTCATCGTTCGTGCGCTCCCAGCGGAGGCGCGTTCGACTCGATCAAGACCCGAGATAGTTGTCCCCGTGCAAGGCGCGCGCTTGTGGGGCACTTTCGCAGTTGCCTGTGAGTTGTCGCGCGCCATCGCACGCACGGACACCCGCATGGTGCTCGAGTCCGCCGATGGGCGACGCATCGGAGCCATTCGCTCGATCGAAGTGCGCGGCCCAACACTCCGTACAGTCTTTGATGTGGATGCCAGCAAACTCGCTCCGGGCTCTCAGGCATTGTCTTGCTTGCTCTTGGAGCAGGGTGTCGAGGTCGAGCGAGTGATCCGCATGCTGACGATTGTTCAGCCCGCTGCCTTGTCGATCGAAGGAGAGTGTGAAGATGCGCTGCGACTGCCGCGCCCTGAAGCCTTCGGTGAATCCTCACCTCGTGTCGGAGGCGGCGCCGATTCCTCCGGGGGACGCTATGTGATGCAGGCTTCGACCTATCCGCAGTGGGTCGTGCCGATCACAGTCGCAGAGACGGGCTCCTACCAACTGATGCTGCGCGCCAAAGGCGACCGTGCCGCGGGCGCCTATCCATCCGTTGGCGTGAGTGTTGACGGGACCGGGCCTGTGCTCGGTTCCACGCGCTTGGTTCACTCGGAGTGGCATCGGGTGGCCGTTGGGAAACCGCTCGAGCTGGAAGCTGGAGAGCATGTGCTCGCGCTACGCTTTCTGAACGACCTCAATGTGGGCAGCCGCAACGATCGCAATCTGTACCTCGATCGCTACGAACTGCTGCGCGTCGAGGCCGATGAAGCGCGTGTCGTTGAAGCATCGATGATGATGACGATGGACGCGTCGACGGCGGAAGCGAAGCCAGTGCCAGGTGATGGCCTCTGGATCGCATTCAACAAGCCGCTCGACGGGCTCGCGATGAATGGGCGTCTGCGTATCGAAGGACATGCCAACTGGGGCGGAGCCGCTGATTCCCCCGCACCTACAGTCTCCTTAATTGTCGATGGCGCACGGCTCGCGACTCAGCAGTCGGCCAAGCCGATCTTCAAACTAGATCGCGCTCACTTAGGAGAAGGTACGCACGAGATTCAATTGAGCGCTGCGATGCAGGATGGCCGCCAGGCGGTGACTCCTGTTCAAGTACTGCAGGTACCTGGTTTCGTGGTCGAGCGAGAGGCACGCGACTTCTTGCGTTGGTCGGTGCTGGACGAGGCATGGGGCGCTTCCTTTCGGGGGACGCTCGAGCAACGCGGCGAGGAAGTGCGTCATAGAGTTGCATGGCCGACTGCAGAGCTCACTGCCAGATTGTATCTACCCGAGCACCTCGAGGGGCGCTATCGCATTTTGCTCGAGGCGCGGGCATCGAACACCGAGCCCATCTCAAGAGCGCGTGTTCGGGTCGATCAGGGCGACGAGCAAGGTGAAGAGCACAGCATCGATGTTCGCTATTGGTGGAGCGAACGCGAGCTGGGTGAGGTCGACTTACGTACTGGTCCCAAGCAGCTGACGCTTGTGCTTGGACCGCGAAGTGAGAGCCCCGAGCTGAGGATGCGTAGCCTGGCCTTGGAGCGCGTGCCATCGGTCCCCGATATCGATCCGCCCGTCGCCAGTATTCTGTACCCGAAGCCAGGACACTACGCATTTGAAGTCGACGCGGTCGTGGTCGAGGCCTTCGATGATGATGCGATCGAATCCGTCGATGTGCTGATCGACGGTCGGCCTCAGGGGACGCACGGCTACAAGCCGAGCGGGTGTGGGCACTTCGTGCTGCCGCTGTTGCTGCGCGGACTGGCGGCCGGCGAACATCGGCTTGCGGTTCGCGTGACGGACAAGGCCGGGAACTTGGGCGAGAGCCAGACGATTCGGCTGCAGGTCCTCGCGCATGCACCTGCGATCCGCGGAGCCTACGCGCGCGCCCTTCACTTGTTGAATAGACTTGCGTTCGGACCCGCCCCTCGCGAACTTGGCGAGATCCTGCTGGAAGGTCAGACAGCCTGGTTGGAGCGGGTGCTGGCGGACGTGGGCAGCGGGGATCGAACGGCACGCGAGTTCTCACGCGCACGCATTGGCAACGATCTGGCGTATCAAGCGGACAAGCTGACGATCGCCAAGATGCTCCGAACGGACAATCCGGTGCGAGCGCGATTCGTATTGTGGGTCGATAACCACTTTTCGACCTGGTCGGGCAAGACTGGAGCGCCAGCGGAGTGGGGCGAGCACTTCGGCTATGCAGAGATGGGCATTGCGACCTTTGGCGAGTTGCTCTTGTCCTCCGCCACCAGTCCCACGATGCTGCGCTACCTCGATCAGCCGTCAAGTTATGCGGGACGGTTGAACGAGAACTATGCGCGCGAGTTGATGGAACTGCACACGCTTGGCGTCGATGGCGGCTACACACAACAAGAAGTGACGGAGATGGCGCGCGTGCT
This sequence comes from Planctomycetota bacterium, assembly GCA_047611405.1. Classification (GTDB taxonomy): domain Bacteria; phylum Planctomycetota; class UBA1135; order UBA1135; genus JBLFWN01. Next base: position 24,103 of record JBLFWN010000013.1, on the reverse strand, counting down.
GTGCGGCTTGACCGTGAGTCAAGAAGCGCCACCCGACGGAGCTGGGAATTATCTGCGTACGACGCTGAGGTTCGCCCCCGACTTGTCTGACGGGGATGATTGCCAGCTGCTCGGTCGTACCTTCTCCGCATCGAATATGTCAGAGCGCTACGAGCGCTTATTGGATGTGTTGCAGACTTTGGCTGGCAGGCCCGAGACCGCGCGACATATCGCACGCAAGTTGGCCGAACACTACGTCTGCTCTCCTGCACCGACGCAACTCGTCGAGGACTTGAGTGCGGTGTACTTGGAATCCGGGGGAGACTTCCGCCGTATCCTCGCAGCGCTCGCGGAGCATCCCACCTTCTGGAGCGAGAGTGAGGAGCCGAGACTCACGAGCCCGCTCGACTATGGCTTGCGAGTCGCGCGTACGATTGGTTTTCCACAAGTCGATGGGTCGATGTGCACTTTCCTGAACAACAGTGGCATGGGCCTCTTCGATCGTGCGACGCCGGACGGCTACCCGGATGAAGATGAGGCCTGGGCTGATACGAATGGTCTGCTGCAACGCTGGCGTTGGGTGCAGAATATTCCCTGGGCGGTGCGAGCGCTCGTTCCTCGGCATGTTCGGCAGTATTCCGGCGGAGACCCGGCCGAGTGGCGCCAGCGCGTCGTCGATGTAGCGGCTGTGCGGCTGACGGGCGGCTTGCTCGGTGAGTCGTCGAATGAGGCGGCTCTTTCATTCCTGGCAGACCAAGAGGGCAACACGAGTCAACGAGTCGACAGTTTGACGTTGCTGATGTGCCGACTTCCGGAAGCGAGTTTGAAGTGATGCAAAACCCCAAAGCACTGAATGGCGACCGTTTGCAGTTGGAGGCGCTGATGATTCCGATGATTCTCTCTCGACGATCCATGCTGGGTGCTGCTGCGGCAAGCCTGCTCTCTTCACCCTTGCGTGCGCTGGCACTCGAGACGAACCCTATCGCGACGAAGCGAAAGCCGACCGTGATCGTGCTCTTCCTGCGTGGTGGCATGGATGGGCTGAATTGGCTCGTACCCTTTGGAGAGGACGCGTATTACCGCTTGCGGCCAGGCATCTCGATTCCGCGACCGGCTGGTGATGGTACGGCCGTCGACTTGGACGGCTTCTTTGGGCTGCACCCGGCTGCCTCTTCCATGGCACCTTTGTTCGAATCCGGCCTCGCTGTCGCACTGCCGGCGGTTGGGCATGCGAATAACTCTCGCTCTCACTTCAAGGAACAAGACCTGTGGGAGACTGCTGTTGAAAGTAATGAAGTCTCGACCAGTGGATGGCTGAACCGTCACTTAGGCAGCAGTCGCGGCCGCGGACCTGTGCGTGCGATTGCCCTTGGGGATACCTTGCCGCGTTCGTTGCGTGGGGAAAACTCGGCACTCGCGCTGCGCGGGTTGTCGGACCTCGCCTTCGATGAGACCCGTAACCTCGATCGCACGCTCGTAGCCCTCTCGCAGGCCTATGAAGGCAAAGGCGCGCGCGCGAATGAGGCGGCCTTGGCACGCAGTGGACGTTCCTCACTCGAAGCACTTGAACATCTCCAGCGAGCAGCCCAGTTGCCCGATGAGTCCAAGGTCACCTATCCGAATACGACCCTGGGTCGTCGGGCCAAAGAGGCGGCGCGCCTGATTCGAGCGGACCTCGGCCTGGAAGTCATCGAGTTGGATCTGGGCGGTTGGGACACGCATCAAAATCAAGGGCGCGTGACTGGATCCTATGCGAACAACGTCCGCCAGGTTTCGGAAGCACTCACCGCGCTTGTCACGGACCTCGAGGATCGTCTCGATGATCTAATGATCCTGACGGTGACTGAGTTCGGACGCACGACTGCACAGAACGGCACCAACGGTACCGATCATGGTTGGGCGAGTTGTGCCTTCGCAATGGGAGGCGCAGTGAAGCGCAGTGCGAGTCGTCGCGAAGGTCCCATCCTTGGAAGTTGGCCCGGGCTTGCGCCGGAGGACCTGAATCAAGGCCGTGACCTAGCTCATAGCATCGACTTCCGAGATGTGTACTGGGAGATGCTCGGCTTCTTAGGCAACGAGCGGCAGAGCGAAGTGCTGGGCGGTCACGCGTATCAGGCGCTGGGGCTCGTTTGAAGCATGATTAGGGGAGCAGTTCGCCCGAGATGGTCGAGTCCCTCATGTCGAGAGTGGGCGCAGCAACCGGATCAGTTCTCGTCGAACTTCCAATTCAGGAAGTGCTTGAGATCAGCCCGCGCGTTCGTCGCCTGTGCTCGCACGTAGCTATCCGAAACGGAACCGGCGGCTTCGACTATGGCTTGCACCTAGAGGCAATCCAATTCGCTTGACGTGCACGCCGGGTGTCCGAAGCCCAGGATTGCGTTCCCGCCTACGCGAGCGTCCGCGTGAACGGTGAGCCGTAGTCACACCTCTTGGGCCTAGGCCTTGTCGGGCGGCGACAGCGAGACTGCGATCGGAATCAGCGCGTGCTCGCCCACTTCGCCCAGGGCCAACAATGGCTCGACTTCCTCCTGCGTCCAACCATCTCGAAGAGATGTCAGAACTGCCGAAGGCTAGGGCTTCCGGCGGAATGAGGCCCATCTCTGTGATCGTAGCCAGGCCCATTTGATGACGCTTGGATCACGTGCTACTGCAGTGCACAGATAGGCCGGGTCCGGCCGGATCCCGATGCGGCCCAAGTCGAGCCTGTCAGAGTCCCAGCAGGTCATCACGGTAGGATCGGCTCGGGTGTGTCCATCACTGTGACCGATGCACGCTTCACGCAACAATCCGAGTTGATTATCGGTCAGCTCGAAGAACTTGCCCTGCAGCGCACTTGCCAAGTCGGCAGCACGGCGACCATGCTCGGGGTCTGTTCCGTCGTTGAAGCGGCGCGAATCATGCAGCCATGCGAATAACTCGACCACCGCTGGATCGGCGCCCGTCTCGAGCGCGAGTCGCTGGCCGATGCTGCGAACGCGTGCCCAATGGGATATGCCGTGAATGTCCGTCCAGTCGATTGCGAACTGGGCCCGTACGTGTTCGATCAGAGGCTTGAGTAGAAGCTGCATGGGGGCGGGTATTGGCGCGAGCGCACGACGGGTGCGCGCTAGGAGCGAGAGCCAAGCGCAATGATGATCCTACCTTCAGAAGGAGATCGCGAACCAGACCACGCTGAGGATCTTGAGTCTCGCGGGCTGCGAAACGAGGCCCTGCTTGTATCCTGATCACATGATGTGCATTTCTTTCATCGTGTTGGGCCTCTCGACCGCTCTTCCCGTACAGGCCCAAGACCGGCCGCTCGTCTCGATTGGAGGCCACGACTTCCATCGCCGGCTCTTGGCCAATGGTCTTTCTGCCGTGGCCGTGCGAGACGAAAGTCATTCTGCCTCGGTCTTCATGACCGTCGGTGTCGGCAATCGCCAGGAGACGCCCGAGACGACAGGACTCGCTCATCTCGTTGAGCATGCGATGTTCTCGGGAACGGAGACGACGGGGACTGACGAGCACGAGAACCGCGTTCGCAGTTGGGGCGGGGAGTCGAATGCGTTCACGCGCGAGGACTACACGCTCTACTACGATCACAAGGTGCCGCACGCCAAGCTAGAGACCGTGCTTGCGATGGAGGCGGACCGCTTGCTCAACATCGCCTTCTTCGAAGAGGGGACCTTGCATGAACGGGGGCGCCTCGAGTTGGAGGAGCGGCACACCTATCAGCCCTCGGACGGGCGTAGGCAACAACTCGAAGCGGCTGTTTTCCGAACGCATCCGTACCGCGCAGGTCTGCGCGATGATGACGGCCTGACTAAGGCGCCTGGTCTTTCCATCGACGCGATGCGCTCTTTCTATCGGCGTTACTACCACCCGAACAATGTCAGCGTTGTCGTCGTTGCGCCGACGCCCGAAGCGGAGACACTGGCTGCGATTGAGGCGGCCTTTGGCACCTTGCCGCGAGGGCCTAAGCTCGAAGCGCCGGCAGCAGAAGCCTGGTTCGAGGCGCGCACCGAAACGATCGAATCCAAGCTGGGACGTGACCGAGTCGTGCTGACGTGGCTGATTCCCGCAATGGGGCACGCGGATCGGCCGGCACTGAATGTGTTGGCTAGCTGGCTCGATCGACAGGAGTTATCCGGCGGGCATTCTGTACAGGCGTCGATTGGGAGCCGCGTCGATCGCGACCTGCTAAAGCTGTCGAGTAGTGGGCAGGGGGCGCGTGATGCCCTTGTCACACTCTTGCAGCGAGCGTTGACGACGGAGCTGCCCAAACAAGAACTCGCCGATGTGCAGCAGAGTCTGGCGGATGTGTTCGAGAATCTCCCGCTACGTGCGCGGCCTTACTTCTCGCTAGCCGGTACTTTTGGCGTGCACGAGGTGTTGGGGCACACAGGTGTGATTCAGCAACGTAAGCCAAGGATCGCAGCCGTCACAAGCAAGAGTGTGCAGCTAGTGGCGCGTCAGTACTTGTCGCTCGAGCGCTGTGTGACCGTCGTATTCCAAGGGACGGGAGCCGCGAGCAAGCCGTTGCCCGCGAGCGTCAGCGGCTTGTACAAGGCTGCCGTCGAGGCGGCAGAGGTTGGTGACTACGAACGCGCGCTCGAGGCATACGGCAGAATGCTCGCCAGCAAGCCCAACAAGATGAACACCGTTATCTATTTGGCGTCTCGCGGTCAGGTGTACTTGGAAGTGAAGGATTTCGATTCCGCGATAGCAGACTTCGAAGCGGCCCTTGAAGTGATCGACTATCCCGCGGTGCGCGAACTTCTCGAGGACACCCTGATCCGCAAGAAAGCCGCGATGCGCGGCGAGTTCGAAGAGACTGGCGAGGCCCCCGGGTCCAAGTAGGCGCGTATACGCACACTGGACATGTTGGCTGATGGCTGGATCGCTTGCCTCCTAAATCAGAGCCGCACAAGTTTCAGCGGGAGCCGCATTGGCCATGACTCAAGCTACGTCCGCGATCAGGGCAAACGGCAGCACGAGGATCGCGGCGGCGCCTGCGGCCTGACACGCTTATTCCTCCGGGGAACAACCATCCTATTCCATCGCGCTGACTGCATCCGATTGAAAGACGGTGCGCTATAAGCCAAAGGTCTACTGGCTATCCGATTGGCACCCGTACGCCAGCAAGAGAGGCACCTGCGTAGCAAGTACCAGTGTTCGCCGCATGCTCTCCCAATACAGTGCGAGGAGAGCTTTGCAAAGGCTGGCGTGCACGAGACTCTTGTTGGCCCGCATGGGGCCCACGGGGACGAGCCAGTGTAGGGCTCGGGGCGCTTGCCTCGGCCCAGCGCCCCTTCGCTCACTTGTGTGGCTCGGCTGGCTGGGGGCTTGCCTACAGCAACCAACTTGCGGTCATGAAACCGAGGTAGGTGCCGAGCGCTGTTCCGAGGGACCCGATCAGGATCGCCGGCAAGACTAAGTTGGCGCGTCCCAGGCTGCGGGCCAGAGCGAGCGCCGATGTGCCTCCACCGATGTTGGCCTGGCTGGCGATCGACGCGGTGACAGCGTCGATCCGGAAGAGCGCGGCAGCTCCATAGACGATTAACCCGTGCACGAGTACCACCACGACCACGAACAGACTCAGTTGGAGCCCGAGGGCCTCCAACTCAATCAATGCACCGACATCGCACAGAGCTCCGATGACCGCCAGAAAGATCATCACCGCGAACATGCCCAGCATGCGCGATCCCTTCAGGACGCGTGCGATCGGCGTTTGGCCAAGAACCAATGCAAGTGTTGTCAAGATCAGGATGTACGGAACTCCGGTCATACTCTCCAACTGCCGGGACGCCCAGAGTGAGAGGGCGCCGACCGCGATCAGCAAGGCCACATCCATGGGGTGAACGGCTTCGGTGTCTTCAGACTCACCTGTAATCGGGGCGTTCAACGATGCATCCGAGGACTTGCTGCGGTCGGGCCAGCGACGATCGAGCAAGCGCGGGACAGCAACATTGATGGCCATCCAGACCGTCGTCATGGCGCTGTCGGCGGCGACGGCTCCCAGGAATAACGTGCCTCGGCGGAACTCGAAGCCTTCGGCAACCGCCAAGAAATTGGCGCTGCCCCCCGTGTACGTGCCGACAAACATTCCACCGAGCACGTTGTAGTCCGTTCCGAATGCCGTAGCGCCATCGACGACGAGCATGCCACAGATGACGCCAGCGACCGTGCCCAAGGAGCCCAGCAGGAAGAGCACAAGCAACGGGCGGCCAACCTTCGCGAGCCCGGACAATCGCACTTGCAGGAGCAGCCAGAAGATACCCAGCGGTGCGACTTGAGCGAAGATTGTGTCGTAGACAGGATGCGGAGTCTCGCCGTCAACTGTTGGAATCAGCCCGAGATTGGCGGTGATTGCAGTGAGGACGATGACCAGTAGTGCGGCGCCCAGATGGCGCAAGGCTGTCTTCCGCACGAGCCACTCGCTGGCGGCGATGTTCAAGCACAGAACGGCAAGGATAGGAAGCGCATCTTCGAACACAATCGCGGTGCTAGCGACCCTCCTGCTAAGATGCCATCAATGGAAGGGCTCGGCTGGTTGACGAGCAAACATGTCCCAGATTCATCACAGTGAACTCGATTTGCAAGGCGTGATTCGCGGCTCGGCTCATGTCCTGATCGTGAGTCCGCTCGAGCCCATGTGTTCACGCATCGAGAGTCCTGATGAGCAGGGGGTGGCACCGCCCTTCGCGTTCTCGCGCACTCACTTCAGAGTCGAAGCGTCCATGGTGAGTCAGGACTCGAGGCCGATCGCGGTCTCCGCAATCATCGATGTCGATGACGCGGATCTGGAAGTCCGCCGTGAGCTCCATTGGAGTTATCACCGGAGCGGAATTCGGAAGTCACCCGTGCTGTGCATCTATCGGCCTGTCACTCCACCCACGGATGATGAGGCCCGCATTGTGTTCTTAGGAACGTGCGGAAGCAGGCTCAGGTGGACGTGTGCGGGTGCGCAAGAAGGCCTCGCACAGCAGGATCGGGTCGTCTCTGCGATCGAGGCATTCCAAGCGGCTCACTGTTCCAGGTGTGGCCGAGACTGTTCCGAGGAGATCGGTGCGCAGCAGTGTCCCGATTGCGATGCTCCGCTGCATGGCGTGCTCGATCTGGAAGAGCGCCCAGACTAGCAAGCGATCTGTCTAGCAAGCGCCCAGTCCAGGAGGCGATCCGGATTCAGCGCGAGAGTACTTCCGCCAAGTTGCGTGTCGTCGCGGGTTTCGAGAGGTCGTCGTTCATTCCGACATCGAAGCAGCGTGCACGATCTTCACGCGTCGCATTGGCTGTCATCGCGATGATCGAAATCGGGCTCGCCGTGCTGCCTTCATGTTCGCGGATGCAGCCCGTCGCTTCAAAGCCATCCATCTCCGGCATCTGACAATCCATTAGGATGGTGTCATAGTTGCCCGACTGATAGGCCTCGAGACCTTCGCGCCCAGTCTTCGGCAGATCGACCTCCAGCCCGATCTTAGCGAGTATCATCATCGCGATGCGTTGATGATGTTGTCCTCTACTAGGAGCACTCGACCATCGAATCTCGGCAACTCATCCACGGGGGGGGGGAAGTCACCGGTGAGGCCGCGGTCCAAAACCGAGCACAGTGACTGCAGCGGTATGCTGTGCCTGATTGCTTTGCGCAGCACGACATCGACACCCGCCTCGATGGCTCCAGCTCCTTTCTCGGCTACGAAACTGAGCATGACGATGGGGACTGATTTGTGGCGCTCACCGGCTCTCAAGATGCGGCAGAGCTCGACACCATTCGTGTCTGGCATCATGTAGTCGAGCGCAAGGACATCGAACTCTTTTATCTCCAAGGTGCGAAAGACATGATGGTCTCCATCGGCAAGTAACTTCGACAATGCTGGAGGCGATTGCGCACTCCACGTATGGCTACCGTCGCCCGGTGCAGCGACCCTTCTGATCGAGGGATCCAGATAATCCTCCGAGCGTGCTCTCGAGACTGCTCGGTGGGACGTGCAGCGGCTTTGCCGCTGACAGGGGACTGCGCTAACCGACTACAGGTTAGAGGAGGTCACATTCAGAACCGGAGTCAGCAGCGGGACGGGAACGAAGTCGCCTCCCCAGGCATCTTCCTCGAGGCCTGAATAGGCTGGCTGATAACAGGCTGAGGTTTGCGCCGAAACAATCGTAGCTCAGTCCTGCGTGAGATCAGCCGTGCCTAAGTAGACGGTGTTGCATGCATTGATGACGATCCGCAGCTGATCGAGTTGCTCCGTGGTCAGCTCGCGGCGAATCACCCCGACATCAATCTCTAGTTCGATGTCGGTTGATGTGCCCAAGCTTCCATCACTTCCGGCGCTCGTCAGCGTCAGCAGATCGCCGGATACATCCCAGTCCTAGTCGTTCGACCACAGGTCCACACGGTAGCCGGACATTCCTGTGCGACGATCATCGATAACACCCGTCATGTAGGGACAAGCCCAACCCGAGATGGCGCTTGAGTCATGCTCAGCAGCACTCCTTGAAAGTGCGTTGGTATCGCGGAAGTACTCCTGCGCCACATTGCCGAGCACCCGCAGCTCTGCGCGCGCCTTGGATCGAAGCATTGTATTGGTCATAGGGACGGTCACCCCAACGAGCATGCTGATCAGGGCCATGACGACGATCAGTTCAAGTAAACTGAAACCCGTCTCTCTAGACCTACTTGATTGCGAGTGTGTCGAATTCATGCGATCGATTCGTAGAGCTCCATGATGGAGGGATCGCGGCGAGCAGGATGAAGCCGACGATGTCAGCGTCCCCAATGAGCATGACGGTCTACATCAGTGAAATCGCCCACTTGACCTTCGACCAGTTTTGAGGCGGCGTTGTGGGAATTGCAGCGAGGTGGGGGCTCTCAAGGCTCATCGATGCCTTCCCCGTTCCCTTTCGGTGATTTCCGTCAGAAGGACTTCGGCTTATGGGGTGAGGACTGTCGATTGGACTGGGGAGCTGCCTTCTACCATCTCATTGCCATGCGACAGAACATCCGGTCCCACAAGAACAGCGGCTTTTCCCTTCTCGAACTAGTCATTGTCCTCGCACTGATCGCTGCCCTTGCGGGTGTGGTCACGATGCGCTCAGGCAACATCATTCGTAAGGGGCAGGTCTCGACGATCATTCAGCTTTCAAATACGCTCAAGGCTGCCGCAGCCAGCTTCTACGCTGACACGGGCACCTATGGTCGCGAGTACGACCACGCTTCCTATTCGGGCACGAACCTCGAGCTGTCCGGTGAACAGAGCATCAACGGCTGGGATGGTCCCTATCTCGAAGAGGGCATCACTGCCAAGGATGACAACCCCTTTGGTGCCCTCCATTTCTATGACACGCCGACGGGTGCCGGGAACTCCGGCTTCGACTTGGACGCCGATGGTACGGACGACGTGACAGCGAGCGCCAATATGTTGTATCTCGCAGGTGTCACCGAAGAGGTGGCCGAGATCTTGGACGACCACTACGACTTGGGTGTTGGTGGCACTTGGAACGAGACAGGTCGCTTCAACTGGAACTCGGGTAACAGCCGAGCATTCATTCTGGTCTTCCGTTGATCCAGTGACTAGATAGGTGCGTGCTCGAGAGAGTACGTGCGCCTCGTCGTACTGACCCACCCCCGTTTCGGTGGACACCGAACTTAGGGGGTTTAGAGTTTCGTTGATTTGTGGGGAGCCGTGCGGAGCTGAGCAACGCGAAGCTCGAGCGCAGCACGGCGGTCCGGGGGCAGAGCCCCCGTGGAGGTGGGGGTCTGGGGGAGGAGACTCACAACTTGTTGAATCTTCTCGTGGGTCATGCGGCGTCCTCGTGTTCTCCCGAAGCGTGTACTGCGACGATTCCGCGATGCGAAAGCCGACCCCCTGCTCTCGCTTGGCGTTGCAGGAACGACAGGCTCTGCTCATTGACCCGATCCTGCCGAATCAACTTCAACGCGACGCGCCGCCGTAGCGATGCCTGTTCCGCTTCCCACACAAGTCCTTGACCGCCGCGACCGAGCAAGCGCTGCAGCACAAAGTCGCCGATGACATCACCGCTCGCGTGCTGCGCCGTCGCGAATTGACTGCTGTCACTTTCGACTCGACCCAATGCCCGAGCACCGACGTTCCAGTTGGACCATGCTTGGCGAAGGGTCGTCGAATGTTCCGGGTGTCGCGCAGCCTAAACATTTACGTCGACATCATTCCCAGCCTCGAGCTCAGTGAGCAGAGCGTCGAGCGGGTCGGTTGCCGGAGCGGTCTCGTCACCCTCGGATGGGGGATCGGGTTGAGTCATGGGGGGTGCGAGCAGTGGTTTTTTGGGGGGAGGTGAGCGTCCTGAGTATGAACGGGCCCCTCTAATTCAAACGCAAGAGGAGGATCCGAGCGGCCACGAGATGCATCAATCTTGCTACGAGGTTGTCTCAATTCGAATTCGTACGCTTTGACTAGGCCAGTGCCGCGCAACGCCGAAGTGAGTCATCGCCGTTTGGCGACTCCAATTCGAACCTAGTGCTCGCCTTCGTACTAAGGCGTCTGGAGCGTGCGAAGCTCGCGTGGCAGCTCCACCTACTCGGAAGGTCGCGCTATATGCCGACGCTAGGAACTGACACAAAGCTACCCGCTTCGAGCACTGACTCTCCGTTCCAACGGTACGCACAGAGACTGCCCCCGCGCCCGACGCTGTAGTCCAAGCACGCAACATTCGGTGCCAAAGGTGCGGGCTGTATTTCCGCAGGCATCCAGTAGTGACCGAAGAGAACGGGAGGCTCATTAGGACCGTACGGCTTTGCATCCACAACGCACTCAGCCGTTACTGGAGTTGCTGGAATCAGTGCCTGTTCCTTCTCTCTGAAGCTGAACGCGTAGTCGCGATAGGTGCCGACTCCACTGCCCGGATCCGCATACCACTTCGTGCGCACTCGGCGACGCTCATGACCATCTTTGTCCTGGAACACCACACCTTCCGGCAGGCCTACTTCTTTGCCTTTCAGAACCACTTCGACCGCTGCAAAGAGTTCCTCATCTTCATCGCACGCCCGGTGAAAGAACTCGTCCGTGAATCCGCCATAGTGGATGCGATGCTCCTCGATGATCTTCATCGAAGCTGGATCCCAACAGGCGTGGACGATCCGCAACCCATCGAGCTCAAGCCACATGGGGAGCGTCTGGAACCAGCTCGTATACTCGTCGAGTTCGAAGTCCTTGAGCTGCGCAACCGTCTGCGCGTACTGCCGGATGTTCTTGTATGAGCGCTCGCGCAGAAATCCTTCGGTCGGGGTCGGGTGCACCTTATGGAACGCGACTGCGTTGAACTCGTGATTGCCCATCACGGCCAAAGCTTGGCCACTCTCGACCATGGGTCGAGCGATCTCAAGCACCTGCTTGATCTCGGGTCCGCGATCGACGAAGTCACCCAGGAAGACCACCTTGCGCTGCGGGTGCCTCCAGCAGTCGGCCCCCTTTTCGTAGCCCAGCTCGTGCAGCAAGCGCCGCAAAGCGTCGGCGTGTCCGTGGATGTCGCCGATGATGTCGTAATCGCTCATAGAGCAGAGGATAGCCTCTGTCGCTCCTGCGATCCTGCCTCGCGCCCCAGAGAGCGCGGTGGATGGTAGCGGTGGAGGGACTTGAACCCCCGACACTCGGATTATGATTCCGATGCTCTAACCAACTGAGCTACACCGCCGTCCAATGAGGCGGGGAATGTAGCCGGTGATCCGGGAGTGGGCAAGATCTCGGCGCTCATTTAGCGCTACGCAGACGGGACCTGAAGGCCCAGGACTCACGATTAGGTGGCTCTACTTTGAAATTCTGCGGATTTCTGCCGGAAAGGGTGCCTGAAAATGGGCACTTCTGCGTTCTGAGTGTGGAGCGACGCCACTGCCCCGTGAGAGGCGGCCTTGGTTAGCTCCCGGAGCACTTGCTCTTGCCTGGCACATGCCAGGCTTGATCGTGATCCGCAGACGGAGGGCCGTGTGAGCTGTCCGCGGGCGTTGCAGCGCCTGAGGCAGGATGAACGGTCAGCTCCTATCGGGGGTGCTTTGGTTGACAAGAGGGTGCTCGAGAGACCGAGCTGGCAACGGCTGCGGACCCGAGCACAAGGAGGCAACCAGAGTATGCCTGAGGAAGAGGAGTGTGTGGGCCATTTCGCCGGTAGGCGGGGTGGTCCATTTTGCTCATGCATGCAGCAGGCAGGGTCCGACCGGCTTCCGGGCGGACCCTGCCGTATGCTGCCGTTGGGGGACGCCGGCTGTGGTCAGGTCTCCTGGGCTGCCAATCCGTCCACCTTCGACAGCTATCAACCCCTCTTCTCCCACTCTCAATCCAGCGACTTCACCTCGACTGCCGCGTTCGCCATTCTCAGCATCGGCCGCGCGACTTACCCTGGGGCGCATGCAGGAGCTCCCGCACACGTCCCAATTCTCTCAGGCGCGTTTTCACACGACGCAGTGGGAAATCGTGCGGCAGGCCAGCGAACCCGAGTCCGAAGAGGGGCGCGCGGCGCTCGAGCAGTTCTGTGCGGCCTACTGGTATCCGCTCTACGCCTTCTTGCGCCGGCAAGGGCACCAGGCCGACGACAGCGCCGATTTGGTCCAGGGCTTTTTTGCCGACTTCCTGTCGCGCGATGATCTGAAGAAGGTCGAGCAAGAGAGCGGACGCTTGCGCTCCTACCTCCTGTCCGCGCTGCGCAACTTCGCCTCGAACCAACGCGCGCGCCAAGCCGCGCAAAAGCGGGGCGGGCACCTGATTTTGGTCTCGGTCGAGCGTGAACGGGCCGAGGCTCGTTATTCGGTCGAGCCAAAGGATCATCAAACGCCCGAGAGGGCTTTTGAGCGCAGTTGGGCCGTGACGATACTTGAGCGGGCCCTGGACCGACTGTCGGAAGAGCAAGAGTCGCGCGGACGAAGAGATGTATTCCAGAGGCTGGTCGGCTACTTGAGCGGGACACCGCCGGAAGGCGGCTTGGCGGAAGCGGCGGCGGACTCCGCGCTCTCGACCAGTGCGCTCAAGGTCGCGCTTCACCGCCTGCGGCGGCGTTACCGCGAGTTGCTGCGCCAGGAAGTACGCGAGACGTTGGGACCGGAGCAGGACGTTGATCAGGAGCTCGATGTGCTGCTGGTTGCACTCGACACAGATGGGGACTGAGGCGAGCGGGCCAGCCGCACCCTAGGCCGGATTTCTGCAGAATTAGGCGGAAGCCCGGTAACCCCAGGGCAAAAATCTGTCGCTCTTTAGTGGAGACCCCACTATGAGCCATATCCAACTCTGCCCCGACTGCAAGACCACGCTCTCCCCGCTCGTCGCTGACGGCCAGTGCCCGCGTTGCCTCGTGCGACTCGCTCGCGAGCCTGAAGAAGGCCTGATTGAAGAGCCTCCGGGGGTGCGCGAAGGCATTGCGCTGAATCTGCCCGACTACGACATTCAGGAGTGCCTGGGTGTAGGCGGCATGGGAGTCGTCTTCCGCGCGCATCAAAAGCGGCTGGATCGTCCGGTTGCGATCAAGGTGCTGTTGCCTGGCCCGCAGGAAGGCGAGCTTTGGCGCGGAAGGTTCGAGCGCGAGGCGCGTGCGCTGGCGCGTTTGAATCATCCCAACATCATCAGCGTCTTCGACTTTGGGCGCGCGGACAAGTACTCCTTCCTAGTGATGGAATACGTCGAGGGCGCCAACCTTCGTCAGCTGTTGCGCGAGGGCGAATTGACTGCGCGTGAAGCCTTGGCGATCGCACTGCAGCTATGTGATGCGCTGCAATACGCTCACGACGAAGGCGTTGTGCACCGCGACATCAAGCCGGAGAACATCCTGATGGATCTAACCGGGCACGTGAAGATCGCGGACTTCGGCTTGGCCAAGATCATGGGCGACACGCCGATGTATGCGACGCTGACCGGCAGTCGTCAGGCGATGGGGACCTTTCGCTACATGGCGCCGGAACAGATCGATCGGCCGCGCCAAGTTGATCATCGCGCCGATATTTTTTCGCTCGGCGTCGTGCTGTACGAGATGCTGACTGGCGAAGTGCCGGCCGGTCGTTTCGAGGCGCCGTCGGTTGTGTCCAAGGTGGATCAGCGCGTCGACGAAGTCGTGATGCGTGCGTTGGAGCGCGAGCCGGATCGTCGCTTTCAAGCCGTGCGTGAGATCAAACGCGGGCTGGCCGGGCTCGAGGGATCGCCGGCGGACCTCGAAGACTTGGCGGGACGGACCGAATCGGCAAGCAAAGCCTCGACCGCGAGTCGCAAAGAGCTGTTCGAGCCGAAGGGACGCTCACGACTGTTCAGGAAGGAGGGGCCGACGCAGCTATTCTCGACGCTCGGTATTCCGGATGACACAAACTTGTTCACGCTGACGGTCTGTCTCGCGGGTATGGCGGTCTGCCTGTTCCCGGAGGCAATGAAGGTCGATGGTGATAATCGAATGTTCCTGCGCGTTCTGCCGCTTGGCGCTGTGGTCTTCGTCGGCTTCCTACTGCCGCTGATCTCGCTCGAGCGCGCGAAGTGGAATACAGACTCTCGTCGCTTTCAATGGACGCGACTCCTGGGCGCGGGAATCGTTGGACTCGGCCATATGACGTACGAAGTTAGCAGCTATGGCGAGATGAACGAGTCGGGTTATGCATACCGCATGCTGCATATCATCATGGCGTTGACGATGGGCATCGCATCCCTGGTGTTTCTCACGAGCGGATGGCCCTCGCTTCCTAGGGGGCTTCTCAAATACGCCAAGCAGCATGCAATCCCGGCTAGTCTGTCGAATCGATTTTCGATTGGCATCATCCTGTTCTCGATCGGCGGCCTGCTCTCACTATTGATGCCTTGGCTCGAAGACCAGGATGGCTCATACCACATGGGCTTTCAGACACACATGGGGATGGCGACTTGTGGTGCGCTGATCTGTGCTATTGCTTTGCGCGGGATCTTCTTCGGCTATGGCTACAAACGAGTCGTTGGTCTGGTAACGGCAGTCTGTGGCATGGCCAGTATTATGCCGGGCGTCGTCTTCCTCGATTCCTATAGCGGCACGACCGCTTGTGTGCACTTGACGATAGCGGTCGGTTTTCTGACGACGACGCTGGGGTTGGTCGAGTTCATATTGGGGGTCGCTGTGCAAGCGGGTGATGACCCTCTGGCGGGCGACACGCCCGCGGCTGCGTGATACTTGGCTGGGGCGCGAAGCGAATCTGGGGTTGACACGAACGGGCTGTAGACTCTGCGACCATGAAGATCACGATGCCGGATGCGAGTCTTTCGCGGTCGCTGCTGACGCTGCAGCTTCTGTTCCTTGTCGCTTGCGTGAGCGGCCGTGATCCTGATCGATGGAAAGGGCTCGACAAGGCGCCGATTGCACCGGGCCGCGTATTCTTGAACATGGACGAGGAGGGCGCGGGTCCGCGCGTGTTGGCCGTGGTTGCGCACCCCGATGACGAGACGGTCTTTGCGGCTACGCTCTTCAAGTTGAGCTCGCACCTGGATGCGACTTGCGACCTGCTGACGATCACGAACGGCGAGGGCGGCTTCAAGTACTCGACGCTGGCCGAGGGGATGTATGGCCTCGAACTAACCGAAGAGAGCGTCGGTCGCGCGCACCTGCCCAAAATTCGCCGCGAAGAGCTGCTTGAGGGCTGTTCCTACCTCGGTCTGCGCAGTGTCGAGTTCCTGCTTGAAACCGATCACCGCTATACACAGGACCCATCTGAAGTCTTGGGCGAAGAGGCAGAGGTCTGGGACCTGAAGCGCATCGGTGGAATCCTGGACGGTCGACTCGAAGCGGGGGACTACGATTTCGTGTTTACGATGGCGCCGACTGCAACGACGCACGGGCATCATCAAGCCGCGACGATCCTTGCGCTCCAAGCCGTTGCACGCAGGCCATCGGGGCAGCGTCCCGTGATTTTGTGCGCTAGCACGCGTGCGGCGGCCGAAGACGCGCCTTTGGAGGTCGTGCCGCTCGAAGGCTATCCGGAAACTGCTACGACCGACGCTCAGTTCTCCTTCGATCGCAGCCAAGGCTTCGGCTATCGCGGCAAGCTGACTTATCAAGTCATCGTGAACTGGGTCATTGCGGCGCATAAGTCGCAAGGGACGATGCAGCTCGCGATGAATCTCGGCGTGTTCGAAGACTTCTCATTGTTCGAGTTGAACGACGAGGGAGCAGAGCAGCGTGCGAGAGAACTATTCGATGCCTTACAGGGCGAGCAGTTCCCTGCGAAAGAGTACGGGCCTTCCGCGGGAGCGGTTCCGATCCCGCGCAAGCCTTAGTCCGTATTGCTCGCGCATACTCGCGCTCAGCAGCCCCCGTCGACGGCCACGTGCCGTCTCGCGTCATCTGCTAGTACCAATGCCTAGGCCATTCCCGGCGAAGCGCTGACGCCCCAACAGCCAGAGCGAGAAGCCCCACGCATTCGTTCAAGCAACTACTGGACGTTCGCCGCTTGCTGCGATCCAGTGACCATCGAGGCCATAGCTTCGACCCAAACCGGTGAGTCGTTCAAGCTCTCGACCACGATCATCTCTTCGCCGCCCGCGGCCAGGAATTCGTCGCGCACGCCGATCGCGACCTCCTCCAAGGTCTCTAAGCAGTCCGCGGTGAAAGCGGGTAATGCGACGAGCAAGCGTCCGCGTGCGGGAAGCCCCGACAGCACGAACTCGTCGAAATAGGGCTGGAGCCACGGATCGTCACCGAAGCGCGACTGAAAGACCATCTCCCACTGATCGCGCTTGAGTTGCAGCCGGCTTGCGAGCGCAAAACTCGTGCGCGCGCAGTGCTCCAAATAGGGATCGCCGGCGCGAATTTGGTCTTCGGGTAATCCGTGAAAGCTGAATACGTGCAGGTCGATTTCCGCAACGCCGCGTGCCGCCTCGATACGTTGTGCGAAGGCCTCAATGAAGCCCGCGTCATCCGGATAGGGCGGTAGGAACACCAAGTTGGGTTGTGCTCGCTTGCTACGTAGCAACTTGGATGTCGCGAGTTGTGTGCTGCCGGTCGTCGCTGCGCTGTACTGCGGATAGAGCGGTAGGACGCGGATCTCTTCACAGCCGGCCTCGCACAATTCTTCGAAAGCTGCCGCCAGAGATGGCTTGCCGTAGCGCATGCCCAGTACGACGTGGTGCGAGTCACCCAGGCGCGCTGCCAAGGCTCGCGCGGCGCGTTGGCTTTGTACGAGTAGCGGCGATCCCTCCTCAGTCCACACCTTGGCGTAGGCCTCTGCAGCACGGACCGAGCGCTTGGGCAGAATGATCACGTTCAGCACGAAGGCCCATAACCAGCGCGGCAGCTCGACGACCAAGGGATCGCTCAGAAACTCGCGCAGGTAGCGCCGCACGGCTGAGGCTGTCGGTGCATCAGGGGTTCCTAAGTTCACGAGCAACACACCAATCGGAATCCCACTTCGATTCACTGCTGTTTCACGCCGCGTAATTACCGTTGGCGGCGGCTGGCGCCAGTACGCGATCGAGCTGACAAAGAGCGCCGCGCCGAGGCCGACGTACAAACCACCGACAAAAGTGAAGCCGCCAATGTAGCCGTTCGCCGCGAGCTGCCGCAGGCCAGCGCCGAAGCCGATCATCAACGCAATCAACAGCCACATCTTCAGCGTGAAGACATTCCAAGGGGCCGGTGATTCAAGCGCGGCCAGTCGCTTGCGATTGCGCTTGGCCGAACGGATCAGAACGTAGCGGCCTTTGAGTTGGCCGATCCACAAGCCGAGGGCCGCACTCGTGGCCAATGCGAGCAGGCTCGCCGGCGGATCTCCCGCGCGCGCCTTGATCAACATCAGCACGCCGCGCACGCCTAGCATCAACCCGACCGCGACCCAGACGGCGCCCGCAATCCTGATCATGATCCGTGCACGAGCACTCATTGCGAATTGTCCGGCGTGGGGGCTGACGTTCATCACTGCTTCATATCCTGGACATAGGAACCGTCGTGGCGCGCATCGACCGCTCCGTGGTTGTCGAAGTAGCTCCACTCGCCTTCGCGCGTGCCCTCTTTGAAAGTACCTCGCGCGCGTAGCACTCCATTCTCGTGCCAGAAGCTCCACATGCCAACACGAACACTGCGACCTAGCGCAGCGGACCACGATCGTTCACCGCTGGATGCGCGTTGGCCGCTCTCGAACCACTGCGTCCACAGCCCGTCCCGTCGGGCCGAATCGTAGGATCCCTGTTCACGAAGTTGACCGGAACGGTAAAAGTACTGCCACTGGCCGTCCTCGCTCAACGGAGCTCCCGGGCCGTGCATGCGCCGGATTCCGGTGGGCCAACGCGCCTCGAATTCGCTGGAACAGGCGCTGCTCAGCGTGCAAGCCAGCAGGAGAGTCAGCGCCGGCATGGGCCTCGATCGGGTCCTCATGCGGGTCAAGCTAGCGGACCTGGCGCGACGTGCAAGCAGCCATATGCAGGACTGTCCACTCAACGGGTAGACTGACGCGCCTGGGCGGCGGAATTCGCGGCCCGAGGTTCTTCACGACACGCACCCATGAGATTACGACTCTCTCACGCTCTCGCGCTTCCGTTCTTGGTGGCGGGGGCTGCCCCCAGTCCTGGATCTAGCTCCACTTCTGTTGTGGCCGTGGCGCCGACGGTGGCCGCATCGAAGCCGGTGACTGCTCTCGCGCGCCAAGACAGCCCGCTGGAGCGCATCGAAACCGAACTCGAGTTCAAGCCCGATGATGTCGAGCTGCTAGAGCAGGCCGCACGAGCGGCGGCGGAGGACGACGACAAGGATACGGCGCTGTGGTACGCCAAGATGGCGCGTGATTTGGCAGTGGGGGACTCCAAGCAGAAGAAGCGCGTCAAGGCGCTGGACGAGTTCATGCTTGGCCTCGGAGCGCCCGAGTCTGGATCGGACGCACTGCTAGACGAGTACGCCAAAGAAGTCTTCGCGCTCGCGCGGACTTGCGAGAGGCGCAAGCTTTATGCGAACGCGGTCGACTTGCTGGTGCGCTGTAAGGGAACGCGCTACGAGAAGGAAGCGCGCAAGAAACTCGAGAAGCTGTACGGCAATAAGAAAGCAGTTGAGGCGCTGCTCGCTTCAGGGATCGAGATCCCCGAGAAGCCGGCCACAAAGAAAGATCCTGCGTGGATCATTAAGGAAGACGCCAAGCACTCCAGTTGGGATAAGGCCTGGGAGGTCGAGGGCAAAAACTACACGATCATCACCAACGTCGGCTACGAGATGGCGCACCTGATCCACGATGCGATGGATCAGATGAACATCAAGCTGCGCTCTGTCTTCAAGTACAAGGAACGCGGCGGAGGCATGCGGCGTTGCGTGATCAAGGTCTATAAGACGCAAGAAGAGTTCATGGAGAAGGAGGAGATCGACAGCAGGTCGACTCTCGGCTTCTTCAGTCCTGGGCAGTTCTATATCGTGACCTTCGATCCGCGCAGCGGTGGCGGATCCTTAACCGAGCTGTGGGATACGCTCTTCCACGAAGTCGCGCACCAGTTCAAGCACTCGGTTACGACCAACTTGTTGCCGGGATGGGGCAACGAGGGCATGGCCTGCTACTTCGAAGGCGCGCGCCTCTTGGCCAGTGGTTCCGTCAAGACAAACCTGGTGCCCGAGAGTCGCTTGAAGGATTTGCAGTCGTTCATCAAGGCCGGTACGCCGACCGTGCGCGAGACGATTACCTACTTCGAGCCGGGCTCCTACGACGGCAAGTACTACCCGATGGGGTGGGGCTTGATGTACTACCTGCTGAACTACGAGAACGAGAAGTCCGAGCGGATCTACGTTCCGATCTACAAGGCCTGGTGGGAGACCTATACCGGCGGCAAAAAGCACGATGTGCAGGATCGCTGGGAGGAGTACTTCATCGCGGAAGCGAACATTCCCGGCATCTCGACCTTGAAGGAGTTCGAGAGCCACTGGCACGAGTGGATCACCGAACTCGGCTCCGTTCACAACGGCGGGCCCGAGCAAGCCGACAAGATGATCGAACGCGCTCGCAAGCAAATTGCGAACGGCTTCCCGGAGAACGCGCTCGAGTCTTACGAGATAGCTCTCGAGAAACGTCCGAGTGATCCGGTCGCGTTGCATGAGTTGGCCAAGCTACAGCTCAGCTTGGAGCACATGGACAGCGGCATGTACAACCTGCGGCGTCTGCTATCGATGTCTCGCGGTCAAGTCGACGCTGAAACTGCGGTCGAGGGTATGGATCAGAGTTGGGAAGAACTCGCTAGCGAAGTAATCGCGACGATGACCGAGGTCGACAAACACGTCGGCAAGGGTTCAGCCGAGTCGGGCGCGACTTTCGCGGCTTCGATCCTGACAGCCTCCGTGGCCTTTTCGGAAGCGGGCTATCCGCGCAATGCGATGTATTTGCTGCAGAACGCGAACACGGTGCTGGGCGGCGATGGACGACTCACGAGCCGCATCACCGAGATCGGTAGCGAAGAGCAAGTCAACTTGGAGCGTTGGCGCCGCTTACTCGTTCCGGACGACTTGGAAGGCTGGGAGGCGAGTCCCGATTACTCGGTGCTCGATGGTGGAAACCTATCGGTGAACACTGGTCGGATGGCCTCGGCATCGCGCATGAAGGAGATGCCAGAGGACTATCGCTACGAAGTTTGGATCGAGCCAAAGAGTGGCGGCGATGGTCCGGTCTATGGACTCGTTCTCGGTTCCAATCACCAAACAGGATTGCGCATCTTTGCCTATTTGCCAAATTCGGGCATCGCCGGTTTGTTCACGCTGAAGGGGGGGCCCGTGCAACTCAAGCTATTGAAGAAGCCGAAGCTAGAGGATGAAGATATACTGCGCTTCGCGGTCGAGGTCTCGGGACGTGATGTGAAGTTCTTCCTCAACGATCAAGACTTAGGATCGACGAAGCTTCGCCCTGATCATGTTCGTGGGGGCGTGGGAGCCTTCGTTCAGGACGGTGAAGCAATCATTAGTGAGATGCGAGTCCGCTTCTAGTGCGCGGACAACGAAGCCCAATGACAATTTTTGAAAGGTGGCGGACCGTGGTGACGCGCTGCGCTGGAGTTTGGACCTGTGTACTTCTGGCCGGTTGCTCTGCGACGGAGCGAGCTCCCCAGGCACCGAGGCCGCTTCGTCCAGACACGCTCGAAAGCAACGGCTGGGACCGCGAGGCAGACCTGCTGCATTTGGACCTGGACCTTGCGGTGGATGTGGCCGGCGGACGCGTGCAAGGGCGTGCGATGAATCGCTTGCGTGCGTTGCGGCCCGGTATCGACAGCATTCGATTGCATGCGGTTGGTCTGGACATCTCTGCGGTCGAAGACGAGCACGGTCGCAAGCTGGGGTTCCGGCTCGAGTCTCCCTTCGTCTACATCGAGTTGCATGAGCCGCTGGTGCTTGACGAAGTCACAGAGCTCAGCATCGACTATCGCTGCGAACCGCAGAAGGGCTTGTACTTCGAACGCAGCAAGCTCGAGGGCGATGAGGAGGGCGCGCCTCAGGTGTGGTCTCTCGGCCAAAATGAGAACAACCGGCATTGGATCCCGACCTGGGACTATCCGAACGATCGCTGCACCTTTGAAGGCAGCTTCCGTGTTGCTGAAGGCATCCAAGCTTTGTCCAACGGGCGCTTGGTCTCGGTCGACGAACACGATGGCGGGGATAAGACCTTCCACTGGAAGCTCGACCAGAGTCAGGTGACCTACTTGATCGCACTGGCGGCTGGACCGTGGGAGCGCTACGACGACGAGTGGAACGGTATTCCGCTCGAGTACTACGTCCCGCCCGGAACCGGCGAAGAAAAGGCGCGCCGCGCGTTGGGCGAAACGCCTGCGATGATGAAGTTCTTCAGCGAGCTGTTGGAGCATCCCTATCCGTATTCGCGCTACGGACAAGTGATCGTCGAGAACTTCGAGTGGGGTGGTATGGAGAACACCACGCTGACGATCTTGAACGACTACCTGATTGGAACGGAAGGCGAGGTTGGCGATTTGGATGGCGATCCGCGCTTGCTGGTCGCACACGAACTCGCGCACCACTGGTTCGGCGATTTAGTCACATGCTTTGGATGGAGCCACCTGTGGCTCAATGAAGCGTGGGCCTCGTTCCTTGAGTTGCAGTTCGAGCGCTCGGTCACGGGCGACGAATCGATGCGGCTTTGGTTAGAGCGCTACAAGGATTGGTACTTCGAGTCCGAGGTCAATCCGAATGCTCCCTTGGCGGTCGATTGGCCAAGTCAGGGGTGCGGGCCGGATCGCGCGCATCATGTGTACACCAAAGGACCTTGGGTGCTGTACATGATCGAGAACGCGATCGGCAAAGAAGCCTTCTGGCGCGCTACGCGCGCCTATCTGCACCGCTTCGCGGGTGACTTGGTCGTGACGGAGGACTTCACGCGAACAGTCTTCGACGCGACGGGTCACAACATCGAAGGCATGATCGAGCAGTGGGTCGAGGGCGGCGGCTACCCGATTTACAGCGTCAGCTATGACGAGGAAATAGCTCGTCTCGGCAGTGGCTCGTTGCCCATGCGAGTGCGTCAGACACAGAAGACGGGCGAGGTTGTTCCGCTCTTTGATGTGTTGATCGACGTGGACCTGCACTACGCCAACGGCGACCTTCGCAGGCACGTCATTCGCGTGAACGACGCCGACAAGACCTTTCAGCTTCCGCTCGAGGGATCCTTGGTCGATCTCGTCTTCGACGCGGACTGTCGTGTGTTGTGCAAAATCGAGCTCGACAAGCCGGTCGAGTGGTGGACCCGCCAGGCGTTGCGACCAAACTCGGCTACGCAATGGCGTGCACTCGACGCGCTCGCACCACGTGCGGCTAATTCGGCGACGGCGGGATTGGCTTTGATGGCACTGCTGCGTGAATCGAAGGAGCCGCTGTTGCGCGGGCGCGCCGCACAGATTTCGCGCTTCAAGGCAGCCATTCCCGAATTGATCCGCTGTGCGACCCTGGACGAGTCATCGCACGTGCGGGCGGGAGCCGTCAGTGCACTCTTGCACCTCGATTTACCGGAGAGTGATCAGAGCCGTTTGCGCAGCCATCTTGTGAGCGAGAATTCCCCGATGGTGACTTCGTTGATCAAAGCTGTGCTTGGTATCGATACTGAATCGGACCCAGCCGAGTGATTGGACGCGGTTCGTGCTCTGAAGGCTAACTGTAGTCTGCGGGCGAAGCGTGGTAGGCCGGCAACGCATGGTCGGCCGGCGAAGCGTCGTCCAGCGGCGATTACGCGCCCCGCGATGGGGTCCTTTCCTGCCTTGCGCTGCCTACTGGCTTAGAGGCTCGCCAGCATGCGCCGTGTCGCCTCGGCTACATCGATCGTCTCGCGATAGCCGAAGTCGCGGCGCGCGGGATCCATCGTGTACGAGTGCGAGCTCGCGAGTTGCGCCGCGACGAAGCGCGTCATCGGCGGTTCACCGCTCAAGCGCAACGCGCGCCAAACGAACTCGAGCGTGGCGCCCAGGCCATAGGCCGTTCGCAGCGACAACTTCTTGCGTATCGGCGGAGCACCGGCAGCCGCCAAGACTTCGGCGATCCACGTCCAAAGTTTCACCGGTTCTTCCTGCGATATGAAGTACGCGCGGCCCGCATGCGCGGAGGTGGGCGTGAGCGTACGGCCTGCGGCCAGGTGCGCGGCGGCAGCGTTCTCGACGTAAGTCATCGATACTTCGTTGTTGCCATCGCCGACGATCGCGAGCCGACCCTGTTTGGCACGTTCGAGCAAGCGCGGAATTAGATGCGGATCGCGCGGTCCGAAGATTAAGTGCGGCCGCAGCGCGCAGGTCGCGAGCGATGCATCGTTCGCCTCGAGCACCGCGCGCTCGGCTCTGGCTTTCGTCTCCGGATAGCTGGCCAAGAAACGCGTGGCATAGGGCAGATCGTTCGAAGCTAGCAGGTGATCTTTGCCGTCGAAACACACACTGGGTGAGGATGTATACACGAGCTTCGGCACTCCGAACCGCCTGCAGGCATCGAGCACACGCTGCGTACCGGCGACATTGATGCGCTCATAGTCGCGCGCTTTGCCGAACACACCTGCTTTGGCGGCGACGTGATAGACGATGTCTGCATCGCGACAGGCATCGAGGTTTGGCAGTTCATCGGATAAATCACAGCGCACCGTCTTGGCGCCGAGCCGCTCAAGTTCCTCGTGGCGGCCGCGCGAGAGAGACCAAACATCGAAGCCTTCCGCGAGCAAGAACTCGACGATGACTCGTCCCAGGAAACCACC
>JBLFWN010000012.1:0-96646 GCA_047611405.1 Planctomycetota bacterium | reverse complement strand
TGCCGCATGTCATTCAGCCTGGTGATGTGGCGCGCGGACGCACTCTCTTCGAAGAACAATGCGCGACCTGCCATAGCTTCCGCGGCGCCGGGGCCGATGTCGGGCCGCCGCTGGACGGCATGGGGGCGCACGGCCCCGCGGAGTTGTTGCCCTTCCTCGTCGATCCGAACCGCAGCGTCGAAGAAAACTACCTCGAGTACGCCGTGCGCACCGTCGATGGATTGACCGTCAGCGGCGTGATCGTCGTGGACGCAGCTGATCGCGTCGTGTTACGCAGCTCGAGTGGCGAGGCATCGGTGGCTCGTGAAGACATCGAAGAGATCTGGTCAATGGGTCGCACCCCGATGCCGGAAGGACTCGAAGAGCTCGGCGCGGACGCACTGCGCGACATCCTGGCCTACGTCTGCGACGAGTACCAAGGGTGGCGCATCATCGACCTAGAGGCATCGGCAACCGTCGCCACGACAGTCGGCTTGTACGACCGGCGCGAACCAGTGACCTATGAATTCATTGATCGTGGCATCGTGGAGGTCGAAGGCATTCCGTTCGAGATCCTCGATCCTGCGACGGCACAGGGCGGCAAGGATGTCATCACGCTCAAAGGTGCGATGGCCAAGCAGTGGGACTCGTGGACCAAGATGCCCAAGAAGGTCGAGATCCCGGTCGGCTTCGCCATGACCGAGATGCACATCTTGGGGGGCGTCGCTGCATGGGGATGGCCTTTCACGAAGGATGGCGCGCCGGGCGCTCGTTGGACGTGGGTCTATGCGGATGGCGAACGAGAAGAAGTCATCCTGCGAGATGGCCACCACTTCGCGGATTGGATCCGGCGTCATGATGTGCCCGGCTCGACATTCGTCCCCGGTGTGTTGAAGCCCGGGACGCGTGGGCAGTTGCGGCGCTTCTCTTTACGCCCTGCGCGCGACGCCATCATCGATCGCATTGAGCTCGAGAGTTTCGAGAATCACCTGAGCGCGACCTTCCTGGCATTGACGGCCCGCACCGGCGAAGCAATCGGTGACGGCTCGGCCGCAGCGGATGAAGAAGTGGTCAAGATCAAATCCAGCTCCGTGCAGTACCTCGGAGGCGGCAGCAGCCACGACTTCGCACGGTGGTTCGGCGGGACGGACGTACAGATGCTCAGCGGCCTGGGCCTGGGGGAGGTGCTCTACACCGAAGACATTCGCTTCATGCAAGAGCGCCTGGCGCAGACCGACTTGCTGGTGATGTCGAACAATCAGTATGTGCCTGAGGCCGAGCGTCCCGCCATCGTGCAGCACGTGCAGGATGGCGGCGGATTACTCGTCCTGCACGCATCGTGCTGGCACAATTGGAATGATTGGCCCGCTTGGAACCGCGACTTCGTCGGTGGTGGCTCGCGTTCGCACGAGGCACTGCAAGAGTTTGAAGTCCTCGTCCAGGATGCCGAGCATCAGCTGACCCAAGGCCTGCCGGCGAGCTTCCGCATCACCGACGAACTGTACCGCTTCGAGCCCGAAGCCGGCGGCCCCGCGCTCGAGGTGCTGGCAATGGGTCGCTCGCTTCAAACGGGCGCAGAGTTTCCTGTGCTCTGGACGGTCGCGTCCGATTCGGGTCGAATTGCAGTCACGACGCTGGGCCATGACGGCTCCGCTCATCAGCTCCCCGCCTTCCAACGCCTGCTCTCCAATGCGGCGCGTTGGCTCACGCAGAACTAGCAGCCCCGCTGCTTCACAGCGATCTAAGACATCAGCATGTACGTAGCTCCGAAATTTGACCGTGCCCAAGTGATGGAAGGCTTCCGTGCCAAGATTGCCAAGGGCGAGCCGATCATTGGTGGCGGCGCAGGCGTCGGCATTTCCGCCAAGAGCGAAGAGGCCGGCGGAATCGACTTGATCATCGTCTACAACTCGGGTCGCTATCGCATGGCGGGTCGTGGCTCAACCGCCGGCTTGATGCCGTACGGCAACGCAAACGAAATCGTCAAGGAGATGGCCTACGAGATCTTGCCCGTCGTGAAAGACACGCCTGTGCTCGCGGGCGTGTGCGGCACGGATCCATTCATCATCCCGCACTTGTTCTTGAAGGAGCTGAAGGAGCTGGGCTACGCCGGCATCCAGAATTTCCCGACAGTCGGCCTGATCGAGGGCCGCATTCGCGAGACCTTGGAAGAGACGGGCATGAGCTATCAGCTCGAAGTCGAAATGACCGCCCTCGCTCACGAGATGGACATGCTGACGACGCCCTATGTGTTCAACACTGACGAAGCGCGCCGCATGACGGAAGCCGGCGCCGACATCATCGTCGCTCACATGGGTTGCACCAGTGGCGGAACGATTGGTGCCGAGTCGGTGTCTCCGCTGGACGAATGCATCCCGCGCATCCAAGAGATCGTCGATACCTGCAAGGCGATTCGCAGTGACATCATTTGCCTGTGCCACGGTGGCCCGATCGCGATGCCGCCCGACGCCGATTACATCATTCAGCGAGTGAAGGGCATCGACGGCTTCTACGGTGCCAGCTCGACCGAGCGCTTCCCGACTGAAATCGCGATCAAGAAGCAGATCGAAGACTTCAAGGCCATTCGCCTGCCGCAAGGCTGAGCGGCGGCTACTCGTCATGTGCGGCGCCGACTGCTTGCGTTTTATCTCGACTCCCGACGTGATCGTCGAGGAGTTGCCCTGGGGCCCACACGATTGGTTCGTGAAGCCGGGCCTGACCGCGAGCGAGCACTTGATGCTCGTGCGCGTAACGATGCCGCCCGGTGAAGCACATCAGTTCCATCGGCACCCGCACTTTGAAGAGGCGATCTACTACCTATCCGGCCGCGCTGAGCAGTGGGTCGGAACGGAGAAGCGCGTGATGAGCGCGGGCGAGGTTGCGCATGTACCCAAAAATGAGGTGCACGCGACGTACAATGTGTTCGACGAGGACTGCGTGTTCTTGGCCATCCTCGGCAGCGCCGAGTTCATGGAGCCAATGACAGTGGATGTCTTTCGCGATGCGCCGTGGAACGAGTTCCACACGCCGCGTTGAAGCGCCCGCGGTCCTCCTTGAGTCCGCCGTTGGTCTCAGCATCGAACTGCTCTAGCTTGCGAAGATCGATGATGCAGGCTTCCTGCAAGACATCCTCCGCCAACGAGTCTTCGCCAAGTACGCCCGTGGCAGCGGTCCATAGGGTTCGCACCGACTCGGTGAAGCGAGCGGCGAACTGCGCTGGAGAGATGATGGGAGCCAAGGGATCGACCGAATGGACCAATTGAGGCCACTGCAGTACCTCTCCTGGGCAATCCCAGCGTTGATGAGTGATCGATACGGAGTCGCTCTCCTTCCCGCGCTCTTGCAGCAACTAAGTACGGCACAAGCTGACACTGGCACCCGAAACTAGTGTCTTCAGGACATGGCCCGGAGAGCCAGAGATGACCAGCCCCGCCCGATCTAATTGAACTCCGAATGCTAGCGACGGACGGCGGATGTAGGGCACGAGGCAATTGCCCGTGCCTGGAGCTAGAGGCAGAAGCCTGAGCGGATCAGGTCGGGACCGAAGGACTGCAGAGTACCGTAGTCAGCTGCTGCGAAAGTGCGTTAGTGGCCTGAGCTCACGTCTTGATCCAGCGGAAAGATGGGCCTACGTACCTTCCGGTATGGCAGGAGTTCGTAGTGCAAAGTGCAGAGCGCGCCGCTATCACAAACAATGACCTTCGCAGAGATGGGTTCGAAGGCCGCGCGGAAGTGCTGCATCGACTTGAGCGCGATGACATGCTTGCGCTCAGGTTCGATTCCGAATGACTTGAATTGCTGCAGGTCGAGCATCTGCTTGGCAATCGTGACGATAAGGATTTCGATGCCATCCACGCGCAAGACTGCGGTCGGGCCATGTGAGCGAGAGAGGCCACCGAGGATCGGCCCGTCGCCCACATAGCTACCATCACTGATCGACACCAACTCACCTTCGAGCGTCAGCGGTCCACCACCAAAGGCGGCGTCCATCTTGCCACCGAGAACGATCGACGTGCGCTCGCCGACCTTGACATGGTGCAACGCTTCAGCGGCTTCGCCATCGACCATCGGCCCGAAACAAGCGTTATTCACACCGGCATCGAGAAGCGCGCCGAGCAGAGCCGTGGAGTCTCCATAGCCGCCCGCGCCAGGATTGTCGGCATAGTCTGCAATGACAAGCGGACCGTTCCGTGGTTCAAACTCTACGGCGACGGCGGCTGCCGCCTCGACGGTGAGGTAGTCGTTTAGCACCTCATGGCGCCGCTCCCAGATATCGCCCGCCAGTGATTCGGCGAATGCCGTGTGACTGTCGAAATCGCCCTGCCCAGCGACAAGCACAGTCGGTCCGACATCACGGATATCTGTGCTCGCGAATCCGGCGATGATACTGACAGCGCACACATCCGCGTGACGCTCGTATTCCTCGGCGGCCGCCAAGCGTCCGATCATCGGTCCGATGTCAGTACGTCCACTATTGGCTTCCTCGAGCATCGGGCAGCTGACTCGGACAGTTCTCGGCGAGATCTCGCCCGTCATAGTTCGCTGAAGAATCGCTCCCGTCCGGCGACCGTTCTCCCTCATGTCGACATGCGGGTAGGTCCGCATCGCAACCAGGATATTGGCAAGCGAACACATCTCTCTACTGACGTTTGCGTGCGGGTCGAGAGTGACGGCGATCGGGATTTTGTCGCCCAACACGGCACGAATGCGGCGCAAAATCTCACCCTCGCCGTCCTCGCAAAAATCAAGAACGGCCGCACCGTGCAAGCCGAGAAGAATGCCGTCGAACTGACCCTGCTCGACAGCGGAGACAATAGGGTCGCAAAGCCACTCGAAGGCAGCGCGCTCTACGATTCCACCGGGCCCGGCCGCCGCGCTGAGTACGTGTTCGACTTGCCAGCCATGTTCCCGACCAACATCGAGGAATCCCGCAAGCTCGGTATTTAACGCGCCCCGCGCGGTGACAGCCTCGTCGCCGATCAGAACGTAGCGGTCTCTGAAAGCCTGTTTGCCTGTAATCTGGCGGCTGAAGGTGTTGGTTTCATGCGCGAGCTCGGCTGTGAGGACTCGAAAGGTCATGGGCATACTCCGCGGAGGAGCGCAGTGGGAGGATTCCACTTGCGGGCTGATGGTACTTTGCCGGATATGGCCCGACTGGCGGTAGAGTGATGCACGCGCGTCGCCTCCGCGACGTCGTGGACCCTCATCGACAATACCGACGATACGGTGTTACGCAGTCTCTTCTTATCGCCCGCCCCCGGAGGTTTCAACCTCACGGAAATTATCGAGCGCCGTTAGCTTGGAACCCTTGCAGGCGAGCGACGACAGCAGGATGTGCGACAGCGTATTGTCGCGCTTCCCTGCTGTCAGGCAGAGCGCGCCTCTCACCCGGCGGATGTGACCGTCTGAACCTGCATGACTTTGGCGACAAAGGGCGAGGTCATGGCGCGCAGCAGGGCGCTGTAGTTGAGCTGAAATCTCAGCTCTGCGCCGACTGGCAGACAGTGCTGGCCGGAGTCCACGACTAGGTGATCGCTACTGGCCCCTAGGATCTCGATATCGCTAGGTGGAAAGAGACCGTCCGGATCGGTGTCCTGATGCCCGATAGCCAGAATCGTGTGAGCGATGTCGCCCCGATCCAACACAGGCGCTTTCAGCCCAAACGCGGTCTGCGCGACCTCGCCCCATGCTTGCGATGGCTTGACCTTCGACTCGATGACCTCAGCCACGAGTGTGATAGCGTCGGTGTGCAAGCCGTCGATCGGCTCGCGCCGCACAGGGTCTCTGCCAAGCAAGAGGGATTCACCCAGGCGGAGGTCGTTGACGCGCCCCTTGTTCGCGCTGCTGAGTGCCCAGGAGAGGTTCGCGGAGTTGCCTCCGGAAATTATGCCGAGCTTGACACCAAAGGTCACCTCGACCGAAGCGACCAGCATGGACAACTCCGCCATGTTCTTGGCGTCGGGCACCACTCCACTTTGGCAAGCGAGATTGGTACCTATGCCTTCCAGCGTGATGTTCGGGAAGCGCAGCGACTCGCGCACAGTGTGTTCAAGGTCGCGCGGCAGGATGCCTTCACGGAGGTCTCCCAACTCGACCATAAGAATGATCCCATGCGACTTCCCCACCTTCCGGGCAGCGCAGGATAACTGGCTGATAACGTCGAGCTCAGTGTTGAGACTCACGTCCGCATGCGCCACGACCCGATCCGCCTGACTGAGCATCGGAGAACGGATAAGGGTCATCGAGGCCGGCACAGATGCACGCCGCATGCGTTCGATGTTCTCGATGCGGGAGTCGCCAAGCGAACGGACCCCGGCCCTCATCAGGACGTTGGCAATATCGGGCGAGCCAAGCGTTGCCTTGGTGACGCCAGTAACCGAGATACCTTCGACGGCTAGCCGTTCGACGAGTGAGCGCGCGTTGTGCTGGATTTTGGAGAGATCGATCTCCACGCGCGGTGCGCTCATCGAGTGGCCGAAAAAAATTTCTCCGCGAGCTCTGGGAACGCTGTCAGAACCATCTCTACCAGCCGCTCCGATGGGCGAGTCAATGCATCCGTGACAGGCATACCGAGCTCGCACTCATAGAGTGTGATAGCCGCGTCAACTTCGACGTCGGTCATCTGCTCGTGATTGATCGTGAGACCAATGACCTTGGTGTCGGCGAAGGTCTGGATAAGGTGAATCTCGCTGGCTGGCGTTGGCATCGCCATCTGCTCGAAATCGCAGCGATAGCGCCGTCCCGGAGCATGCTGCAGCACGACGGCATCGGGGCAGCTGCCGCGCAGAATGAAGGAAGAGGTCGAGAAGGCGGGATGACTGAGAGCACCCTGCCCTTCGATGATGATTACGTCAGGATCCTCCCCCTCGAACGCCTCCATGATGGTCGCCTCGAGCTCGCCCGCGCAGAACTGTGACGGGACGGCATCCATCGCGATGCCGTAGCGCGCACCTTGGATCAACCCGGTCTGGCCTGTGCCGACCATCACCGCTTTCAATCCGCTAGCGATGAGTGCCTTGGTCAAGACGGTGGAAGTCGTGCGCTTGCCGATCGCACAATCGGTTCCGAGTACGGCGATGATCGGGCATGTGACCTGGGCAATGCGACCGCTGAACACCCGTAGGTCTTTCTTGGGGCGCGGCCTGCGGATGTCGATGATCTCCACATGGCTCGCCGCGCTGGCTGCTACGAATTCCGGGTCATCGTTTAGGAACTCATGCAGGCCGTTCACCACGTTCATCCCAAGGCGTATGGCCTCAAGTACAAGGCTCCGCTCATCCGTGGTCAATCTGCCAGCTGCAGGCGCTGTCCCTAAGATGAAGTAATCGGGCAGTTTGTCAGCCCGCGCCAAAGCCTCTTCGAGGTCGCGACAGATTGGGATGCCGTTCGGCACACCGTCAAGCACAGCACCCGCATCCAAGCCGGTCTTCTCGCTGTCGATGACCGACAGGATCGTGTACTTCTCCGAATGACGCACCAGTCCGTTGGCGGTCTTGCCATCAACGGCACCGAAGTGTGCTTCGCAGTAAACAACTGCCGTTGCGGCGCGGCTCTGTCCAGCGTTGGCCGATACGGCGGCCAAGGCCGCATCGAATCCAACCGCACCACTGTCAACGGATTCGTGAATCCGCGACGAATTAAATAGCGGGTCTGGGGACATCGTCCCTCCTCGAGGCATGCTCAGAGGAGGCGACGGAATCGTGCCGGCCGAATTTGGCCGAGTGTCAACGAGTGGTCCCCACTAAGTCGGTTTGCAGCCCGCGAGGCTAACACGAGAAGAGTCAACCTCCCTTGGAAATGGCTGCGGTATATGACCGACGGTGGCTCAGGGCCTTAGAACCGACCATATGGTCGGTACCAGTGCAACTTGTCGTAGGTGACGGGTAGCGTAAGAGTCGCAATTGGGCCACCTAAGAATGGCAAAACGAACCAATTGAGCCCACTACGGTTCTTCCCGTGCGAAAGCCCGGCGTTAATGGGGGCCAGAGTCCCCCACCCGACGGCTAAATCCGCCGAGTCGTACCCAACCCCAAACTCAGGTATCTCTGGGGATCAACATGCCGTCCTCGGACTACCAGCGACGCCCATCGCGCTTAGCGTCATAGACCCTAATGCCGTCGACAAACGCAATGTCGATCCCGCTTCTCGGATCACCCGGGTCACCGCTGATGATCAAGATGTCCGCATCTTTGCCAGCTTCCAGGCTGCCGACGCGATCGCCAAGCCCGCAAGTCACCGCCGGAACGATCGTCAAGCCGCGCACGTTCTCGACGTTCTTGTTCTCGAAGCCATAGCGCATCGCCATACCGGCTTGCAGCGAGAGCTCTTCTTGCGGAGGCGTGATCTGCAAGCTGCCGTTGTCGACGCAGTCGGTGTTGAAGCCGATCATCGTGTGCCCACGCTTCTGATACTCGGCCGCCATACCCAAGATCTTGCCGTCCGTATCGATGAAGCCTGGATAGTTAGGACAGATCGCGCGCGGGCCGAGGATCGCTTGGACGCCGTTTGCTTCCGCTAGCTCCGCGACTTTGAAACCGTCGAAGCTACCGTGATCAATGAAGACGCCCAAGCCAAACTCCACCGCGACCATCGTCACGGTCATCGACACGACTTGGAAGATTTGGGTGTGGGTCGAGACCTTGGCTTTGCCGGAGTGCAACGCGCGGAAAATCTCGAACTGAATGTTCTTCTCAGGCTTCGGCCCCCAGCCTTTCTCGTGCGCATCCCAACGCTTGGCGTAGACCATCCCGCGCCGGAAGGTGTTGCGCGTGTTCCAGTTCATGAACGATCGGCGCGGCCGGATCGCGTCCCAACGCTCAGGGTTGCCAGACTGAGCGAGCTTCAGCGAACCGGGGTTACGCACCTCCATTGGCTCGTACTGGTCGAAGCCCATCTTCATCAAAAGGCCTTGGCCGCCCATGTTCGTACCCGAACCAGGAATGAAGAGCGCCGTCGTAACACCGCCCGCCACGCCGCGTCTCTGCAGCATGTTGCCCGGGTTCAAACTCGGACTGGCTCGCAGACCCGGGTTCGTCAGGTACACCATGTCGTTGATGTCGTTCGTGAAGATGCTGTTCGGTCCGATGTGGTTGTGCAGCTCGACCATACCCGGCATCAACCAGCGGCGGCCGACATCAAGTCGCTCGTAATCGTCCGGCACATCGATCTCGCCCTGCTCCCCGACAGCTTGAATCTTGCCGTCGCGAATCAAGACAACTCCGCCGTCGATCACTTGCCGACCTTCCAGCGGCACCGCGAGCACTTTGGTCGAGAAGATGGCCAGGCCAGGTCCACCCATTTCGCCTGCGGCCGGCGTGGAGACAGACTTGCTCGCTCCACCATGGGGCTGCGTAGCGCCAGCGACAGACACCGCTCCGGCGCCCGAAACTAGGCCGATACAGGCGACGACGGCGAACAGGCGGGATGTGCAGGATCGCGTGAGCTTCTTCATCACCATCCATGCTAGATAGTGAGCATTGCCACTCCAAGCCGCCATCGCTCTCATGCTCACGAACATCACGATCCTCGCCCTCTTGACGTTGTTCTCACACTCAGCGGCCCCAATGGAAGATGAAGAGGTGCTGCCCCGGCCCGGAATCTGGCGCGCGTGGCTGGAAGCGCCGGGCGGCGAGCTGCCCTTTGGCCTCGAGATCGAGCGAAATGAGGGCCGCTGGAGCGCCACCATCGTGAACGGCAGCGAGCGCCTGCCCTACCACGACCTAGACGTGCGCGACGGCGGTTTTTTGCTGCACCTGGATCCCTATGACTCGTGGATTGACGCGACGGTCATGGATGACGGCGCACGCATGTTGGGCACTTGGACGCGCAAGCGAGGCACCGGGCCAAGAACCGAAATGATCTTTCGCGCCAGCTTCGGGCGCACGGATCGCTTCACGCAGCAGGCCGCAAAAAAGAGCGTCAACCATCAACCTATCGAGGGTGCTACCGCAGCCGAAATTCCGAGTGCGGCCGGCCGTTGGGCGGTCGACTTTGATTCGAGCGATGCCCTCTCGGTCGGAATCTTCGAAACGACACGCAACGGAGGCCTGAGCGGAACCTTTCTGACTACCCTCGGTGACTATCGTTTCCTGGAAGGGCGTCAGATCGGCAAGCAGATCTTCTTGTCGTGCTTTGATGGTGCACACGCGTTCTTGTTCCGCGCCGAGTTCGAGAGCGACGGAAGCTTGCGCGGCGACTTCTGGTCGCGCGACAGCTGGCACGAAACATGGACAGCAACGCCCGACAACAAGGCGCAGCTAGCCGATGACTTCGCCTTGACGGAATATCGATCCGACGTCTCACTTGGAAGCCTGAGCTTCCCCGACTTGGACGGAGTCGAACGCGCACTGGATGACCCGGCCTTCCGCGGTCGCGGTCGAATCCTGGTCATCTTCGGAAGCTGGTGCCCGAACTGCGGCGATTCGACCGATGCCATGGTTCGCTTTCACGAACTCTATGCGGCTAAAGGCCTCTCGATCCTCGGCTTGGCGTTCGAATTCGAAGACAAAGCCGAACGGATGCGCGCCGTGGTCCAGAAGTACGTCGACAAGAAAAACGTGCGCTACCCAGTCTTGATCGCAGGCCTGGCGGACAAGGCAAAGGCCTCGCAAGCCTTTCCCGTGCTGGACAGGGTCCGCGCCTATCCGACGACAGTGTTCTTGAACGCCGACAACACGGTTCGCGCAGTTCATACCGGCTTCTCTGGCCCGGCAACCGGCCAACGCCACCAGCGCCTGATGGAGCGTTTCGAAGATTTGATCGAGGCCATGTTGGCTGGCGAGTGAGGCGCGCATCGGAGGGTGGAGAGGATCCTCTGCGCGGCTCGACTCTCGCCGGTAGCACCCGCAGCCCAGGAGTCATCGAAGGGCCGAATTTCACGCGAGATCGCGGACCAGCGGGCTCGCGGCCGATTGCTCAGCCCTCGATTCATCCCAAAGATTCCTGCAACGAAAGTGGGAAAAGCACGATCATGGATGAGCGACCTGACGCCACTAGAGATTGCGAGCCAGACTGCGCTGTACCCTCTGCTGTCCTGGCAGGAACGCTGGTGCGGAGCTAGTATTCCCCAAGTCGGGGCGGTCCATGCCAGTCCATGGCACAAGCCGGTCAGTGCGTGTCTCGAAGGAGCAATTCATGAATCAGCAGACAATTGGCCAGCTACCTGCAGTGTTTAGTGGAGAGGTCGTCGGAGTCGACGCGAACGGCCAGCCCATGGTCCGCTGGGCCGATGGTCGTTCCCACCGCGCCGCGCTGGCATGGCAGCCCACCTATCCGGATTGGGCGAAGTGCACCGGTCTACGAGTCATTCTGTCCCTGATCGATGGCGACGAGTCCCAGCCGATGATCATCGGCTTGGCCGATGCTCCGCCCGCCCCCGCGAAGAACACGCCCGACTCGATTCACCTCGAGGCCGGCAAAGAATTCGTCATCCAATGCGGCAAGTCGAAGATCGCACTGCGCGCCGACGGTCGTATTGAAATCCGCGGCGGTCATTTGATCTCGCGCTCCAGTGGGCCCAACAAGATCAAAGGCGGATCCGTCTTCATCAACTAGACGGACGACTATGAACGATCTCGGCCGCCCCAGCGTGTTGCTTGACATTGTCGAGGAGCACTTCGACGAGTTGGATTTCCTTTGGGAACTGCGCGAAGGAAATGTGTTCACTCGCGATTGGGACTTGTCGGATCTGGCCGGGCACGAAGAGCGCGCGGAAGCTCACTTGGATGGCTTGCGCTTA
The DNA here is from genome assembly GCA_047611405.1 of Planctomycetota bacterium. Lineage (GTDB taxonomy): Bacteria > Planctomycetota > UBA1135 > UBA1135 > JBLFWN01. Next base: position 84,930 of record JBLFWN010000012.1, on the reverse strand, counting down.
GCCGAGCTGCATGCCGTCGAGTTGGCGACGGAGAGGATCGCGAGTGCGAGCAGCTTCGAAGCCGGCGCCGCAGCCATCGTGCTGACTCAATTCGGAGTCGCCGAGCACGAAGACTTGATCTTGAAGACGCTGACCGAGTGCGAAGAAGAACCAGCTGACGGTATTCGTTATGCGCTGCGCCACTTCGCGAACGAGCGGCTCTTCCATGCGCTCTCCGACGTAGCGACATCAAGAAACGCGATCGCCGCAGCCGTCGCGAGCGATGTCTTGGCCTTTCACCGCATCCCAGTGCTTGGAGCCGAGCACATCGCGCAGGGCGAGACTCCTTGGCTGCGTCGCATCGGGCTCGAGTGCCTGGGACGACTCGGTCAACTTGGCGAACAGCATCTCGGAACAGCACTCGAAGACGCCGAAGCCTCGGTGCGCTTGACTGCTTTGCGAGAAGCCGCTCGTGCACGAGTGCCGCACTTGGCAGTCCACACGCGTACCGCCGCCACGCGCAGTACCGACCCGGATGCCGATGCATTGACCTTCCTTGGCGTGCTGGGCGACCCGGCCGACATTCGCGTGATCGAAGACTCCTTAGCGCGCCCTGAACTCGGCGACGCTGCGCTGTTCGCGTTCGGCGCAATGGGTCGTGTCGAGACGATCCCTCGCATCATCGAACTTATGGGCGATGACACGCTTGGCCTGTCCGCCACGGTCGCTTATCAACGGATCACCGGCGCCGCTGATGTCGAAGCCGAGAAGCCCTTTCCCCCGCCGCCCGTGGCCGAGGGTGAAGATGAACAAGAAGAGCTCCCGCCCGATCCGGAGAAGGCCGCTGCCGATTGGAAGCGCCGCCAATCTGTGATGACAGCCGAGTTCGCATGGCAAGCAGGTCAGCCGCTCGAGCAGGATCAATTGCCCGCCGCCTTTCATCATCTGCGGCTCGATAGTCGACGCGATGTGTACCTGAGGCTTCGTGCTCGTCAGACAGCCCAGGTCGCCGATCTCGAACTCGAACAACTCGCGCTGCGCCAACTGAAAGGTTGATTCGATGGGACACCCGAAAATCGACAACCCGACGCCCTTTGTGTTCGAGCCCCTGTTCGTCGCCGACGAAGAGGGCCGCCCGATCGTTGCCCCGGTCGTGAAGGCGACCTTCTCGGTTTCGGATCGAGGCGACGTGAAGCTGGCGGAAGTGCAGCAAGCTGTTTGCTTCGCCGGTAAGTTCAACACTGAGGAAGAGATCAGCAGCTACCGGCTCGAGCCGGAGATCGCCTTCACGAAGCCCTCGACCGACATCGTATTGCTTGGCCACGCACAGCCCGAGCGTGCCGGCACCACCACGATGGAAGTTCGCTTCGAAGTCGGTTCGAATCGCCAGCGTGCGCGCGTCACCGGCGACCGCATTTTTGAGAAGGGCTTCTTCGGCGACCGCATCTCGAAGCCGCAGCCGATCGACAAGATCCCGCTCATCTACGAGCGCGCCTTTGGCGGTTGGGATCGCACGCACGAGAAGCCCAAGCATCACAGCTGCGAAACTCGCAATCCTGTCGGCGTTGGTTTCCAAGCCAAGAAGGGCACGCCCATCCCGGAAGGCCCCTTGCCGAACATCGAGTCACTCGACAGGCCGTTGAATTCACGTGGTGGCAAGTCGACTCCGGTCGGTTTCGGTTTCATCTCGCCCGACTGGAAGCCGCGCGTCGGATTCGTTGGTACCTATGACGACGCGTGGACCGAGTCGCGCTCGCCGCTCTTGCCGACCGACTTCGACCGCCGCTACTTCAACGCAGCCGCGCCGAACCTGATTGCGCCGAGCTACCTCAAAGGCGACGAGCTGGTCTTGGTCGAGGGCACATCAGCCGCCCCGAACTGGCAGTTCCGCCTGCCCGGGATCCACGCGCCCAAGTGCCTGATCGTCACGCGTTCACGCGGCGCGGTCGAACTCGACACCAACCTGGACACTGTCATCGTCGATGCTGATGCGATGACCGTCACGCTCACTTGGCGCGCCTTCACGACTTTGCGTGACGGCCCGCTCGATGTATCCGAAATGCGCGTCACTTGCGCCAACGCACCCGCGCCCGCAGGGCCGGTAGTTGCTACGCAACCCGTCTAGTCAACCCAATCTATCTAGCCCTAGGAATCGTCATGCCCGTCACCGTTGGAGTCAATTTCCTAAGCGTCGTCCACAAGGCGAGCAGCGGCGTATCGATCGCGTTCCCCGACGTATGCAAGACCCCCTCACCCGCCGGCCCGATCCCTATCCCCTATCCGAACATCGCGATGTCATCGGACACGGATAAGGGCACCAAGAAGGTCAAATGCGACGGTGAATCGACCTGCGTCAAAGACTCGAACTTCAAGACGAGCACCGGCGATGAAGCCGGCAGCGCCGGCGGAGTCGTCAGCGGCAAGACCAAAGGTAAAGCCGAGTTCGTGCTGTTCTCGATGGACGTGAAGTTCGAAGGCAAGAACGTCCCGCGCGCCTTCGATATCATGCTGCACAACGACAAGAACACCCCGCCGATGCCTGTGTTGCAGGGCCCGATCATCGTGATCCCGGATGATGCGACGCCGACCTGCTTGATCTGCGACGAAGACCTGTAGGCCTTCGCTCAGGCGCGCCGTCCATACGGCCGCCTGCCGATTAAGAATCGACCGTAGACCGAACCCAAGCCCATCCTTCGAGCTCGAATCCACGAGCACCCAGTAGGAACCGCAAGATGAGTGGCGTAGCTGTCAGCACAGTAGGAATGATCTCCTCCCTCGGTGAGAGCGTCGTCGGCGCTTGCGCCGCGGCGCGTGCAGGCATTCGTCGTGCGACCGAAGTCGAGACCTACGTCATTGGTGAAGACGAAGATTTGGACGCTGCTCTGCTGATGGGCCACTCCGCCATCCCCGCGGGCCACGTGGCCGTCGGAAAAGCACGAGGCCTGATTCAAGCTGCGCTCAGGGACCTTCGCAGAAGCTTCGATCCAACGACTTGTGATCCAAAGCGAACGAGCCTGCACCTGGTGTTTTCGGACTCCTTCTATCTCGAGGCGTGGGCGTCAAAAAACTCGGTACCTACGGACGCGCTGGCCCGAATTGACGAGAGCGATGCTCCCAATTTGCTGAGTTGGGCGGCTAGCGAACTAAGCCTCTCTATCCCCAAAGAGCAGACAAGTTCGAGCCTGACCGGACGCGTCGGCATCGTGCCCGCCATCGAGCGCGCGGTTGCCGCAATCGAGGGTGGCACCATCGACCACGCAATCATCGGCGCAGTCGACTCTGTCCTCGAACCCCGCATCCTCGACGCATGCATGGACCTCGGTGTCATCAAGACTAAGGACAACCCGTGCGGCATCGAAGCTGGTGAAGCAGGAGCCTTCATCGTGCTTGAGCGAGCGGAGGGTCAGCCGAAGACAAGGCTTCGAATCGACGCTTGCGCAACCGGCACCGGCACAGAGAACCGCCTTGACCCCGAATGGAAACCAGGTAACCGCGTTCGAAAGGTGGTCGGAGAAGCCTTGTCCAAGAGCGGTTCTAGCGAAGGCGTCGACGTGGTCGTCGGCGACCTGAATGGCGAGGTCTTCCGCGCCCACGAATGGGGACATGCCCTGATGGGACGCACCAAGCCGAGCCCGCTGAGTTCATCCGAAGTCTGGATGCCGGCCGCTTCTTTCGGTGAAACCGGCGCGGCTACAGGAGCCATCGCGATCTGCATGCTCGCGCAAGCGAGTGAGCGCGGATACCTGAATACACAGCGAGCCTTGGTTTGGCTACTCGATGACGAGGGCCATACAGGATCGATCGTACTAAGCACGAATTGACAAATAGGAGGAATTGAGAAATGGGTGACCACACAACTGAGGCCGGCGACTTCAAGCGAGGACGCAAGCCCAAGGAACACATCAATAACTGCACGGATGGGTACACCGTCAAGGGGTACAACCAAGTCCATCACATCCTGTGCATCTCTTGCCTTTCGAATGGAAAGATCACGTCTGGAGATCTTGGCTTCATCAAGAAGTGCTTCGCTGCAACGACCTGGAACATCAATGACGGGCACAACTGCATCGGGTTGCCGAAGAAGACTGCCTACAAGGACAAGCCCAGCGACAAGGGCTGGGACAAGCTTCCCTGTCATCAGGTCGACCACAACCCGCACTACACCGGAGAAGTAACCAAGTGGTTGAACACGAACCTTTGGGCCGAGCTTGACGAACCGGCAGGAGACTGCACGAAGAAGGGCAATGACATCGCGTCAGCACTCAAATCTGGAACCGATCACTGGAAGAAGTTCCTGACCGACCGAGGCAAGAAACACAAGGGGACTGCGTACTGCTGGGAGCATCGGAATGATGATGGCATGGAGGACAAGTGGTACGTTCCGTTCTCGATGCACCCCGGCAACATCCCTAAGCGCAAGCCCATTCCGAAGCCGAATCCCGCGCTCAGCGAAATCCTCAAACTTCTCTAGACCCGCAAGAGTCGACATCCGCTACAGATCACGATCATGACTTTCGTTCGATGGGCCAACGCCTACCACCAAGGCTTCTGCGCGATAACTCAACCCGACGGCATTACGAAGCCTCGGCAACTCCTGGAGGGAGTGTCCCGAGCTGCTGATTGGCCCGATGACATTCAGATCCGCATGGACCCCGAGTTCCCGAAGGACCTCGAGCTCTCGGACAATCTTTATGGGCTCGACATGGCCGTCGTATCCATGGCCGTCAAAGAAGCACTCGAAGCCAAGCAAAGTGCCGGCGTCGAGTTCTTGCCAGTCGAGATCATGAATCACAAGGGCAGGTCGGCTTCGAAGGACTACTTCATCCTGAACCCGCTCGAGATCGTCGATTGCATAGACATCGACGCATCCGGCATCGATTGGAACCCTCTTAACTCGTCGAAGATCTTGGGTTGCGAAGGCCTGGTCCTGAAGCCCGATTCCGTGCCGGCCGACATGCAGATCTTCCGCCCCCAAAGCTGGACCAAGGTCGTGATGATTCGAGAAGAGCTCTCGGATGCGCTCGCTGCTGCCAACCTGACCAGCATGGAATTCCTACCCGCAGTCGGATACACGGGAGTCGGCTAGCATGGACCCGCACCAGGTTCTCGAAGAAGCGCGCACAGAAATCGGCGACCTCCTTCTCTTCGTCACGGGCTATCCACCCAGTGACATCCCGGAAGTATTCGAGAACCTGAGTGCGAACTTCTCGACGCTGGGGGTCTGCAAGCTGTTGATCTCCGGTGAGGGCACCGGCTTTCGGTCTAGCTTGACGCAGAGCGGGAATGCGCATCGCTTTCTTATGCGTAATCTTGGTCCCGATGCGGGGCAGCTTCACCTTGCACTGACCCGCACGAGCGCGCTGTTCGACACCCTCGCGGCCGGAGCCCTCAAGCTCGCGCACGAGCTTGCCACGCTGTCAGCGACGCACTGGGTCGCGACACGGGAGTACGAAGAGGACTTCCTCTACCGGCGTGTGCTGTGTCGCCTGATCGTCGACGGTCAAGCCGCCGTAACAGAGGCTAGAGAAATCTGTGACGCGATCGAAACGGTGCAAGAAGGCAGCTCGACCCGCCTCGAGATTTGTCGCGCCCTGGTCGGCCTCGATTCGGAGGCCTTCTGTACTGCACTCAACCAACTCGCGCATGAGTACCGCGACGATGTCGCGACGAATCGTCCGCTCACAGGAGAGGCCAACTACCTCTTCTGGGGCCGCAGCTTTATCAATGTCGAAGCGCTTGGCTTAATGCAACTGGCACGCCACTTGGGGATGGTTCTCGACTGCGGTGAAGTCGCGCTATGTCCGGCACACGCGCAACTCGATGTGCGTGATGCGGAGGTCGAGGATATGACCGAGAGTGCGCATCAGATTCGGCTTGGGAATCGGTAGCAGCAGGCGAGCTTCTCCAGTGTGAAGGCGCCGGCTGGAGCAACTCTTTGTTCTATGGGATGAAGACGAGGCTGACCGAGTCCGAAGAGTTGAATTTCTCCACACAACTCGCGGCGGGATCACGATACCAGTACTGGAAGTAGTGCGTCTGCCCAGCCTGAATCTGGCTAGCAAGCGGAAAGTGACAGGCGGCGTGGCTCACGATGCCTGGACCGAGCAGCGCATGGCCGTACGAGCTCGAGGTCGTAACGGGATAACGCGAAACGGAACCTCCAACACACAGGAGTCCATTGCCGAAGGTCGTGCCTGCCCCGCTCGCGAGGCCTTTGACAAACAAACCCACGCCGCCGGGCGGAAGGTCTCCGGCAACCAACACAGAGCTATCTAGCGTGATACTCGGCACTCCACCATTGAACCAAACGGGAGACCCAAGCCCGGTCGAGTTGACACAGCCAGACCCGGATTCGGGTGGACCACACGCGCCACCTGGACTACCGCAGAAGCAAGATCGAGTTGGATCAGGAAAGATTTGGCCACGCACCTCACCGCTTGGGTGGGTCAGGCTCGAGACCAAGACATAGACCAATCCATCGAGCAAGGCTTGTTCAATTGCCTGCGGATAGACCCAGCTTCCAGGATGTGATGGCGTGCCGATCGAGCCCAGGACTCAGGTCAGCTTCGATCAGCACGCGACCCTGTTTACAGTGCGAGCAGATATGCTCGCTCCCAGCGATCTCACTCTTCAGGACCAAATCGCTTTCGCCTTCGCCACCGTCTCCGACAGTGAGTGCGGGTGGATGCAGGCTCGTATTTGCCCTGCGGTTACGCCCCTACCGCGAAGCGGTTTAGTTCAACGCCTATTCGACGGACCTGGATAACTCCAAGCTCCGCCGCTCCCGATCTGTATAACCCTTGAAGCCGAACAACTCATCCGATGCTCACAGGTGTCTCCAGCCCGTTTGTGGATTTCCAAGTCTCTCATAGACAGGTCTGTATAACTGACTGAGTGAAACCCCGCCAGGGCGGTAATTATCCCTGCACAGTCGACTCGCAGCCCCGTGCGATCAATAGGCGTGATACTCCAATCAATCGTTCGATGCGCCGGAGGTGACTGAGTTAGGCGTAACGTATTTCGCTACAAACGAAAGAAGCCCCGCCTAATTCGACGGGGCCACTCTCCGTTCAACGTTGCAGCTTTAGTCCGCTAGTTCTGACCAATCTTACTGCCCTTGATCGCGACATCGCCCGAGCCCTTGACCGTGATCTTCTTGCCCTTGATCACGATGTCGCCGTTCTTCTTCATCGTGATTGAAGCACTCCCAGTCACAAGCTGGATCTCGTCATCGGCCTTGATCTGGATCTTCTTACCCTTGTAAGTCGACTCCTTCTTCACGGTCAGCGTGTGCGCGCCATCGACCTTGGTGTCCGAGTCCTTCGCAACGCTTTCCTCCAGCGCCCCACCGACGGTCATTGAACGGTCCTTGCCGACGTTCAGCGTCATGCCGGCGCCGACATCCTCCGATAGATCTTTGCCGACGGACATGATTCGTCCCTTGTCGACGGATAGCTGCATGTCGCCAGCGATCGTCTCGGTGTGGTCGGACCCGACGGTGATGGTCTTTGTCTCGCCGACATCTTCGCTCTTATTCTTGGCGACGATGAGGTTGCGATCGTTCTTGATCTCTTCGTTGCGATCGTTGCCGACGGTAATCGTCTGGTCGTTCCCAACAACGAGCGCCTGGTTACTCTCAACGATGTGGTTCTCGTCCTTCTCCGCGTGCAAGTACAGCTCCTCCGAGCCCTTCTTGTCCTCGAAGCGGATCTCGTTGAAGTTGGCTGCGCCGGCCTCTTTGGAGGAGCGCGACTTAGTACCGCTCTGCGTCTTGTTCGCCGGCAGGTCGTAGGGCACGACCTGTTCGCCGTTGTACACGCAACCTGTAACGATCGGGCGGTCCGGGTCGCCGTTGAGGAACTCGACAATGACCTCTTGGCCGACGCGCGGAAGAAACTGCGCGCCCCAATTCTTGCCTGCCCAGGCCTGCGAGACGCGGATCCAGCAAGAGGACTTATCGTCCTTGTCCGGGGAGCGATCCCAATGGAACTTGACCTTGATGCGGCCGTGCTCGTCGGTGTGAATCTCTTCGCCGGAGGGGCCGGTGACGATGGCAGTCTGGGGACCTTGGACGCGCGGGCGGGCAGTGGTGCGTTGTGCACGACCGGCGATGTCCGAGGGCAAACAGGTGAAGGAGTTCGAGTAGCTGCTTCCGCCGCCGGACTGATGGTGGCTGGAGTCGCTGCCGGAGTGAGTGACGCTTGTCAGGACGCGCTGAACTCCGAGCTCTTCTGCGTACCCATGGCCGCTCGACAACTTGAAGGTAGCGGCTAACGTGAAGGCGGGGCAGGTGCTGCTGCCATTAACGATGTCGAAGCGTGCTTCCTCGGCTTCCATCTTAGCTTTGGCCAAGCTGTCGCCGTCGGCGCCCTCGAGGTAGCGTCCGGGGTAGTCGTAGAGTTCCAGGTCCGCGGTCGGAATCTTCAGCAGCGTGGGCTGGTCGACACCCAAGTCCGTGCTTGGCTTGATGTAGTCAAAGTCCCTGAACGCTACAGCGCCCGAAGTCATTTCGTACTCGTGACTCCAGGCAGTCACGCGGTGGCCAATCATGTTGGCTTCGTGAAAGGGCAACTCGTCAAGGGCGCACGGCTGATAGGTGGAGCTATCGTCCGCCAAGACAAGCTTGTGGGCTCCGTCGGTGAAGGTGTGGAAGTAGAAGATGCCAAACTCTTCCATCAGTCGCGAGACGAAGGCGAAGTCACTCTCGCGCCATTGAACGACGAATTCGAGCGGCTTGTAGGTGGCCATCAACTGACCTACGTCGACATCGGTGACGCCCAGCTCGTCAAAGATGCTCGAGATGATGTCGACCACCGATAGTTCTTGGAAGATCCGGCAGCCTTCGCGGCGTGTCAGTAGCCACATCTTGGGCACGACGACGGCGTGGTAGCGGCGGAAGCCTTGTGGGTCCGCTCCGCCGGCCGAGAAGCGGCGCACGATGCCTGCGAAGTGGCGCTCGCCCACTCCTTTGTCGTCTATGGTCCACGAGATCTCCTTACCGACCAACTTGGCCGGGTCGATCTCGTCGCTCAGGGATGCGAGGTCGAGTTCGAAGTGGAACAGATTCGAGAAGGTCTCGTGCCCAGAGAAGCCCGCCAGGAGCAGTTCGTCGTCCGCTAGAGGCGTCTTAAGTTTCAGGTAGCGGCCGGTTTGGGCGAAATTAGACATAGCGACAGGCTCTCATTCTGGTCGGTATCGGGCGTCTGGCACCAAGCGGGTGAACGAAGCACGAAGCATCGAAGCGTCCGCCAGGAACGACTGAGTATGGCTTATCGGGGCCAGTTATCTTCTGTTGCATACTCATTGGCGTCCTCTGTGGGATCTCGTGCTCAATTCCCCCAACATTTCGACGACGGAGGCACTCTCTGCCTGGGAATGCCTACGAGGCCTTGGCGTCTCGAATGCGCTTCTCCGCTCGTGAGGACGAGCTGTGGGCAGCCACAGGGGCTCTCGTTCCGATCTCGGTCACTGCGCGACAGTATAGAAGATTCAAGGCCACGAGATCGATGAGCACCTGTCCCGCTTCGGTCAACGAGAGGAGGCTTCTCGGGTTTGCACCAGACCGTCCAACTCCGACATCGATGTCACGAGCGCACGACGCACAAGCGGTCGGGCCTGGACGATCGACTGAACGTCGAACTTCAGACCTCGAATCATCGCGTGCAGAGCCCGAACTGACTTGCTCGCCGGGCCGAGTTCGGGCAGACCCAATTCCAAAGCGAGGTCGCCCTCGCACAGCACGCCTTGACGCGGCAACCAACACACGAGGTACTCGTCGGTTTGCCCAGACAACCCTCCGATATCGACCAGTAAGAGCTCTTGTGTGTCGTCCTCGAAAGTGTCGCGGCCTTCGACAATTCGAAAGTCGACCTGTTCGCGCATGACCTCTTGCCCATCAGGTTCGATCGCATACGACCAGTTCGCGAGCCGCTTGAAGTACTCGACATTGCCGGGCGTCGTGACGAGCGTCACACCCGCCTCGACGAAGGGCCGCAACCCAGCAGATGCATGCGAGTGATGATGACTCAGCACCAAGTAGCGCACGGGTTGGTTCGGCGTCCGCTTCGCAACGGCTTCAATAATCTGCGTGCCCGATTCGCTATCACCCGGTGCCTCGAGCACGACCGAGTAGTCTTTGAAGGTGGCGACAACGACTTTGCAGTCCTGCTCGTGCAGAGCCATCATCCAAAGTCCCCCACCGAGTTCATGCACGACCAGAGAAGGTGCGGCTCGATCGCCAGGGACCTGCAATGCCGATGCCCACTGGGCAGCCAGTTCTTCGGGTCGATCGCCCGGGATGCGATCCTTTGGCAAATAGAAGTCACTGCGCAACGCGCGGCGCCCATAACTAACGCCGGCCACGCGCAGATACTGCTCGGTACGAGCCTCTTTGTCGAACTCGACCGAATGACGCCGATGCGGAATCTGTATCCCGCCAATGACCTTGTGCTCTTCGTACTCGATGAAGTCCACGCAGTCACCGCGGCCCGGCATATGACGCAGGTACTCGACCCGCGTCATCAACCACGTCTCGGCGTCGATCAGGATCGTGATCGAACGGCCGTCTAGATCCGTGTACGAAAGCAACGCGTGCGGTCGTTCCCGCAACTCGACGCGACCGAGATGCCGCAGGCCATCCGCGTTCTGGTCAATACGTTCCAAAAGTTGATGAGGGAGGAATGCGCGCAATGCCGAACGGACGGCGAGCGCTTCGCGGCCGTGTAATTGGCTGCCGACTCGCATGCCAGCCTCGGTCTCGAACACTTGATCCCCCGCCACCAACACTTGGGCGTTGACGCTTTTCCCTGTTCGAGAGGAAATCCGCGTCGTACTCGACACGGCATCCCAGTATTCCGATGCGCGGTATCTATTCCTCAGTTCGAACTCGCGGCCCTCGCCCGGACGCCGGTAGTGCCCTTGATAAGACAAGGTGCCGGTGAACGATATGTCGAGCTCGGCGACCGACAAGCGTCCGGCCATCGACCCATACGCTGCGAGACTGCGCCGCAGCACCTCACGCGCCAAGCGTAGGTTCCTGTGTGTCTCGCCGATCGGTCGGCCCACGTCTTGCCTACCGAGCCCACTCGGATCGGTCGACTGTGTCGCGAACGATGGCAGCCCGAGCGCGCACGCGCTCAACAAAGTCAAGAGAGGGGCAAGCATAGAGAGGGGCGCGGGACAGGCGCAGGACGGCGCCGCTGGTGGAAAGCGGTGGCTTACGGACGACCCAATCCTGCCGTTGCCGCGCCATCGCGGTCATTCCTATCCCTCGAAACTGGCGCGGCTTCGCGCGAAGCCGGATTCCTTAGGCCGCGTCGCGCGAATCTTGCGCGTCGCTCGCATCCGCTGCCCCATTTGCATTAGCTTCGCGCAACTCGGTCTCGAGCTGCTTCTTCTCGCGCCGCAGGTCCTGGATCAGCCGCCAACGCGTGGCGGCTGTGGCGTGGCGCTCGGCGCACTTCACGCGCGACTTCGCGAGGCGTTGCAACGTCCGGCAGTGCAAGGCCTCGCGCTTTTCGGACTTAGCGCTCATGCGCTGCAGGCTCGTTTCGAGTTCGACGATCAATTCTTCCGCGGCAAACAGCGCTTCGTCATCCCGGCTCTCCAGCATGTCTGCGGCCGCTTCGTCCGAACCGTAGGCTTCGTCCACCTTTGATCGATTCGAATCGCAAGCCGGCACGGCGGCAGCGACTTCGCCCTCGAGCTCTTCAACCAGATCCTCGAGTTCGCAGATGCGCCCGAAGGCAGCCAGGCGCACCCGTTCGGTGCGCGCCAATTCATCTCCCAACCCGCGCAAGTCCCGCAGTCGCTGTTCGAGTGCGGCGATCGTCGCATCCTTCATGGACAAGACGGACTCTTCCAGATCCTCGATGGGCTCTGCGCCAAGCTCATTCAATAAATCGCCGAACTCGGCATCTTGCTCGGCAATCGAATCCGATCCGGCCTCGGCTTCATCCGTGACAGCAGGATCGGATGAAGCCGGTGCAGCAGATACTGTTTGATCAGTACCGAAAGCATCTGCTTCATCCATTAACGGACAAGCAGCGGATAGCTCCATGTCCACTGGCCGGTTGGACCAGGAGAGGAGCTTCGAATACAGGCTTTGGGCGTTGGAGATTAGGCTCATGACGAAGGAGGTATCAGCAGTCTTCGTCCATTCCGTCGCCCGAAGTTGCGGCAATGTCCGAACTCTTGCAAAGCTCCGTAAGCGCGATCGGAATTCACGATTCGAATCCAGAATCGCGCAAGCTCACTCCGAAGACTTCAGGTTCGGAGTGAGGGCAAGAGCTAGCGTGCAGCAGAAGCTGGCTGCTAGAGCGCCGGTTCCTCGTCGGTCATCGCGTGCTCGGTCAGTTCCTTCGTCAGGTACTCATAAGCCTCGTCGACCGAGTCCGTGCGGAAGAACAGGTCCACGTCATCCTCGCTGATGACGCCGTGACGCACGAGCGGCTCGAAGGACAAGACTTCGCTCCAGAACTTGGTGCCGAACAGCACGATTGGCAGGCGCTTCTTGATCTTCAACGTCTGCACCAGCGTGACGACTTCCATGAACTCGTCCAGCGTGCCGAAGCCACCCGGCATCACGACGATCGCTTTCGCGAGGTACGTGAACCAGAACTTGCGCATGAAGAAGTAATGGAACTCAAACGCCAAGCGGCGCGTGATGTACGGGTTCTCGTTCTGCTCGAACGGCAGCGAAATGTTCAGGCCGATGTTCTCGCCCTTGGCTTCCGAGGCGCCCTTGTTGGCAGCCTCCATAATGCCTGGGCCGCCGCCCGAGCAGACCACGAAGCGCCGCTCCGTGCCCTCGAGTGACTTCGACCACTCGGTCAACTTGAACGCCAGCTCGCGCGTCGCTTCGTAGTAGCGCGACATCTCGACCGCCATCTCAGGCTTGGTCAAATCCTCGCCGGCATCCTTGGCGGCTTGCAACGCTGCCTCGGCATCCTCGCGTCCCTTCAAGCGAGCCGAGCCGAAGAACACGATAGTGTCCTTGACCTCGAACTCTTTGAAGCGCGAAGCCGGCTCATTGTATTCAGACAGGATCCGCAGGCTGCGGGCGTCGGGGCTGTTGAGGAACTCGGCGTTTTTGTACGCTTTGACGGGTCGGTAGCGGCTCGGCATAAGTGGGGCCACGGAAAGAGGTGAGTGAGTCAGAGCGTCCTACTCTGGTGTTCTAGAGCTTGCATGCAACTCCCCTTGTGGTTTGCTGAGCATATCCCATCTTCTCTTCATGCCCCAGCTCCCCACCTCAGCCGACTCGAACTCCGCAAGCGCCACCGAAGAAGGTGCACGTTCCCGCATGGTCGAGTTCCCGGTGTCAGGCATGTCCTGCCAGGCCTGCGCAGCGGCCGTCGAGCAGGCACTGACCTCGGTCGCAGGTGTCGCAGATGTCGAAGTCCAATTCGGCAGCCGCTCTGCACGCATCCGTGTCGATGAAATAGTCGAAGAGTCGAGCTTACGTACTGCGCTCAGTGCGCGCGGATACGGCATGCCCGATGGAGCCCTGAGAGGTCGTAGCATTGCCGAGGACGTGGCTTACTCGGAACAGGAGGAAGCACGCGAACAGCGCACGCTCGCACTCTCCTTCGGGGTCGCGCTGCTGTTCACGATCCTGACATTGCTGCTCAACTCCACCGATGGACGTGGCGGGTCTCAGCTCGCGGTCGTAACGGCGGCCCTTGTGCTTTTCGGATCTGGTCGCAGCATCCTCGTCTCCGGTATGCGAGCCGTGCGCCACCGTTCGCCGGACATGAACACCTTGGTCGGGATGGGCGCATTGGTGGCGTGGTTGGCGGGCGCGATCGGGGCCTTCGCAACGGATGCACTCGGCTCGGCCGGCGGTCATGTGAACGCCGCGGTGATGATCTTCACCTTCGTTCTGCTGGGACGCTGGTTAGAGGGCCGAGCTCGTTCACGCGCCGGAAGCGCCGTGCGCGAGCTCTTGAACCTGGCCCCTCCCACTGCGACGGTCATGCGACGCGGTGAAGAAGTCGAAATCCCACTAGCCGAAGTCCAGCCCGGAAGCATGGTCGTCATCAAGCCGGGCGAAAGCGTGCCTGTCGATGGCGAGGTGATGACGGGCCAGTCGAGTCTCGATGAAGCGCTCTTGACCGGAGAGAGCCAACCGGCTGAACGTGGGCCAGGTGATCGCGTACACGCGGGCACGATCAATGGAGGGGGTGCGTTGCGCGTGCGTGTTACGGGTGTTGGTGCCGATTCAGCGTTGGGTCGCATCACACGTGCCGTTCACCGTGCGCAGGCTTCGCGCGCACCGATTCAAAAGCTCGCGGATCAAGTTAGTCGCGTCTTCGTACCTGCCGTACTTGCGATCGCCGCCTTGACCTTTGTCATCTGGATTATCGCTACTGGCGAATTGCGGCCCGCAGTCGAACACATGGTCAGCGTGCTGGTCATCGCTTGCCCATGCGCTCTTGGCCTTGCAACTCCGACCGCGATCATGGTCGGCACGGGGCGCGGCGCACGCGAGGGTGTGCTGATCCAGGGCGCTGCTGCGCTCGAGCGCTTGGCCGGCATCGACACGATCGCGTTCGACAAGACGGGTACCTTGACCGTCGGTCGGCCCGAGCTGAAGCAAGTCGTCGTGCTGGATGACAAAGAGAGCGAGGACAGCATTTTGGCACTCGCCGCGGCCGTCGAACGCTCCAGCGAACAGCCTCTCGCGCGCGGCATCGTCGAAGCGGCGCGCGCTCGCTCGCTCGCCATACCTGCGGCAACGGACTTCGAGGCCGAAGCGGGAGCCGGCGTTCGCGCAACCGTCCTCGGCCGCAAGATCTGGCTTGGTAGCCCGCGTGCCGCTGTTCGCGAAGGGGTGCTCGCCGATTCGATCGAATCGACCTTGGACCCTCTGCTCGATGCCGGACAGACGCCCGTCTTGGTCGTCATCGACGGCGCCTGGTGCGCGGCATTGGGACTTGCAGACACACCTCGCGCGGAGAGCCGCGAGGTATTGGCGGAGCTGCGCGACATGGGGATTCAGCCGCGCATCCTCTCGGGCGACGATCCGCGTGCGGTGCGCGCGATGGCCGCCGAACTGGGAATTGATGATGTCAGTGGGCGCATGTTGCCGGGCGAGAAGGCCGAGGCGCTGACAGAGCTCGAGGCCCAGGGCCACCTGGT
Organism: Planctomycetota bacterium; assembly: GCA_047611405.1. Classification (GTDB taxonomy): domain Bacteria; phylum Planctomycetota; class UBA1135; order UBA1135; genus JBLFWN01. The sequence continues at coordinate 69,810 of JBLFWN010000012.1, read as the reverse complement.
CGCGATGGTCGGCGACGGTATTAATGATGCGCCCGCGCTGGCGAGCGCACGCGTCGGCATCGCGATGGGTGGCGGCGCGGATGTCGCGCTGGAAGCCGCGGACTGTGCGCTGCTGCAAGACGACCTGCGCCGGCTGCCGGTCCTGATCCGACTGGCGCGACGCACGCTGAGCACCATTCGGGCGAACCTGGTCTGGGCCTTCGCCTACAACCTGCTCGGATTGCCGTTGGCAGCTGGGGCACTGACCGGCTTCGGCTTGAGCGGGATTCCGGCCAGCTGGGCCGCGGGGGCAATGGCGGCTTCGAGCGTTTGTGTGGTCAGCAACAGCCTTCGGCTGCGCTGGACCAAGCTCTCACTGTAAAACAGGCGTAATACGCACCAGCTCGCGTGCGATTCCGGCATCCAGACGGCTGCTAGAGGGCACCTATGCACAGTAGTCCTCCTTGAGACCTCTGGGGAGGCCAGTCAGCAGTCACAGACCGGCCGCCAGAGAGCTCTCTTAGAGGTCAGCCCCAACCCCGCTGCCTCGCGAACGGGAAAAATCCGCCTGGGTACCCGCGCTCGGGCCTCAGCTCAGGTCTCTGAATCTTCCGCGCCCGCGCCCGGCAGCTCCGGCTCGGAGCCGCCCAACGCCTTACGTTTTGCTTTCTCGAACAAGTCATCCATCTCGGCCTCGCGGCCCTGCTCTTTTGAAAGAGCATTCTCGAATCGGTCCCCACTACCGGTCTTCCGCTCCCGGATGCGATCGGAAGCAGTGTCCCAGCGCGATTCGTCCAACACGACTTTGCCTGTCTCGTCGACCTCACTCGGTCGAGCTTGACGCATCACTGTTTTGGTCAATGTGTCGATTAAAAGGATGGTGTCGCAGCACGGACAGCTCACTTCGATTTGTTTGGGTTGCATATGCACCTCTATCCAAGAGTCCCTCGTGGAGAGCCTCGTCGATTCTGATCTTCCCGATTCCAAAACTGAAACAGTTGCGTTTTTCGAAGGATCGGGCACGGAACTTTCTGTGCTTCGGTCCGTCCAACGACTTGACGCTGATCGCTGAACAGACCCCAAGCCATTCTACCCACAGGCTGAGTAGCCCTGCTCTGAAGCCCACTGAGTTGGGCAACCCGAAGATGGCAGTCAGAGGTGTTACCCGCAAGGCTCGGCAAGCTATTCAACCAAGGCGGCGCCAAGCATGAGGCAATTCGACTCGATGATTCATTCCGACCAAGATACCGCAACCGCACATCGGCCTCTCTGGCTGCGAGTAGCACATGATCCCCGGCGACACGAGCGCTTGCTCGGGTTAGTCCTGTGGGTCAGCCTGTTCGCAGTCCTATTCGACTTCGATTGGTAGACAGCTCGCAAGCTAGGAGCTCGCGCTTTCCAACATGCTCTGTTCCGACTGAGTCCGTTCCAGATCCGTGTCAGGCAGGCGTGAATTTGACGGGTTAGCTCGTTCGGGTTGATCCGGCGCGATGCTTGCAGGAGTGCGTCGTAGAGCCTGGAGCAATGGTCGTTGCTCCCGCACAGTTAGATGAGCGCTTTGCGCGCATTCGTATGAGCGGTCTACTCACACGAATTCCGTAACGATGTGGACTCAACTCACGTTCGGTTCATCGCATGCATAAATCGAAACAATTCAGGACTCGTGGGGTTATCGAGTCACGACAGAACATACATCTCGAGTGCGCGTAAGGGGGCGCATACAAGACATGACAGGGTGGATCAATCGTTGTTGGTGGATGCGATATCGCAATCACGCCTCGGGAGGAATCGTACACGCGCGTGTCCCGCGTAGGCGTGCGGCAGAACGGCCGCTGTATTCGCTCATAGCCCGCTCGAAGGCAGTAATGTCTAGGAGTGCTCTGCCTACACGCGGGCGCAGGCCGTTTGCCCAACCGCGCTCCACGGCCAACGATCCGGCGTTGGGGAGCCTGCCCTGAATGGACATGTCCGAAAACTAGTCATCAGAGCGCAGGGTGAGCATCCATTGATCGGCTGCGTGGTAGCGGCTCCAGGAGTGCCAACAGGATCGAGCATGCGCTGCATGACCCGTATCGCTAAGGCGATCGGGCGCCTAGCTGGCAGATGATAGAGATCACGCTGGCCAGTGCGTGATGTGCGTTCTATGAAGTGAATGCTCGCGCGGCCAACCCATGAGCGTCCTTCACCCCATCAGCCAACTTTGAATATTCCTGATCGCCCGACGACACGCAAATTGTGGGTTGTGTTCGCGGTGTTGCTCCTCTTGCGTTTGCCCGTCCTGGGGTGGGGCTTTGGCTTCGACGACTACACGCACCAATGGGTGCTGTCCGAAGACCTCGACCACGCAACACTCGGACCCGCGACGCTCTTCGAGTTTGGCGACGCGCCGGCGGAAGGTACACAGACCTTCAACCGAGGGATCTTCCCGTTCTGGACGGATCAGGACATGAGCGCGCGCTTCTTGCGCCCAATCACGAGCCTCTCGATCACGCTGGATCATGCTCTCTTCGGAACAAACGCACTTGGCTACCACCTGATTCAACTCGCGGGCTTCGCGTTGCTCTTGATCCTGCTACGTCGCTTCTACTTACACATCGGTCTGTCACCGTGGCTGGCTGTTTTGGCTGTCGTCATCTTTGGCGTGGAAGATGGCAGCACGCCCGCAGTGGGGTGGATCGCGAACCGCAGCACATTGATCGCAGCCATTGGTTTCGTAATCGGCCTGCACGCATTGCATCGCGCCAGAACGACGGACGCTGGGAAACACTATGTGGTCGCGACGCTCGGGGCGCTCTTGGCATTGGGTGCCAAGGAATCTGGGATCGGGATGCTCGCCGTGATTGTTGTCGGCTCTTGCTTTCGCCTCCATCCGGATTGGCGGCAGAGGACACGTCGTGGAAGCATCACGGGGATCACCGTCGCCCTGCTGATTCTGATCTACGGGATCACCTACGTAAGCCTTGGCTACGGAACACGAACGGCCTTTTATCCGACGCCTTGGACTGATATGCAAGGCTTCCTGAAATTCCAAGCCCTGCACCTGACATCGGGATTGGCGACATCCTGCGGCCCCTTCATCACGGACTTGGCCGTCATGCACGAATCGATGCGGCCTTCCATCATCGCGGTCGGCACGATCGTGCTGGCGCTGCTCGCCCGTCCGGTCGCGCGCAGTGTGCGGGAGCTGCCTGCCGGCCCTTTGCTGTTGATCGGAGCGCTGCTCGGATTCGGGCCCCAGTTGCTTGCTGCTCCTTCGGATCGCCTGATCTTCGTACCGATGATCGGCTTCGCCCCTTTGCTAGCCACTACGATTCGGCGTGGCCTCCGATCAACTCAGACTGTGCGACGCATCGGTGCGAGAACGCTTGTAGGGACGACGCTGATCCTGTCGCCGCTCTCCATGCTCGCAGTCCAAAACGGACTGGGCCTTCAAATGCGACTGGCGCGTGAGTGGATTGGCCAGTTCGATAAGGTCGAGCAGGAAGTACGCGATGTGGTGCTGCTGCAAGCTCCTTTCGGAACCATGATGCTGTCGTTCCGAGCACAGTTCATCATGCAAGGTGGCGATCCGGATTTGCGCTTCTGGCCGATCCAGTTCAATCGACGTGCGCTCCGTTTGTCACGGCCGTCCGCCGATCAGTTGGTCATTGAGACTCTCGATGAGAGCTTCATGACCCTGCCCTTCGAATACGTCTACCGCAGCAGCCGCGAAGTACCTGCGCTCGGCAAGCGCTACCCGAGTGTGCTCTTCGATGCCGTGGTGATGGAGGTCGACGAGACCGGACCGCGCAAGATCGAGTTCACGATTCGAGCGGGCGACGGACGCAACTTCGATGACGAATCGATCGACTTCCGCACCTGGGATGGCACTGCTTTCGTCAGCGTCCTGCCGCCAGCCATTGGGCAGGAGCTCGAGTTGGTGCGCCCGCCGGAACCCTTCCCGTTCGCGCCCTGACGGGCAGGCCCGGAAAAACGCAGCTGTCACTTTGTTCTCTACCGTCCGCCTGCTGCCCTGCGATCTCGAACAATCAACGCGCCTCGATACTGGGCATCGGAAGCTCAATCGACCAGGCGCCGCGCCCCTGCGTACCGACAATGAGCCGGTTGCGACGCTTCTGCAGCAATAGGTCGATAACCGGCGCGTGCGGTAGTCCTTTGCCATAACGCGACCAGTTCGTGCCTCCGTTGCCTGAGAAGTAGACGCCGCGATCTGTGCCGGCGTAGAGTCGCGTCGGACTGCCCGGCATGACTGCTACGACGTTGACGGGGACATCGGGCAGGTCGCCATCGACGGAAGTCCAAGTCTGGCCGCGATCGCTCGTCTTGCGAATTTGATCGGTGCCAAAAGCTGCCACGGCCAACCAAGCAACCATCGAGTTGCGTGGGTGTACGCAGATCTCGCGCGTCACGCGCGGCCAACCCGGCATGCCGCTCAAGCACGTCGTGAAGTTCGAGCCGCCATTGATAGACACCGCTACGTTACCGTCGTTAGTCGCAGCCCAGATCACATCAGGATCACTGGGCGAGATCGCGAGCGCGCGGATCGCACCACTACCATTCGATAGGTCAGCAGAGATCGCGGACCAGGATGTCCCGCCATTCGTGCTGCGGTATAAACGGTGCGTGCCGTAGTACATGCGGCTGGAGTCGGTCGGATCGATCAAATACGGCGGCAAGAAGCAATTGCGGTCGCCACCGCTGAAGCCTGAGTTCGCGGCCGAGAAGCCGAATCCACCATTCGTCGAGCGGTACAGGTTGCCCGTGCCTTGAAATTCGACGAACACTCGGTTTGGACTCTGCTGATCGACTTGCGTCCAACCACCGTCCCCTCCGAAGACTTGGCTCCACTGCAAAGTATCGCTCGGTCGTCGCACGCTGCCGTTGTCCTGCAGGCCCGCGAATAAGATTTCGTCGTCGCTGGGGTGCGTCGACAAACCGGCATACATCTGGATCAAACCCAAGCCGGAGTTGAGCGAACCCCAGCTGCCTCCCATATTGCTCGTGCGATGCAATCCGCCATCGTCTCCCGCAAGCAAACGCCCCGCAGCATCCCAACACAGCGCGTGCAGATCGACATGCGGCGGCGTGACTGTGCCCCAACTCGAACCCGAGTTCGTCGAGCGCCTAAGCGTGAAGCCACCCATGAAGACCGTGCTCGCATCCGTGGGTGCGACGCTGACGACGGACAGATACCAGCCATAGCTGGCCTGAATGCTGCCGACAGGAATCGAGGTCCAAGTCTGGCCCCAATCGTCAGAACGGTAGCCCCCAATCGTCGCCGCTCCGCCACCTGTACTCGATGAATCATCCGTGATCAGGCTATACACCACGGACGGCTGACTGGGTGCGACCGCGACAGTCACGCGTCCAACCGAGGAGCCACTCGGAAGTCCCGCAGTTAGCTTCGACCAACTCGAACCGCTGTCGGAACTCTTGTAGATGCCGTTCGAGCTGCTGCCAAAGATGCGACCAATGCCCACATAGAGCACGCTCGGGTTGACCGGGTCCATCGCCAGACTCGTCGCAGACAACTCGGGCAAACCATTCGCCAGGTGAATCCAGGTGTCGCCGCCGTCGGTGGACTTGAACACGCCACGCAAACCAGTGCGCCCCGGGTGCTCTTTCGCAGCTGCCATCTCTGGAAAACCGCCAGCGCGCGTCACTGCGGCAAACAGGATGTCCCAATTGGTCGGGTGCACGACTATCGATGAGATGCATCGCCCGGCAAAGACGGCTTCGGCCAGGTGGCCCCAGCTATCTCCCCCATCGAGCGAGCGATACACGCCCAGTCCGTAACGGCTGTGGTTCGCGAAGTTGGCTTCACCCGTGCCGGCATAGATCACGTCTTCGTTTGAGCGTGCAATCGCGAGCGCACCGATCGCAGTGGTCGGCATGCCGGTCGTGACATCCTCCCAGTGGGCGCCGGAATCCGTCGAACGCCAGACGCCGCCGTCCGCGCCTCCAATGAAATAGCGACCCGGATTCGTGTAAGAGCAAGCGATGGCGGAGATGCGACCCGTGTAGTTCGCACCGGCGATCGGTGCAGGTCCAAGCTCGCGGAAGCTCGGTTCGATGCTCGAACCCTGAGTGATCGATTGAGCATGAATGCTCCCCAGCGTAAGGCTGAGCATGCTGATCGTGATTTCGAGGATGCGTCTCATCAGCGTTCCTGCCCTAGCTGGCGGTTCGCGCGGGCTTCGAAGACCAAGGTCGTGCTGACCAGATCCCATGCGGATTGCCGCTTGTCACCAGAGTCCGGCTCTTCGATCTTGCGAAATGAGTGAGCTTGCAACGTCCAGGTGCCAACAGCGTTCAACGTGATGTATCCGATCCCTGCCGCGTCGAGTGCAACGACTTGCTTGGCTCCACTCGGTAAATGAGTCGCGGTCAGACGGCCGTGCTTGGCTCCACCTGGCAAGTAGACGCGGAACGGCAGGTCACTGCCGACTGGCGTTCGCGTCGGATCAGCGAAGGGGCGGATCTCTGCGTATTGTCCGCTCTTTGCCTGAGCGCTGCCCGAGGGTTGAATCTTGCTACGGTCACTACGGACGACAAGCTTCAGCGACTCGGTGCGTCGCACGAGCTGAGGCCCGATCAAGGCCGCGCTCGACAGCTCCTTCGGTCGAGCCTGGGGCGACACATGCAGCTCGATAAACTCGAGCAATTGCTCGGCTGCGATCCTCTCGCTACGTCGCTCCAACTCTGCTCCGACCAAGGTCGCATCCCCCGGCGCGAGGCGCAGCACGAGCGCGCCCTCGGCGCGCGGGAAGGGTCGCTCTGGCCCGTAGTTCTGCTGGCCTCCGGCCGCTCGCACGAAGAGCCACGGCGGCCCTTCTTCAGGCCAGGCCTGCTCCGCACGACGACTGCCTTGTTGGCGTACGAGCTTGACGCGTACACGGCCGCCGATCCTGTCGAGCACTTGCGACTCTAAGAAAGTCACAGACTGCGCTCCGGCCGGGACCGCGAAGGTGGCGAGCGTGAGAAGAAGGGAAGCGGCGGCGCGTGGCAGCGCGGTCGTGTTGGAGATGGCTAAGAGTCGCATGGCAGCTCCATGCTACCTCGCTCGCCTGAGTTCGGACGCAGGACTAGCATCTTCCACGACATGCTCCCCAGCTAGCTCGCCTTCCTGACGAGCGCCCACGCTGTAGTCCCATCTTGTTGGCTGCTCGTACCTTGCTCTCCCTCGCCAACACAGTCGGGACCTCTGACTCCGTCGAGGCTGGCACAAACAGTAAGGTGCTTTCAGACGACGAGTGAATTTTTTCGGCCGCGGCTACGGAGCGCGGGTGCTTGAACAGGATTGCTGGCTAACCGCCGCGGCTGATCGGACTCCGAACGATCTTGTTGGCACAGCGTTTCGGCGTCGGCGTGAGCACAGATACAAAAATTCCGGCAGCCCGGGCGATTCGCCGCGGACTGCCGGAGTTCGTTCGATTCGATGCTGGAGTTAGCGCTTGTCTTCGCGCGGAGCATTGGCCGAGGTCGGACGCCCGCTCTGCATCCGCAACAGACGCTTGCGATAACGTTCGTACAGCTTGCTGTGCTTGTCGTCCCTATGGTCGATCAGCTCGCCGTCGATGAAGAGGTGCTCCACCGGCTCTGCGATCTCAAGCAAGTTGCCCGTCGTCACGACCACGTCCGCGATCTTGCCGACCGCCAAGCTGCCCAATTTGTCGTCGACACCCAGGATCTTGGCCGGGTAGTACGTGACAGCACGCACAGCTTCTTCGGCCGGCAAGCCATAGGCACAAGCCGTTGCGGCGTGGAACGCCAAGTTGCGCTCGTTCTCGCGGTCCGCTGTGCGGATCGCGAACGGAACACCGGCGCGCGCCAATACGGCCGCGTTAGCGAAGGCAGCGTCGAAGGGATCATAAGTGTTCGACGGCAGGGCCCAGATCGGACCAAGTACAACCGGCACACCCTCGCGTGCCAGCGCATCCGTGACCTTCCACGCTTCCTTGCCACCGTACAGCACCGCGTTTAGCTTCTCTTCCTTGGCAAAACGCAGCGCGAACAGGATCGACTGCGCATTCGATGCATGCAGAGCGACCTTCTTCTCACCACGAACGAAAGGAATCAACGCACTAAGGCGCGAGTCGTACGGGGGCGGGACAAAGCCATCCTTGGCGGCTCCATCGATCAGGTCGCCATGCACGCGTGCTTCTTCGAGCAACTTGCGCAGCGTCACGAGCGAATCAGACTCCTTCTTCTTGTCCTTCGAGTGGTTCGAAACACGAGGAAAGGATATATGCATCATGTCGCGGTCGACCGTCAGCATTTCTTCCCAGGTGTCACCCGAGAGCTTCATCACGGCTGACTGCCCCATCAAGGGACCGCCGCCGCCAGGAGTCGGCTGCACGCGCGTGATGCCGTTGTAACGCGTCACACCGATGTGTGCCGAGTCCGCATTGACCGAAGCTGCGACGCGCAGGTCGGGCTGGTTGCCACCGATCTCGCTCGAGTCGACGGTCGCCTTGACCGCGCCAATCTCGTACAGACCCGCGCTACTGCCAAGCGAGATCATGCCGGGCCAGACGTGCAGCCCCTTGCAATCGATCACAGCGGCGCTTGAGGGAATCGCTACTTTGGCGCCCATGGCCAAGATGTGACCACTCTGCATCAACAAGGTGCCTGATTCGATCGTGTCGCTGGTGACCGGATGTAATGTTCCGTTCACGAGCGCCGTGATCGGAGCCTCGCTGTCGATGCCGGGAATGGGCAGCGGATCCTCATTGATGATCGCGACCACAGGCGGGTCACTTTCGAGGCCGAAGGCATCGCGGCGCGTGAACTCGATCTCACCGTCGACCATTGTCCACTCGACGCGCGACAAGGACGACAGCGGGTCGCCATTCAATAGAGCCAAGTCCGCATCCTTGCCGACCTCGATCGAACCGACACGGCGATCGATGCCGAGCTGCTTGGCCGGGTTCAGGGTCACGAGCTGCAACGCAGTCACGCGGTCCATACCGGCGTAGCGCACCGACTTGGCCGCCTCGTCGTACAGGCGGCGCACCATCTCGTCGCTGTCTGAGTTGATCGACGACAGAACGCCGGCCTCGGCCATCAGTGAAGCGTTGTGCGGGATCGCATCATAGGCCTCGATTTTGTACGCCCACCAGTCGGCGAAGGTCGAGCCAGCAACGCCAGAAGCAGCCATCTCGGCGGCGACCTTGTAGCCCTCGAGCACGTGCTGCAGCGTCGCGATACGGATGCCAAAGGCTTCCGTCGCACGCATCAGCATCAAGATTTCGTCGGCGCGATAGCAGTGCGAGTGGATCTTGACATCACCGCTTACGATGCCGGCCAAGGTCTCGAGCCTTATGTCGCGCCGCGGCGGCGTCGGATCAAGCCCGTTACGCTTGTCATCCTTATAGGTATCCCATTCGGCCTGATACTCGAGCGCACGCTCGAAGGCACGATAGTAGAGCACCTCGACGCCCATGCGAGTCGCCGGGAAGCGTCCACTGCCACCCCAGTTCGAACGCTTCGGGTTCTCGCCCAGCGCGAACTTGATGCCCTGTTCCGAGCCAGGGAAGCGCAACTCGTCCTCGGTCTTGTGCCACTTCAGCTTCAAGACCTCATCGCGCCCGCCGATCGCATTGGCGGAACCGTGCAACAGGCGCACAGTGGTCACGCCACCCGCGAGCGCGCGGTAGATGCTGATGTCGTCGGCGTCGACGACATCTTTCATCGTCACCTCGGCCGAGATCGATACGGTGCCCTCATTGACACCACGCTCGATCGCCATATGGGAGTGGCAGTCCACGACGCCAGGAGCCAGGTGCATGCCCTCAGCATCGATAATTTGCATGCCGGCAGGCACCTTCTTGACGTTACCGATTCCGGTAATGGCACCGTTCTCGATCAAGACGTCACCAACGAATGCCGGCCGAAGCGCGGTGTGAATCGTCGCGCCTTTGATCAAACAGCTGCCACCTGTAGCGAAGGCCGGCAAGCGATGCTCATCGGTCTCGTACGGATGATCCGCGCCTGCTTCATCGTCGTGGAATGCAGCGGTCGCAAGCGGCGCAAGTAAAACGAGCCCCAGGCTCATGAGGCGTGACACACGGAGTGTGCTTTGAGTCTTCATGAGTTTCATTGGTCGTCCTCCTCGTCGTGATCGTGTCCGCTGTGTCCCTGTCCTATTTCGTCGCAGCCACACTTGGACTCGACCTGCGTGCGTCCGGTCGGTGCGCCCAAAGGCGCGCCACCTTCGGCACCGGTACCAGAACGTTGTTGCTGCGCTTCGCCGAAGGCCAAGAGCTCGGCCAAGTGCGATCCTAGCGAAGCCCGTGAAGCGAGCGAGCCCGGAGCACGGCTCGCGCTGAACTCATCGGTCTCCTCGAAGCCGGGTCCGCTGACGCCACGCTCACCCGAGAAGGAGTCACCGTCCTCACCCAACTTGCCATTGAAGCTGAGCGAGATTTCGAAGCCGCCCATCGTGAACTCGGCGTCGAGTTCGACCGCACGTCCCGAAACCTGTCCGCTGATGTCCTGCTTCACCGCCGAACCATCCATCGGACTCTTGAAAGACATGCTGCCACTGACAGATCCGTCGTCAGACATCTTCAGCACGAAGGTCGCGGGCTCGTCTTCCTCCTCGGAATCGACCTCGACCGTCCACGTACCTGTCAGGTCCACGCCTTCGGCGGGGCCTTCACCGCTGGCCTCAGACTCTTCTTTGAGCTCGAACTCATGCGGGAAGCCATCGACGACGAGCCATGCCAGCTGAGCCTTCTTCTCCGTCGGAGCATCAGTCCAGAGAGCCAAGTTCGCGGCATAGCCACTCTCCAGGCGACCGAAGTGAGACGCAACACCGAGGATCTCGGCCGGTTGCGTCGTCATCGCAGCCACCGCGACTTCCGCCGCAAGACCGTTTTCGACGAGCGTGCTCACGCGCTCGCGCAAGTCCTTAGCGCTACCCGTTCCACTGCCAAAGGCGAAGCGAACGCCAGCTTTGTGCAGAGCCATCGCACAGTCGCGCTTTTGTTCCCAGAGGCGGCGCTTCTCGCGTCGAACTCCGATCGGCTCCTCGTAGTTCCAATCGAGCTCGGCCTCTTCATCGCCCTTCTCGTCAGTGGCGACCTCTTCGGATTCTTCGGACTGATTCGCGCTTCCAGCTTCGACCACCTTCACCGCGTGTTCGAAGGCATCGAGCGCTGCACTCTCGGGCTCGGCGTCCGGTGCTTCCTCAGCTTCCGAATCTTCGTCTTTGCCCTTCTTCTTTTTCTTCTCGTCCTTCTTCTTGTCGGGGTCCTCGGCCTCTTTGCCCCAATCGAGAGTCAGCACGACAGGAATCCCGCGCGACGCAAGCGCATCCGTGACCTTGAAGGCTTCCCTCCCACCGCTGATCGCGATCTTCAAGTTGAACTCGTCCGCCAGACGAATCCAGCGGCGGATGTCGCGAGCGTTATCGGCTTCGCACATCAGACGGCGTTCACCGGATAGCACCTCGAGGCCAGCGTCCAAGTCTTCATCGAAGACCGGAGGAGCGCCCGGCTTGCCATCGCGAAAGCGACTCTGCAACTCACCGTGACGCTGCGTGTCGTAGAAAAACTGTCGCAGCTGAGCCATATAACCCATCAGCGTGCTGGGGTAGCCCGATCCATTCGCACTGAAGGCTGCGTGATCGAAGACCTCGCCCATCACGATCTGATCGCGCGCGGCGGCTGCGCGAGTCGAGGCAAGTGCACTCGTTCCCGACAACAGCTCACCTTGGGGCGAAGACAAGTACAGCGCAAAGCCCTTCTCGCGATAGGCCTTGCTGGCTTCCGCATCGAGCTCGAGCACACGGGCTGCGGCGAAGGCAGGTTGGATGCCTTTGCGGTTCGCCTCACGCATGTCGATGCGAACGTTCGCGCCGGTGTCAGCCGGGATGTCGCGTTCGATCTTGGGAGCGGGTGTCGCGCAACCGGCAGTCGAATACGCATCGATCAATGCGGGCGTTGCGTACAGGCCGTCGCCGTCGATTGTGCGCACGCCAGCCGGTAGCTCTGCATCTGCGTTGAGCACAAACTCGATGCGTCCGTCAGACAAGATCAACGTGCGTGGCTTGGCACCCTCTTCAAGAGAGAGTCGCACGCCAGTGATCGCGTAAGGCTGGGCGCGTCTCGGGGCCGACTGCGCCGAGACGAGGGGGGGAGAGAGCGCTAGGCATCCGAGCAGCATCAAGGCCGCTCGGGAGCTTCGCGGGGGACACGATTTCATGGTCGGTTCTATGAGGGGTGGGGCTCCGGCGGGCGCCGCCGCGGGAGGGTCTGGCTCCTCATTGTGCCTTCCCGAGAGCCGTTCAGGGCTCGAACAGTGCTCACTATCGTGGTCTAGAGAATCTACACCCGCCGCAGCTGCCTGGAACAACTCGAAAGCTTTGCTGTGTGCCTTCGTAGGCTAGATCAACATGAAGATCCTCCACCTCGCGACGCTCGCCTGCCCGCTGGTTGTTCCCAGTCACGAGACGCAAGCCTCGGATCTGGGAGCGGGGCTCGAGTTAGCGAAAGCGGCCGCGCCCGATTCTATTCTGTACGTCGAGTCTCGCGGCTTGTCCGGCCTACTGCGGCGGGGCCTGGCCGACCCACTGATCCTGGCAATCCGCGAGCACGATGTCGTGCAAGCTGCGCTAGGTCAGCTCGAGGCTGGACCCGAAGCGGCCTTGGCTTTTGGCAGCGTGATGTTCGGACGACCGATCCTTCCGGCCCTGGCCGGCGTGTGTGATCAAGGTGTTGCGCTGTCCATTCAAGTGGGTGGCAAGAACCCGTCGTGGTGCCTGACGATGCTTTCCAGCGACCAGAGCGCGATGCGCGATGTGTTGGAGGCGGGCTTCGAGCTTGTGCGTTCGCAAAACAATATGCCGGACGATAGTCTGCACGAGCCGGAGCTCCGCATCGGAGATGCAGAGATCTGGTCACTTGGAGAGATGGCGATAGCGCTGCGCGGCAACCTGTTCATCGCAGCCCGCGACACGGATGCGGTGCGCGCGTGTTTGCAACGCACCAGCGGCGAGGCAGCATCACTCGCAAGCAGCGAGAGTTTCCAAGCGGCACGTGCCGTATCAGAACCGGACTCATTCTTGTGGGCTTGGTTCGATATGGAGCTGGGTCGAGCCACAGGCAACCAAAAGCGCAACATCGAAGAGTTCATTGGCTCGCCAGCCGTCGCCTTCCTGTTTGGATCGAGCATGACTGAGTACGGAAGTGCAGAGAGCGTGAGTGCAGCGCTCGATTGGAATGAAGGTGGGCTCGCCTTCACGGCGCACGCACTCGGTGAAGACAATGGGCACCGCGTCTTGATGCCGAATCAGACAACAGAGTCGACTCCCCTACCGGGAGCCGGAAGCCGCGAGCTGGGTCGCGCGCTGCTGTACCGCAATTTCGCAGACATCTTCGCCGAGCGTACTGAGCTCTTCCCCCCACAGACACTGCCTGCCTTTGCAGAGGCGTTGACGGGTCTAGCCTTGCTGTTCGGCGGCGCGGATGTATCGGATGAGATCCTGCCCCATCTCGATCCGTGGTTAGGACTGATTGTTGATGACGCGGTGTTCGCCAAGAATGCGATACCCGAGACGCCTCTACCCGCAGCCGCTATCGTCGCTCGCCTGAAAGACGCAGAGAGTCTTGGACCGCGCTTGATCGGGGCCTTCCAAACGGCCATAGGTCTGGCCAATGTCGATCGGGCCCAGCAGATGATGCCTCCGATGATCTTGGGCTTGAAAACTGCGGGCGGCACAACGATCACGCAAGCGAACTTCTTGGCCCCGCGTTCCGGCGAAGGCGTCGACTTGCAGTACAACCTGGTCCCTGCTTGCGCATGCGTCGCTGATCGCTTCATCATCGGTACGCATGTTTCCTTGGTCGAACGACTTGTCAAACGTATCGAAGCGGGAGACATGCAGGAAGCAGATAGCGCGGCCGAGAGCTTGAGGCTGCAGGGTGCCGCGATTGCAGGGCTGATCGCTGCGAACCAGGACTCATTGACGATGCAAGGCGTGCTCGAGGATGGCAAGTCCGAGACGCAGTCGCGTCAGGACATCCAAGGCCTCGAAGCGCTCGCGCGCATCTTGGATCGAGTGGAAGTCCGCATGCATCGGCCCTCTGCCGACCACACGCGCATCGAGCTGGAATTGACGATTAGCCGGAGCGCGCGATGACAGCGTGGGATGCGGCTGCGGTCAGTCACTTCTATCGTCGCGCTGCATTCGGAGCCCCGCTCGAAACTCTGAGCTGGGCGCGCTCGGCTGGCCGCATGGCAGCCCTGGAGTCGGTGTTTGCTCTACGTGAGACCGACGCTTTTCTTGAGAAGGGCATCAAGAGTCTGCTCGGACTCGATGAGATCGAACACCTGCAGTCCTGGTGGCTAGCCCACATGATGTCCGCCAAGGCTCCCCTGGTGGAGCGCGTCGCATTGATGTGGCACGACCACTTCGCGACATCGAACGACAAGGTCGATGATGTACGGCTGATGCACGCGCACATCGAACTGTTGCGCACCAAGGGCCTCGGTGACTTTCGCGAGCTCTTGCACGCTCTCACTATCGATCCGGCCATGCTTGTCTGGCTGGACGGAATTCGCAACGAACGCGGCAGTCCGAACGAGAACTTTGCGCGCGAAGTGATGGAGCTGTTCGGACTGGGCATCGGCAACTACACAGAGCAAGACATAGGCCGAGCCGCGCGAGCGTTGACTGGCTGGAAGGTCACGGGCCGCAAGGCGGTCTTCGATGCGAAGCGGCACGAAGCGGGTGAGTGGACAATCTTCGGGCGCGGCGGGGTGCGCAGTGCGTCCGATGTCGTCGACCGGGTACTCGATCATCCCGCTTGTCCGGCACACATCACGCGGCGGCTCCTGCAAGAGTTCGTAACGCCCAAACCGACCCAAGAGAAGATCGAGCATTGGTCCAAGGTCTTGCTCGAGGTCGATTGGAACATTGAGCGTTTCCTCGAGCAGCTCCTGCTGTCCGATGACTTTATCCAACCCGAGGCGCGCCGCTCTCGCATCGCAGGACCCGTCGAATTGGCGATCGGAACCATGCTATCGCTCGAAGCTGAACCTCCACCGCGCAGCGTCAATAGCGCTTGCAGCAAGATGGGTCAGTCCTTGTTCCGACCGCCGAGTGTGAAGGGTTGGGATGGCGGACGCAGTTGGATCCATGCCGGACATTGGTTGGCACGCCACGAAGTTCTCACCCGCTTTGCCTTCGATGATGGGGTCGATCTCGTCCAAGCCTGCGGGTCACCAACCGAAGCGGCACATGTACCTTCGGCCTGCCTGAACCTATTGCTCTCGCAGGTCGACTGCCCGGAGCTCCAGGTTGCACTGAATGAAGCCGCGTCCGAATCCGAGTCGGTCGAGACGGCCGTGCGCGAGTGCGTCGCACGCATCCTGACCTCCCCCCACTATCACTTGGTCTAGTCCCCATGTCACAAGAGCAAAGCAACATGAACTGGACACGTAGGCGTTTCTTGCTGAACGGGTTGAAGGTCAGTGCGCTCGTTCCGGCGCTGCCACACATGGGATTAGCGCGCGCACTCACTGCTGAGCGTGAGCCAAGAGGAGACCGAGTCCTGGTCGTGCTTCAGCTAAGTGGAGGCAATGACGGCTTGAACATGGTCGTCCCTCATCGCTTGGATGACTACTACCGCGGCCGGCCGACCCTCGCGCTCAAACCACAGAGCTTGCATGCGCTGGACGAGGACCACGGTCTGCATCCGTCGATGTCGGCGCTGGCCAAGCAATACCAAGCGGGACGCGTGGCGGTCGTTCAAGGCGTTGGGAGTGCGAACCCGGACCGCTCACACTTCCGCTCGATGGAAGTCTGGCACACGGCGGAACCGAGTGCGCCGGCAGGCGAAGTCGGTTGGCTGGGCAAGCTGGCGGACCAGTTGTCTCTTGCGGACCCGCTGGGTATCCCAGCCATGTCGCTCGATGACCAGGACCTGCCGCTCAGCCTTCGTGCTGAGAGAGTGCAGGCCCCAACCGTCAGGGACCCGCGCGGCTATCACTTGCAAGGCAACGCACGCCGCATCAGTCAGGCGCAACGCGAGTTATGTACAGAACCAGCTCAAGGAGACCTGGGCTTCCTGCGCCAGGCCGCACGCTCTGCCTTCGATACCGCGGATCGTATGCAAGCACTGACACAAGTTCCGCGTGACGCTTCCTATCCTGCGAGTGCGTTGTCGCGCAAGCTGCGTCTCGTGTCCGACCTCGTACATGGAGGCTTCGGCACTCGCATCTTCCATTTATCACTCGGCGGCTTCGACACGCATGCTCGGCAGGCACGCTTGCACGAAGCTCTGCTGGGTGATGTGTCTCGTTCGTTGAGTGCCTTCGCCAGTGACCTCGAGGCGGGCGGTTTCGGTGAGCAAGTCACGACCTTGGTGTTCAGTGAGTTCGGCCGGCGTGTGAAGGAGAACGGATCGATGGGAACGGATCACGGCCGCGCCGCACCTGTGATGCTTATGGGCGGCGCGGTTCATGGCGGCATGCATGGAACCGCACCTAATCTGGACCAGCTCGTGGACGGTGACCTGCTGACGGCGCATGACTTCCGGTCGATCTATTCGACACTCGAGCACGACTGGCTGGGGCTCCAGGCCGGGACCTCCGTCGAAGGCATGAAGGGTCTGATTTCCTGATATTGGTTCACGGCATGCGCCAGTGGGCCTCGCGGCAGCAGCATGGATTGTGAAACACGCAGATGATCGGTCCCGTCTTCCGCGCTGTTCCACAACGCCGGATCGACGTCACCTCCCGATCGTGCTTCAAAGCTCGAAGATCTGATTTCCTTTCAACTCGCGGGATGTCTGCGCGAGGAAGGATCCCTATTCTGTACGCATGCTCACTCGCGAGCGCATTGCATGGACGACGCTGGCTCTTGCCCTATGGGGCATGGCCTATTGGGGATTGACGCCTGCGAACGGTCTTGTGATTGATGGATGGGGTCTGCAAGTGCTGTTGGCTGCGGGCGCATGCGTCGCATTGCGTGGGCGTCCCGAACTAAAAGTCGACCTGCGCCTGGGTTCTGCTCGTGAATCAATCCGGTTGAGTGCACGAGTCATGGCGCTCTGCGCCAGCCTGCTGACAGCGGTCGGGATCGGAATGTGGCTGTGGCAGCGCAATGGAGGCGCCTTGCCCGTGATGCAGCCAACCGATGTGCGCAGCTTCGATGCCGTTCCCGCCTTCGTGCTGCGAGCCATCGTGCTGGCACCCATCATCGAAGAGGGGCTGCACCGCGGCGTCCTGCAACCATTACTGCGTGCGGGAATGGGTCCCAAGGCGGCAATCCTGCTGTCGGGTCCGCTTTTTTGGATACTGCACTGGGCCTCGTGGGGAGGCGTATCCCCGCCCAACCATTTGTTAGCGGGTTGGATCCTCGCATGGGCCTGGGAGCGCTCTAACGGGCTCCTTGCCCCAATTCTGCTGCACGCGGCGGGCAATACATTGGTGTTGGCTTTGAACCTCTATTGGCTCGCGAACTGATCTGCGACGCAACGGCGGGCCGCCAGGCCAGATAAGTGCGAAAGAAAGCGTGGTGTCCCTGCGCTTCGAACCCTGAAGCGACGGGCGGACAAGACGGAGCTTTCGATCGACCCCTACGGTCGGCTCAGGCAGCCCCCCCGTTCGCTCCCTTCCGTCGATCCCCGCTGTGCCCCAATGGGCGTGGCGACAGGTCTTCCAGCAGTCCGGACTGTCCCATGAAACCAGCACAGCACGATTGAACTCGTGCGTGTGAGTCCACTGATCCAAGAGGTTTTGAATATGAATTTCTATCAACACAGTCGCGCGCAGCGCGGCCCCTTTCCTTGGCGTCGCAGCCTTGCTGCTGCCTGTACTTTGATAGGCGCGGCTAGCGCGCCAACCATCGCTCAGCACAAGGGTGTGTGCGAGTTGAAGCCGAACGCACTTCCCTACGAGCTAACATTCGAAGTCAGCGGCACACCCACATCGGGCGGGTCGATAGCATTCACGACCCGCATCGAATCCGAGTCAGCATTGGCTCGCATGACCTTGGACTTCGAGGCCACCGGCGTCACTGAGTTGACATCGGACCTAGATCGAGAGCTGACGGACTTGCCTGCGAGCGGCCTCGAAACTGTGGCCGGAACCCTCGACTTGACGGGTGTCGGTACAGGTCAGCTGGAGCTCACTATCCAGTACTACGAGGATGGAGAGTGCGGTGAAGAGACCGGCCCTATCACTAGCTTCTTCCTGCACGTCTTCGACGACGGCGATGTTGTCCTGACTGGCCAGAACAGTTTGCTTGAACTGCGCGCTGAGCGCATCGAGCAACGCTTCGACAGTGGCGACTTGGATACGGACGAGGCCTTGGAAGCCTATGACGGTTTGCTCGAAGCTGCGGGCGGCGGCACTGGCGGCATGCCGACGGGCTCCGACCCCGGTGCGACAGTTCGCATCAGTGGCCATGTGCAATGGACCGACCGCAATGGTGGTCTGCACCCCTCGCGCTACTTGACAGTTACGGCCTACGAGCTTGGCTATGTGTTCGACAGCGAACTCGCAACGACCAAGACTGATGCAGCCGGAAACTATTCGATCGATATCGATGCCTCGGACCTGAGCGAGACGCCGGCGACGATTCACTTGCGCGCATTGTCGAAGTCCTCTGCGGCTTCCGTGCAGACACCTTCGGCCTTCATCATCTTCGGTGGCCGAAACTACTACATGCAACGCGCCTTCGCCGGTGTTTCTGGTGGCGAGACCTACACGAACGAGAACTTCACTGTCAGCAATGGGACGACGCCCGAAGGCGCCTTCTCGATCGCCGATTGCATGAACGTCACGTGGCAGTACATCCAGACAGTCAACGGTACGACGCTCGACACTGTCGTCGTCGACTACCCGGACAGTGCGACCTCGTACAGCCCAGGCGTCGAGCACATCAACCTGCTCGCCGGCGAAGCTTTTTCCTGGGATGTGTTGATGCACGAGTACGGTCACCACATCGACAACAAGTTCGACTTGGGCAACAACCCGGGTGGGCAACACAACTTGGGCGACGACCTGATCTCGATCCACGGTAAAGATCACGGACTGCGTCTCGGTTGGGCTGAAGCCTATGCGACCTACCTCAGCGAAGCGGCACAGAGCGTGACCGGCGCGGCGGCATTGGGAGTTCCCCTCGTCGCCGATGGTAGCTACACCGACTTGCTGGCCGGATTCACCTTTGGCATCGAGAGCCGCACCATGGGTCCGAACCTTGCTGGTGAGACTTACGAGCTGAACAACGTGCGCGCGATGTGGGATCTGGCCGATGCGGCCGCCGATGGCGACGATCAAGTCAGCCTTGGACACCCGACCGTGTGGACCCAGATCCGCAATGCAAACCCGCGTACCTTCTCGGATGGCTGGAACGCATTGAAAGCCGGCAAGACTGACGCCGAGCTGCTCGTCATGGGTGCTTCCCTGTCGCAGAACAAGGTGGCTGCAGAATTGACACGACCCGCCGACGGTGCCGCGCCGGGTGCGACGCCGCCGAACTTTCAGTGGCGCAAGAACGGCTTGAACGAGTTCGAGCTGCTGTTCTTCGACGAAGCGACGGCGCGCATCGGAAGCTCAGGCAGCATTGGCAATGTCTCGAACTGGACTCCGAGCCAGTCCGAATGGGACACCATTCGCGACGCGTCTGCCGGCAGCATTTTGTGGGCCGTGCTTGGCAAGAATACGACGAGCACCGAGACCGGGGTCTACTGGAGTGGCGCACGCCGCTTGGGTGGCGTCGACTTCGCTTTCGTCATCGACGACACGGGCAGCATGTCCGAAGAGATCAACGGTGTCCGCCAGGGCCTGTTGCTCTTCTTGTCCGGCTTCGACCCGAACTCGACCGACATCAGCTTCCAGCTGACGACCTTCAAGGACAATGTGTACGTTCGTGCACCCACGTCGAACTTGGCCGAGATCACGGCTCAGGTCAGTAGTCTATCCGCGGGTGGCGGCGGCTATTGTCCCGAGAACTCAGTAGGCGGCCTCGCTCAAGGCACTTTGGCGCTCAAGCGTGGTGGCACAGTCCTGTTCGCGACCGATGCCGATCCGCACGCTGGCTCTGATGTGAATGGCTTGATCGCCCAGCTTCGTGCGGGCGGGGTGCGTGTGAACGTGCTGTTGAGTGGCAACTGTGGTGGCCCGAGCCCGCTCGATCAGAGTGGCCCGAGCAACTCCCACTACTCGAACAGCAATCTGTATCAGGGCGAAGATCCCGGGATCTCGAGTTCGACCTTCGAGTCGCCTTGGATCACGGAAGGGCCTAACACCTACGGTGCCTTGGATGCTGTCGATGCTTTCTCGCAAGTCGCGACAGCGACCGGCGGAACCTTCGCCTTCATCCCGGAAGTCAACTTCTCTGCCGACGGTACGATCGCGTATCAGAATGCTGCTGAGAACATCCTCGAGGCATCGGTCGGTCCGCGCGTCGTTCTGGTCAGCCCCTCTCGATTGGCTATCGGTGCAGAGGCGCGCCTGACCTTGAAAGGTCAGAACACAAACTTCCTGTCCACGACAATCGTTAGCTTCGCCGAAGCGGGCATCATCGTCCTGGAGATCGAAGTGTTGGACGCCGTGACGATCAGCATGCGCGTGCGTGTCGAGACTACGGCCACTGAAGGCTTCATCGACTTGCAAGCGACGACGGAACTGACCGAGATTGAGATCGAGGAAGCACCCGGCAAGGGTGTGCTGCAGCTGATCGCCGCACCGCTGAATGCAGTGCTGACATCCGCCGCTCCCTCGATCCTGAGCTTGGGCCAAATGGCAACGATCGAGCTCGAGGGCTTGAACACCAACTTCGTCGATGACATCAGTGCTGCCTTCTTCGGGCACGGCATCACGGTGATTGATGTGAACGTGACCTCGCCCACGCGTATGCTGGTTGACATCCAAGTGCTCGACACGGCGATCATCGGCTTCCGTTCGCCCACAGTAACGACGGAGTTAGAGAACGCCGGGCCGATCGTCCTGGACCTAATCCGTGTGCAGGCTGCCCCGCCCGCGATTCCGTCGGTGGCGAGCCTCACGCCCAGCACCGAAAGCCAAGGCGAGACCTTCGACATGAACATCGAAGTCGAGAACCTCAGCACCGAAGATGGCGCCGTCAACGTCGAGTTCAGCGGCACTGGTATCACCGTCGAATCAATCGTCGTGTGTGGCACGGGCTTGGTTGCGACGGTGACGATCACAGCCGATGCTCCTCTTGGCGCTCGTGATGTCTTGGTCAGTGCCGATGGTGTGGTCGCGACATCCGTGAACGGCTTCACGATCGGTGAAGCCGGCTCGACGAACCCGGGCGCAGGATCGGGTGGTTCGAGTGACGACTTCTTCGACTGCTCGTCGTGCAGCAGCACGGGATCGGACGACGACGAGGCCTTGCTCTGGCTCCTGTTGGGCGCCGGCCTGCTGGGTTGGATGGCGACTCGTCAACGCTTGGTCGCCTGATACGGACGAAAATGAAACTCGCGGGGGGGGGCGTCTGGCGCAGGCCAGGCTCCCCCCCTTTTTCGTTACAGTCGAGCTGAAGGCGGCGCTGGGCACTCTCCGAGTCGATGAACGCACAAGTGCAATGAGCACTCGCGTCGTATCATCGGCGGCGTCCCCTCCTCTGGTCGACTCGTCATAGCCTCATGCACCGCACACAAGCACTTCGAGGATTCGCGCAAGCGCTCCTCTTGCTGACCTTCACTTGCCCCGTGACATCAGCAGCAGTCAACGGAGCTGACTCGCTCGATTTGAAGGTCATGTCATGGAACATCTGGCATGGCGGGCGAGAAGACGGATCCGAGGTGGGGCCGCAACGCGTCATCGATGTCATTCGAAACAGTGGCGCCGATATCGTTGCGCTACAGGAGACCTATGGTTCCGGCGAGTTGATCTCGGAGGCACTCGGCTTCCACTTCCAGCCTCGTGGCACGAATGTGTCGATTCACAGCCGCTATCCGATCGTCGAGGACATCTCTGTCTTCGAAGAATTCAAATGCGTTGGCTCGCTGATCAAATTGCCCGACGAGTCGCGCGTAGCCGTGTACTCGATCTGGCTGCCTTATAGTGCAGATATCTGGCAAGCGGGCACGCGTGATGTCTCGAAACCGGACACGATGCTAGCCGCTTGCGAGGCATCAGCCGTCGACTTGAAGATGCTGTGGCGTTCGATCGAAGAGCGGCTCGCGCAGCCCGCCTATGCCGGCATCCCTATCGTCATCGCGGGAGACTTTAATTCGATGTCCCACTTGGACTACGCCGAAGTCGGGATCGATGAGTACGGGGTCGCTGTGGATTGGCCCACGAGCCACGTCCTGACGCAGGCTGGCTTCCGCGACTCCTACCGCGAGCGGAACCCGCACATCGACCGCACGCGTGACAGCACTTGGACGCCGCGCTTCCCTTCGCAAGAACAAGATCGCATCGACTTCATCTACTACCGCAGCAAGGACTGGGTCAGTGCTGATGCACGAGTGCTACGTACGCACGCTGATGGCTTCCCGTCCGACCACGCAGCCGTCTTCAGTGTGTTGCGCAAGCAGCAAGCGAGCCCGACAACGAACGACTTCCGAGCCGTGAGCTACAACATCCGGCACGGCGCAGGAACAGACGAGAAGCTCAACCTGCGGCGAACCGCACGCGTGCTGCAAGAATTGAATGCGGACTTCGTCGGCTTGCAAGAGGTCGACCTGAACACCGAGCGTACCGGCGCAGTCAATCAAGCGAGTGAACTGGGACGTATGCTGGAGATGCACGCGGCTTTCGGCACTTTCATGCGCTACCAGGGCGGGCGCTACGGCATGGGCATTCTCTCACGCCATCCCATCGTCGATGTTCGCAGCCTGCGTCTGCCCGATGGCGGAGAGCCGCGTGTCGCACTACTCGTCAATGTTCGCTTGCCTTCCGATGAAGTGATTCAAATCGTCAACGTCCACTTCGACTGGATCGATGACGACACGAAACGCTTCGCACAGGCGTCAGAGTTGGCCCGCTACTTGGAGGCGGTCGAGCTGCCGTTCATATTGATGGGTGACTTCAACGATCAACCCGGCTCACGCACGATGGACTTATTTCACACGGTCGCTACGGAGGCCGCTAAGCCGCGTGATAGACGCCAGACTTTCCCGGCGACCGGCCCTAACATAGAAATCGACTTCGGTTTCTATGCGCCGGCAGATCGCTGGAGTTCTACTCGCGTCGAAGTCATCGACGAGAAGGTCGCCTCGGACCACTGCCCTGTCGTGTTCGACCTAAGTCTGGTCGCACTCGATCCGAATACGGCTGGTATGACCAAGTGATACTGGAGTCCGGCATGCTCTCGGCAGCACGCGCATCGACTCGCGCCTAGCGAACTGATAAGAGTTGTCTGCGCGCGCCACCGCAGATCAGCGCTTGCTCTTGAGCCTACTTACGATTCCATCGTGTGCGCCGAACCAGATCAAGTCATTGACCACGATTGGCGAACTCTAAACTGTCGCGCCCACTTCGTAGCGCCAAACGATAGACCCCTCGCGACGATCGATCGCGAACATGGCACCGGGCTTATCCCCTCCCGAGCCTTCGCCTCAGACGTATAGATTGTCGCCGACGAGAGCCGGACTGCCCAACACGCGTCCGTGCAACTTGCAGCGTCAGCGTTCGGATCCGTCTCGAAGATTGAGAGCGTAGACGTGTTGATCGTCAGATCCGATGTAGGTGATGTCTTTTCCGGTCGAGATGGCAGCCGAAGAGAACACAGCCCCGCCCGTGTCGAATTCCCAAACTAGCTGCGACTCGAGAATCATTGCTGCATTGGCTGCCAATCCAAGGTGCGTCGTGCCGCCGCGAAAGCTGGTCCAGTCTTCGGTTATTGTTGAAGCGCCTTGGCAACTGCCCAGCAGCGGCAACACGAGTAGTGCCTGTAAAGAAGCGAGAGCACGCATCCGGACCAGCGTGTGTAGGTCCGGTCGAGAAGACAAGCCACTTGCAGCATCGAAGGCAGCAATGATCCCCTTATTCCGCACCTATCAGTCGCTAATGAACAACCAAGGGCTGCGCTTCGCCTCTCCTACTCGCGCGTCCTCGCCAGTTCCCCTTGGTTTCGTCCGTAGGCCGTCTGCCTTCGAGGCAACGCGATCAAGTCAGCCCACCCAGCGCAACGGTAATCGCTTGCCCGCTAACACCGCTCGCTTCATCCGAAGCGAGGAAGGCGATCACTTGCGCAACCTCCGTCACTGTCGGCACGCGGCCCGGCGGGTAGAGGGCGGCTCGTTCTTGCCAAACTTCGTCGACGGTCACACCGCGCTCCTCGGCTTCGGTGCGTGCTGAACCCTCGGCCATCTCCGTGCGCACCCAACCCGGGAGCACCGCGTTCGACGTGATGTCATACGGGCCGGCATCCAGCGCGATGGAGCGCATCAAGCCCAGCAGGCCATGCTTGGAGCTGTTGTAGGCAGGACTCGCTGCCTCGGCGATCTCGGCTGCGGTCGAGCAGGTGAACACAAGGCGGCCGGACCTACGCTTCACCATCGCCGGCAGGACACGCTTCGATAGGTGGAAGGCGGCGTCGAGATTGACGCGCAGCGACAAGTCCCAGGCCTGCTCGTCCTGCTCCCAGATGACGCGCTCGTTGGCGGAGCCGATTCCGTGATTGCAGATCAGGATATCGATCGGGCCGAGTCGCTCTTGCGCCGTATCGACCGCCAGCTTGCAACCGGCGGGCGTGCCTAAGTCTGCGGCAAACCAATCACAGGGGAGAGTCGAGAGCTGCTCCTCATTGCGCGCTACACCCATGACACGCGCACCACGCGCTGCGAGCATCGTCGCGAGCTCGCGGCCTATGCCGCGGCCCGCGCCAGTGACCAACGCTACCTTGCCTTCTACTCCTACCATGCCGGCCAGTATGCACGACAGCTGCCTTCCGGCGCGCGCGTGGATTGTGCGATATGCCGCGGCCTAGCGTAGCCCGCGCTTGCACCACAGCACCGAGCCGGCCAGCGCCAGCAAGCACACCCACTGGCCTGCCGTCAGTCCGGCATGCGTGATGTCCACGTGCCCTACACGGATGAGCCCCTCGGCGACGAGTGCTTGCGCTTCTTCACCGCGCACCCGCAGAAAGTCCAATGCAAAGCGCGGCAGGCAGTACAGCAGGCAGAATCCCGCAGCGATAATGCCCGGCCGCTTGAAGCGTGCTGCGATGCGAAGCAGGCCGATGACGACGAGCGCGGCCACGCAAGCTTCGTACAGACCCAGGTCATGGCGCGCTCCGCCGGGATAGGAGACGGCCATGAAGAACTCAGACGCACGACCCGGATGATCATGCACCAGGAAGCATCCGAGACGGCCCGGTACCAAACCGGCAGCAGCACCCAACGCCAACACGTCCAAGTTCAGCGCCCCCCTGCGCCCGGCGAGTCGTGCGTGCAGCAACGCTCCGAGTCCTCCACCCATCAACCCACCAATCGAAGACAATCCGCTCTGCACTTGTCCTAATCGGCTTGCTGTCATCGACACCGATTCGAAAGCCTCGTACCCGATCACGTGCAGCACGTGCGCGCCGATGTAGCCGAAGATAATTGTGAAGGCCAGCATCGGCAGGACTTCGCGCATCTCGCGTGACTGACGGCTCTTCGCCAACCAGAGGGTCGCGTATCCGCCAACGACTAATGCCAGCATGGACGACGCCATAAAGGTCGAGATACGCGTCCCTGCGAAGAGGAAGGACTGCAGCTCCCAATACGGGATCAAGCCGAAAGAGAAGCTGTCTTCCAAAACGTTCTTCATCGATTGCGCCCAGCCCCATGTGGCGCGGGCGTAGGTAGATGGCAGGGACCCACGCCACTCGAGGCCAGTATGCAGCTCAGCGACCGTATCAACGAGGAGATTGAAGAGTGCACCCTACGCGGCCGGCAACACACTTTTTGCCTGCTGCGGCAAGCCGCGCGCTCCACCCTAGTCCCCATACCAATTAAGAACGTCCCAAGGGTCCGCCCTCAGGAACAGAAAGGTGGCACCCCACATCAAGACTAGAACCAATAACGTAATCACCGCAGCCCACCCGCCTCGATACCTGTTCAATGAACGCGGAATGACCATGATCGGTGTCAAACACAAGCCGAGTATCAGCGCCCCCGGAGCAACCATGAACAGGCCCATGGTCAGGACATAAGGAATGTCGACGAGCAGGCTGATGTACTTGGGATCATCCAAGCTCGGACGAGGCATATGACCAAGCGCGACCCAGCCAGCGAGCCAAGTCGAATACAGCGACGTGATAAGGATAGCGGGGTAGCCATAGATGCCCCACACGAGAATGCGTTCCAACTGGCGGTACCGACCAGCCGCGATTACTTGCTGCGCGGGCGAAGTGGGTGCTACGTCTGCCATGCCTGGATCCTACCTCGGATTCCGAGAAAGATCCGCTGAAGTTCAGCTCAGAACTATTTGGCTTGAGAGGCTCAAGGGTTCGACGCCGCGGATACTTTGTACACCTATCGGGACCCTCGCCCTCTGACCCAGCGCGCCTGCTCGTCTTGACCCTGAGCCACCCGCCGAGCCGAGCCAATCCATGCAATGGATGGAGGGCCCCTGACTAGCGGCAACGCAAGAATGCACTTGGAAGCACCCGCGGCATCGATCGAAGCCCTACCTTGTGCTACCAAACGAACCCCGAATCATCCCCGCTCTCTACAGAATCGCCTTCATCGCCTGGACCATGTAACCCGGGTCGTGCGAACCGCACATCTCGCGCGCAGAGTGCATCGCGAGTTGCGGGTTACCGACATCGACAGTCGGAATGCCAAGCTGCGACGAAGTGATCGGGCCTATCGTAGATCCGCACGCCAAGTCCGTGCGCATGACCCACTTCTGATACGGCACCTGCGCCTTCTCGCACGCCATCTGAAAGATGGCCTCGCTCTCGCCTTCGGATGCATAGCGCTGATTAGCGTTCAGCTTGATCACCGGACCGCGATTGAAGTACAGCGTGTGGTCCGGGTCGTGCTTCTCTGTGTAGTTCGGGTGAGTCGCATGCGCCATATCTGCAGAGACACATACCGAATCCGCAAGCGCGCGCAGATAGTCCTCGCGCGATCCGCCGCGTGACAACACTGAGCGTTCCAACAAGTCGCGCAAGATCGGGCCGTCGGCTCCAGCGCGCGACTGACTGCCGACTTCCTCGTGATCAAACATGCACAGCACTGGAATGAACTCGCGCTGCATCCCGTCCTCGTGACTCTCGATCAAAGCCTGCATTGAGCAGTAGCATGAGCACAAGTTGTCCAGGCGCGGAGCGCTGATGAATTCCTCGCCCCAACCGGTGACGGCCGACGGAGTCGTGTCATGCACCATTGCTTCCCACGACAAGATGTCGGGTGCGTTGACTCCGATCTCTGCCGCGAGCATCTCCTTGAAGTTCGCCTCACTGCCGTCCTTCATGCCCCAGACGGGAACCATGTGACGCTGCTTGTTCAGCTTCAAACCCTCAGTGTTGAGCTCGCGATGCAAGTGAATCGCGAGCTGCGGGATGCGCAGCACGGGTCGCGAAATCTTGAACATGTGCGGCGTCGGTGCCTTTTCGCTACGTAACCAGACACGGCCGGAGAGGCCCAAGTCACGATCCAGCCACGAGTTCAACAGCACGCCGCCATAGACCTCGACACCCAGCTGTCGCCAACCCGCACTGCCGGTATCAGGCCGCGGCTTGATGCGCAGATTCGGGCTATCCGTGTGGGCACCCAGGATGCGAAAACCCTGCGTCGGCGCACTGCCTTCGGGTTGCGTCCACGCGACCAGGCTGCCACCGCGAATCACATACCATGAGCCGGCGCTCTGATCCCAAGCGTCGAGTTCGCTCAAGCGTTGGAAGCCGACCGCTTCCAGTCGCTTGGCCGTTTCAGAGCAGGCGTGATACGGAGAGGTGGACGCGTCGATGTACGCGCACATTTCGCGAGCTGCGGCGAGGTCAGGGGACTTCATGCCCGCGACTGTACAGATCGATTCGGAGCCGTCCACGGATCCCTGTCTGAGGTGATCCGAATCTGGCGGGCTCCACCGTCGTGCTTCGAAGATGTGCTCAAGCTCCCTAAGCACGAGTCTTCGCTCACGGATCGATGCGCTTGATCACAGCAATGGGCCGGACCCATCAGTGCGGACCCTGGCTCAACAGACTGTATTCAGGGCAGAGTTCGTCGCGCTCCGCCCCCGGCGCCGCGGAATCAGTCCGCGACCGGATACAGCGAGTGCCAGTACTTCTCGATACCGCGTGCTGTCGCGTGGAAGGCTTCCAACTCGAAGGGTTTACAAACACAAGAGTGTGCGCCGTGTTCGTACGCGCGCAGCACAGCGGGGTCGTTCATGCTGGCCGTCATCACGATGGCAGGAATGCTGCGCAGTTCGCGGTCGGCTTGCAGGGTCTTAAGAATGCGCGTGCAGCCGTCTTCGGGCAGGTCGAGGTCGACCAGAACGAGTCCGGGTCGGCTGTCGTACTCGCTTGGATTCCCTTGAATGATCTCGAGGGCTTCGCGGGCGTTTTGAACGACGCGGATGCGGTCACGACGTGAATCGGGATCAAGTGCTCGTAGAACAGTCTTGATCTCCTGAAGATCGTGCTCAACGAGCAGAATCGAGAGTTTGGCGCTCATTAGGGGGGCAGTGGCAGTCGGACGGGAATTGCTTATCCCTCGCTCTCCCCTATTGGGTCGGGCCAAAGCTGGTCAATCCGCCCCCTGAGACGCTTGATTCCTTACGGACGGTTCACGAATCCCAAAATCGGGAGCAGTCCAGTCCCATTCCTGGGCAAAAAGGAACTTTGAATGCCTTTTTTGTCCCGAACCGCATATTGCATTCGGGCAATGCCGAATCAGGCCCCCACTCCGGCTCTCACAGACCTCGCATCCACTTCGGCTTGAAATGGGCCATGGCCGGATCGGACAGCACCTGGTCGAGCGCCCCCAGCATGGCTTTCTTGTCAGTCGGCAAGTTGCCCCGCACCGTCAGGTAGTTGCTGGCGTGGTTTGAGCGAAAAATTCCGCCGCGAACATCGAGCCCCGCGATGAACTCACGCAGCTCGGCAGCCAGTTCGATTGGCTCCATCTCGTCGACCTCGCCACGCTCGGCCTGATCGTGGAGCGGCGTACCCTCGACCGGCGTCATCACCAAGGTACTGATGAAGCGCGGGCTGATCGCGCTGACGACGCGGGCGGACTCGCGCGCATGATCCCGAGACAATGCGCGCCCCCCCGCTCCCAGCAGGACCATGGTCGAGAGCTTCACACCCGCTTCGTGCGCCTTGCGGCCTACCGCGATCATCTCCTCCGCATCGACCCCCTTCTCGAGCCGCATCAGGACTTCGTCATGGCCCGATTCGATCCCGAGGTAGTACTGGGTCAGTCCGGCCTCACGCAGGCGCGACATTTCCTCGACCGACCGGATCTGCAGGGATTGGGGTGAGGCATAGACCGAGACCCGCCGCAGCTCGCCGAATGTCTGCCGCAGCTCGTCCAGGATGGCCTCCAGGTAGGAGGCTTTCGCGACGAGCGCGTCCCCGTCCGCCAAAAAGACTTTACGAACCTGATCTCCGTGGGTCCGGGCCGCCCAGCGGATCTCCTCGCGCAGCTCAGCAATTGGGCGCACACGGAACTTCTTCTCGCGATACATCGCGCAAAAGGTGCAGCGGTTGTAGCTGCAGCCAATCGTCGCTTGCAGGATAAGGCTGTCGCCCTCGGAGGGCGGCCTGTACAGAGTGCCTTCGTACTGGATCACGAATCGAGTCTACCGCAAAAGCCCTGTGCTTCGGATGTCCCAAAAGCACTCGTGTGGAGTAGAGTTTCTGGCTTGTCCAAGTCGAATCGAACGCTCGATTCTCCTCTTTCCCCCAGCCGGGGCCGCTAGGCGAGCATCGCGGCGCCCCACCCGAAAATCATGGTCTCCACCGAAGACGTCTACGCACAACTCCGCCAGGTCTTTGACCCGGAGATCCCGGTCAACATCGTGGACCTCGGTCTCGTCTATGACGTGCAGATCGACGGACCCAACTGCAAGATCACGATGACGCTGACGTCACAATCTTGCCCCGAAGCGCGCACCATCCCCGAGATGATGAAGCGCCGTTGCAACACGATCGAGGGCCTCGAAGGCACCGAGGTCGAGATCGTCTGGGAGCCGACCTGGGGTCCCCAGCGCATCAGCGCAGAGGGCAAGAAGCTCCTCGGCATGGAAGATGAGGATGAGGACGAATAGGGCGGCAAGCTCTTCGACCTCGGCTCGCTAGATTGCCAACCGCAATCGCGAGTACAGATCAATCGCACCTCTCTGCACATCAAGCGAGGGGCGCGATTTCTTTAATCTAAGCCGACGGTCTAAGCCGACGCTTCCTCGTCGGCGCCACCGTGCACGCGTGCCTCGACATCCAAGCGCACGAGCCGCGCGTGCATGCGCAGGTTGTAGAGCTCTTCCGCGTAGGACAGCGGCACCGTCACATTGCGTAGCTCCTCCTCAACCACTTCGAGCTCGCGTTCAGCGTTGCCGAATTCCTTCGAGGACGGCTGATCACGCAAGCGGGCTTCGATGCGCATGATCGTCTGATACCACTTGAAGATGCGCGATCGGATGCGCCATCGATATAAGGGCGGCGCGACGCGCAGAAGCGGAATCAACAAAGTCACAAGCGGCAGGAGCAGGATCTTCAAGCGATCTAGCGCAGCAGCCAACTGGAACGGAAAGATGCGATAGAGGAAGGAGCGGCCCGAGTGGTAGTACTGCTCGGCCGCGAGACTCAGCGGCACATCCAAGCCGCGCCCGCTCGGAAATTCGCCCTCGCGTTCGAATAACTCGCCGCGTCGGAACTGCTCCTCCATGCCAGCGATGACGAGCGGGATCAGGGCTGGATGCAATTCGGCGCGTGCGAGCAAACCGGCCGTCGGTGCCACGATGTGGATGGGCGCCTGCGGCAGGTTGTGCTCCAAGTCGATCACGCCGGGCGTCAAGACCAGCGGGCGCAAGTAGCGGAAGTGCTTGGACAAGGACTCGGATCGTTCGAGCGAGACTGCGCTCAGCTCGCCTTCTGCAGCTAGCTGGAAGAGTTGCCGGACGAAGTCTGACGCGGGTGAGCTAACAGCGAAGAGAGCATCGGCGTTGCCGGCGATCAGCGAGTCGATGGCAGCCTGCAGCGGATCGCCCAACAAGCGATCTACTTCTGGGGTCGCGCCGCAAGCATCGAGCAGCGTCAACGCGACGGCACGTGTGCCGCTGCCATCCGCTCCAACTTGGATGCGCTTGCCGGCCAGCTCCCGCAGTTGCAGGATCGGCTCGGGGCCACGCGTGAAGACCCACAAGGGCTCGTAATACAGGCTCGCGAGGCCTACGAAGGGCTGCTCGGTGTCGGCCGCGGGGGCCTTGTAGATGCCACCTTGAACGAAAGCCAGGTCGACCTCGCCACGCTCGAGCAGATCCAAATTCTCGCGGCTGCCCGCAGTCTCATGCACCTCGACCGTGATTCCGGAGGACTTCAATTGTCGCGCCAGCTCGCGACCGGCACGCATATAGCCACCGCCCGACTGCCCGGTCGCGATCGAGATGACTTTTGGAGGAGGATCTCCGACGAAAGGCAAGGTGAGCGCTATTCCAAGCACCACAACGACGATCGTGATGATCCAAGCGCGCTTGGCGTCTTTGGTGCCGGAATCTACTTCAGGATCGGTCGTGTTGCTTTGCATAGCGGAGCTCCTGGGTCCGAAGAGAGGTTCGGCGGGCAGCACAATGGGGGAGCGCCAAGGCCGAGCCAGATCGGTGGCGAAAGGTAGTGCGAGTCGATGGATTCGCGCCAGCTCTTTTGTGCTTCTGCCGTCCCGAGAGTGTCTTTCGAGATCGAGGCAGGGCATTCGCGGCCCCTACCCTTCTGCCGGCCCCTACCGCTGCCCTGCCTTCCTATGTGCTGGCTATCTCTCATCGATCCCTGGCGCAATGGCCGCCTGCGACCTTCCATTCCAAGCCGAGGACTTAGTGCTGTGCGGTAAACTACGCGACTCGTGTTGGGTCTCACTCGCGCGCTGACGCGCGTGGGAGCTCCTCGACGGAACTGCGCTCACAACTCCGTCGCCGTGCCTTGCCTGTACACGACTGAGCCTCGAACATCTGTCGCGTCGTTCGCCGCACACCACTAAAGTCCTCGCCACACGCCGAGAGCGACACCTCGTACCCGCAGCTGATGACCCAACCCCAATCTACAACGCCCGATGGCGAACTCGTCACCCGGCTGCTATCGAAGCCCGCCTGGGTGTTCGATATGGACGGCACCTTGACCGAGGATGTGCACGACTACGAGGCGATTCGTAGTGAACTGGGCCTCGAACCGCACAAGCCGATTCTCGAGCAGCTCACATGCTACGAAGGCCAGCAGCGTGCAGATTTAGACAACCGTCTGAACGAAATCGAGTTGAACATTGCGCGGGCTTCGGTCCCTTCCGAGGGAGTTCACGAGCTCCTGTCAGACTTGTCCAAGCACACGCGGCTTGGCATTTTGACGCGCAACTCGCGTCGCAATGCACGCGTGACGCTAGAAGCGATTGGCTTGTCGGACTACTTCCGAGATGAAGATATCATCGGCCGCGATGAGGGACCTCCCAAGCCGGCGCCTGATGGTCTGAACCGGATGCTAAGCCGCTGGGGCTTCGAGGCCGCAAGCGCTGTGATGATTGGCGATTCACACTTCGACCTGATGACGGGGCAAGCCGCCGGGGCGAGCGCGGTGTACTACGACCCTAGCGCGAGCTTCGAACATGCACACATGGCCGACTTGTGCATCACGTCGCTGCGGGCGTTGCTGGTCTGAACCGCGCGCCAGCGCCGTAGTGACTTGCGCTGGAGCGGCGAGTGGCTCGCTAACTTTGGCTGGCCTCGCCTTGCCTGTTCGCCTTGGCCGCTAGCTCAGTCCTCGAGACTCTCGATCCATTCGCGGATCAGTTTGACGCCTGCGGAATCGACTTGATTGCTGCCGATGTTCGGCATCCGGCCATCGCCCAAAGTTTCGATACGGTGCAAGAGCACAGAGCGAGCCGCATCGCCAGGAGCAATGAGCAGCGCGTCTTCGATGTCGAAGTCTCCTTGCGCGGGCGCGACCTTCATGATGCCGGTCGCGTCGAGCGCCGTCGCCAAGCGCAAATCGATAGCGGCGTTGCCACGACCCTCGGGTTGATGACAACTGGAGCAGTTAACATCGAGCCATGTACGACTGCGCGCCTCCAAGCTGACGCTAGCATCGTCAGTCCGCGGATGACTTGGCGCCACCTGTGGGTCGAAGTTATCCGGCAGCGTCAGCATACCTGCTGCGGCCCAGTCGAGCACCTGATTGAACTCTCCGCCGGCGTCCATACGATTCAACTGTGCGGTCGTGATTCCAAGTGCGTAGCCGGCACTCTCGATGTGACATGCGCTGCACTCCGAAGCCGAGGGCGCGTGCCAGGTTGTGATCCCTGATCGCTTGTACATCTCGAACTGCTTGCCCTCGGGCACTAGCGTTGCATCGAGCCCTCTGCCCTGAGCCCAGACATAAGTCGCAGCTTCCCAACCAGTATCTGTGCGACGAATCAAGCGCGTTTCCAAGTTGCTCTCGCGCCCCATCGTGCGATCGCGAAAGGTCTTCACGAGCGTTGCGCCGGCGGGCACATCCCAACTGCCGTCTTCGCTGTAGCCGAAGCTCGCCCCTTCCGGCAACACGAAGAATCTCTCCTTCTGTGCGCCGTCCGACCAGAAGGGTGCATTCACCTCGTACGGAATCAGGTGCGCAGCGGGACTCGGGTTGCGACCCATTTCGTAGAGCCCCGTCTCAGACAACTTCAGAGGCCAATCCGCAAAGGTGTCCTCCGCCGTCTGCGTTGGAACGATGCGATAGATGCCACCGTCGAAGCTCAGAAGAAAGAGTTCGCCTTCGTCATCTTCACCAAAAGAAGCAATGCTGCGACCCGTCCGGCGAACGAGTTCGTTCTTAAAGCCGCTCTCTGCATCCGGGCGGATACGCCACATGTTGCCTGACGCGTAGTCGCCGTAGAAATACATGCCGCTCAATTCGGGATAGCGCGTACCGCGATACGCGTAGCCGCCAGTGATCGAGATCCCCTCGGACCGCGGATAGACCGCGACCGGATCGAGCGCGTCTCCGTGCGTCACTTTTTCGTCCGCGTCAAAGGACTCGAAACCTTCGCGTGACCTCCAGCCGTAGTTGCCGCCGGACTCGATCAGGTCGACCTCTTCCCACAGGTTTTGGCCAACATCCGCAGCCCACAGATCGGCTGTTTCGCGGTCGAAGGAGAAACGCCACACGTTGCGCAATCCGAAAGCAAAGATCTCGGGTCGCACATCACTGCCCGCACCCGCGAATGGGTTGTCCTCCGGAATCGCATACGCCAAGCCATCCTCTTTATGATCGATATCGATGCGCAAGATCGAACCGAGCCAGCTTGAAAGCTTCTGACCATTGCCTTGCGGATCATCAGCCGCACCACCGTCGCCAAAGGAAATGTACAGATAGCCATCGGGACCAAAGGCGATCATGCCGCCGTTGTGATTGCGCCACGGCTGAGGCTGCCTCAATACAACCTGCTCCGAGGCCACGTCCGCACGATTCGGATCGTCTGCGGAGACTTGAAAGCGCGATACGATTCCGACCTCGTCTTCGATGGAGGATGAGTAGTGCACGAAGAAGCTTCCGTTGTCCGCGAAGCCCGGATGGAAGGCCAAGCCGATCAAACCTTCTTCATTGCCCTGCCTGCTGACGCGCTCGCGGATGTCCAGAAAGACTTCGCTAGAGCCGGGGTCGCCCGTTGCGTCAAAGCATCGGATCACTCCGTCTTGCTCGGTAACGAAGAGCCGCCCGCTGCCATCGCCCGCGCCCGTCAGGAAGACGGGTCGTTCGAATCGCAACCGGGAGAAAATTCGCTCGAGCCCTACACCTCCCGCCTCCTCCTGAGGCTGAGCCGTTGCGACGAGTCCGAAGGAACAGCATGCAATCAGCCGCGCGCAACGAGCGGAGATGTCACGGCAAAGAGCGGTGTCAAGGAAGAGCATGGTTGGCAGGCGCTGTGATTTCGCGAAAGGTCTCGGACAGGAGGCCGGGAGTGTAGCAGTCGGGCGGCCTGGCCATTCTTGGATGACGATAGTTTGACGCTGCATGCCTGCAGAGCTCTCGGGCCGACATCAGGCTGCCCGACCCCGCATCAATCGCTGCCCGCCCATTTAGGATCGGCTTCCCGGGACTAGCAACCGCACTGTACAGACGAGTAGAACTGCCTGCCGTCCCTTGCTACGCAGACAAGACCCATCCGATGAAGCATCTCACGCTCCTCGCCCGAACCATCGACGCCCACACTGCGGGCGAACCCTTTCGAATCGTTGTCGAAGGCGGGCCCGCCCTGCGTGGGAACACGATCCTAGAGAAGCGCCGCGACGCGCAGCAGAACCACGACAATCTGCGTCGCCGCCTGATGTTCGAACCGCGCGGGCATGCGGATATGTATGGCTGCTTCCTGACGGAAGCTGTGACCGCCGACGGGCACATCGGCGTGCTCTTCACGCACAACGAGGGCTACTCGACGATGTGCGGTCACGGCATCATCGCGTTGACCAAGATCGGTATCGAGTCGGAGCTATTTGGCTACGACAAGCTCGAGACCGGCCGCTGCGAGGTGCGTATTGATTCCCCCGCTGGGCGTATCACTGCGTGGGCCGATCGAGATGCAGAGGGCCGCGTTGGGGATGTCAGCTTTCGCAATGTGCCATCCTTCGTGCTCTCTAGTCGAGCGACGGTCGAAGTCGCGGGACTGGGCCAGGTCACAGGCGACCTGGCTTATGGCGGCGCGTTCTACTTCTATGTCGACGCGACGAGTCTGGGCATGACACTGGACGCACAGCATGCTCGAGAGCTCATTGACGTGGGCATGCGCATCAAGCGCGCGGTCATGCAGCAGCTGCCAATCGAACACCCAACGGGCGACGCTGACCTGAACTTTCTTTATGGCGTAATCTTCGTGGATACGGCCACGGACTACGGGACTGAAGTGCACAGCCGCAATGTATGCATCTTCGCGGATGGAGAAGTCGATCGCTCGCCGACCGGAACTGGAGTCAGCGGCCGCATCGCGATCCATCACGCACGCGGCGAGGTGGCCTTGGGCCAAGCACTGACGATTCAGAGCTTGCTCGGTACATTCTTCCGCGTCGAAGCATGCGAGCTAGTCACGATCGGAGGCGTGTCAGGCGTCACGCCGCTTGTAACGGGTCGCGCGCATCGCACTGGCGAGCACCGCTTCGAGCTGGAACAGGGCGATCCGCTCGAAGCCGGCTTCTTCATTCGCTAAGTAAGCCACGGGCACGAGCTCGCTTTTTGTGCTTCGTCAAAAGCGTGCAGCGTGGCCTTGCGAAGACTGCGCGCTCGCCCATGCGGTGTGGGCCTATCGCGTACCGCTGAGGTAGAAGTCTTTGCCACCTAAGGATGAGGTCTCCCACGGAGTCTGAGCCCCTTGCGTTCGCTGCTGCACTTCGTCACGCACGCGGCGGAAGACTTCGCTCAGTTCAATGGGCTGCTTCAGCCAAGACACGAGTGCTGCCTTGTACGGGCTATTGGATCCCGAGCCCGAGCCACCATCGGCAGCAACAGAACCGGGAGCTGTCGAGTAGGCGATCAAAGTGTTGGCAGCGCTCTGGCCCAACGCGCCCAATCCACGCGTGCCCCAGCTTCGGTCTCCACCGCTCGCCGCGAAAGCCAGCTGTTCTCCAAGTGACATCGAAGCCAAGCTCACCAAGTCGCTTGGCCATGTAGGCTGCATCAGTTGCCGGGTTGTCCAGCTTGAGAGCGTGCCGATAGCTGCCGTTGCCGATCACCAACGCGACACGCCAGCCAGGCGTCGCAACAACATCTCGTGCGGTGATCGGGGCCGCCGCGGCATACGCCGAGACTCTTGGCATCAGGCCCACTCAAGAGGTCTACATCGAAGAGGAATACTTCTTGGTCAATGACTTCGGCGTGATGGACTACGAACAGTTCCTCTCGTCCGAGTAAGAGCTCCTCGCCGACCTAACGGACGGTCAATGGCGCGACGGTACACGGTACGTTGACTACTACGAGGCACAACTCGACTTTGCCATTGCCGCGGATTATTCGACCGTCATCGCGATTGCCGAAGCCGTGTACTTTTCGATTCTAGACAACGTCATCGCCCTGAAGTTCAT
Source organism: Planctomycetota bacterium (assembly GCA_047611405.1). Lineage (GTDB taxonomy): Bacteria > Planctomycetota > UBA1135 > UBA1135 > JBLFWN01. Next base: position 32,652 of record JBLFWN010000012.1, on the reverse strand, counting down.
GGCCGCGCTGGGCATATCTAAGGACCTCCGCACCGGCTTTAGTGGAGGCGTGACGGAACTAGTTGGCAGAGGCCTCAAAAAGATGGGCAAGGAGATCGACAAAGGCAACGACAAGAACGCTAGCAAGATCGGCAAGCGAATCATGGACAAGCTCTTGAGCAAGAGATTCACGAACAAGCTTGCTCAGAAAGTGGGCAAGAAGGCAGCAGACAAAATCATGGCGAAGATCGGTAGCAAGCTCATCCCCTACTTGGGTTGGGGACTCTTCTTGGGAACCCTGGTCTGGGAGATCGGTGAGCGAATCTTCGACTGAGACAACAATGCCTCGAAACTAGAGAATCACTAGAAGAATCAGCAGCCTTGGAGTGAGGGCACTCCGAGGCTGCTGATTCTGATTAGGGGAAGTGAGCGATTACTCAATGGGGCGCTCGAAAGCTGCGTGCACCGAGGACAAGGCCCGGGTCTTGGAAGCACGAACACCAAGCCAAAGCCCGCCGCAGACACTCCCCGCACATCGACTGCAACCGAGGCTCCCTCGATCGATTTCATTGGTAAGCAGCCAAGCGGTCTGCCGAGTGCAGTGCACACCTAAACTGATACATCACTCACTTGTCCGAGAGCGGACTGCCAACCTCAGAACTGAGGCTCAACTTCGGCTACGATCGGACTTCGAATCTCGTATTCTTAAGCGCTATGCAAGACGACACTGAATGGGTTGATCGATTGAGCGCCATCGCCGACCGACTCCCCGAAGCACAACTCGCATTCGCCGAGAGCTTGGCTCGTCAAAGGGAACGCTGCACACTCGATCACTTCTCGTTGACCGAGGCTCAGCGCGAACAGGCATCGGCGATCCTCACTGCGGTTGCACTCGGTCACGAAGGCACCGAAATCCCCGACGCGCATGAGGCGAGTGATCCAATCGCGACCTTGGCTCGGCGCGTGCAAGAGTTGCGCGACGAGAAGCGATCGATAGACAAGAAGCTCGCTGAAGCCACGCAAGAGCTCGTCCGAGAAGTGGGCATTGGCGCGACCGTCGGCACGCAAGAGTTCCGTGTTCGCGTGGGCGAACCGAGACTAAGCGTCAAAGTCACCGACGCTGCGTCACTCCCCGACGAGTTCAAAACGATGCAACCTGATCGCAGTGCCATCCTCGAGCATGTGCGCGAGTGCGCAGACGTCCCGACTGGGGCGAGTGTCAGCGAGACGAAGCCGACGGTGTATTTCAGCGTGAACAAGTAATACCTAAGCGCTCTTCACGTATGTGTGATTAGAGATCCCGCATGCCCATGCGACAGCATTGGGCCCTCGCGCGAGCAGGAAGATGGATTCAGAAGGGCAAGGGCGCGGTCCGGCCCCAGAAATTGGCCTAACTCGCTACTCAACTAGACCGCATTCGCTCTACCCTGGAGATCGAACGTTTCCCACGACCTGGGGTCCCGAGGAGATCAAAGTCATGTCAAAGCCCGCCATCACGAATCTCGCACTGCTGATCGCGCTTGCTTCACCAGCAGTCGGACAGTCAGTTTCTTATCCCGACTTCAGCAACACGGCTGGCCTCGTACTCAACGGCTTCGCCTCACAGGCTGGAACAGCGCTGCGCGTAACAGACTCCAGTGCCATGGCGACAGGTTCGTTCTTCCATGACACACCGGTTAGCGTAAGTAACGGCTTCGATACGACCTTCACATTCATGGTCGATCCCTTGGGCGGCGGAGGCGCAGACGGCATGGCGTTCGTGCTGCACAATGATCCGCGCGGGGCGCTCGCCTTGGGCGACACAGGATCTGCGCTGGCCTATGGCGCCTACCCGACATCGGCTCCCGGCACTGGGATCGTCAACAGCTTGGTGGTCGAGATTGACACTTGGCTCAGTGGCAGCGATCTCGACACGGGCGACAATACGATCAGCATCCATACGAATGGAACCGGCGAGAACGCTCATCACGAGGACTTCTCGATCGGCAGCATCGCTCCGAACACGAACATGAGCGATGCACAAGTTCACACCCTGCGCATCCTCTACAACGCGGGTCAGTTGAGCGTGTACTTGGACGACGTGAACAACCCGGCCTTGACCGTCGCGTATGACATGAGCACAGGCGGGACCTTCATCAACGGCGGTACTGTCGGCGGACTCTCCTTGATCAATGGCAGCGATGCCTATGTCGGTTTCAGCGCGGCAACTGGCGGAGTGACCGAGAGTCACGATGTTCTGTCCTGGGTACTAGGCTCCTCTGAACTCGGCACGCGCTACTGCGTGACATCTGTCAACTCGACCGGCGGGTCAGCAATGATCGAAGGCTCGGGTAGTCCCTCGGTCCTGACCAATGACTTGACCTTCACTTCCCAGCCCATTCCCAATCAACCCAGTGTGTTCCTCTATGCTCCGACGCAGGTAACACAGCCTTTCGGGAACGGCTTCCTTTGCGCGTCAGGTGGAGTCACGACTTTGCCAGTCGTGTTCGGCAGCAGCAATGCCGCCACGCAACGAATCGACCTCACGACCCTGCCCGCATCTGCTCCGATCAGCGCCGGCGAAACCTGGAACTTCCAACACTGGTTCCGCGATCCCACGGCTGGCGGGTCCTACCACAACTTGTCGGACGCGATCTCGATCACGTTCACCCCTTGATCGAGAGACAGCCCAAAACAAGCCCGTCACCTTCACTCTCGATTGAAGGTGACGGGCTTCTTCTTTCGCTATGACTTTCGTGCATCCAGGAATGCGGGAGAGGAAAGCCCGCAAGCGTTGCAAGGTGCGACGCGGCTAGTCTTGATGTGAGCCAAAGATGCCCTGTCGGCCTTGGACACGAGCCTTGTTGCAATTCGATGGAAGCTCACTTAATTCCCGTATTGATTGGCGGGCCTGCGGATTGAAGATCGCCAAGCTCACGTCACCACGCGTGCCACTCTTCCTCTAGTCGCCGCAATTCCTGGCGCGACATAGTCATGGCATTTCGAAAGCTGTCAGCCGACAGTCCCGCACCCTTCCGGCTAAGGAAAAATCGCATCAATGCATACGAGAGCGGACGCCCCAGAATCCGACCCGACTCTGGGCCTGCATGGATAGCAGCTCCGTTCTCTTCCCAGGCCAAGACATCGCGAATAGTCCAGTCTTCATGGATGGCAAGAGCAAGCTGGAACCTGGCTGCAATCTACTGTGGCACCAGTTGCCTGTCCTTGTATTTTCTGTACTCGAATGACTGAGCTAGGTCCTCGTTGAACCAAAAGGGACTTACTATTCCCTCCCAATTAGCGGAGAGATGCGCAAGTTCGTGCCGCATCGTTTCTTCGTACGGAACGCCAAATGCCCCGTGCGTGACCCAGCACCAGGATGCGAAATGAACGTCGCCGGCCCTACGTAACTCGTGCTTCCCATTCGACTCGATCGCTTGTCGCTCGGGCAGATTTACGGACCACGCTGTGCCGGCAGCTTGGACGCTCACCTGGTAGCTCCCGCGGAACAGATGCTCGACCAAGGTTTATCCTTCAAGATCAGTCATTCCCCCAGTGCTGCTGCCCGACTCCTCCTCACACAGACTAACGACATGGGAGACCTGCGGTGTCCATCTCGGAAGACACGAACGGTCAGCTCGCCGGGCTAACGGTCGCGTAGGTCGACCTCGAAGGACAGAGTCTCGCCATCGACCAGCGTCACCGGATCCAAAGCGAGAGAGATCCCCTGCGTCGAACTAGAATTCATGAAGCTCTCGGGCAGCATGATCATCGGGCCAACGAGGTAGAGGCTGAGCTCTCCCGCAGGGAGCATCTGCGCATGGAAGAGTACCTTATTGTCAGCTTCAATTGGATCCAAGCTGTTCCGACGGAAGACCGCATGCACCCTTGGTTCAGCGGACGGTATCGAAGCGAGCCAAAGCCCCTTAGGACTCGCTTCATCGGGGCAGAGGATTGAGAGTTCGAGCGCGGCTCCCGGGGGCGGAACGAGGTCTTTGCTCTCGAGGCTCGTTCCCGCGGTGACCTCTACTTCAATCGACGTGGCAAGGTAGACATTGCTGAACGCATGCAATGCATAGCTACCGGCGGGCACATCAGGAATTGTGTAGCGACCCGCCCCATCCGATTCGGTGGATCGAACCGGAGCGACCGGCACATCACCGCTCGAGAAGCCATTGAACTCAACGACCGTGCGCGACCCGGGGTCGTGTCTTGGTCGGGATTGGGACGACGGCCGAACGGCTGACGCCCCCCTGTTCAACAATCAGGAAGCTCAGCTCGGCGGCGCGTCATCGGCCGGGCGGATCTCACCCATCTGGCCGATCTTGCCGGGCATCGCAACATCGCCCATACCGCCCGGGGGGATCACACCCATCGCGCCGGCGGGAGGCGGCGCGTCCGGGTTCTCTTTCAGCTCTTGCTTCCAGTTGATCATGCGCGCCTTGGCGCCTTCGCGCTCGGCCTCTTCGATCATGCCCTTGCGCTGATAGAACATCGACAAGCTCGTGTGCGCGAAGGCATCGTTCTTGTCGATCTCGGCGATCTCTTGGCCAATACGAATTGCATCGTCCAGCGTGCCATTATTCATATGGCACATCGCCAAGCCGTGCATGGCTTCGGTCCACTTGGGCTTCTGCTCGAGACACTTCACGAAGGTCGCGATCGCCTCTTCGTTTTTGCCCTCGCCGAATAGCTTCATGCCTTCCATGTAGAATTCGTTAGCGTTTTCTTCACTCATAGCTGGCACAGTCCGGTCTGGTCTTGTCGGGGAGAGGGAGCAGGGTGCGGTCAAGGGAGGCAGCCGGTGCTACATCACCGGCTCGACGCCAAGCTCGCCGAAGCCCTTCTCTTCGAAGGTCTTGCGGAACAAGTCGCGCAGCTTCTCGGCCGCGACATCATAGGCTTCTTGATCGGCCCAGCTCTTCTTCGGGTCGAGGATGTTCGAGTCGACGCCTGGGCAGCTGCGCGGAATCTTCAGATTGAAGACCGGGTGCAGGTCGTACTCCATCTCGTCCGTGTGCAAATCGCCGGCGAGAGCGGCATCCAACAGAGCGCGCGTGTCCTTGATCGAGATGCGCTTGCCAACCCCGTAAGGGCCACCGCCCCAACCGGTGTTCAGCAGGATGCAGTTAGTATCGTGTTGCGCCATCTTCTCGGCCAAGAGCTTGGCGTAGACCGAAGGCTTCTGAGCCATGAAGGGCGCACCGAAGCACGAGCTAAACGCCGCCTTGGGCTCGGTGATGCCGACTTCCGTTCCGGCCAACTTCGCCGTGAAGCCCATCACGAAATGGTACATCACTTCCTTGGCATCGAGCACCGAGACGGGCGGCAACACACCGAAAGCATCGGCGGTTAGCAACACGATCGTCTTTGGGTGCGGCCCCTTGGCGCCCTCGGCGACACCCGGGTTGCAGGTGAGCGGATAAGAGAAGCGCGTGTTCTCGGTGATCGACTTGTCGTTCAGATCGAACTCCTGCGGATCGGTGTCGCTCAACGCCTTACCCGGCAAGGCGGGGACGTTCTCGACCAAAGTGCCTGCCATCGAGAGGGCATCGGCGATGACCGGCTCGGCCTCTTTGTTCAGGTCGATCAGCTTCGCGTAGCAACCATCTTCCAGGTTGGAAACACCCGACTGCGTCCAAGCGTGCTCGTCGTCGCCGATCAGCTCGCGGTTGGGATCGGCCGAGAGCGTCGTCTTACCCGTACCCGAAAGGCCGAACAAGATCGCACCGTCGCCGTTCTTACCAACGTTCGCCGAGCAGTGCATCGACATGTGCCCAAGCTCGGGCAGCATGTAGTTCATCACCGTGAACATCGTCTTCTTGTTCACACCGCAATAGTCGGCGCGACCCAAGACCAGGCAGACCTGATCTTTGAAGTCCATCACGACGACGCGCTCGGACCTGGTGCCATCGCGCTCGGGATCACAACGGAAGGACGGGACGTTCAACAACGTCCAACGCTTGGCGTCTTCGTCGCTGACACCGGGGATGTCCTTCGGGAACATGTTGTGAGCGAAGAGCGCGTGCGACGCGTACTCACCGACAAAGCGGTACGGAACCGCGTACTCGGGATCGCTGCCGCAGTAGACATCCTTGACGTACAAGGTGCCGTTCTTGGCGTTCAAGTGTTCAGCGACGCGCTTCTTCAGCGGCTCGAAGTGTTCCGGATCGAACTTGCCGAAGTCGTTCTTCCACCAGATCTTCTCGGTCAGCTCGGGCCATGCAACACCGAGCGTGTCGCTGACGGGCCGACCCGTGCACGAAGGATCGGTGTAATAGATCAGCGGGCCATCCGAACCAAGCTTGGTCGCGAATGCCTTCTGAGCATCATCCGGCCCGTCCTTCTCGACACGGCCGCGATCGTTAGCGATCGCCTCGTCAAACAACTCGTTCTTCGAGAGGTTGGCTTTGTAGCTGACGGATGTGAGCCCGAACAGCTCCTGTAGATCTTCCTTGAATCCCATCGTGACGCCCAATTCGCAGGGTGAGTACGGTCTTTGGGGGCACTGGAGCGCTTTCCCCGGAATTTAGGGCGGCAAGAATACTTGCGACTCCGCAGCGGAGCAACGGTTGCGTGCAGAACCGGCGCGTCTCGCCGCACAATGCCCACCTATCCGTATGCCCGTGCTGGCATCATCCGTTCATCTTGGCCCGGTACCAATCGACGGTCTCGGCCACACCGGCTCGCCAATGTACTTTGGGCTCGAATCCCAGGAGCTCACGCGCGCGTGAAAGGTCCCCCGAACTGTGTCGAACATCCCCCGCTCGAGCGGGGGCAAAATCAGGCTCGAGATCGACTCCGACGGCCTCGGCCAACGCGCGGTACAAGTCGATAAGCGTGATCGACTCTCCGCCACCGATGTTGATCACGGTTCCGGGCGCCAGGTCACTAGCCATCGCTGCCAAGTTGGCATCGACTACATTGCGAACATAGACAAAGTCGCGCGTCTGCAGCCCATCCCCCAAGATCGTAGGCGCCCGTCCAGCCAGCAGCGCGTTGGCGAAAATCGTGATGACGCCCGAGTAGGGACTATCGTCGGATTGTCTGGGCCCAAAGACGTTGAAGTAACGCAATGCGACGGTCTTCAACCCATGAACTTCACCCCAGACCTTCAGTAAGTGCTCTCCCGCGATTTTCCCCGAGGCATAAGGCGAGAGCGGCTCGGGCAACATGGCTTCGCGCTTCGGAAGCTCCTGACCGTTCCCGTAGGCCGCCGAGGATGCGGCGAAGACGACGCGCTTCACGCCCGCATGGCGTGCCGCTTCGAGCAGCCGCAACATGCCAGTCACGTTCACGTCATAGCTATTGCCCGGATCATCGATGCTGGCGGGTACAGACACCTGAGCAGCTTCGTGAAACAGCCCGTGGACTCCCTCACATGCGGCAGGCAGGACCGCCTTGTCGCGGATGTCGCCGACCAGCAATTCGACGGGCGCCCCGCTGCCAACCTCCCCCACCTCAAGGTGAGCCAGGTTGCCGGCCGAACCGCCAATCAGCGAATCCAACACGCGAACGCGATCGCCGCGCTCGACCAGGGCGGTGGTGATGTGCGAGCCGATGAAGCCGGCTCCGCCAGTGACTAGATAAAGAGATGTCATGAGGAGTGTAGGGTTGCGCCAAACTACCATCGGTCATAAACGGGGGTGAAGCACAGCTCCCTCCATCCTTCCGGCCAATCGAATCCCGCCATGAGTACGTCGTCTCCGCTCGAGCTCCGCACCGAGCGCCTTTTGATGCGGTTGCCCTCTGCCGAAGATGCAGGCATGTATCTGAGCTACTACGAGCGCAATCGCGAGCATCTGGGGCCGTGGGAGCCGACGCGTCCGGCGACCTTCTATGAACACAACTGGTGGGAAGAGTTCCTGACGCGCACGATTCCTGCCTACGAAGAGGAATCTCGCGTCGGCTTTGGGATGTACCTGAAAGCGGATTCGGATCTGAGCCCATCCCCGCTAATTGGCGTAGTGAACCTAAGCAATATCGTACGAGGAGCCTTTCAAGCCTGTCATCTCGGATACAGCATTGATGCCACCCAGGAGGGCAAAGGCTTGATGAGCGAGGCACTGGTTGCGGCCCTGGGCTATGCATTCGACTCGCTCCGCCTGCATCGCGTGATGGCGAATTACCAACCCACGAACGAGCGCAGCGCGCAGCTCTTGCGGGGCTTGGGGTTCGAGACCGAGGGCTTCGCGCGCGACTACTTGTTCTTGGACGGTGAGTGGAAAGATCACGTCCTGACCGCAAAAATCCGCCCCTCGGTCTAGGAAGCGCATTGACGAGCACGGGATTTCTGTCGCGACGTCGCCTCGAGCGCGACGCGTGCAAAGGGACGGATCGAACGCTCCCTCTGAAAGCAAACAACCACCAAATAGCCTTCAAACGGCAAGCGAACCCACTTGGGCACAAAAGAACGAAGCCTGGCAGTAAGACCGCCAGACTTCGTGACTCAGTTCTCCAGTTCCTCGCTACCCACTCAGCAGGATAGGTCAGGAAAGCGAACGCCCATTCTTTGCTCGATGGGTAGTACGACGCCGATATGCCATTGATAGACGAAACCCGTAGAGCTTTTGGGCTCCACGGGTTTCGATCGACTCAAGAAGAGTCGGATCCCCAGCACAGCTCTCAGGCTGTACATCCTTGAGCCAGAAGCGAGCCACAGCCGAACGCCAGAATTCGAGTTTTTTGCCTCCCGCCCACCCTGTTCAGCTAAACGACTGATTCGTATAGAGTTACGTAGGTGACCCGTAGCCAGAGTCAGAACGAGCCGCGACGAGAGACGCAGGAATCAAATTCGGATCCTGCGCGCGGACTCGGTTGGCGGCCAACCCCACCCGGCTTGGCGCGCGCCCTCTGCGAGCGCATCCTCGAATCCGAGCCGGCCGTTCTGGATCCCAGCTGCGGCGATGGAGCTTTGCTCGTGGCAGCCCTCGAGCGAGCGGGCAATGACCCGGAATATGCCAGAACGAGCCTGTTTGGCATCGAATTGGACCCAGAACGAGCCGAATTAGCCCGAGAACGGCTGCGCGCCCTTTCCGGCCTTCCCCCCGGAACCGAGCTGGACCAGCATATCCAGTGCGCGGACTCGCTGAACCATGATTGGCCGAGCGGCACCATGGTGGTCGCCAACCCACCTTGGGTCTCCTACTCCGGGCGCCAAGCACGTGGCCGAGTCGGTGAAGACCTGAGCGCGCGCAGCGACGCCGCGCAGGGGGCCGCCCATCTGCCCTCGGGCGTCCGATCGGAAGGAGGTTGGCCATCTGCTCATGCCGACTTTTTGCTTCGAATCGCGCGCCACATCAGTGCCGAAGGCACTCGCGCGCTGATATTGCTACCGGCCTCGATGATGGAACAGGAGCGCTATGGCCCCTGTCGCGCGAGCGTCGCTGAGCATGCTCATCCGGTCGGCGAAATCGTGGAGCTGGGAGAGAGCGCTTTCCCCGGAGTGACCGAGCCGGCGGTCATGCTCGAGTTAGCCCCGGGGCCCGACCCAGGGCGCGACACGCTGCTCTGGTCTTCGCCTATGCCCGAGTGGATCGACGGACTGCAGTCGTACCCGCGCATGCCGGACAAGACCTTCGGCGACCCAGGTGTGCACAGCGGCAATTCAGCGCGCGAACTCGTGTTGAGTGCTGATCAGGAGCAATGGCCAGGTCTGCGTCAGGGCCGCGACCTCGCAGCATTTCATCTTGGAGCGCCGTCAGCGCGCCTGCGCACGGACCTAGAACGCAGCCAGACGCAACGCTTCCGGTTCGGCTCACTGGAACGCTACTGCCGCGTGCCTGTGCTGCTGCGCCAGACTGCGAATCGCCCGATCGCGGCTGAACATACGCAGCCGACCTTCTTTCGCAACAGCATCCTCGCCTGTCAGCCACCCGCAGGTATCGCCACCTCGGCGGTGGTCGCGATCTTGAATGGTCCGGTAGCGACGGCTTGGCATCAGGCGACAACGCGAGAGGGCCGGCAACGCAGCTTCCCGCAGGTCAAGGTGTCGGCGCTTGCGAAGCTGCCCTTCCCCTTTGTCGATCGCGGGCAGGCGGCGCGGCTTCACGACCAGATCGCTGCGCTCTCGACCTCGCTGGCGCGATCGACCGTACGCGAGTCGGATACGACCGCTCTCCGTCAGCGCTTGGATCGATTGACGATCGAAGCTTATGGCCTCCCGACTTCGATTGCAGAGAGGGTCGTGGAAGCCACGAGCGTCGTCGCTAGCTGACGATTCGGCGACCTGAGGAGCTCGCTGAGGCCCCGCTGCGCTTCGCGCTACGACTCTTCTTCGACCACACCACCCTCGAGGGCAGGTGAGCGCAGACGCCGGCCGACTTGACGCAGGACTTGATGCGCAACCTGCACCGGACTCGTGCCGGATGGCAGGCGCACGAAGGGCTTGCCCTGCTCGATACACAGTTGCTTGAAGATCGCGTATTCGGAAACGGCCAAGCGAATGCCTATCAGCACGAGTGAGTAAGACCCTTCGCTGATCTTCTCGACCAAGGCCTTCTGGATGTCTTCGACACCTTCGAGTGAAACCCACTGCACTTCGGAGATCTCCAAGGTGTCGCGCAAAGCTTCCACCGCCTCGGCGGTCTCTTCGCCCGCAAACAGCAGGACGCGCCGACCCGACAGCAGCAGAGTCGCGCGCGAGATCAACTCGGGACGGCCACCTGCACGGTCATCACGCAGCGTCGCACCGGCTGCGACACCATTGCACAGAACCTTCGCGATGCCCTCGCCAAGACTCTCTGCCTCACACTCATCGGCCAAAGGCGCCAACAGTTCGCGCAGCGTGCGATCGCCCTGGGAAAGACCCGATTCGAGCCATTGGTCGACCGTTTCGCAGACTGCTTCGAGGTCGTGCGGAGAGCTGCCGTCGCTCTCGGCGATCTTGCGCAGGTGATAGCGAACGCGGTTCAAGAACTGGCCGCGTCGGCGCCGCGCCTCACGCCTGGCGGCGATGTCCTTCGACAAGACCGTAATGCGTTCCGCCAACGCTTCCGCGGCCGTGAAATCGGCCGGGTCATCGAGCCGCATATGGCGGTCGACATAGATACGATGACGCGTCGTCTGGTCTTTCAACCAGAGGAACAGATCGCGCTGATCGCTATCTCCGCGCAGGTCGACTTCTTGCAACGAAGCCAGCAGTGCGGATTGGACTTCTGCGAGCAGGTACAGCAACTCGCTCGGCGGACCGGGGTCTAATAAGCCGTCCCTATCAAGCTCCATCGTCGTGGTTGCCGCGAGAGCGACATTGCGATAGCAGCTGGCGATCTGCGTCAAGCGCTCATCGCTCGGCAGCCGGCGATACGGATCCATCATCCACGCGAAGCAGTCTTCGATCGACTCGCGTCGCGTACGGAGCATCGCTTCTTGTTCGCTGAGCTCAGCAAGATCTTCGCCTTCGTGCTTGCGGTGATCGATGGCCCACTCGCAAGCATCAGCCTTCCACGCTGCGCGACGAACGACCATTTCTAGGTCGACGTCTCGGAAGGACTTTTCGGCCGTTTGATGCTCGGTCCCGTCGGAGGTGCGCCTGTCTTGCGCGGGCGACAACACTTTGTCGCCAAGGTCAGCACCTGCATCTGCCGCAGAGGCCACGCGTGCGGGGCGATCGTGATCTCGCCGCTCCGAGGCATTCGGCTCGCCGTTGCCAAGCTCCTCCTGAATCCACGTGCTGAATTGCATCAACGCATCGCGGACTTCCCCTCTCTCATGGGCGAGTTCGAATAGCGCGGTCAGAAGAACCTGACCGGCTTGGCGGGGGGGAATCGAATTTTGCATTTCCACGACTGGGGCTGACACTGAGCTCGCGCGGGTGGAGCCAAAAAAATACATCCAATCAGGACGAGATGCATTCGAGAATGCGACTGCCAGTCCAGGCAGCCCTCGTCCATGAAATCCGATCGTATCACGAATCCGGCTGACTGGTCCCAGCGCGTTTGGGCACGAACCCGCTCTGAAGCAAGGACTAACGATCAGGGCTCGTTCACCAACCAAGCGGCGCGGAGGCTCCAGCGCCCGGGCCATAAACGACTGCATTCGCGAGCAGGCGTGCTCCCGAGCGGAAGATGCCCCGGTAAGCCGGCGCAGCAGCAAACATGATGACTTGGCCCGATCCGACGGATTCGACGGTCAACCAGGCCGAGTCCGCGATGCGTTCGCGCGCTTCAGCCCATAACAAACCGCCAAGCCGCATGCGCTCGGACGATGCGATGCGAACAGGGACCGAGACGGGGCTCTTGGCCATCAGCACGGCAGAACCGCGGAAGAAGACGGGCATCTCTCCCGCACATCCCGCAGTGATCCAGCTCTCCGAATCGAGTTCGGCGCGCAAGATAAGACCTGCAGGTGAGAAGCGCCGCATCCAGCGATCTCGTTCGGCCGCATCCTCCTTCGCCCCGTCGGAATCCTCGCCCGCCGCGGCATCCTTGTCGGCGGCGATTGCTGACGCTGAATCCTCAGTCTGATCCGATGCTTCCGACGACTGCTGCAGGCCGAAGTCCGTGAGCCACAGGCTGGCCTGATCCAACTCGGGATGACGCGCAGAGCGCTCGCGATCGACGGCGCGCTCGAAGGAGTCGAGCTTGTCCAGCACGTTGCGCCGGAGTTGTACCGAACCAATTTGGAGGTCCCCTTGCGTGAAGGCAGACGCTGAAGAACCCATTGTGATCAGCGTTCCGCCCGCTCGTACCCAGTCTTTCAAGTCGTCGGCACTGCCTGCTAAAGCAGCGCTCAAACCGGAGGCGGGCGGCACGACCAGCACGTTGAAGCGACGCAGGTCATAGGAACCAAAGTTCTGCGCATCCAGAATCGTCGCCGGGAGCCCGAGTTGCTCGTCCACGACTTGCCAGACATGCCCATAGTCCGTAGCAGAGACGGGCGAATTCGCGAGCAGTGCGATGCGCGGCCGCTCGAGCAAGATGAAGTGCCCGCCTCCCATGTCCGGTCCTTCGCCGGGCGCACGACCGGTGTCGACTGCGTGAACCGGAGTCCGACTGCTTTCGGCAGTGCGCTCGACGATCCCTTCCCAATCGTCCCGGTTCTCATGCCGCCGCAGCAGCAAGGAACCGGCCGGGAAGGATCGTCCCGCGGCATCGAAGGCCTTGTCTGAAATGTGCACCGCTAGCCCCGCTTCCAGCGCGGCACCTGCAAAGCGAACGGAGGCATCGAGATCGCCATCGACGACGTACGCATAGACTCGGCCACTCGGCTTTGACGCCAGCACACCGCTCGGCAACTCAATCGCTGTTTGGATCAGGGACATGCTCGGGCTACTGATCAGCTCGCACCAGCGCGCGTCCAAGTTCCAAGCTCGACCCAAATCCCAAGCAGAGATGTCATAGAACTTGGACTCGCCATCCTTCTCGAGCGACTTGCGCTCCTTCAAGAGCGTCGCATCGTCGATACGCGGATCGAAGTCTAAGTAAGCGTGGACAAGCGGCGACTGTGGCTGCAGCGATGGCACGATCCAACTGCCCTCGGCCAGCTGCATTAGCTCGCTTCGATTGCCGAGAGCGTCAATCACGTTCTTAGCGCCGACCTCGGCGTCCGCACGGAAGACTTCGATGCCCTGAGCTTGCAGCGTCGCCAAGAAGTGCGCTTCGCGCTCGGGGTGGCGACCGGGATTCAACACGAAGGCGCTGCGCGCCGCTTCTCGCCTGGTATCCACGTTGTGGCGCCGTCCCGCGACGTAGTCGGTCAGAATCTGTTCGCGGTTGTCCGATAGCGTAAACAGGTTGGCCATGCTGGCCACGACTTGGCCGTTGACCGCTTCGCGATAAGTGACGACCTCACCGGAAGCGCGCTGCAAGGGTTGGCCCGCAACGCGCCCTTGTTCGTACAGCATCCCAATCGCGCCGTTCAACGATCCCCAAGAGTCAGAGTACGCCGGATACCAGGCATCGGCCCATTCGCGCGTGTAGTAGCCCCAACCCATGGGATCAAAGGCACGTGCACAATCCGCTGCGAATAGAGCCTGCCAATCGAACAAACCGGACGGCAACGAATAATGTTTGGGGTCGGCCTGCGGATAGAAGAGAAAGGTATCGAGGCCACTCATCTCGTGGCCATCGACGAAGAGTTGCGGCCGCCAAACAGACAGCACGCGCCAACGCCCGCGCGTCTCCGGTGCGACACCGGTCATCCAGTCACGGTTCATGTCGAACAAGTAGTGATTCGTTCGACCGAACGGCCAACGGCCACGGTGCATGCTGTTGTGATTCGGGTTCTGAACGTGTCCGTGTCCCGCGGTCAACTGGGCCAAGAAGCGCGCACGTCCATCAGGATTCATACAAGGATCCATCACGATCACAACGCGTTCGAGCAGTTCTTGAACCTCTGCTCCCTCGCATGCCGCCAAGTGATAAGCGACGGCCAAGGATGCATCGGTGCCTGATGTCTCATCACCGTGAATCGAGTAGCCGAGGAAAGCGACAGCAGGCAGATCCTTCACGAGTGCCTGTTCTTCCCTTGGATCCGTATGGCGTGGATCGGAAAGTCGAGCGATGCCGGCGCGCACTTCTTCCAAGCGCGCCATGTTTCGCTCGGAGCTGATCACCGCATAGATCAGAGGACGGCCCTCATGCGTCCTGCCGTACTCGTCGACACGCACGCGAGCGGTCTCCGTATCCCAACGTCGAAAGATGCGCGTGACTTCGTCCGGGCTCGCCACCCAACTGCCGACAGGTCGGCCCAAGATCTGCGAAGGGGCTGTGATCCCGGCTTGATGCTTCTGATCTCCGAAATACGAAGGCCCCATTCCCTCCTGTTCATTAGGCGTTAGCGCTGCCTTGCCATCACCAAACTGGATTGGTTCAAAGGCCACTGCGGGCGGCAACGCGGGCAGGTCCGATTCCTGGGCGACAGCAGTCGTCGGGCAGGCGGAGAACAGGCAGACGGTCAAACAGAACGCGAACGATCCAAAGACACTCATAGGGATCCCGGCTCAGCAGAGCCGCTAGATGGGACGGGTGTGCCAATCTCGGCACGAATCGACGAGCAGTGTAGGACAGCAAGGGGCGCGAAGGCAGTAAGCTGGAGGCATGCTTGAGCCGAGATCTGACGAGAATGCCGAGGCGAGCCCCCTTCCCAAACTGAAACCGCTCCAGGTGTTCGGGCTTACCCGGCCGATCGAACTCATCTCCGGCTCCTTGACCGTTGGACGCGCGGACACGAATGACCTTGTGCTTCCGGGCGATGTCTTCCCCTCCGTTTCGACTCATCACGCAAGAGTCGAATTCGCCGATGACGGGCTGACGGTCGAGGATCTAGGTTCCAAGAACGGAACGCTGATTAACGATGCCCCGATCGAAGGCAAAGCCATGCTGAAGACCGGAGACATCCTGCAGTTCGGTCCCATCGGCCCGCGCTTCGTGGTGATTTCCTCGAGCCCGCTCGAGGAGACGATGTTTGTTGACCCAGTCCAGGTCGGCGCGATCAAGAAGGATGACTCTCTCTCCGCGACGCGCGTCGCACGCATCCGGGAAGCGATCGGCGTCCCTGAAAATGTGGGCGGCGTCGAAGACCTGGTCCGTCGACGATCCAACAGACAGCTCATCCGCAGTGTATTGCTGGTCGTGCTGGTTGCCGTAGCAGCGAGCTTTTGGATGCGCAACATGATCCAGAAGACCGAGGCGAGCCAGACCGAGGCGCAGGAAGAGGCGCGTGAAGGACTGGCGCTACTGCGCAAAGATTTCATTCGCGATCACGCGGCACTCTCGAGCACGCTCCTGTCTATTCAGGGAGAAGAAGAACGCATTCGAAGCGAGCGAAGCGCGATCCAAAAGGAGGCAGAGACGGAAAAGCAACGCCTCAGCGGAGAGCGAACTGCGCTGCTCACGCGCCTGGATCATCTCGAGCAAGGTGGGTCCAGCTCTACCGACTCGATCGCGAAAGTCCGAGCCGAACTGAACGAGACAAAGAAAGCCCTCTCGCTGCTCGATCCGGTCAACTTGCAGTCCGAACGTCTAGTAAAGGTTCGCAGCGTGCGTAAAGCGATCGTCTTGATCGAAGCAAAAATTTTCCTGCGCAACACCGACGACGGTGAGCTGTTGTACGAAGCGCCCGACGGCACGCCGAACTTCGACAACATCGGAACTCCGCTCAGCCTCGACTCGACTGGTTCCGGCTTCTGCGTCTCCGATGACGGTTGGATCATGACGAATGCACATGTCGTCGTGATCGATGAAGAAGACGAAAACCTTGCTGCCCTCAAAGGTACGATGATCGTTCCAGAGCTGCAGCTCTCCGTAGTTTTCAGTGGAGAATCGAAGCGCTACCCCGCTACCAGAGGCCCCACTGTTTATTCGGAAACCGAGGATCTTGCGCTAGTCAAGATCGAACCCTTCGAGGGCATGCCTTTCATCGAGGGCTTCACGCTTGAGACCCCGCCGCTGGCGCAGCTCGAGTCTGTGTACTTGTTCGGCTTTCCGCTCGGCAACTTCGTGTTGCAGCAAGGCGAGACGGTCATCGCTTCCGCATTCCGCGGCATCCTGAGCCGCTCGGTAGGCGACCGTTTACAGGTCGACGCAGGAGTCCACCCCGGCAACTCGGGCGGCCCTGTCACTGATGGCGAAGGCAATGTGATTGGGGTCGTCGTGAGCGTGCAAGTCGAGCCCAGTTCGGGATCGACTCCCGTCTATTCGATCGGCTATGCGATCCCGATCTCGCATGCAGCCAAGATCTGGCCTCCGCCCGACGAGTGAGCCAGAAGCCAAGGTACCCAAAGGGTCCACTCGACGATCGATATTGACGATGGGACGATGAGTGCGGAACACAAAAATTGGGGGATAGGGCCATTCTGCGGCCGTCTTTGGCGCTACGCCGAAGTCGAGTCGACGAACGAATGTGCACTGCGTGAGCTAGCGGCTGGAGCGGCGCGGCATCTGGATGTACACGTCGCCGCGCAGCAACGCGCCGGTCGTGGGAGGCGTGGTCGAATCTGGGACAGCCCTGCCGGTGAAGGCCTGTATTTATCGTTGTTGTGGCGGCCGGAACGGTCTTCAGCGAAGCCGAATTCACCGACGCAAATGACGATGGCGGGCGGGCTTGCTGCGCTTGATTGTGTGCGCGAGCTGGGTGTCCATGCGGCCCGCTTGAAATGGCCAAACGATCTGGTCGTTGCGCTCGAGACAGACGCCGAGGCAGAGCGAGTGGGCCATCCTGCGCAACCCGCGTTACCTGGCGCCGCGCATGGGCTGTCGACCTGGGAGCGTGCAGCCAAGCTGGCCGGCGTGCTGATCGAAGCACGCAGCGATTGCGCCGGCTCAGTAGTCGGTATCGGGCTGAACGTTCTTCAACGACAGTTCCCAAGCGAGCTAACGCAAGAGAGGCCCGTCACGAGCCTGAGCCTGCTCGGCATCGGCACGCAGATGCGGGATGTCGAGCGAGAGCTCTTGCATCAACTCGCAAGCCGCCTTCAGCAGACTCTCGAAGACCCAAGGGGCGTCGCTCGTGACTTCTTGCGCGCGACACAATTGCTTGATGTTCCCGTCGAGGTCGAGGTGGCGGGTGTGACGCATCGCGGCGTGCTCGAGGAGATAGACGAGCACGGATACTTGCACCTGGCGACCTCAGGCGAAAGAATCAGCCTCCAACTCGCTCATGTGGGACGCTTGCTTCCGCTCCTGTGAACCGCAATAGCTAACCCACTCCACCACGGCTGGCCAGTTCGTCCATTTGCTAAGCCGCATACCCGGCCAATAGATGCAGAGCCAAGCCAAGAGTCTCGATCGATACATCGCCGAGCTTCCTGAGGACCGCCGCGAAGCGATCAAGAAGATCCGCGCGACGATCAAGAAGCACCTGCCCAAGGGGTACGAAGAGGGCATGCAGTACGGAATGATCGGCTACTTCGTGCCGCATTCGATCTATCCCGATGGGTACCATTGCGATCCGAAGCAGCCGGTTCCTTTCGCCGCTCTGGCGTCGCAGAAGAACCACATGGCTATCTACCTGCATTGCGTCTATAGCGACCCGAAGCACATGGCCAGCCTGGTCTCCGAGTGGGAGAAGACAGGCAAAAAACTGAACATGGGCAAGTCGTGCATTCGCTTCAAGAAGCTCGAAGACGTGCCGCTGGATGTGATCGGGAAGACGATTCAGAAGATCTCGGTCAAGGAATACCTCGCGACCTATACGAGTGCTCGCGAGGGGACTAAGTCGCAACCGAAGAAGAAGACGGCCGGTAAGAAGTCCGCCTCGAAGAAGTCCGCCTCCAACGAGGCTGTCTCCAAGAAGAAGAGCAGTAAGAAAGCCGTCGTGAAGAAGGCCGCTCCCAAGAAGGCCGTCAAAAAGACCGCTAGCAAGAAGAAGACTGCTCGCAAGTCGGCTAGCAAGAAGGCGCCGGCTAGAAAGCGCGGCGCCAAGAAGTAGCGGGCTGCGCACTCGCGCCCCAATTCGACCTTCCGGTCTGGGGCGCTGAGGCCGAGGGTGCTGCGGAAACCTTCGCCCCCTCTGGAGCTCAATTAGGGAACGCCCATGCAGCCCTGGGGCGCGCGAGGGCATAGCCGAGACCTTCCGGCTCGGCAGCCGATCTCACGCGAATCCGGCAGATCTCAGGGTTTGGCCGCCCGAGGAGCCTCGAAAGCACCACTCCTTCACCTCGTGGTGGCTTCCTGCGCCCCCATATATATAATGTTCCGCTCGATACGCGCTTCAGGGGTCTGATCTGATCCTTTCCCGGAGCTCAATCGTCCGTTTTTTAGACTGCCTATCGCCCTAACGAGGGCACCTCCAATGGAATCTGAAGCCGTTCTCTCCCGCAGCGAGGGTCGTACGCCCACTGACCCGCGCAGCATCTCGTTTCAACGAGGATTCACGAACCATGCACAGGGTTCCGTCCTCGCGAGTTTCGGCGAGACGCGCGTGCTGTGCACGGCCTATGTGGCTGACGGCGTGCCGAACTTCCTGAAGGGCAAGGGGCAGGGTTGGCTAACCGCTGAGTACTCGATGCTTCCTTCCTCGACCGGCAGTCGCAAGTCGCGCGATCGCAGCGGTCGCGTAGACGGACGCTCCGTCGAGATCCAACGCCTGATCGGGCGTGCACTGCGTGGTATCGTCGATCTGAAGCGCTTGACCGAACGCACGATCTGGATCGATTGCGATGTGCTGCAGGCCGATGGTGGCACGCGCACATGCGCGATCAGTGGCGCGTGGGTCGCGCTGCACGACGCTTTGACCTGGATGGATGAGAAGCGCTTCTTGCGCTCTTGGCCCCTCGTCGACCAGCTCGGAGCCGTCTCGGTCGGTGTCGTCGACGGGCAGCCCGTCTGTGATCTCGACTACAGCGAAGACAGCAAGGCCGAGGTCGACATGAACCTGGTGATGACCGGCAAAGGCGAGTTCGTGGAAGTCCAAGGATCCGCGGAAGGCAAACCCTTCAACCGCGATCTGCTGAACCAGATGCTCGAAATGGGTGAGGGTGCGATCAAGCGCATCTTCGAGCTGCAGAAGGCTGCGCTAGCAGGGGACTGACAGTGGACTTGCTGCTCGCTACTGGAAACAAGAAGAAGATCGCCGAGCTGGCTGCCTTATTGGCGCCGCTCGGTGTTCATCTGAAGACACCGGATGATGTCGGTGGTCTGCCCGAGGTCGATGAGGACCAGCCGACCTTCGCCGGCAACGCGGCCAAGAAGGCCGTCTCGGCGGCCAAGGCCAGCGGCCTATGGTCCCTAGCCGATGATTCCGGTCTTGCGGTCGACGCACTCGGCGGCGCACCCGGTGTGCATTCTGCGCGCTGGGCAGGCACGCATGGCGACGATGCCGCGAACAACGTGAAGCTCCTGGCGCAACTGGCTGGCAAAGCTAGAGCCGAGCGCGGCGCACATTTCGTGTGCTGCTTGGCCCTCGCAGACCCTGACGGACAGATCGCCTGCGAATTTGAAGGCCGCGCACACGGGCACATTCTGGAGCAGGCGCGCGGCGAGCGCGACTTCGGCTATGACCCGCTCTTCCTGTTCACCGAGGAAGGCTTCGAGGTTACAGGCAAGGCTTTCGCAGAGCTGACCCCGGCCGAAAAGTCGGCCGTCAGTCACCGCGGACGAGCCCTGCAGGCTCTCGTGAAACAACTGCCTGAGGTCATGCCAGGCATGCCGGGTAGCGCTACGAGCGGTCGGGACGGCAGCTCGACCGAGGCTCCCGTCGGCCGCAACTCCTAGAATTCAGCCGACACTTTCATCTCTGACATTCTCCCTTAGACCGTCGAATGTTTTGGCGCCAATGCAGGCGCCCCGCAACCGTGGATCCCAAACACATACGTAACTTCTCGATCATCGCTCACATCGACCATGGCAAGTCGACGCTGGCGGATCGCATGCTTGAAGTGACCGGCACCGTGCGCAAGCGCGAGATGCAGGCACAGCTGCTTGACGACATGGAGCTCGAGCGCGAGCGCGGCATCACGATCAAAGCGCGCGCCGTGACGATCATGCACGAGAAGGATGGGCAGAAGTATCAGCTCAATCTGATCGATACGCCGGGACATGTCGACTTCAACTACGAGGTCGAGAAGAGCATGCAGGCTTGTGAGGGCGCGGTTCTGCTGGTGGATGCGTCTCAGGGCGTCGAAGCTCAGACCGTCGCCAACGCCTACCTCGCCATCAACGCCGACCTGGAGATCATCCCGGTGCTGAACAAGGTCGACTTGCAGCACGCGCGCCCGGATGAAATCGCGGAAGAGATCGAGAACAGTCTCGGCATCGACGCGACCGACGCCTGCCACATCTCGGCCAAGACTGGGCTCGGTGTGCCGGCAGTGCTCGATCGCATCATCGACGAGATTCCGCCCCCGACCGGCGACCCTGATGCGCCGCTGCGTGCGTTGATGTTCGATGCGATCTACGACGAGTATCGTGGCGTCATCGTCTATCTGCGCATCATGGACGGCACGCTGCGCAAGAAGGACAACGTGCTAATGATGGGCACGGAAAAAGTCTTCGACGCGGTCGAACTGGGGCGTTTCTCACCCAAAATGGTGCCTTGCGACGAGCTGTGCGCGGGCGAGGTGGGTTACTTCATCTCGAACATCAAGCGCCTGGGCGACGTGCGCATCGGCGACACGATGACGATCTGGCGCGGGCCGAAGGTCGAGATGCTCGAGGGCTACGAAGAACCCAAGCACATGGTCTACGCGGACTTCTATCCGACGAATCCGGGCGACTACGAGACGATGCGCGACGCGCTGGACACCTTGTCGCTGACCGACTCGAGCTTCTCCTACGACGCGGTCACATCAGACGCGCTTGGCTTTGGTTATCGCTGTGGTTTCCTGGGTCTGTTGCACATGGAGATCATCCAGCAGCGCCTCGAGCGGGAGCACGACATGGACATGATCCAGACGGCTCCCTCGGTGACCTACAAGACCGTGCAAGAGGACGGTACGGAAGAATGGATCCGCTCGCCCGGCATGCTGCCTTCGCCGGATAAGTTCGAAGAACTGTGCGAACCGATCGCACGCGTCAGCATGATCATGCCCTCGGAGTACATCGGTTCGGTGATGCAGATCACGACCGATCACCGCGGCATCTTCGTGCGTCAGGATCACCTGTCCCCCACGCGCGTGCAGCTGGTCTATGACATTCCATTGGCCGAGATCATGTACGACTTCTACGACAAGTTGAAGTCGGCCACACGCGGCTATGGAACGCTGAACTACGAGATCACGCACTTCAACGCGGACGATCTGGTCAAGCTCAGCATCCTGGTCGGCGGTGACGAGGTCGATGCGCTCTCATCGATCGTTCACCGCTCTCTCGCGGACCAGCGTGGACGAGCCGTGCTGAAGAAGTTGCGCAAGGAAATCCCACGTCACATGTTCGAGGTTCGGCTGCAGGCTGCGGTTGGCTCGAAGATCCTGGCACGCGAGAGCATCGCCGCCTTGCGTAAAGATGTGACCGCCAAGTGCTACGGCGGTGACATCAGCCGGAAGCGCAAGCTGCTCGAGAAACAGAAGGCCGGTAAGCGCCGCATGCGCCAAATTGGCAACGTCGAAATCCCTCAGAAGGCCTTCTTGGCCGTCCTGGGTTCGGAGGAAAAGAAGTGACCGAAGTCAGCACGGGCGACAGCGAAGACGCCAAGCCGGAGAGCCAGACGCCGATCGTCCCCCCGCCGATTCCGACAAAGTCGGTCAAGTCGGGCGGCGATGAACCGCGTCAGAGCCGCCCGTGGCGAGACAACATCGAGGCTGTGACGATGGCGATCATCATGGCCATCTTCCTGAAGTACTTCGTCATCGAGGCCTACAAGATCCCGACCGGATCGATGCAGCCGACCTTGATGGGCAACGAAGACACGGCCATCTACGATCGCATTCTGGTCGACAAGCTCTCGTACCACTTCCGTGATCCCGTGCGCTGGGAAGTCTCGGTCTTCAAGTATCCGCTCGACCTCTCGAAGAACTTCATCAAGCGCATCTGCGGCATGCCCGGTGAGGATCTGAAGATTCAGGACGGCGACCTGTGGACGCGCAAAAACAAGGACGAGCAATGGCAGGCCCTGCGCCGCCCCGACAACGTCCAATGGGAATGTTGGAAGGCACTCGATACGGACTCGGCTTGGAAGATCGACGCCAAGAGCAAGAGCTGGAGCCAAGAAGACGACCGAGTCGTCGCCGGCGGCGAAGGCAGCGCGCGCTTCCCCAAGGTCGGTCACTCGATCATGGACACCTACTTGGACGGGTATCCGGCCGGCATGATCGAGAAGATCCGCCGCAAGAAGCCCGCGACCAACGAAGTCGGTGACCTGCGCTGGCAAGCCGAGGTGACGGCCAGTGCCGATTGCCGCGTCATCGCGATCGAGTTACAAGAGCTGACACGTCGCTACCGCTTGACGATCCCGGGCCCCCAAGCCGCCCCGGGCAGCAAGCCGATGGTGCACGTCACCGACGCGGCGAATCGTTTGCCGGACACCATCACTGAAGCCAAAGAGGCCTTCCAGTTGTCCGCCGGGGACAGCATCGATATCGCCTTCCAGAACCTCGACAACTTGCTGCGCTTCGAATTGGACGGCGACACGCTGATCGAAGTCGAAGTCCCGGCCGCGCCCGATCAACGCTCCACAATCACGATTGCCACCGAGGGTGGCGGAGCTGAGTTCGACGACATCGAGGTCTATCGCGACATCTACTACACCGCCGGTGGCGCGATGAGCCAGTGGTCGATCCCGGACGACAGCTACGTGATGCTGGGTGACAACACCCAAGACTCTGCCGACAGCCGCGAGTGGCGTCTGACCGGCTATCGCTTCGTCGATGGCGACGACAGTGGCAAGCAGATCTGGGGCAACCTACGCGGCAGCGAAAACCCACGCGTCGTCACAGGCCAAGAGGGCGGTCCGCAGATCTTCTTCACGGATCAATTCGGCGAGCGCCATCACTTCGCGCAATCCGAGGCCGTGCGCGAGACGTACGAGAACGCGCCCTTCGTGAAGCGCGAATTGATGACGGGACGAGCCTTGCTAGTGTTCTGGCCAATGTCGCCCTCACTCGGCGTGTATCGCTTGCAGTGGATTCATTGAGCCTGGCTGCAGGAGGTCCTCTCCTGCTGTACTGGACGCAATAAACAAGCGAAGCCCGCCTATGGCGGGCTTCGCTTGTTTCATTGGGAAGCTCGGTGCTCCTGCACAGAGATGTTCAGAGCGATGGGGATGTAAGAACACCTGCGCGCGGTCCTCTCTCAACCCGAGAACAAACAGATGACGCGCAGGTCTGCGGCCTTTCCAACTTGGAGCAAGGACCTGAACAACTTTTCACCCGCCGGATCGCGGGGTGATACCCAACCCGCACCCTTTCGATGTTGGACGTAGCAGTTGTAGGAGTCCATGGACTCAGCATATAAGCGAGTTTGAAGTCAGGGCAAGCTGCCGCCACCTACGCCCTCTGCAGTGGGTGCAGAAGTCTTCTCGTAACCCATCGGCACAATGGAGAAAACCAAGAATAGGATGAACTCGATCTAGGATTAGTGGCGCATCACTCCTGTCATGCCGATTAACCCTTCGCCAATCGCCTTCGATCCAGAGCTGCTCGCTGAGCATGCTGACTGGGTGTGTAAGCTGGCTCATTCCTTGCTTCGCGATCCAGCGACTGCCGCGGATCTGATCCAGGGCACATGGATGGCTGCGCTACGGCAACCGCCCGAGCCTGGACGGGCCCCCCGCGGGGGGCCCGCGACGGTCCTTCGGAATCGTTCCGTTCAGGCGCGGACTCGAGCGCGAACGACGGGCCGCAGTGTGTTGCGAATCCCCGAAGCTTCGCTCAGAGAGAAGTCGCAGTCGTCACAGCCGAGTCCAGGTTCAGCGCTGACTCGCGCGAAGCTACGACTCTGGCCGCGAGTTCGACAAAGCGATTGGCGTAGCCCCACTCGTTGTCGTACCAAGCGAGCACCTTGACGAGGCGCCCGTCCGTAACGCGCGTCGACAAGGCGTCGATGATTGCGCTACGCGGGTCCTTGGCATAGTCCGCGCTGACGAGCGGGCGCGTTTCGTAGCCGAGGATCCCGGTCAGCGCCTCACTCTGCGACGCCTGTTCGAGCACCGCGTTGACCTCTTCCACACAGGTGTCGCGCGCGACCTGAAAGACGCAATCCGTTAGGGATGCGTTCATCACCGGCGCTCGTACCGCAATGCTGTCGAGCTTGCCCTTCAGCTCGGGGATGATCAGAGTGACTGCCGTGGCGGAATTCGTTGATGTCGGAATCAGGCTCAACTGCGCGGCTCTTGCGCGCCGGGGATCCGCATGCGGTGCGTCGTGGACGGACTGAGTATTGGTTGGGTCGTGGATTGTCGTCACGAGCCCGCGTTCGATCCCGATCTCGTCATGCAAGACACGAACGACGGGTGCGAGGCAATTGGTCGTGCATGACGCGGCCGTAACGATGCACTCGGCGGACAAGTCGAATTGCGCATGGTTCACGCCCATGACGATGTTTGGCGGACCATCTTTGACGGGTGCCGAAACCACAACGCGCTTTGCGCCCTGTTCGAAGTGAGGCTGGAGTGAGCTTGTCGTCCTGAATCGGCCGGTGCACTCGAGCACCATGTCGACGCCCAGTTCGGACCAGGGAATATCGGCGGGAGACTCGTGTCGCGTGTAGGCAAGCTGTTTGCCAGCGATGCTCAGGCCATCGAGACTTTCGGATTGGCAAGCGTGTGACCAGCGACCTTGCACACTGTCGAATTCGAGCAGCAAGGCCATTGTCTCTGCGGTTGCGCCAGGTTCATTGATCGCGACGAACTCGATGTCGTCCCGCATCCAACCCGCTCGCAGTGCCAGCCTGCCCATGCGGCCGAAGCCATTGATTCCAATCTTCATCGCGTGCCCCCTTGGGTCTTGACCGTCCCGCACTGTGACGTGGCGGCACCAACCTCCGGGCAACAACCGCCCGACTTTCGCAATCGGGTGGCTCGACGCGCGTCAGCAATCAGAATCGGCTGCTCGCTTCGGCAAGCCTCCAAACAAGAGAGGAGCCTTCGGTCGGACTCTCTGCTCGCTGCACTCAGTTCATAGAACATCCACTGACCCTGTCGACGAGCCGTGACGAGACCGCTGCGCCTCAAGTACGCCAAGTGCCTAGAGGCTGCCGGCTGTGGCACTCCCAAGAGGTCAGTCAAATCACCCACGCAGAGTTCTCCTTTGCTCAAGAAGCACATGATGCGCAGGCGTGTCGGGTCCGAGAGGGCACGAAAGCGGTGCTCGATAGATTGCATGCGCGCCAATATATGTACACAGGCAGATATATCAATACAGCCCGGATCCAGTGAAAAATCTACTGCCTGTGCCGAACCCCATACTGGCGCGAACTGGGTGCGAACTCTGCTGACCAACGATCAGTTGCCAGCTCGACCACTCATATGAGGCCAGCCACCGTGGCTACCGTGCAAAGCCTGGGATCACACTGGCCGTGCAGCTCGCATGCCGGCCGATTTCACCGTGTGGTCTTTCGGCAATCCCCCCTACTTAGAGACCGAGAAGCTGACGAGTCCTCGGTTGGTTTGGCCTTTAAGTGAGCGGGCTGCCCGGGTCGCTCAATTCTGATGCTCTGGCTGCTGGCTGCGGGCAGCCTGCTACTCGTCGTCGACATGGCCCCTCGAGAATCATCATGCGATCACTCCTGCTGACCCTCTCCCTCGCGCTCTTCGCCTGCCAGTCGAACAGCGGCACGACCTTCACCAGGCAAGATTCGGACGCCGAGCTGACGGTCGGCGAATACTTCTCAGTTCGTCTGGGCGCCCCAATCGGAGTAGCCCCGGAGTACGTAATGAGCTGGGGCACACCCGAGGTCGAAGGAAGCGGCGTTGAGTACCTCTCTCAGAGCATGCGCAAGCCGGGTAAGGGCGTCGACGGCGGCACGAAAACGACCACCTACCGATTCCGCACAGACGCCGTCGGAACGGGTGTCATTGAAGTACCGTGTTCCGGAACGCCAGGCTACGAAGAGAAGCCCAGCTTCAGACTTAGCTTCACCGTCAGCGAGTGAGGGTTGACCGAATGCGGCGCGCGTCAATAAGTCCGAACGCGAGTCTGCTTACGCCCCAAACAGCACGCGCAATGCGTTCGACAGGTTGAACGCAGTCCCACACGGCCCGCCCGGATCTCGGAACCAATACTGGAAGCTCCAGCTCTGTCCAACGCTGAGCTGCCCAGCCGCATTGAAGGCTCCGATGCTGTACGCGACGAGCCCCGGCCCTTCGACCAGGCTCCCGCCCGTGCCCGAGCTGCGGATCGGGAAGCGATACAGACCGACTCCACCAGCGCCCACGCACCGTTGTCCGTCGCCAAAGGGCAGGCTAATCGAGCCCGCTCCCATATAGATGAGACCGAACTGGCCGGTCGGCAACTGATCGACGTGCAGGCTGAGGTCGTCCGCCGAGACGCTACTAGAGCCGCAAGCCCACAAGAAGGCACCTTCTCCGGTCGAAGTCTCGCAACCCGCGAAGGCATCGTCATTCGAGCAGACCGCTGGATTGGGGCAGAAACAGTACGGGGTGATGCCTGTATCCAGCTCGAATATGTAGGCGGCGCCCGCATCCGCCCCATTGTCGTCCTCGTGGATCGCGCCGATCAACGCGCGATTTCCGTCCAAGTCCATATAGCGACTGAAGCGGTCTCCCGCCTCGGCATCGCTGGCGGTCAAGCGCGCCCTGCGCCGCCAGAGCGCTCCCTCCAGTTGGTAGACGTAGACCGTCCCGGCACCATTGCCTCCGTGATCCGCCGTCGCCGCTCCGCCCAAGAAGCGGGCGCCATCGAGCTCGATCGTCGTTCCAAACTTATCTCCTATCGCAGCGTCGACTGGGATGAGTTTCTGATGCTCGACCCAGCTGGCGCCCGAATGCCCAAAGACATAGGCCGCGCCGCCTTGGAATCCGGCTTCGTCGTCCAGCGCTGCGCCGACGACCACCCAATCGCCGTCGACTCGGACAGTCCAACCGAACTGGCCGCTGGGTGCATCCGAGGGTGTGAGCTTCTGGACTTCAGCGAAGCTCCCCCCACTGCGCTCGAAGACGTAGACAGCACCCGAATCGGTCCCGCCCGCATCTTGGCCCCAGGCGCCGATCACGGCTGTGTCTCCATCTAAGTCGAGCGCCCATCCGAATTGATCGCCTGAAGTCGCGTCGGATGCGAGCAGCTCTTGAACCTGCGTCCACACACCAGCGATGCGCTCGAACACGAAGGCAGAGCCCGAGTTAGCGCCGATGCCGTCCGTTCGCGGGGCTCCGATCAATGCGAAGTCTCCGTCCACAGCGAGCGAGCGGCCGAAGAAGTCGCCGTCCGCGCCTGACAGCACGCTGAGGGTCTGAGCTTCCGACCATGTGACGCCGTCGTAGTCGAAAATCACGACGGTGCCGCTATCCAGCACGACGCCGTCACCGATGGGTGTGCCAAGGAAGACTTCGTCGCCCTGCAGAATGGACTCCCATCCCATCAAGTCGCCCGATGCTCCACTCGCTGCGATCAGCTTGGCCGACTCGACCCAATTTGCCCCATCGAAGTCGAAGATGTAAGCCGAGCCCGAATCGCTCGCGGGGGCTTCATCGTGCTTCGCCGGAATGAGTAATCGATCCCCGTCGATGCGAGCGCCGTAGCCAAAGCGATCGCCCGCGTCTCCGTCACTCGCCGTCAATTTTGTCGACTCGCACTGAGCGAGAGCGCTCGGAGCGAGAACGGGCAAGGCGAGAGCGAATGCGACACTCGAAAATATCGGAAGCACCAGGTCGAGCATGGGGGGAAGTTGAGGGCTTGCAAGCGGTTGAAATAGCGTCAGATGAGGTCTCTAGAGGGCTATCCTACCCCTCTCAGGAAATGTTGGTTGACAGCGGGTTCTCAACATTTCTAACGCCGGCGCGAGAGTTCGTGACTTGGCTGCCACACAGCAAATGGATTGCCATATGCGAGCCCCCAAAAGAATCACCAATCGGGGTTCCTGCACCAAAGGAAGACGTAAACCATTACAAAATAACACTTTAGTCACTATCCAGCAGTGGGACTGCCACCTATCACTGCTCCAGTAGTTGGCACTAGGGAAATCTACCCATAAGGAGGCCGGAAGCGCCAAACTGGCTGTCGAAGGCTTCTCCCCAAGTTATCAACAGTCGCAATTTCCTCCGTTTCCAGCTTGCGGCCCCGCCTCGACCCAGTCCTGGCACTGCCCGGATCACACTCCCAACCGAACGGATCCCTACCCCCAGACTGTGTCGGACATTTCTCCACACCTGACCCCTCCAATGGTGCCGCACACCCACCCGACGAGCGAGGGTGCGGGGCCCAGACCGGACCCCGAAACGCCGAAAAGCTACCCGCGAGCGTGCTTGGAGGGTGTGCTGCACTCTTTGGGCCCTCATGTCCGACAAAGTGTCCGGCACGGTATGGCCTGGGCGCTAGACTCCGGGGCATGGCAGCAAAAGCTACGCAGTCGCGCTCGGACACCCTTCTGGAGGCGAAGGGTCTGGTGAAGTCTTATCGCAGGCGCCGAGTCGTCGACGGAGTCAGCTTCAAGGTCAATCCGGGCGAGATTGTCGGTCTGCTCGGCCCCAACGGCGCCGGCAAGACGACCAGCTTCAGGATGACGGTCGGCATCGTCGAGCCTGACGCGGGGACGGTCCTGCTGGGTGGCGCCGATTGCACTCGCCTGCCGATGTTTCGGCGTGCGCGCCAGGGAATGGGCTACTTACCGCAGGAGACGAGCGTCTTCCGCCAGATGTCGGTCCAGGACAATCTGTTCGCCGTGCTCGAGTCGATGCCGATGTCGCGCAAAGAACGCAAAGCGGAAGCGTCGCGGCTGCTCGGCGATTTGGAGCTGTCGCACCTGGCAAAGAACCGTGCCGACACCCTGTCCGGGGGTGAGCGCCGCCGCCTGGAGTTGGCCCGTTCGCTGGCCACGCAGCCCTCGATCCTGCTGCTGGACGAACCCTTTGCAGGCGTCGATCCGATCAACGTCGAGGAGATCCAGGGCCTAATCCGCGGTTTGCGCGACATGGGCCTCGGAGTGCTGATCACAGACCACAACGTACGCGAGACTCTGGACAGCACGGATCGGGCGTACATCATTCACCAGGGCCAGATCTTGCGCGAAGGCACTGCAGAGGAACTGATCAATGATCCACGCGTGCGCGAGGTCTATCTGGGTCAGAACTTCGGCAGCCCAGTGACTGGCGTCTCGAACGAGGAAGAGCGAGAGTTTTTCGAGTAGTCGATCCGAGCGCTAAACAGGCCTCGATCCACCCTGGTTCCAGCCCACGGCAGTTGTCCCCACAATCGCCGAAACGTACCCTGTTTGCCCGAATTCCTGGGGAATCGGTCCATGCGCAATTGCGGACCTGCCCCGAGACGAGTCCTCCTAGCCCCGCGTGCACTCGGTTCGAGCGCCGCACAGCAGCATGAACATTCTCGCCTGTATCAAGCGCGTTCCCAGTACGGAAGCGCAGGCCAAACTCACGGCCGACGGAACCGGCCTCGACCCCGCCGGCTACCAGTATATGACTTCCTTCTACGACGAGATCGCTGTCGAAGAAGCCGTCAAGACAAAAGAAGCTCACGGAGGCGAAGTGACCGTGCTGACAATCGGCCCGTCCGAAGCCAGTAAGGAGCTGCGCGAATGCCTGGCCAAGGGTGGAGATAAGGCCGTGCTGTTGAACGATGGCAGCTGGCTCTCGCGCGACTGCCGCGCGACCGCGAAGGCCTTGGCCGCGAAGATTCAAGAGCTCGGCAGCGAGCTCGTATTCATGGGGAAGGTCGCGACGGATCGTGACAACGCAGCGGTCGGCCCAATGGTCGCTACTTACCTCGGTTGGCCGTGCATCACGGAAGCCGTCGAAGTCGAGATCGGTGATGGTCAAGGAACCGCGAAGTGCGAGACCGACTCAGGCATGGAGAGCTACAGCTTCTCATTGCCGGCCGTCATCACGTGCAACAAGGGTCTGAACGAGCCGCGCTATGCCGGCTTGAAGGGCATCATGGCGGCCAAGAAGAAGTCGCTCGAAGAGAGCGACTGCCCGGCTGAGGCATCACAAGTTCAGGTGCAGCAAGTCGAACTGCCCGCCGAGCGTCAAGCCGTGAAGATGCTTGGTGAAGGCGTCGATGCCATACCCGCGCTGATCGAAGCCCTCCGCACCGACGCCCAAGTGCTCTAGCAGCAACTGCTAGCGAATAAGGAACATCAACATGAGCACAATACTCGTATACGTCAGTCAACACGGTGGCACACCGGTGCGCGCCAGCCTCGAATGCCTAGGCGCCGCGAAATCCACAGGCGCTGACGTGCAAGCCGTGGTTTGCGGAGAGGGCGCGCGCGATGCCGCCGGCCAACTAGGCAAGCATGGCGCTTCCAAAGTCACAGTCTTCGACTGCGCCGCCTGGAGTCCCGATGCCGTCGCCGAGCGCGTCGCTTCGATCGCCAAAGCATCCGGCGTCAACGGCTTCCTTGCAGCCGCTAACTCCGAAGGCAAAGACATCACCCCGCGCGTCGCAGCTCACCTCGACTCTGTGTTGATGAGCGATTGCACCTCGATCGAAGCCGCCGGTGACAGCTACGCCGCTCGCCGCCCCTGGTTGGCTGGTAAGTGCATCGCGAAGCTGCATAGCAACGCACCTGTCTTCTGTGCCACCACGCGCTTGAACGCCTTCTCTATCTTCGAAGGCGGCTCCGACGCCGCAATCGAAGAGGCGGAAGCTGCAGGCGCCGGCAAGGCCACCCGCACCGCGATCGAAGCCAAGCCGCAAGGCAAGCTTGATGTGACCGAAGCCCCGATCGTCGTCAGCGGTGGCCGCGGGCTGAAAGATGCCGATGGCTTCGGCATCATCGAAGACTTGGCCGCTGCCCTTGGCAACGCCGCCGTCGGCGCGAGCCGCGCCGTCGTCGACGCAGGCTGGCGCCCGCACTCCGAGCAGGTCGGCCAGACCGGCAAGGTCGTCGCGCCGAAGCTGTACATAGCCGTCGCCATCTCCGGCGCGATCCAGCACTTGGCTGGCATGCGCACATCGAAGGTGATCGTCGCGATCAACAAGGACGCCGACGCGCCCATCTTCAAAGCAGCCGACTTCGGCATCGTCGGCGACGCCTTCGAGATCGTTCCGGCCCTGGCAGAAGCGGTTCGCAAGGTGCACGCGTAGCCCTGCAGACAAGCCGATTTGCGGAGCACAGCGCTCCTCGCTGACGGATTACGAAGAGGCCCGCTCACCACTCGGTGAGCGGGCCTCTTCGTTGCTGAACCCACATCCCAGCAATACGGAGTGGCGCTCCTCACCGCTCATTTGCGGCAACAAAGTAAGGCGCAAGCTGATGCAAGCGCCCGAAACTACGGCCCTCAGGGCCCTTGGCCGGCAGAGTCAGCTATGAGCAGTCCCGCCTGCTCGAAGCGAATTCCGTGTACTCACGACGGACGGCGGATGAAGTGCGCGCGGCAATGGCCCCTAGCGGCCGAATCGCGAGCAGGCCAGGTGCGGGACAATAGCTCGGCATGGTAGTACCGTACTTAGCTGCTGCGAAAGTGTGGCAGGGAGAGCTACTCGCTATCGCTGGATTGGAAACGCACAACATGGACCCGGACTCCGGCATCAGAATCCCACTCGATCAACTCGCGCCAGACGCGCTTCTTGGTGTCATCGAGGAATTCGTCACTCGAGATGGGACCGACCTCGTCGACGCCGACATCAAGGTGCGCCAGGTCAGAGCGCAACTAGAACGGGGAGAAGTCGAGATCCGTTTCGACGAGAACACGCGCAGCTGCAACATCGTCGTCACTTAGCCCGCGCTATGGGGAATTTGAATGCTCGTCACCCCCGCTTGCTGACACCGATGTACCCGGAATCCGAGAAATTCATTACCCCGGCAACATGAGCTCCCACTGTCGTCCGCGCGTATCCCGTCGGGAATTCCTATCTGGTTTCGGCGCGTCGCTGACACTCCCCTTTCTGCCTTCTCCCGGCCTGACTTTCAGCAATCAGGAGCCATTCCGTCTCGGCCTGATCGCTGATCTGCACCACGGTCTCGAACCGACGGCGCAGAGTCGCATCGAGGAGTTTGTAGCCGAAGCAATAGCCAGCCGAGCGGACGGCATCGTTCAGCTCGGCGACTTTAATTTCGCCACGGCAGAGAACGCGCCGTGCATGAAGACGTGGAATGAATTCAAGGGCGATCGCTTTCACGTCCTTGGCAACCACGACATGGACAAGGTCGAGAAGCAGGTTGCGCAGGACTTCTGGGAGATGGA
>JBLFWN010000011.1:0-97746 GCA_047611405.1 Planctomycetota bacterium | reverse complement strand
CAAGCCTTCAAAGTTAGTAGTGACGACATCTCGATCATGTATTCGACCGGAACCGTGACCTTTGCGGAGATCACCAAGCATCTGGCGAATCAGAAGCTCTTCGGGGGCAATAAGGGCCCCAAGGCCGGGGATGCCCGGGCTGCTAGGCCATTGCCTTCGGGGCGCAATCGGCGGCAGGAGACATTGCCTCTGCCTAGAGTCGAGGAGCTGAACCAGCACAGGAAGTGCGGCAGGGCCTTTTCGAGCGGATTGATTCGCAGCAGGTCGCATCCTGCCAGTAGCAATGATGCACGCTGAGGTGGCAAGCAGGAGTGGAAGTTGCCCCTCCTGCATCTGTGAGGTGGTTATCCACACTTCCGGCGTGCGTACCGAATATTGCCGCGATCCAGCTCCTACTCCCATCCCAGGCCTGGGCTACAATCACCGGACCCAGTCCCCCGAACCAGAGTCCCAACCGTGACCGAAATCATCATCACACCGGACATGACCATGGAAGAGGTCATGCAGGCCGCGCCGGCCGCCCAGCGAGCCTTATTCCAGCGCTACCACGTCGGTGGTTGCTCCGCGTGTGGCTTCGAACCTCACGACACCTTGGGCAAGGTCGCTAAAGACCACAATGTGCTCGATGTGAAGGAGATGATCGAAACGATCAAGCGCGCGCAGGACTTGGACACGAACATGCGCGTCGCGCCGACGGATGTCAAAGCGTGGCTGGATGCCGGTGAGGAGTTCAGTTTCATCGATTGTCGCACACCCCAAGAGTGGGAACTGGCGAATCTGCCGGCGGCCGAGCGGCTCGACTATGACGCTCCGGACAAGTACATGAGCCTGCCGAAGGATCGGCGCATCGTGTTCACCTGTCACACCGGGGACCGCAGCTTGGATGTCGCCAGCTACTTCGTTGGCCACGGTTTCACAGCGGTCTATTCAATGCGCGGTGGCTTGGATGCGTGGAGCCAAGAGGTCGATTCGGCGCTCCCTCGTTACGAAGCTCCGGCGCCTGCCTAGCTCGCTCGTTGGGAGCGATGGCGCCCTGGCTCCAGAGGT
Source organism: Planctomycetota bacterium (assembly GCA_047611405.1). Taxonomy (GTDB): domain Bacteria; phylum Planctomycetota; class UBA1135; order UBA1135; genus JBLFWN01. The sequence continues at coordinate 96,699 of JBLFWN010000011.1, read as the reverse complement.
CGGGCCAGAATGGGGATCGAATTCGAGATGGTGGTCACGACGCGCCGGGTCAGGAATAGCGCGTTACTTCTGCGGTCCGGCAGTGGCCCAGGCGGATCTCAGGTCCGCCCTAGGGGTGGCCTGCTGGGGTGAAACCCTAGTCCTGGCGCAGCAGTTCATCGCCTACGGACGCTAGCACACGCCCCGGACGAGTTCCTCCCGTAGACAAGTTCGCGAGACCGCGGTTACAATTTCGAGACGGACGCGAAACCTGCCATTCGGGTCCGTGCGGTTGCGCAAGCAGCCACCTGCTCCAGTCCCCACTGGAGTGACAGTGCGAGTGGTCCTGCCACCACTTGCGCGAGCTGAAAGGGCTTCTGCCTCCCTTAACAGCTGTCGCTGAGGATCTGAACCAGCGGCCAAGCGGAGCCGCCTCACATGAGGTGGCTCCGTATTCCATGGTGCCTCGAATCGGCGCGCAGCAAGATGGGTCGGTGCGAGAGGGAATGGGGCAGCCGGACCCCCACCCATTCAGGAGGCCCGACCTGCCGGTTCACCCGCTGACTTTAGCGCCACGTTGCTACTGCACCGGATTAACAATCCGGCCTTCGGGGCGCCTGCATTAACAGGTGCGCGCTTCGGAGCACTCAATTCCAAAGCGAGCCTGCGCGCCGAGTTGGCTCCTGCACCACTCACAACTAAGTGGCCTCGCATCAGGAGCCTCACCATCGATTCAGTCAGACACGGCGCGCGCGCGAGTTCCATTTCCAAAGTGAGTTCCACGCGAAACTCAGCGAGCGCAGGCTGTCGCGTACGGCCATCAGTTGCTCGTTCATAATTCTCTATCCAACTGAAAGCCCGCCGGTTTCAGTCTTTCGAAGATTTCACAAACCGCTATCAGTCCAGGCTTCGGCCATGCCTTCTAGCTCGATCAATCCGGTACGTGAACACACGCGCACAATGCGGCTGTCGCCTGCGAATGACAGCACGACTTGACCGTCATGCTGCACGACACCACGATCGTTGTACTCAACGATTGCCTGGCCAGCGAAGTCGGCATTCTCGACGCGCACGCCGCGGAACACGGCATCGCGCGGATACTCACGCACGAAGCCTCCCTGCCCCATCAGAGCCGGTAGTAACGCACCCCTCTTGTCGAAGACGCTGTAGCCGGTTCCATCACCAGAGAATCGAAGTTGAGTCGATTCGCCGTTGAAGGCGGCGCGGTTCTGAGCCGCTCGTAGGTCTCGAGCGAGGAGTCTTGCCGCGTTGTCGAGTGTGACATCGCTTCTGCCGAACCACGCTGGAATAGCCACACTCGAGATTGTGCCAAGCATTACCAGAGAGATCAGAATCTCGGTGATCGAGAAGGTCTTACGGCCGTTGTTAGGGAGTTTCATTCCGAGAGCGTTAACCGGATGAGCGAACTATCTCTTTCGGCTTGCCCTCCCAGCACCCTTGAGCAGGGGTCTTCAGAATAGGGAATTGACCGCTTAGACTCTGGTGTGATTATCAGGAGGGAGGAACAATGCCGGTCCACCTCCCGGGGCGCTCGGATCCCCCCTGGCTTCACGGCCACTTCTGGGCGCCCCACCTACAACCCACACTGGCTTGTCCGCAGCGGGGTTTTAGCGGCCACGCAAGCGTTACGTAGCACGGCGATTGCAGCTATGTCGCTGGGAGGACGACCGATCGCCGATGCATTTCAGGCGTTGCCAGCTCTCCTCCGGGGATGGTCAATGAAATGTAGCTTCCACTTAAATGTGAAGGTCGGCGAAGTGGGTTGGTCGATTGACAGGCGAGCGCAACACAATCGGACTTTGTTGCCGCGCAGTCCATGACTGAACTCTCCATCACAATCTCCGAAGATCGATCCTCGGCTTGGGTCGAACTGCCCGCCGGCTCGGGCACGCTGGCACCCGATCAGATTCGGGCGCTGCTCGTTAGCAGTCCCGTCGAATATGGTGTGCTGGATGAAGTCGTCGACGCGGGTCTCGCGTTGGAAGAAGAAGCGCGGCGTGTGTTGATCGCTTCAGGTACGGATCCCATGCCGGGTACCGTGGCCAGGCTGGAGCTCCTGTTCGATTCTGGCCAGCGTGTTGGAACGAGTTCTCGCACGGGCCAGATCGACTTCCGCGAACGCAACATGGTCACGAATGTTCGTGACGGACAACCCGTTGCCGTCTGGCATCCGCCTCGTTCGGGACAGCCGGGAAAGGGCGTCGATGGTGCCGTGCGCGAGATACCAGAGAGTGCAGGTCGCGAGACGGAAGCATTCCTTCCCGCGGGGGACTACCTTCGCAAGGAGGTCCTGTCCGACGGGCGAATTCGTCTGCGCTCTGCGATCGAAGGCAACGTGCAGTACGACCAGAATGCGGGCACGCTGAAAATCACGTCGGCACTAGAGGTCGAAGGTGATGTCGATTTGAGCACCGGCAATATCCGAGCCGTTGGCGATGTGTCGATCAGTGGAAGCGTCTGCATCGGATCGAAGGTAGAAGCGCAGGGCAGCGTAGTCGTGGCAGGTGCCATCGAAGATGCAGAGATCAGTGTCGGCGGTGATCTGACTGTAGTACGTGGGATCCTTGGCGGTGACGACAGCGTCATCACGGTTGGCGGCAATCTGAGCGCGCGTCACGCGCAGAACGTGACCGTGCGCGCCGGTGGAAACGTCACTCTGCAAGAGGGTTGTTTCAGTGCTCACATCGAAGCTGCCGGTGATATTTTGACCATCGAGGGTCGAGGTCAGTTGCGCGGTGGGACGTACGAAGCCGGGGGATCCATTCGCGCGATCGATGTAGGGTCAGAGAGTTACGTGCCGACCACGCTCTGCGCCGGTGTGGGAGCCGTGTCGCTGACCGAGGTCGCCGAACTCGATAGTGCGGTCGAGGAGCTAGAGCAGAAGCTGTGCAAGATGCGCGGTGAGAGTTTGGGAGCCGAAGTGCGCCGCATGGGCGCGAAGCTTGACAGCGCGCTGGCCACGCGCGTTCGGACACAGATGAAGCTGCGTCGTGAATTGCTGCAGCGCCAGATTCAGCTCTCCGCACGACTAGAGGAGCTGCGCAAGATCCAGAGCGAAACCACTGAACGCCCGTACATCGATGTCCTGGGAACTGCACAACCCGGCGTCCTGATTCAAATCCTTCTCAGTCAACGGTCCCTTGAGAGCAAGGTCGGCCCGGTCCGCTTCGTGCTCGATGAAGAGACCGGCGAAATCGTTCTTACCGACTTACCGATAGCCGCTTAGCTATGAGTTTCCTCGATACCACCCACGTTCACGACCTCATGATCGAGAAAGTCATGACCGTTTGCCCGGATGACGCGTTGCTCGTAGCCGCGCGCCTGATGCACTCGAGTCGCATCAGTTGTGTGGTCGTCGACTCTGGTGATCCCGCAACCGGCTTTGGGGTTCTGACGCAGAAGGATCTCGTACAGCGCTGGAAGGACTACGGCCCCGTTTATCCGGGATTAAAGGTGCGCGACGCAATGTCTAGCCCTTGCATGGTCCTGACTCCGAACCTGAACATCTCGACGGCCGTCGACATGATGCGCATGATCGGTGTCCGGCGTGCGCCCGTGGCCGCTGACGGCAAGCTCTTGGGCTTGCTGTCGTTTTCCGACATCTTCCGCTGGTCCATGAACAAGCTCGAACGCTCGGCGGCGTGAAGCAGGTTCTGGAACGCGAGACGCTCGCCTGAACACGAGCACGCGTCGATATCAATACAAACAGAGCGCGGCGCGGCACTCGCCTTCGCCGCGCTCATGTGTCTCACTTGATAGTGATGGTCGCTTGGATGATTTCGAGCGGAGACTTGGGCGTCCCTCCCCGAGATCCAAGCTTCTCGAGTTCGGTAAGGACATCCTCGCCAGCCGTCATGCGACCGTAGACCGTGTAGCCACCATCCAGGTGCGGCGTTGGACCAAAGGTCAGGAAGAACTGGCTGCCGTCGGTGCCCTCGCTACCCAGGTTCGCGGCAGACAAGACGCCTTTCGAATCGTGCTTCACATTCGCGTCGAGTTCGCGATTCATCTTGAAGCCTGGGAAGCCGACGCCGTTGCCGAGCGGGCAACCACCTTGGGCCATGAAGCCAGGGATGACGCGGTGGAACGCCAAGCCGTCATAGAATCCGGCAAGCGTCATATAGATGGTCGCCGAGACATGCATCGGAGCGACCTCGGGCATCAACTCGATCTGAATCAGGCCCTTGTTGGTCATCACGTTCCAGACGTACTTCTTGCCCACTGTGAAGTTTTGCAGGGGCGGCTTCGGCAGCTTGGTCTTCCACTTCGCATCTTCGCGATTCAGTATGCCCTCGGCCGCTTGCTGACTGATGAAAGCGCGGGCGCCTGCAATCGCGCCGTCGTCCGAATCGTGATGGCTGACAAGCGTCGGCAACGCCTTCTTGGCGACGGCTTGAACGGAGGCTTTTTCAATCGAAAGCGGGATGCGGGTTCGGCCTTGCGGCGAACCCTGCTTTTCGAGCTTCTTCAACGTGTCCGATCCGTCGACTACGTAGCCGTACACGGTGTGCACTCCGTCGAGGTGCGGCGTCGGTCCAAACGTCAGGAAGAACTGACTGCCTTCGGGCGTGCCCTTGCCCCGGTTGGCGGCGGACAAGGTGCCGGCGCGATCGTGCTTGGCCTCGAAGCTCAGCTCTTGTTCGATTTGGAAACCAGGCGTGCCGGTCCCGGTGCCGTCAGGGCAACCACCTTGCGCCATGAAGCGATTGATTACGCGGTGGAAGCTAATGCCGTCGTAGAAACCAACCTGACTCAGATAGATCACAGTCGACACATGCATGGGCGCAAGGTCCTGCAAGAGCTGGATCTTGATCGGACCTTGGCTTGTCTCGAGCACCCAGAAGTACTCTAGGCCTTCGGTGAAACTCAGCTTCGGAGGCTTGGGCAGGCTCTTCTTCCAGGTGTTCGACGTCTTATCGATCTTCGCAGTCGTGATGAACTTCTGCATCGCCTCGAGCGCGGCGTCTTGCTCCGCCCATGCGGGCGCTTCGAATTCGGTCGTGGCATTCGCCTGACAAAGGGGAGCCAGCAGCAAGGGGAGTGTTCGGAGAGCGGAGCGCAGCATGAAAGTCGTCCGGAAGAGGGCGGAGTCGAAAGGGAAGTCACGAATCGAAGCGACTCGCAGGGTCCAGATTCTATGACGGAGTGATGCGGCTACGGAAGGGATCCTGAGCCTGGAGTAGCGCTCATCAACGCGTTCTTACTCATCCGGGGCGAAATCCTGTTCCACAAGCCAGGCTTGTACGTTTTTGGCATCGGATCGATAGCGGCAATTTCGCTAGATTCGACCCGAGGCACAGGCAGGGCACGCTCGCTGGCCTGACCCATGAACAGCGTCCACTCCCAATGCCTTGGCAGTGGACGCCTTCGTCCAAACACTCAGTCAACTCAGTCTGCTCGCTCGACTGAGTCGAGCCCGTCGACTCAGTTCACGATGCCGCGATAGACCGGCACATAGTTGGGGAAGATCTCGGACAAGTGAGTAGCTCCCATGCGTTCGTCCAGAATTTCCGCCAGGATGTCGCGGTAATCCGTCGTGACTTCCAGGTCACCGCTGCCGGTACTGGTGTCCAAGCCGGGCCACGGATTGGTGTAGACCTGACCGCCGGCAATGTGGCCACCCATGACCATCATGCAGCCGCCGTGACCATGATCAGTGCCCGCACTACCGTTCTCGCGAATGCGACGTCCGAACTCGGTCATGCACACGAGGACCATGCGGCCCCAATACAGTTGCATGTCCAGGTGGAAGGCTTCGAGTGCACGCGATAATTCATCAAGCAGCCCGGCCAAGACGCCGTTTACCGGCCCCATAGCGCTGTGATGGTCCCAACCATTCAGGTCCAAGTGAATCGTTTCGAGGCCGATGCCCGACTTGATCACTGCCGCGGTGTTCTTCAACTGATCGCCAAAGGGTGTGGCCGGATAAGTAGCGCCGTTGTCAGGGATATAGCCGGCGAAGTCCACGCCCGCGAGCAGGTCTATACTTGCCAAGGTGTTATCAGCTGCACTGGCGAGCGGATCTCGCGTACGGTCGTACATCTGTTCAATAGCCGTTCTTCGAAGCGCTGCTGTCGCCAGATTGCCGGGGAAGTTGAAGTTAGCTGGATCGGCGATCGGAAGCGTGCCGGGCCCGCCGTTCAACGTCTTAGGGAGTCGAGCTCCGACTCCCATGGCGCGGAAGGCGCCGTTGCCAATAGAGGGCGCACCCTGCAGGTACCGTCCGATCCAGCCAGTCGTGACCGAAGAGGTCGGTTGCAGTGGGGTCGCGGTTTCCATAAAACGCTGTGCATCGAAGTGCGAACGTGACGGATCAGGCGAGCCGGATGCGTGTACGAACAACAGGTCGCCGCTCTGATAAGGACCAAGCAGAGGAGCCGCCGCTGGTGCGAGGCCGAAGAAGCCATCGAGGTCGATTGCACCATCGGGTTGGCCCGGAGGTTGGATAGCCAGTGTCGGGCGTGCTGTGTACAAGTCCGTGTCGCCGTAGGGGACGCACAGGGTCAAGCCATCCATCGCACCGCGCAAGTAGACGCTGACCAGAGTGTCCGCGATGAGACCGGGACGAGCCAAAGTCATGCGCGGCAACAAGGCCGGTGTGGTGGCCATCGCAGCTCCGCCCAGGAAGGCACGCCGCGAGACCGAGCGAGTAGGACGGGTCTGATTCGTGTGTGAGTTCATGGCTGGGCTCCTAGTAGTACTGATAGCTCGGGGAAGACGCGGCTAGCGCAAAGCCTTCACGCAAGACCTGCAGGTTGAAGGTCGGTGCGGCATCGATGTAGGCTTGCACGCGTTCCACGTCGTACAGACTCATCGTTCCACCACTTAGTGCATGACTGATGGCGCGCGCGGCATCTTGGACTGGCGTGCCATTCAGCAGAGCCAACAGCATTTGCCCTGTCAGCGTTACTCCAAGCACGGAGTTGCCGACTAGCTGTGTCGCGAACTCCCAACGCGGCAGCACGGTGCTACCCCATGTATCCAAGTCATCGGGGAACCCGTCCGGGGTCTCCCATAGCATCGTCGGTTGCCCCATGGCGTCAATCCTTCGCACGACGGCCAACAAGCTCCCGGCTTGAGCAAACGCGCCCGTCGAGCGCATGAGACCCGTCACAAAGCGACGCGGGCGTTTCAGTTTCGGTTGCTGCCATTCACCAGGAGCTTGCAGGTTCTGCGGAGTCAGGATGGCGCGGATCATTTCCTTGATGTCGCCGTCTGTAGCCAGGTAGGTTGCTGTGACTGTGTCGACGATGGCTTGCGGCGGCTCGTAGGCGAGCAGGTAGCGCGCCAGTTTGCGGCTCAGGAATTCAGCAGTCGAAGGATGAGCGGCCAGGAAGTCGAGCATGAACTCGCCATCGCTCACTCCGCCGCCTGCCGGAACTATCTGGGACAGTAAGTTCTTCTCGTCCGTGTCGTGGTTCGCTGCAAAGAAAACGAAGTCGCCGAAATTTGGGTGCTGCGGCGGGAAGAAAGTCCAGCCCGTGAAGCAACGCGCCAACTCGCGCACGTCTTGTTCGAAGTAGGGCCCGTCGACACCGAGTGTGTGCAGCTCCAGCACTTCGCGTGAGTAGTTCTCATTCGGCGCCTTCGCGATGTTGGTGTTGTTGTTCAGGTAGAACAACATCGACGCACTCTTCGCATCCGCGGTCAAGAGGTCGCGGAACTTGCCCAGCGCGTTGGCGCGGATGACATCGCGATCCTCCGCGGTCTTTAGAAACGGGAGTGGCCCGGCTGCGGCGTAGGTGTTGAAGTGGTCAGCCCAGAACTCGACCATCACCTCGAACAACTGGCGTTCCGAGTACAAGGAACGCAGGATCGTTGCATCACGCAGTTCGAAGACCGGCGTGTTGTTATTGGCCGGCGGGCCGTAGGCGTCCCACAGTTGCTTCGACGTCATCGTCAAGGTCGCATAGGTCGCGAGCATCGCGTCCATGGCCGAGTCATCGATCAAGTCAGGCTTGAGCTGCCACTCGAGGTAGCTATCAAAACCACGCGAGCGAGCCTCTTGATGCAAGGCGCGGGTGTAGCCCTGCGACGTGCGTTGCACCAGGGTGACCAGCAAGTCACGCTTGGCGGGCGTGGCGAGGTGCGCTCCGCTCGCGGCGCTGGAAGCCGACTGAGCTTGGGCGCTGCCGGACAGGGTGACTGCGGCCAAACCTCCTACCGCTGCCATCCCTCCGATCGTGCCACTTAGGATGTTGCGTCTAGTCGGTTGCGCGCACGCATGTGCCGTCTCGCGATCGACCGATGTCCGAAGATCGGGATCAATAGGGGAGGTCATGGAATCTCGACCCGAAGGGGGTGGGGTTCTGAAGTGGGTGAAGAGAGCGTCCAAGGCTGCAACACAACATCTGCCGAGCAGTTCCGACGCGCGTGCAGAAAGGTTAGGGTCGTGCATTCCGCATTCCGCATTCCGCTGCTCGCCCCTCCTTCGAGAACATGAAGTTCCATATCGCAGGCAACCCCGACTACGGGGAAGTTCAGTTCGAACTCGCGCCAGGTGAGTCAGTCAACGTCGAGAGTGGTGCGATGAGCCGCATGAGCCACCTTCTTGAGCTGAAGACGCACTTGATGGGAGGGATTCTCCCGGCATTGGCACGCAAGGTGTTCGGCGGTGAGTCATTCTTCCTCGGTCGTTATTCCGGCCCATCGGGCGGCGAATTAGCTATCGCGCCGGCACTGCCGGGAACGGTCGTTCAACAAACCATCGATGCCAAGGGCTTGCTCCTGACGGCCGGCTCATTCCTTGCAGCGACGGAAGGTGTCACCATCAAGACACGCTTCGCTGGCATGCGCTCCCTGCTATCGCGCGAGGGTGCGTTCTTGCTGGACTGCCGCGGACAGGGTGATCTGTTCTTCAACGCCTACGGCGCGATCGTCGAACACGAGATTAATGGCGAGCTGATCGTGGACACCGGGCATGTGGTCGCCTGGGAGCCGAGCTTGGACTACAAGATCGGCGGTATGGGCGGCTTGAAGCAGACCCTGTTCTCGGGCGAAGGCTTAGTTATGCGCTTTCAAGGTCAAGGAAAACTCTGGTTGCAGACGCGCACGCTCGGCTCGACGGCCGGTTGGATTACTCCGTACCTATTGGGATGAAAATCGAACTATCAAAAGCGGGCGCCTTTGCGTCGGCGCTGGTACGCCTCGAGCCCGGGGATAACTTCATTTCGGAGTCGGGCGCGATGTACCGAGCGTCTTCCAACGTCGACATTGACGTGACTACGAAGTCGCGCGGGAAAGGCGGGATCCTTGGCGGGCTAAAGCGCTTGCTGGCCGCCGAGAATTTCTTCTTCTCGACCTACACCATCATGGACGGTCGCGATGGAGAAGTCGGCTTGGCTCCGACCTTGCAGGGTGATGTCGTTCAGATCGATGTGGAGCCGGGAGTGAACTGGCTTTGCACGGGCGGTAGTTATTTGGGCAGTGGCCCCGGCCTGGAAGCAGATACTCAATTCCAGGGCATGAAGGGCTTTTTCACGGGCGAGGCGCTCTTCTACCTCAGCATCAAAGGTCAGGGACCTCTATTAGTGACAGGCTTCGGGCGCATCCATGAGATCCAGGTGGATGACGGGCTCGTCGTCGACACGGGACACGTTGTCGCCTTCGAAGAGAGCCTCGACTACGAGATCAGCAAAGCCGGTGGGTCGTGGTTGCAGTCCTTCTTGGGCGGCGAAGGTCTGGTCATGCGCTTCAAAGGCCAAGGCCGCATCTACGTACAGTCCCACAACCCTTCGGACTTCGGACCCCGGCTCGGAGGCCTGTTGCCGCCACGCCGTCAGTAGCTGTCGCAATCCAATCATCATGAACTATCAGATTAGAGCGCAGCCCAGCTATAGCTTCGTCGAAGTGGAACTCGAGCCCGGCGAGAAGCTCGTTGCAGAATCCGGTTCGATGGCATGGATGGCGCCAAACATCCTGACAGAGACATCGACGCGTGGCGGCTTGATGAGTGGCTTGAAGCGCAAGTTCCTCAGCGGCGAGAGCTTCTTCCAGAACACCTATCAGGCGGAGGGAGGGCCGGGACGCATCGCATTGGCTCCCGGGAGTGCCGGCGACATCACGACCGTGATGTTGGAGAACGAAGAGCTATTCTTGGAAAAGGGTGCTTATCTGGCATCCGAACCCGGTGTTACTTGCGATGCCAAGTGGGACGGCTTGAAGGGCTTCTTCAATGAAGGTCTATTCATCCTGCGCTGCTCGGGTAGCGGACGCTTGTTCTTCAATGCCTATGGCGCGATCGAACTAGTCGAGGTCGACGGTGAGTACACGGTCGACAACGGCTTCGCCGTCGCATGGGAACCGACGCTGCAGTACCGCATCACGCGCGCCAAGCGCATCCGCTCCTTCTTGTTTGCGGACCAACTGCTGTTGAAGTTCTCGGGCCGCGGCAAAGTCTGGATTCAGTCGCGCAGTCCGCAAGCTCTCGCTAGTTGGGTTCATCCCTTCCGTCGCGTTCAACGCAAAGATTCAGGTGGCGAATGATTTCTCTGACGTTCTTTAGCCTGCTGACGGTCTTGGCTCCTGCAAGCGAGCGTCCCAACGTCGTCGTGATTTTGGCCGATGATATGGGCTACGGTGATGTGCATGCGCTGAATCCGGGCTCAGCGCTCGCGACACCGCATCTGGATCGCTTGTCGGAAGAAGGCATGACTTTTGTCGACGCGCACTCACCATCAGCAGTCTGTACGCCTACGCGCTATGGCTTGCTGACGGGCCGCTACTGCTGGCGCTCACGCTTGACGAAGGGTGTGTTGGGTGGCTATAGCGAACCCTTGCTGGACGAGGGGCAAGCGACACTGGGCACCCTGTTGCAGTCGGCGGGTTGGCGAACCGGCGCCGTCGGCAAGTGGCACTTGGGCATGCGCATGCCTCTGCTGGCCGAGGACGCGAAGACTGGAGACTGGTCGGGCGACCCCGGTATCGACTTCGCGGGACGCATCACGGACGGACCAACGCAGCACGGATTCGATGACTACTTTGGCGTGTCAGCCTCGCTCGATATGGCGCCCTATGTCTACATCCGGAACGACTTGTTTGATGTGCTTCCGAGTGAACGTCAAAAAGGTCAGCCCTTCCCGCACTTTGTGCGACCAGGGCCGCGGTCAGTCGACTTTCGCATCGAGAACGTATTGGATGATCTGACGCGCGAGGCTGTTGAGTTCATCAAGACCGGAGCGAAGTCCGACCAGCCATTCTTCTTGTACATGCCGTTGACGGCTCCGCATAAACCCACGCTGCCGCATGATCACTTTCGCGGGCGCACGACGCTGGGTGAATACGGAGACTTCATCGAGCAAGTCGACTGGAGTATCGGACGCGTGTTGCAGGCCATCGACGATGCTGGTGTGACCGAGGACACGCTGGTCGTGTTCACTTCCGACAACGGCTCGTATATGTATCTGTTCGGCGAGGACCAAGTCGATCACACAACCGACTCTGCTAAGCATGGCTTTCGGCCCAGCAGTCACCGCCCGAACGGCCCGTGGCGAGGGACCAAAGCGGATGTCTATGAAGCCGGACATCGCGTTCCCTTTTTCGTGCGTTGGCCCGGTCGCGTTCAGGCGCGCTCACGCTGCGCAGAGACGATCTGTCATGTCGATCTATTCGCGACCCTGGCAGAGGCATTCGGCTTGGAAATGCCAACGGGAGCAGCGCGAGACAGCTATTCCCTTCTTCCACTTCTCGATCGGGTCGAGGGCGCAGAGCGTGGTGCTCCTGTCGTGAACCATTCGATCAACGGGACTTTTGCCCTGCGCAACGGCAAATGGAAAGCGATCTTCTCGACCGGTTCCGGTGGCAGACAGAAGCCGGCCGGAAAAGCCTTTGACGGCACGCGCTTATTCGATCTCGCGTTGGATCCAGGTGAGACTACGGATGTGGCTGCGCAGCATCCCGAACTGGTGGCGGATATGACTCGACAGCTCGAGGTCATTCGAGCGGACTGAAATGCGTAGCTTCGTCTGAACGATCGTCGGTCCTGTGCGGGTCGCTGTTTTTCAATGGCCTGCTTGATCGTATGCGGTCCCAGGCGAGCGCCCGGCTCCTTCGAACCCGTGCTAGCGCTGTCGCCTGCGACTAGAAACGCTCACGCTCCGTTACCTTCGTGCGCATGGGGTTCGCCTTGCTCGACCTGGTCATGAGAACTATGGCCAACAAGACGAACAAGACCAGCGCGGAGACGACCGCGATTACCGCAATCGAGGCTATGGAGAGCGGGTTCTCTTCGACAGGGAAGGAGCTCGAGTTCTCGAGTATCTGCGTGAGCATCATGGGGGGGGACTTTCAATTCGTTCACTTGTTGGAGCGCGCTGCCTCGGAGTGCACGCTCACTCGACGATCGTCAAGCGCTGATCCGCACTCATGTTGTTTAGCGTGCTCACCGCACCGCTGGGCCACTTGACCTCGACTTGGTGCACGTTCGCGTTGGCGCCCATGCCGAAGTGCGCGATGGGCTCATTCTGTCCTAGGAAGTTACTGCTAGCACTCATTTCGAGCAGCTGCGGCGTCGCATTTGCTGAGGCCCAGACGCGCACCTTCGCCCCGATGCCGAATGTATTCGAGGTCGTTCCCTTTAATTTTACCTGCAGCCAGTGCGCCGCGTTTCCGCCATCGTTGCGGTACAGCACGGGGTGCTCGCCATTGTTAGTCACGAACAAATCCTGGTCGCCATCTCGATCGTAGTCGAAGGCGAGCAGGCCTTTGCCGGAGCGAGTATCGGTAACGCCTGTGCCAGCGCCGACTTCGACGAAGCCCGCGCCATCGTTGCGCCACAAGCGCATGGCGTCCGTATTGAAGAAGTCTTCGGTCGGGTTGCCGGCGAATATGATCCCATTCGTCATCGCCAGATCGCGATCGCCATCATTGTCGAAGTCCAGATGTGTCGCACCCCAGCCCCAACCACCGTCACGCACGCCGGTATCCGTTTGATCCGAAAACGTCCTGTTGCCGCTGTTCATGTACAGCCTGTTGCCGCTGCTCTGCCAGTTGCATCCACCCAGCGTATTGCAGGTGTCCACCGGGTCGAAGATCGAGGTCACGAACCAGTCGAGCAGACCGTCTCCGTTGAAGTCGGCAACAGTAGCGCCCATGCCGTTCTCGTCTGTTCCGACACCCGCGCTCAGCGTACCGTCATTGAAGGCACCGTTGCCGTCGTTCCAGAACAGGCGGCTCGTCAGAAAGTCACCTGCGATCGCGAGGTCAGGCCAACCATCGTCGTCGAGGTCAGACCAATGAGCCGTGAAGGAGTAGACGCCCGGGAACTGGCCCTGGACTCCGGTCGCGATGGTGTCCTCGATTGAGACTCCAGCGAGGTCCGTTTGGTCGACAAAGTGCCCGGGATTGGCAGCTCCCAGGTTCCTCATCAAACGCGAGGTCGAGTTACCGACTGCCGCCGCACGATGGAAGCCCCACTCGGTGACGTACAGATCCAGGTAGCCGTCACGATCGTAGTCACCGAAGGATGGGCAGAAACCTTGATGCCGATCCGGGCTCTGCATCGCGAGGCCGCGCTGCATGGCGCGTTCGTTGAAGCGCCCGTTCCCGCCATTGACGTACAAGTGATAGCGCTCCGTGAACAGGCTCGTGACGAACAAGTCCAAGTCGCCGTCGTTGTCGATATCACCCCAAGCAACGCCGTTGCTGCGAGCTGCCGGCGGCTGTCCTTTGAACGCAAAGTGACCGACTTCTTCGAAGCCGCGTGATGCGCCGGTCAAGTCTCGGCCTTTGTTGCGGAATAAGAGCGCCGCGTCATCGGCGCGGGTAACAATCAGATCGGTCCAGCCATCGCCATCGTAGTCACCGGCGGCAGCTGCGCCTGTCATCACGAAGGCCTCGGAAGCGATCAGCGGAGTCTGGTTCTGAATGTAGTCGACACCCATGGGGACTGTCACATCCACGAATTGCACCTGGGCCTCTGCTCTTGGGCTGAGCAGGGAGGTCGTGAACAGGGCCGCACAGGAAAGAGTCAGGCGAGCACGGGGCATCATCGGAAGTCGCGATTTCAAAGGGGTTTCCGCTAATTCGGGAACCTACTGTCCTCGGGATGCCTCGAATCGTCAAGCGGTTCGGAAACTCCTCCCCAGGTCTCTGATTCTTGCCGGCGCACGACCCTTTTCGTGCTGTCAGAGGCGGAATCGAAGTGTCACTGAGTATCCTAACTTCTTTATTGATAACTATTTAGTGCGTCTGTCCGCCTTGCACGGCACGGCCATGGATCCAGAGTCCCTACGAACGAGCAGCTGCCCCTGGTGCGCAGCTAGAAGCGGGCAGAGCCCTGAAGTTTTAGGTCATTCACCCTAGTTGCTCCCGTGCATGTAATATTCGATAGGACGCTCTAGCCCCACTCCACTCTCTCAGCATCTCCTCCCCATCGATGAAGTTATTAGGTTCCAGCCTCACTCTCACGGCTCTCGCCGCCGCTGCTTCGGTCGCGAGCGCTCAAGTTCAGCTCCCGTTCTCGGCGCAGGCCACCCCCTCATCCCTAGGTCTGCCCGGCGTTATCGACATCCAGCCGGACACGGACACCTTTGCTGAACTGACTGGTCTGGATGCCGTCCTGCTCACAGATGTTCCGATGCCTGGCGGCCATGTGTACGACCTCGAATTGACGCGTCGCAGCTTCGATCCGATGTCTATTGGCGTCTACGTCGACGGCAAGCCCGCCATCTGGAATCAAGGCGATTTCACCATGTGGGAAGGCAAGGTCGCTGGCACGACGGAGGGTGGCGTCAGTCTCAGCTTCTCGTCTCACGGCTCTTACGGTTGGATTGATGACGGCACGACTCACGTCAACGTCACGTCCTTTCCGCACGCCACCCAGGGTTGGGCTGCAGCCGGCATCCGGATGTTCACCGAAGAGATGCACCTCACCCTCGGTCCCGGTACCGGTCACGAGTGTGCTGCCGACACGATCACCGGCCAGGGCAGCATGATCAACCCGGAGCAAGTCCCGAACCCGGGCTGGAACGGTGTCACGCTCGAGTGCCGCATCGCTGTCGAGACGGACTACCAGTTCTACCAGAACTGGAACAACCTGAATGCCGCCCAGAACTACCTGTTCCAGCTGCTGGGTGCGATCAGCGATCGCTACCTGTCGCAGATCGACACCGTGCTGAGCTTCCCTTACGTGCAGTTCTACACGAACACCAACGACCCGTGGAGTAGCACGAGTTCCGGCGGGCGCTTGACCGAATTCCAAAGTGCTTGGGCGGGTAACATTCCCGGCGACGCTCACTTGGCCCACATGATCTCGGGCGCAAATCTCGGTGGTGGCGTCGCTTGGCTTGGCACACTCTGTAACGGCAACAATGGCTTCGCCGTTAGTGGCAACATCAACGGTGGTACGAACTTCCCGGTCAACCAGGGTTCGGACACCTGGGACTTCGTCGTCGTCGCACACGAAACGGGCCACAACTTTGGCGCGCCTCACACGCACGACTACTGCCCGCCGCTCGACACCTGCGCGGGCAACTGCACGGGTAGCACGAGCTGCAGCAACGGTACGATCATGAGCTACTGCCACAGCTGTGGTGGCATGAACAACATCACGACCTTCTTCCACCCGACTGTCGTGAATACGATGCGTAACGGGGCCGAGTCGAGCTGCATCCCGAATCACAACGGTACGAACCGCACGATTCTGTTCTCGGACGACTTCGAGAGTGGCGACTTGGTTGCGGGCGGTTGGAGCCACGGCAACTTACCCGGTCAGGTCATCACGGCTGCTTCCTACAACGGTACCTACGGTTGCCGAATTCGTAACAAGCGCTTCATCTACAAGGACTTCGACACTACGGGCTACTCGACCATCACGGTCGAGGTTTGGCGCCGGACGATGAACTATGACGGAACCGAGCACTTGCGCCTGCGCGTTCACAACGGCAGCTCGTGGAATACGGTTGAGGAGTTCAACACCAATAACTGGGGGCGCGCCAGCGTCCAGCTGCCCGCCTCCGCCGGCAACAACCCGAACCTCGAGATTCGTTTCAAGTCGAAGGGCAGCCAAGGCAACGAGCGCTGCGACATCGACCAGATCGTGATCTACGGTCAGTGATCAAAGTGCGCTAAGCCCGGTCTCTTGGGCGTCGCACTGAGATTTGCGAGAACGGTTCTTAGGAGCCGTCCTCGGTTTTTCTGAGGTAGTGATTCCTATTGGATTTAGTTCCATCCTGGACCGGATCGAGGGCCGGGACAGGAGCCCATCCGGCGTGGCGCTAGCCGCACGGATCCGGATTCCGATGGGCAATTCCTCGGACAGATGGCTGCCCTCTACCGTAAGCGCGTCAAAGGTCTCGAGTGTGGCACCACCTCCAATCTGTCGAGGCTCGTATCGGAGCAAGGGAAGTTCCTTAGCAGCACATTGTCCAAAAGCTCATCCCTCGAGCTCGATCTTCAAGAGTCGCTCCCCGCCATTTGGGTGGACGTACCTGGAGATCGCCGACACCGGCTGTGGCATGAGTCCAGAGCTACGCGAGCGTCTATTCGATCCATTCCTTTTGACGGAGCCATCCGGTCGAGGATTGGGACTCACTGCAACCTTGGGCATAGTCAAAGTACACAATGCGAGAATCTCGATTCAATCGTAAGCGGGCAGCGGAGATCCAGCGATGAGCGTGCAGGAAGTGCCAGCTGATTGGCGCGGGCAAGGCACCGTTCTGGTCGTGGATGACGACACTCGTGTCGCGACGGTGATCTCGAAGATGCTTGCACTGATCGGGTTCGAGCATGTGGTCGTGCACGACGGCTTGCAGGCCATTGAGCTGTTTCGTGACCGCTGCTCCGAACTCACGGCCGTGATTCTCGACCTGACCATGCCTGGGATGAGCGGCGAAGAGGTGCTCGGTGAGCTGAACGGGATCGAGCCCTCCGTTCCTGTCATATTGACGAGTGGGTACAGCAAGCCAGACGATCACGGCGGATTGCACGCCGGCTTCCTGCAGAAGCCGACGCGTCTGGCCGATATTCGAGAGTGCATGCGCACCGTCCTAGACCGCCAGCAGCGCGGGCCAGCAGCGCGGGCCAGCAGCGCGGGCCAGCAGCGGGAGCAATAGCGCGTCCCCACAACGCGAGGACGAGCTTGCTCCGCGGCGGAGCTCCGCTTCAGTCAAAGAAACTGTCAGGGAGCACGATCTGCAGGCCCAAACCCGCGTCGGATGTGCGCACTTCTAACTCGAAGATTCCAGCTGCGGGGCGATCCTGAGTCGCCATATGCATACCGTCGCCGGCGGGCTGATGAACCGAGTAGTTCAGTGTGTAGGTACCCGGCCCTGGGAAAACGACATTGGCTTGGCCATCGGTCGCGATCGAGGCTGCCAGGGATGCTGTGGCATTACGGCCCGGCGCACGCTTGTCGTCAAGAGGGCGCTTCAAGGACAGCGTAACGCTGCGATCGCCCTTTTCGAGCGCTGGACGCTCTGATGCATAGAGGCTCACCTGCAGCCCGCGCATCAACACGATGGCTGCTTGCGGATCGCTCAGTGTCGTGATCAGCGGTACGAAGCCTTGGGCCTCGATAACAAGCGCGCAGCGCGACGATTCTTGGCCAGCAACTGTGACACTGCCCTGCGATCCCGAATGAAAAGACGAGTACTTGCCATCGACATAGACGTAACAATGAAAGCGTTCGATGGAGTCTCCGTCCACGTCGACAACACTCAGTGTGCGCTGCGCACGCTTGGGCTTCAGATCGAGGTCCAAGAGCCTGGGGTCAGTAGTCTCTCGAGCTTGCTCAACTCGAATCCCTCCCACTTCCGCTCGTCTTTCCAGGTCCTCTTGAATGACCAGATCGTAGATGCCTGAGGTGAGCCCGCTGACTTCGAAACGACCGTCTCGAGCATGTACGTATTGCTGCGCGTAGCGAGTCTCGCCCGACTCGTCTCGAACGAACATGCGCACGCTCGATAGTTCGACACTTGGGTCGAGTAAGAAGTTGCCGGTGATCGATCCGCCGCGCTGAAGAACGAAGATCTGTTCATCTGCGCCGAGTGCGAAGGTGGCGTTGGCCGGTAATACCCATTCGCTGGATCCAGAGATCTCGAGCACAGGTTGTTCGGAGAAGACGCCCATGACTTCGAAGCGCCCCTCATCATCCGTGGTCGCCCCGGAAGTGGTGCGATAGCGGTCGTGAGGAACGGACAAGTTCATACCGACGACTGCCTTTCCAGCAGGGTCCACGACTCGTCCGAAGAGTCGGCTGCGCATCGGCTGCAACGTGAGCGAGCCGATATCCATATCTACACTGGTCAAGTGCATTGCACGTACTGTGCTCGCTCGCGCTTCCCAGGCGCTTAGGCCATAGCGCAGGACTTCAACGGTCACCTTCGTTCCGACTTCAATGTCCTCGGCCAGTTGAACTCGAACTCCGCCGTCTGGCTTTGTGATAACTGTCGTTCGCTGGAGCTCCCGGCGCTCTTCGTTCAAGATGCACAGGCTGATAGCGGTCGAGCTCAAAGGACATTGAGTCTGGTCGAAAACACGGGCGTGGACGAAGGGACGATCGGGCACCTTGAACTCGACAAGGGAGGTCTCGCCTTCGCCGTCCGGTCCGCGGGCGTCGAAGATCCACTCTACGCCGTCCAGCACGGAACTGAACTCGATCTCCAGCTCTGACCGAACGGCTACATGCTCGATGCGTGCGCTACCAGCGGTCACACGCACAGCCAAGCCACGTTCGGTCGCGCGCCGACCCGCGCTATACACCGTCGCAATGCCATCGATGTTCTGCAGTTGTCCCTGGCGGTCGACAAGATGGATCTCGAGCGGACCACACTCCTCGAGCCTAAGCTGAACAGCATCCTCCGAGCTGCTCAATGGATTCAAGACTTGCTGCTCGGTCGCATAGCCGGGCACTTGCAGTCGGACACTGAAGCGTTCGCCACCCTCTTCGGTTCCGAAGAACTGAACCCTGTCCTGGTAGTCGCAGAAGTACCCACGGCCGGTGCGCTCTTCGGTCCAGATGCGGTCGATGTCGAAGTGATTCTGCTCGGAGGTAGAGACGCGCAACAACACCGGGACGCCGGCTCGTGGCTGCCCCAGGCGGTCCGTGACTTCGACGTGAACCGTTGGCTTCGACTCCAAGTGAACGATCCGTTGCTGCTCGCTTCCTTCGGCGACCGAATGGATGAGCTGCATAGCGTTGTGCCGCACAATAAGGCTGCCAACCTTGCCAGACCACGCGAAGTTCGCGCTTCCCGTATCATCTGTGATTACGTGCGAGGCAAAGCGCGAGAACAACTCGAGGGTGCCTAAGTACAGCATGTGCTCGTGCTCCAGGCCGCCCTCCAGAGCGGTGGCTGAGTCCATGAACCAAAGGTGTGCGCCTGCTACGGGCGCGCCTATGTGCTGAACGGTCACGCTCAACGCGCGCGAACCGCTCGCAATTCGCTCGCCGCCTTCAGGGCTCGATGGTGCGGCGAGTCCCTGCTCATCTCCCTGCGTACTCGTCCTAGACTCAGCTAATGCGGCAACGTTGTCAGGCGTGCCTTGCGAGTGCGCCGGCATCGATCCGAACAACTGCCAACCGAAGCACGTCACTCCGATCAGTGCCGCTGCTAGAGCGAGTTTCACAACTAGCGCAGAAACGAGGCTTGTGCTGCTGGCCAATTGTTCGCGACGTGCCAGAGGTGCGAGCAAACTTGCCCAAGCGCTCCGGTCGCCGCCATACTCTCGATCCAAGCGCGTGCGTAAATGCTCATGAGCACGCGACAGCTGCGATCGCACAGAACCTGGACTGCGATCCAATCGCGCAGCGATCTGCTTGGGACTGAGACTTTGGTAGTACGCCAGGATTACCACGCTCTTGTAAGGCTCATCGAGCTCGAGTACGGCTTGCACGACTCCGCGATGACCCTCTAGCTGATTGGCACTGAACTCGACACTCTCTCCCTCGGGGCGCGCTGCCACCTCTTCGCGCTGACGGCGTCTGCCATCGCTGCGATGACGATCGCGAACGATATTGCGGACAACAGTTGCGAGCCAGCCCTTCACAGTTGCGCTGCTCTTCGGTGGCGCGTTCATCGAACGGATCCAGGTTTCCTGGACGATGTCTTGCACGTCCGCTTCGTTCGGCAAAAGCCCGCGGGCAATGGCGCGAACGAAGGGCTCATAGTCGACCAGGTTGTCGATGGTCGGGGCGGGTCGAGGGCTGTGCATGGTTGGGAGCGGTAGGGGGCCAATTGATGTTGAGCCCCCAAGACGACGCTCGATCCACAGCGTTGCACGGATCAGGGAAGATTGTCCATAAATGTGTGCGACCGTTGCTGGAGCATCACCAGAGGCTACTCGCTCGCTACGAGAGTGAATCCGCCGCCGCAGCTCTCGGGGCACTGTCCTTGAGCTTGGGCATCGAGCCTGAGCCCGCGGCCTTGAGCCCACGAGACCAGCCCCACGAGCGCGGCCAGGCGCCCAAACGACAAAACGGCCCGCATGCCGAGGCATACGGGCCGCCAAGCGAAGTCCGGCTCGCGCCGAAGCGCAGCCAGGCTCAGACCTCTTGAGCTTCGAGCACGCGTTCGCGCCCCGAGACTATGAATAGCCCTTCCACGCAGTCGACGACGGCGACTTCGCCGCGTGCGATGCGTGCCGACAAGATTGCCTTGGCGATTGGGTTCTGGACACCACGCTGGATCGCTCGCTTCAGCGGACGTGCACCGTACTCCGGATCGAAGCCGTCCTTGGCGAGTTGCGTCATGGCGGCCTCCGTCAATTCCAAGCCGATGCCTTGCTCGGCCATGTGCTCGCGCACTCGCTCCAGTTGCACCTTCGCGATGGCACCAATCTGATCGGGCTCGAGTGCGTCAAACGTCAACACCTCGTCCAAACGATTCAAGAACTCGGGGCGGAAGTGCTCACGCAGGTCGTTTTCGCTGCGCAAGTTGCTGGTCATCAACACCAGCGTCTGCGTGAAGTCGACCGTGCGTCCTTGGCCATCCGTCATGCGCCCGTCATCCATCAGTTGCAACAGCACGTTGAAGACATCGGGATGCGCCTTCTCGACTTCGTCGAACAACACGACCGAATGCGGCGTGCGCCGCACAGCCTCGGTCAACGAACCACCCTGGTCATAGCCGACGTAGCCGGGAGGAGCGCCGATCAAGCGCGAGACAGAGTGCTTCTCCATGTACTCGCTCATGTCCACGCGCACCATGTGCTTCTCATCGTCGAACAAGAACTCGGCCAGCGCGCGCGCGACCTCGGTCTTGCCGACCCCCGTGGGTCCGAGCAACAGGAAGTTGCCGATGGGCCGTGTTGTCTCCTGCAGGCCGGCACGTGAGCGACGCACCGCCTCTGAGATGGCTTCGATGGCATGAGCCTGACCGATCACACGCTCGCCGATGCGATCTTCCATCGTGAGCAGCTTTTCACGTTCCGTTTCGAGCAGTTTGGATGCGGGGATGCCTGTCCAACGTGCGACGACTTGGGCGATCATCTCTTCATCGACTGCCTCGGGGAGCAGCGCGCCATTTTGTTGCACGTTCTCGAGTTCGGCCGTGCGTTGGGCCAAGGCTTCTTCCGCCTCGGGCAACTCGCCATAGCGGATTGCAGCGACGGCTTCTAGGTCGCCTTCACGTTCCTTCTTTTCGGAGTCGCCGCGCAGGCTCTCGATCAGCATCTTTCCGGCTCGGATCGACGTGATCAGTTCCTTTTCGCGCGACCAGCGCGCACGCAGAGCGCTGGCTTCTTCCGAGATTTCAGCCAGTTCTGACTCGATCTCGGCCACACGCGTCGCCGAGCCCAAGCTGCCTTCCGTGGTGATGGCGCTGCGCTCGATCTCCAAGCGTCGCAGCCGTCGCTCGAGGTTGTCGAGCTCGGGCGGCATCGAGTCGATGGCGGTGCGCAGCTGCGCTGCAGCTTCGTCCATCAAATCGATTGCCTTGTCCGGCATGAAACGACCGGTTACATGTCGATCGGCGAGTCGTGCAGAGGCGATCAACGCACTATCGAGCACGCGCACGCCATGGTGAACCTCGTAGCGCTCTTTCAATCCGCGCAAAATCGCGACCGTATCTTCGACCGACGGTTCGTCGACCATGACCGGCATGAAACGCCGCTCGAGAGCCGCGTCCTTCTCGATATACTTGCGGTACTCGTCATGCGTTGTCGCGCCGATGCAGTGCAGTTCGCCGCGCGCCAAAGCTGGCTTCAGCATGTTGGCAGCATCCACGGCACCTTCGGATCCACCGGCGCCGACCAGGGTGTGCATCTCGTCGATGAACAGAACGACCTCGCCGGCTGAATCGGAAATCTCGTCCAGCACAGCCTTCAGACGTTCTTCGAACTCGCCGCGATACTTGGCTCCGGCGAGTAGCGAACCGATGTCGAGCGCCATCACGCGCTTGTTCTTCAAGCTGTCCGGCACATCTCCGGTCAGGATGCGCGATGCAAGGCCCTCGACGATCGCGGTCTTGCCGACGCCAGGCTCGCCCAGCAACACTGGGTTGTTCTTGCGCCGTCGGGACAGGACCTGGATCGTGCGGCGAATCTCCGCGTCGCGCCCTATGACGGGGTCGAGCTTGCCGGCTGCTGCGTCGGCTGTCAGGTCGCGCGAGTACTTCGCGAGCGCTTCGAAGCTACCCTCGGGGTTGGCGCTGGTGACACGCCGACTGCCCCGCACTTCCTCTAGCGCCGAAGCAGCCATCGCAGGTGTGATGCCACGCTCGACGAATAAGACATCGAGCTCAGGGCCGGCCTTATTGATGAGCGCCAAGAACAAGTGCTCGCAGGAAACGAACTCGTCACCGAGTTCGCCCATCAAGCGAATCGACTCTTGCATCAGCGCGCCAAAAGCTGCGGAGGTGGCAATCTGACCGCCCTGCATGCGCGGCTTTTTGGCAAGTGCTTGATCGACCTGAGCGAGCAGCGCGTGGGGCTCGGCACCGAGCTTATTCAGCATGGCGGACATCACGCCTGCGGGTTCGGAAAGCAGCGACGATGCCAGGTGCAAGGGCGAGAGTTCCGGGTGACCAGACGACTGCGCCAACGCTTGCGCGTCTGCGAGGGCCTGCTGTGAGCGATTCGTGTATTGGGCTTGCATTGAATTACCTCGATTGGGACGAGAGTAGAAAAGCAAGCTCTGTGCCAAGCCAGATGGGTTCTCTAGTGGTATCTAAATGGATCTTAAATATGGTTCATTGGCTAATTCATGTCGCAAGTTTATTATCTAGATGCCGTTTTGGCGTGCATGGGTGCCAGATGGGCAGGTTTGTTCTGCTGCTCTGCTCCTGGCGCTCGACGTGCCCATCTTGAACAGAGGGTCTGTGCAACCAACTGATGAGAGGCAGCGAGAGCCCCCTTACCCAACCCAAAAGCGCTCGATCGCCTCAGACGTCGAGCGAGTCCGCCAAGGCCGTCATCAGTCGCCGCAAGCTGCGTCGTTCCGCAGTCGTCGAACCGTAGCGGCTCGCGCGACCACGTGAGCGCCGCATCAGTTCGACGAGGGTTCGCAGCTGCGTTCGATGGGTCCCCAACTCGGTGTCCTGCCGATGCGTCTCGGCAGCGACACAAGCGCCCACGATCAGATGAGTCAGCGGCCGTTCCGGGCGTTGCCACAAGAAGCGTTCGAGCGACCGAAGCTGTGTCATCACACGCCCGCTGCGAGTGCGAGACCCGCTGGTTGTCGTGTCCGGGCTCGTCGCCAGATCCAGCAAGAGCCCGATCAGAGTGTCGAGCGCGCTCCACTCAAGCCGATCCTCTTCACTGAACTGAGGCCAAGGTCTCAGCCCAAACAGCGGCGGGTTCGAGGCCGGGGCGCCGACTTTCGGGGATAGGCGCTCCAAGAGACGGCGTGCGGCTCGCACCGGAGCCGTCCGCAGACGCACACGCGTGCGCGTCACCAGACAAGCCAGCTTGGCGTCCCATAACTCCATCTCGACCCAATCGCGGTCGCGTGGATCGCGCAGGATTCGCCCACGCATCATCAGGTCCGCAGCTTGGCAGCCCTGTGCGCTTCGCCGCATCTCCATCAGAGTCGGCAAGCGCCGCAACGCGACGGATGCGCCGCCGTTATCCGTACAGAAAATCGAAGTGCCTTCGACACGGCCTTCGATCTGCCAGTGTTGCAGCATCCAGACGGGAAGCACACGAGCGAGCGCGACGCTGCCGGCATCCTCGCGTTCGACGGCCAGCGGGAACGCGATCAAACGCGGTTTCCCGCTCGGGGCCGTCCACTGTGAGGCGACGGCTTCCAAGTCGAGCCACAGAGGTCCTTCGATCGCGATGCCACGCGGGACTCCGCGTCCGCGCAGCAACTGGAAGTTGGGCCCATTCGCAGGAATCTGCGTGTGCGCTTCGTCTTGCGCAAGTGCGAGAGAGGACAGGCTGATCGCTTCGAGCGGCGCCAAATGAGCGTGCATCGAGTCCTCGTCACCCGGCTCAATCGCCTCGGAATCAGGAGCCACATTTGGTTCGGAGAGTGCGCTCGAAGGCCCTCGCTCAGCATCGGGTTCGGTTGTCTTCGGGGTGGCGCGCTTCCGACCGCGGCCAGTGCTCGCACGCTTCGCAGCGCGCTTCGGTTGCGCCGGCGCCTGCAATTCGCCGAATGCAGCCATCTCTTCCGCGTTCACGCCTTGGCTCGTACCGGCATCCGAAGCCAACGGCTTGAGTTCTGAATCGAAGACTGGCTCGGACGCAGTCTCGCGCTGTTCATCAGGCTCCGTTTCGAGCGCCAAGGCTTCTTCGCCCAACGGGTCATCAATCTCTTCGACGAGGTTCAGCTTGTCTGGCGCGGCGGCGAATGCCTCGAAGTCGCTGCGCTTATGCTGCACTGCCTCTTGCGGTTCCTCGGGCAGAGTTTCGAGCACTTCGAGCGGGTCTGTAATCTCTTCTAGCTCTGGCTCGCTGACGACCGATCCGCGCTCCGTCTCCAGCAGGCGCAAGCGCGCCTCGAGGCTCGCCACCAAAGCATCTCTGTTCCTGTGATCCGCGCCCTCGTGGCTCTTCAGCAGCGCTCTGGCTTCAGGCAAACGGCCAAGTTCAATCAAGGCATGTGCTAAGAGCACGCCACCAGCTTCTTTC
This sequence comes from Planctomycetota bacterium, assembly GCA_047611405.1. Lineage (GTDB taxonomy): Bacteria > Planctomycetota > UBA1135 > UBA1135 > JBLFWN01. The sequence continues at coordinate 71,688 of JBLFWN010000011.1, read as the reverse complement.
GAACCTGCCCCAGGACCGCCGGGCGCCAGAAGCTGCGCGAGCTCTTCCCACGCCTCGTGCTGATGCCAGAGCTCGGCACACAAGCGTATGGCTTCATCAGATTCGGGAACTTCGGTGAGTGCCTCGCGGCAGAGCTGCAAGCACCGCGCACGATCCGAAGCCTCCAAGCTGCGAGCCAGAACGCGAGCTGACAGCTCTATTCGCGCTCGCCAGGCACCGGGCACGCTGATCAAACTCGTAAGCGCAGCCTCAACCGACCCTCCACAGAGCTCGAGCTCATGGCAGTAACGGCGCAGTGCGTCACGCAAGTTGGGCGCAAGGCGCAAGCACTCGCGGTACGCATCGAGCGCAGCCTCGGGGCGCCGCAGTCGCAGCAACAGGTCGCCTGATGACAGGTGCAAGCCCGCTTCCAAAGGGCGCCTGGCGCGCGCGTCCGACAGCAGTTTCAAGGCAGCCTCGGTATCACCCACCTCATGCAATGCATTTGCCAGCTGCGTCAGCTCGGTCGTATTGCGTTCGGGCCCCGCTCCGATGCGCGTTAGGGCGAGCGCTGCCTCGCCAGATCGCTCGTCGTCGGCGATCAATTCGAGCAAAGCATCGAAATGCGCACTGCTGGATAAGCCCTCGATCAGAGCAGTCTCGAGGGCTATTGAGCCCGGCCCAGGCAGGCGCACCGTGATCGGGGTGCGGCCGGACTCGAAGATCGTCATGCTCCGCTCATTGCGTGGCGTCGCACGAGATTGAGGCATGGATAGAGCCCTGGGGGGAGCGGGCAATTCGGGGTCAGGCCATGAGCGCGGTGCGCTCGGGCGGGGTGAATGCGGTCAGTCGGTTAGGCGCGCTGTCACGGATCGTCCGGCCTTGCTGGCTGGACAAAAGAATGCACACCCCCCGCGGGAGGGCGCCCTCGATGTCTGCTGGAAGAGTCTGTCGCTGTCGCGGCGCTACGGGCAGGCGCTGGCTGTCAGGAGACCCGTTGCTGTGCGTCCAATGTCGACGCGAGTTGCAACCTGTCGGCCTCCTCCAGCTCGAGAAGGGGCGCGCGCAACTCGCCATTTCCATAGCCGAGAATCGAGAGCGCGCACTTCACCGGGATCGGGTTGACATCGAGACTCAGGTCTCGAAGCAGCGGAGTCAAGCGCTCAGTGATTTGAGTTGCTCGTTCGCGACGCTGCTTTGCATCGCCGGCGCCCAACATGATCGCGCTCAACTCGGCCATCAACTCCGGAACGACGTTGCCGATGACGTTGACCGAGCCGCACGCTCCCGCCTCGAGTGCGTTTACGATGTGCCCGTCATCCCCGCACAAGACCGGAATGCCACAGTCCGCGATAAAGGTGCGCATCCGATCCCAATCCGGGGTCGAGACCTTGATCGCAACGATATTGGCATGTGCTTGTCGCAGGTGACGCACCAGGTCGACATCCATGCCGACCCCGGTGCGACCCGGAACGTCGTACAGCACGATCGGGGCTGTGGTGGATTCCGCGATCGCCGAAAAGTGCACGGCCAGCCCGCGCCGGCTCGGTCGGGTGTACGGCGGAGCCACAACCAGCAGGCCATCGGCTCCACTGGCAGTGCTGAAGCGTGCGAGCTCGATCGATTCGGCCGTGACGGAGGTACCGACACCAGCCAAGACCTTGATCTCGCCCTTTGCAGCTTCGACCGCAGCGTAAATCACACCGCGGCGTTCCTTGTCTGTCAGGCTCATCGCTTCGCCGGTCGTACCGGCGACGACGATCGCGTCACTGATTCCTATCTGTCGTTTGATGAGTTTCGCGAAGGTCTCGAAATCGATCTGACCGTCACGTAAGGGCGTAGGCAGGGCGACAATGCTGCCCTGGAAAGGGTTCGGCATCAGTCTTGCTCCGAGGAGCTCGGAGGCGAGTTGGTTGAGTAGGGAGAAACTCGCTCAGTCAGCGGGTTCCTGGATACGATCGGACATCTCACGCACCGCTTCACGAACGCCGACGAATAAGGATCGTGCGACGATCGAAAAACCGATGTTGAGTTCCTCGACCCGAGGCAGGCGCGCCACCGGAATGACGTTCGATAGGTCGAGGCCATGGCCTGCGTTCACGCGCAATCCGATCTCGACAGCATAGGCAGTTGCTGCTCGCAAGCGTTCGAGTTCGGCTTCACGTTCGTGATCGCTGGCGTTGGCGTATGAGCCAGTGTGTAGCTCAACAAATGGAGCGCCCAACTCACGCGTCGCTTCGAGTTGTGCGCTGTCGGGATCGATGAATAGGCTGACCAACCCTCCCGCCTCGTTCAAGGCTGGAATGATGTTCGCCAAGCGAATGCGCTCCCCGATGACATCGAGGCCGCCTTCGGTCGTGACTTCGGCTCGGTTCTCGGGCACCAGGCAGAAGGCGTCTGCTCGGCTCGCGAGCGCGAGTCCGATCATCTCTGAATCGAGCGAGACTTCGAGGTTTAAGAAGGTGCTGATGCCCGCGCGTAACTGCGTGACATCGTCATCTTGGATGTGCCGTCGATCCTTGCGCAAATGGCAGGTGATGCCGTGCGCGCCGGCGGCTTCCGCTTCCAGAGCCCACGCGAGCGGGTCGGGAAAAGCTTCCCGGCGCGCCTGGCGGACGGTGGCGACGTGATCGATATTAACGTGGAGGCGCGGCATCGCAATTCGATGAAGCGGGACATGGGAACCAGGAGCGAGTCCTGTTTTGTTCCCGAATCGGGTCTGGGGCGGCCGAGAGCGCGCACTCAACAGGTCCTAAGGAGCCTAAGTCGGGTGAATTCTTGCGACGACCCCCATGATGCCGCTGCGAAGCGGGCAGAGCGACCGGGTTGCCATGATTCCAGGCGATCCCTTTGCGGAGCGCGGCTAAACTGTTGCCCCGAAACGTGTCCCTGATCCACCACTCTCTGACGGATCCCGACGGAGTTCGTCTCCTATGAAACTCAACCCCACCCATCGCCTCCTGGCGATCACGCCGCTCGCCCTTCTGTTCTCGTTGTCTCTCTCGTGTGGAGGCGGTGATCCTGAACCGGAAACGACGACCGAGACAAGTGCCGAAGGTTCCAATGGGGCGCAGGTCGAAGATGCGGTCGGGGCTGCCTCGGGGGCAGTCGACGACCATTCGATTGCTCCGAACTCGGAGTACGACCTGGTAATTCCAATGGTGCAATACTCCTGGAATCCTCAGGCTGGTGACGAGGGCGTTTCGGAAGCGGATGGTGGGCCGGGCTTCGCGGGTGAAGGTTGGGAATCCAACATGAGGTTCCCTGCTCTGGGCTCGGCCGACGCTGTCAAAGGCGGACGCATGGTGCTCGAGATCCCCAGCTGGCCGGCGACGCTGCGCTTGCAAGGCAAGGACTACAACACCTCCTTCAACTACCGTGCGCGCGACATGTGCCAGAACGGTCTGCTGCACTTGCACGACTCGACTTTGGAGTACATCCCGGCGCTGGCGACGCACTGGAAAATTTCAGAGGACAAATCCAAGTACACCTTCCGCATCAATCCCGATGCGCGTTGGAGTGACGGCAAGGAAGTCACCTCGGTCGATGTGGTCGCGACCTACCGACTCTACATGGACGATGGGCTCTTGTTCCCCTCGAACAAAGTCGTGTACGGGCGCTTCGAGGAGCCGGTCGCCGAATCGAAGTACATTGTTTCCGTGCAAGTACGTGAAGAGAGCTGGCGCAACTTCATGTACTTCGCCGCGTCGATGATGATCATGCCGGCGCACCAGATTTCGATTCCTGGTGAGGAGTATCTGAGCGAGTTCCAGAATAAGTACCACGCCGTAACCGGTCCCTACACGCTCGACGAAGAGAACCTCGAGATGAACCGCGCGGTCAGTTTGATCCGGCGCGACGATTGGTGGGACAAGGACAACCCGGCTTGGGTTGGTATGTGGAACATTGACGAGTTCAAGTTCCTCGTCATCAGCGAGCGCTTGATGGCTTTCGAGAAATCGAAGAAGGGCGAGCTCGACTACTACGTGATCCCGAAGGCTGCCTGGTGGGCCGACGAGCTTCTGCCCGAGAAGGTAGATGCAGTCAAGCGTGGGCTGATGCAGAAGCGCAAGTTCTACAACGCTGCGCCGGTCGGGACCTCGGGCCTTGCCTTGAACATGACACGCAAGCCGCTCGACGACTTGAATGTACGCAAGGCGCTCGCGCACCTACGCAACCGCCCCCTGATGATGGATCAGCTCTTCTATGGCGAGTACTCGCCGCTTGACAGCTATTGGCAGTACGGCGACTATCGCAATTCGAAGAATGGCATGACCGAGTACAGCCCCTTCGATGCAGTCGACCTGCTCGAGAAGTCGGGTTGGACCGAGACCGACGACGAGGGCTATCGCCTGAAGGGCGGCAATCTGCTCGAGCTCGACCTGGACTATCGTTCCGAGCTTTCCGAGCCGAGTCTGACAATCTTTCAAGAAGATTGCCGCAAGGCCGGCATCAAGATCAACCTGAAGCGCGTTGACAACGCCGCCTTCTGGAAGAAGCTACGTCAACGCGAGTACGACATCTCGAACATGGCTTGGGGTGCACTCATTTTCCCCAACCCCGAGACGTCTTGGAATGGTGCGCTCGCTACTCAGGTGGACAACAACAATGTTACCGCCTTCTCGGACCCAAGAGTGGACGAGCTCTTGGTCGAGTACGACCGTTGCTACGATGTCGATCGGCGCGCCGAAATTATCCGCAAGATCGACTCGATCGTCTTTGCGGCGCATCCTTACGTTCTTGATTGGTACAACCCCGCGCAGCGCGTGTGCTACACGAACAAGTACTCCATGCCAAACTTTGGCGTGTGGAGGACCAAGGACCGCAACGACATGATGTACTGCTGGTGGCAAGATCCGGAAAAGACGAAGAAGTACGAAGCGGCCGTCGAGGACTCTTCAATGACTTTGGAGACAGAAGCAATCGAGCACCACTTCTGGGAAGCCTGGCAAGCCGCTCAATAGCTTCGCACCTGCCGGCTGCCCGAAACTCCAATGCGTGAGTGAAGGTGCCGGGATCTTGAACTTTCCAACTCTTCCTCCGCACGACTCTCATGGCAGCCTACTTTGCGCGGCGCCTGCTGCTCTTGATTCCGACCTTCCTCGGAATCACGATGCTGGTGTTCGCAATAACCCGTTTCGTCCCCGGTGGCCCAATCGATCAGGCCATCATGCAGATGCAAATGGGCGGTTCCGGCGGTGAAGGCGGCGGCGGCTCTGCAGAGGGAAGCAGCGTCAACATCGACCCGACGGCGCTCAATGCACTGAAGCGTCACTACCACTTCGATTGGCCGCTCTGGAAACAGTACATGCAGTTCCTGGGCCCACTCAATTTGAGTGAGCGCGGCGTGTTCGGCGAAGAGGTTGAGCAGTACGAGGTCGTCGATTGGCTGGTCGATCCCGGACAGACGGTGGAGGAGGGCGATCCTGTTGTTCGCTTGCGCGGCACAGGACAGCAAAACGATCCGGAGCTGTCGCCCGTAACGGTCTCGCGTGAAGTCCTGGCGCAGTCGGCCGGCACTGTGGTCTCGTTCACAGCCGAGAACGGCGACACCCTTACTCTGGGACAGGAGCTCTATCAGTTCACTGAAGGCGGCAATACAAGTGCTGCTACGGTCGGAGTCCCGGACCTGTGGAGCAAGACCTTCGCGGGTCTGCTCTCCGGAGATCTGGGCAACTCCTATAAGTATGAATTGCCGGTCATCGATCTGATCGTCAGTCGTTTCCCGATCAGTCTGCGCTTCGGCTTGACCGGATTCTTGCTGGCCTACCTGGTCTGCATTCCGTTGGGCGTGTTGAAAGCTGTCAAGCACTCGAGTCGCTTTGACATCATGTCTAGCGCGATCGTTTTTGTCGGCTATTCGATCCCTGGTTGGGCGTTGGGCGCCGTGCTGCTGGTGCTGTTTGGGGGTGGCTCCTTCTGGGACATCCTGCCACTGGGCGGCATCGTCTCCGATGACTACAACGACTTGGCGGGCGGGGCGAAGCTGATGGATGCCGTTCAGCACATGATCTTGCCGGTCATCGCCTATGCGGTAGGCAGCTTCGCCGTGCTGACAGTCTTGATGAAGAACTCCTTGATGGAGAACCTCGGGCAGGACTATGTGCGCACCGCATTCGCGAAGGGCTTAAGCGAGCATCGCGTTATCTTGGTGCACGCGCTGCGCAACTCCTTGATCCCGATCTGCACTGGGCTGGGCCACTCGCTCGGCCTGTTGATGGCCGGTAGTTATCTGATCGAACGCGTGTTCAACATCGATGGCATCGGCCTGCTCGGTTTCACATCCATCATCGGGCGCGACTACGCTGTGGTGATGGGGGTGTTGGTGATCAACACCTTCTTGATGCTGCTCGGCAACATCCTCAGTGATGTGCTCTACGTCCTCGTCGACCCTCGCATTCGCTTCTCCTGATGGCCGCCGAGATGTCCGCACCCACACAGAAGAAGTCGATCTCCGTCCTGCGCCGACGCTGGCAGAAGTTCCGCACGCTGAAGCGTGGCTGGTATAGCTTCGTGGTCTTGCTCGTGGTGTACCTGATCAGCCTGGCCAACCCGCTCTTGATCAACAATCGGGCGCTGGTCGTGAAGTACCAAGGCGAGTACTACTTCCCGGCCCTAGGCACTTTCTATCCAGCGAAAACTTTCAAGCAGCGCATCATCGGAGAAGCGGACTACCGCTTGTTGGACGAGCAATTCGAGGAGGAGGACGGTGAAGACTGGGTGTTGATGCCGCTCTATCCCTACCACCCGAACGAGTCGCTGCTCGGAGACCCCATGCTGGAAGGTCGGCCGCCGCATGCGCCCACGGCCGAGCACTGGCTAGGTACCGACAACCGTGCTCGTGATGTCTTCGCGCGTTTGGCTTACGGCTTCCGAATCTCGATCACTTTTGCGCTCTCGGTCGTCGCGATCAGCTACACGCTCGGCATGGCCATTGGCTCGATGCTTGGCTTCTTCGGAGGCCGCATCGATATCTATGGCCAGCGTCTGGTCGAGATCTGGTCCGGCCTGCCATTCCTGTACACGGTCATCATCATCAGTTCGCTTGTCTCGCCTTCGATGTGGGTCCTGATCTCGATATTGTCGGCCTTCTTCTGGATGCGCATCAGCTTCTACATGCGCGGCGAGTTCTATCGCGAAAAGGCCAAAGACTATGTCGCTGCAGCGATCGCGCAGGGTGAATCCAATGCATCGATCATGTTCGGCCATATTTTGCCGAACGCATTGACCCCGTTGATTAGCTTCGCTCCCTTCGCGATCGTCGCCGCGATCAGCTCACTCGTCTCGCTGGACTTCTTGGGCTTTGGCCTGCCGGCACCGACACCGAGTTGGGGCGAGATGGTGGGGCAGGGTCTGCAGAATATTCTGAAGTGGCACTTGGTCGTGTTCCCGTTGGGCGCGATGTTCTTGACCTTGATGATGGTCGTGTTCATTGGGGAGGCCATTCGAGAGGCCTTCGATCCCAAGGTCTTCTCGAGACTTCGCTAAGCAGGCGACTGAGGAAGCAAGATGAGCGAAGAGAAGAAACCCCTGCTGCGAGTCGAAGACTTGCACACGCATTTCCTGGTCGAAGGGCGTGAAGCCCATGCAGTCGGAGGCGTCAGCTTCGACGTGATGCCGGACGAGATGCTCGGCATTGTCGGCGAGTCCGGATCCGGCAAGTCGGTCACGGCGCTGTCGATCATGCGCCTGATCCCCGATCCTCCCGGACGCATTGCATCAGGCAAGATTTTGCTCGGCGATACGGACTTGCTGCAGCTCAACTACAAGGAGATGCGCAAGATTCGCGGCCGTGACATTTCGATGATCTTCCAGGAGCCGATGACCTCGCTCAATCCAGTCTTCACGATTGGACGGCAGATTGAGGAGGCGCTTCGATTTCACGAGAAGCTCAGTCGGAAGGTTATTCGCGATCGCGCCGTCGAAGTGCTCGAGCAGGTCGGCATCCCGGATCCGCGCCGGCGCTTGAAGGATTATCCGCACCAGTTTTCGGGCGGTATGCGGCAACGCGTGATGATCGCGATGGCGTTGATCTGCAAGCCCGTACTGCTGATCGCCGACGAACCGACGACCGCCTTGGACGTGACAATTCAAGCGCAGATTCTTGACCTGATGAAGGATCTGCAGAGTCATCGCGAAGGCGCAGCTATCATGCTGATTACGCATGACTTGGCGGTTATAGCCGAGACCTGCGACCGCGTGATCGTGATGTATGGCGGCAAGATTCAAGAGGTCGCCACGACGCTCGAGATCTTCGACAACCCGCAGCACCCTTACACGAAGGGCTTGCTGAATAGCATCCCGCACGTACAAGACAAGGGCAAGTTGTTGGACGCTATCCCCGGCCTCGTCCCGAGCATATTTGACTTCCCAACGGGGTGCCGCTTCAACAATCGCTGCCCGGAAGCGACCGATCGCTGCCGCACCGAAGAACCACAGCTGCTCGAGGTCCACCCAGGTCACACCGTACGCTGCCACCTGATGGAGGAGGCCCGATGAGCGTCACCGACGATACCCTGTTGGATGTGAAGGACCTGAAGGTTTGGTTCCCGATCTATGGCGGTATCCTGCGTCATAAAGTGGCCACCGTGAAGGCCGTCGATGGCGTCAGCTTCCAATTGAAGCGCGGCGAGGTGCTGGGCGTCGTCGGTGAGTCCGGCTCCGGCAAGACGACCATTGGCCGCGCCGTGATCAACTTGCACAGGGCGATGTCTCCTGATGTCGAACTCTCGGGTGAGATTAACTTCCACTCGAAGAACGGATCGAAGAACCTGAACGGCCTGGCGACGAAGGTTATGCGGCCCTATCGCGCCGAGGTCCAGATGATCTTCCAGGACCCCTTCTCTTCGCTGAACCCGCGCATGACCGTGCAAGGCATCATTGAGGGTCCGATGAAGATCCACACGAAGCTCAGCAAGAAGGAGCGTGCGGAACACGTCAGCGATCTGCTCGACCGCGTCGGCTTGCAAAGTACCTACGCCGAGCGTTACCCGCACGAGTTCTCCGGCGGTCAACGCCAACGCATCGGCATCGCGCGCGCTCTCTCGACTCATCCCGAACTGATCATCGCCGACGAACCCGTCAGCGCGTTGGACGTCTCGGTCCAAGCGCAGGTGATCAATCTGATGCAGGAGCTGAAGACGGACTTCGGCCTGACCTACATCTTCATCGCGCATGACCTATCCGTCGTCTACCACATCGCCGACCGCATCGCCGTAATGTACCTCGGCAACCTGGTCGAGATCGGCAGCGCGGATCAGATCTACAAGAACCCCAAGCACCCCTATTCACGCGCTCTCCTGTCATCCGTCCCGATGCCAGACCCGCGCCACGACAGCTCGAACCGAATCCGCTTAGAGGGCGACATCCCCACGCCACTCGCCAAGCCTTCGGGTTGCGGCTTCCGCACGCGTTGCCCGATGGCGACGGAAGCGTGCGCAGTGGACATCCCGGTGTTGCGGGATGTGGGCGATGGACAGATGGTGGCTTGTCCGTTTGTGGATTAGGGCAGGTTGGAGGGCGACATCCCGGCGCCGCTTGCCACGCCTTCGCGTTGCGGTTTCCGCACGCCTTGTCCGATGGCCACTCATGCGTGCGCCGTGGCTATCCCGGAGCTGCGGGATATGTGCGATGGACAGATGGCAGCTTGTCCGTTTGTGAAATTGGATCGGAGTGGTTTCTAGATGTCTTTGCACTTCGGCCTAGAACCGCTCTGGCCTCTTGGGCGTGGTTGTGATCCGCGAAGCGATTTGGTGCAGGTCCAGAAGGACTCGCCGCCTCTCCTCTGAACTCTGCGCCACGAATTCATTGAAGGCGGCGTAGAAGGCGGTCGTGCTCTCGAAGCCTGTGTACTTAGAAAGTGCTGCCTGCCATCCCAACTCGTCGACAAGCTCGTAGAAGCGCGAATAGAAGTCCTTGATCGAGCGCGAGGGGGACGAGTGGATGATGAAGGCGACTGCCCAGCTGCCGGTCATGTACGCCAGGTGCCAGTAATAGGGTTTGACCTCTTTCGTGGCGGCGTCAATGTCCTCCATCTGATGCAGACCGAACTGCGCATAGAAGGCATCGCGTGTCTTGAATTCGGTTTCTTCGCGCAAGCGGTGGGCCATGGCCTCGAGCATGTCGTCCATGACGGACTCGAACTCGCACCAACCGTGTAGGGAGCCTAAGTAGGAAGCGAGGAACTCAGCGCCACCTTCCATCATCCAGGTCGGCGTTGCGGCGTGGCTCATCTGGAATACATGCGTGTACTCATGAATGCCGCGTGTCTCGACTGGCCCGCCCATAGCGTGGATGTTTGTGAAGACCAGCTCGGCGATCAGTGGCTCTGTGAAGTCTACGAACGATAGGTAGGCTTCTGATTCTTGACCGGCGCGAGACTTGTCGATTAGTTCTTTGCCTGGGCCTGATCGGCAGTCAGGCATCTCATCGGGAGTGTCAGCATGGCGACACTCGCAGTAGGCTTCGATGATTGCTTGGCGCACGGACTCGTCATCTAGCTCATCGGTCTGTTCTCCAAGAACATAGACTTGAACGGGGCCATAGTTCCCGAGGAAGGCGCGCGTGATGTCGATGCCTTTGCGTACACGGGCCGGCCAGATCGGATCGTAGCCTTCATTCAAGACGTAGGTTGGCGGCTGATCGATGCGTTTCAGTCGTGGGCGTTCTTTGGATGAGACGGATTGTGAAGCGTGCAGGGCGAAGGCTGAACTGGTGATGAGGAGTGCAGCGATTGCGAGGATAGGTGGCTTTGCGCGCCGCACACTACTCGCGGCTCTCTCTAGGCTTCTGTGGTTCATGACCCTTGGGTCCTGTGTTCGCCCGCAGGCGTGAGGCTTGCGGGCCAGAGAGGCAGACCGACTAAGCTGACAAGTGCGCACAGCGCGAAGCCGGCCAGGATCGTGCTCATGGCTTCCTGCGTGATGGATTCCGTGATGCCTATGACGAGAGATGCGATGAACATCGATGCGGAGAAGGCGAGGCGTCCCGCGAGGCTTTGAATCGATAGGTAGGTCGCGCTCGTTGCAGAGGGCACGCGCTCGAGCACAGCGGTACTGACCAATGGACCCATGATGGCCTGTGGCACGGAACGCAGCAGCAGAATTGGCGCAAGTAAGGGATGAATCGCGATAGCCATCACCGTGATGGTAAGGGTCTGCAGTGCCATCGCTATCAACAGAGTCCGGCGCATACCTAGTCGTGTCCCCAGCGCGGAAGAATGGCGACTCATCCAGGCCGACAATGCCATCATCCCGCCCGCTGCCACACCTGCCGCCAATGGAGTGCTCGTATGTTCGGGGCCAATCAGCAGTGCCAGCCACGGTTGGAAGAACTAGTAGGGGACATGATTGAGCACCGCCATAACGATGGTGAACACAAACAGCCAGCGCAGAGGCGGTGTGCGCAAGTGCATGATCGCGCTTCGCAACTGTCGCTGAGGCACGGGCTCGACTGTGTGCCGAGGTGGTTCGACGAAGCGATAAGTAAGCGCGCCGGCGAAGAGTGCGCCGGCTGCTGACAGTAGGTACGCCAGACGCAATGACTGGCTCGCAACAGCACCTCCAACCAATGCCGCGATGGTGATTGCGGCAAAGGCTGCGCTCATCGCTCTTGACTCTCGTTCAGCGAACTCTGACTGCCGTCCGAGTGCGGCAAGAGAGTCGAAGTGAAGTGCACTATCCGCCCCGGATTGAAAAGCGAATCCGACGGCGAGCAGGGCTTGCGCGATGGCAAAAGCAAAGCCTCCAACCCCTCGCAAGATGTGGCTGAACTCTCTAATTGAAGCATGTTGATCAACCATGCGTTCAGGGAGCTCGTTGCCGAACGCATGCAGCTCACTCAGGATGATCTTGTTGCCAAGATCCATGAGATCGATCTAAGTGACGGAGTAGAGGACGGCAAGTTGTCCAAGGTTGAGGGTTGCCCAGACTGTCGCAGAACGATGAGACAGCGCCACAACCGCTGCCTCTACTGCGGCGGCGAGTTCCTCGAACAGTCTCCCTTCCAGCAGGCCTGACGCCGTATGCCGGATTGACGCGGACTGCGCGCCATACACCCAGCCGGCGGAATACAGAATCGGTGCTACGATCGTGAAATGAGAACGCTCTTGCCTAGGCAGCTCTTCGCGCTTCTCGCAGTTGTTCAGCCACTTTCATTCGCACTTGCCGAGCCGAGTTCAGCAAGCCTCGGCACCTCGAAGCATTTGCTTATCATCGGTGTCGACGGCTGCCGCCCGGATGCCTTACAAGCCGCGAGCACGCCCTCGTTGGACGCATTGATCGCTGCCGGAGTCATCACCTATCACGCCTTCGCCGGCGGCGACGCGGCCACGGGACACCCGACTCATCAAGCGACATCTAGTGGACCCGGCTGGTCCAGTATCTGCACGGGCGTTTGGGTCGACAAACACGGCGTCTCGATCAACGGCAACTTCTCGAGCGGCAACTTTGCCGCCTACCCGCATTTCTTCAAGCACGTCCGCGATCAGATGCCAGGTAGTCACCTTGTTTCGATCGCGCAATGGCATCCGATCAACCAGAGCCTGCTCGAGCCTTTTCCTGGCATCGCTGATCTGATCCTGAATGTCGCCGGTCACGGCCAAGCCGTCGAAGACGCCGCGCTTGTGCAACTTGCCAACCCCGCTCTCGACGTACTATTCGCTCACTTCGACGATGTCGATCATGCGGGTCATGCCTCGGGCTACAGTCCCAGTATCCCGGCCTACTTGCAGGCCATCGAAGAGACGGACGCGCACATCGGCAACTTGATGGCCGCGATCCAGAACAGGCCGAATTACGCGAATGAAGATTGGCTTGTCGTCGCAAGTACCGATCACGGAGGGCTTGGAACTGGGCACGGAGGACACTCTTCGGGCGAGCGCACTATCTGGATTCTGACCAGTGGGGGGGCAGCTCCCGCCGGAGTCGAGTTGAGCGAGGGGCCCGGGCATACCGCGGTTCCCCCAACTGCGCTGAAGCATCTGGGCATTGCGATCAGTCCTGCTTGGGGTTTCGCCTCTTCGGCCTTTGGCTTACCCGATGTCGCCTCTTCCGTTCCCGCGCCCGCCGATGGCGCAGGGTTGGTTTCGCGCGCTACGGACCTGACTTGGTTTCCGGGGGCCGGTGCCAGCGCGCATGCAATCTATCTCGATACTCAACCCAACCTTGGTCCGGCGGACTTCCAGGTTCAGCAGACGGCTACGACCTACGACCCGGGCTCATTGGCCAGCGAGACGACGTACTACTGGCGCATCAACACGATCACTCCTGACGGAACCATTGCGGGCATCGAGTGGAGCTTCAAGACGGTCGGCGATCCATTGGATGACCTCGTGCTAGCACTCGACTTCGAGGGCAATGCCAGCGACCACTCGGGTCGCCATAACCACGCTATTGGTTTCAACGGCCCGAACTATGTTGCCGGCGCCAGCGGTTAGGCAATCGACTTGGACGGGGGAGGCAGCTTCGCCAGCATCGGAACGCAGGCCGACTTTGACTTTGGGTCGACGACAGACTTCACAGTCGAGATGTGGGTGCGAGCGGCTGGGTGGTTGGGCGACGCACCGCTCATCTCGAACAAGGACTGGGCCAGCGGAGCTAACACCGGCTGGATCATTGCCTTCGATCCGAACGGCACCCACTGGCAATGGAACTTCACCGGCGCATCCGGGACGCGCCAGGACTTTGATGCGGTGGCATCGATTGGGGACGGCGCGTGGCACCACATTGCCATCGCGCATGACCGTGATGCGGACGCGCGCTTCTTTCAAGACGGCGTCTTCGTTGGCAGCCGCTCGATCGCGGGCCAAGGCAACGTCAATACGGGCTTCCCATTGGCTATCGGTCAGGACGGGACTCTGACGTACGGCTTTAACCTCGACGCATCGATCGACGGCACCCAGGTCTGGCGTCGCGTCCTTGGAGATTCCGAAATCAGCGAGAGCTATCAGGCAGGCGCGCAGACGTACCTCGGTACGAACTACTGCTTCGCCTCGCCGAACACGACTGGCGTTGGGGCGGAGTTGCTTGCGACAGGGAGTACGCAGGTCGCAAGCGCAGACTTCCAGCTTAACGCGGTGCAGTTGCCAGCAAACTTGCCTGGCGTGTTCTTCGTGGGCAGCACGCAGATCAATACGCCATTTGGTGACGGTGTTCGTTGCGCGGGAGGTGCCGTGTCGCGCTTCAATCCGCCGGTCTCCTCAAGCTCAGCGGGCGTGGCGACGCGCGTCGTTGACATGAGTGCGCCGCCTGCGTCGAGCTTGTTCACGCCTGGAAGCACCTGGAACTTCCAGTACTGGTACCGCGATCCGGGCGGGTTGCTTTCGACCTTCAACCTGACGGATGGGCTAAGTGTGACTTGGCTGGATTGACGCCAGACGACTAGCGGCGCTTCTTCTTTTTCTTCTCTTCGCCCATCGGCTTGAAGCGATCCTTCTTGCGCTGCTTCTTGGAGCAGTACTCGATGAAGACTTCTTCTAGCTCTTCGATCGAGACGCCTAGGGTGCGGAAGATCGCTTTCTCGATGGCGGGCACGTTGTTGCGGCCGATCAAGCCGACTTCTTTCACGAAGGCTTGGAAGCGGGTCGGCTTGAAGTCGCTCTGGCGCAGAAACTCGATTAGGAGCCCGGCTTGGTTGTAGGCGTCGCCGGCTGCGCTGCCGCCCTTGTTATTGTCTTCCGACGAGAACAGGAGGCTCTTCATCGCCATCAGCTCTCGCAGCGGGACGACCTTGCCCTTCTTGACCAGGTTGCGAACCGGATTGAAGTCGTTCGGCTCCGAGCAGACGTACTCCGCCATGCCTTCTTGGTACCAAGATCCGCCGCCGCCCAGATTCAAGCGGTTCTTGAAGATCTGGTGCGTCGCTTCATGGATGTGCACAGGGTCCGACTTCGAATTGAACATCGTCGCGTAGCAATCGCTGAAGGCGACGCCGCCCGTCTTCTCAGACTGCTCGCGCGAGAAGCCGACGACCTTCATCAAGAAGCCGATGTACTCCTCGCGTTCGCGGAACAGGTACACGGGTAGAAGTCGCTGACCGGGAACATCCTCGAAGGGGAAGACCGTGCGGATGTTCTCGTAACACTCTTCCATCACCTCGCCGAACTTCTTGGGCGTGTTGCCCTTCATGTTCGTCAGGATCACGTAGTGCTCGGTGCGAATGCAGTTGAACTTCTTGGCCTTATCGGCCAACTTGTCCGGCGCGATCGCCTTCCAACGCTCTTCGGCTTCTTCGTCAGTCCAGTTCGGATCGATCTCGGGGCCGGAGTACTGAATGCCCTTCTTAAGGCAAGTCAAGATCACTTCACGGTGCTCGGCAAGCAGCGCCGGCTTGGCCTTGATCTCGAAGGCATAGCCTTCTTCCTGCAGCAAGCCGCCCCAGACGATGTTGGTCGAGATCGGCTTCGTCTCTTCGTACTCAGTGTGGATGCCGACCGATCCGTACGAGAAGTAGCCGTACCTGCCACCGAAGAACAGCTGCTCTTGGAAGGTGAAGGGGACCTTCGCGCTGGCCTGACGGCGTTGCTTGTTGTCCTCGATCAGGCTGACGACGTCTTGCGGCGACTCCATGCCCAAGCGCTTGCGCGACAAGACCCACAGCTCGATCGTGATGTCACGCTCGCCGTACTCGCCGCGCCAACGACCGCGCATCTGACCCTTACCCTTGTCTTCTTTGTATTCGAAGCCATTGAGGCCGTGCAGCGTGAAGGTCAGTTGCTGATCGGGGAACTCAAAGCGGTCACCGGTCACGACCTCGGGCTCCTCGTCCTTTTTCTTTTTGCTCTGCGCGTTCGCGTCGGGAGCGATCAGCAACAGGCCGATGAGCAGACTCAAAGTGAGAGCGAAGGGGCGCTGCATGCGAGTCATCCGGGGAGGGGGGGGTGTCATTGCGGTAGGGAACATCGTTCGAATCGGGGTTCGAGTCCTCGGGCTGCGCGGCCGTCCAGGCTCGAGGGTGCGCATGCGGGCGACTACTTTAGCCGACAGAAACGGCTTAGGCTGCCAATCCGGCTCGGCGTCAGGAACTGATACCGATCCGAAACGAGGCGGCAACCAGCTTCCTGCTGATGGAAGTTGATGAAAGAGGCCTCCTCAAAGTGTGGAAGCCCGCTCGCTCGGGAACAGAATCGCGCTCAACTGCCCCGGGAAACGCGAGACCCACCCGCCAACTCGCTAGGCTGCCTGCATGCGAATCATTTCCGGTGAGTTTAGGGGGCACAGCATCAAACCGCCCGCCGATCGCGAGACGCGACCGATGCTGGATCGGGTCCGAGAAGCCATGTTCTCGACCCTAGGAAACGCGGTTGTCGACGCTGATGTGCTCGATCTGTACGCCGGCACCGGCAGTTTGGGGCTGGAGGCTCTCAGCCGGGGAGCTAGCTTCGTCCGCTTTGTCGAGCGAGGTCGCAGCCCCCGAACGTTGCTGGAGGAGAACATCGCGGCACTCGAACTCGAGCCCTACTCGGAGGTCCAGAGCGGGGATGCATTGCGCTCTACCAGCTGGCGCAGGCCGATTCAGGCCCCCTCGCCCGAGTCGGATGAGGGCGGTGAAGACTCTGCGCAAGAGGAGCCGAGCAGATCGTCCGAGGCATGGGCGGACCTGATTTTCATGGATCCGCCCTATCCGATCTGGAAAGACGGTGCCTTACGTTCTCAGGCGTTGGAGGCTATCGAGGATCTAATCGTCAACTATATGGATCCCAACGGGGTGCTTGTCCTGCACACGGCCCCGAGAGATCTGGATGAGTCTGATTTCGAGCGCCCAGCGGAGTCCCGTCGTTATGGTAGGTCGATACTCTGGTATCTAAAAGGTAGTTAAACATTGTTTGGCGATCTATCGCACCTGCGGCTCGACACGAGGGTCAGCCGCTGAGCGCCCTTCAGTGACGCGCGCGAACCGCCGACGAATAGAGGGATGCTCTTCATTCCCTCGACAGCGCTACTTGCAGGCCTCCTGATTGCCACAGGATCGGCACCCCAGAATCAGGCCACGCCACAGGAGCCCCCGCAGCAGGAGCTCTACGGCCCTGTTCTGCCCCCGGATTGGGATCTCAGTGAGCAAGAACAGCTCGAGACGGACCCTGCGCTCTGGGGCCGCCCGCCCTCACCTCATGCGCGTACGACCAGTGTCGAGCTAATCGAGACACCCGAGCTGATGCTCGGAACGACTCGCCGTCTGATCGTCCAGTTCCACTCGATTATCGAGGATTGGAATCCCTACCTGACGCGTTTCGGGCCTGGCGAATACGTCGGGCTGGTCGCCTGGGCCGACGAGCAGCTCCCGTGGCTGCACGTCGACTACGATCATCCCGCGCTGGTCCTGTTCTTACCTCGCCGGGGCGAGCTCGAGCAGCGTCTGCGTACGCTCCGCAAGCACGATCGCATCGAGCTGACGATCCGCACGGACGAATTATTGCTCGGCCGGGCCTGGCCGTGTGTGACCGAGATCCAGCCGCTGCGGCAAGCCATTCCCGAGGGCACGGTCTTGCACGTAATTCGTGCGCGCGACCTGATCCGCAGGAAGGCCTATGTCATGGCTTCGGACGAGCTCGAGCGGGCGCTGGCTCCACCTTTGCCCTACGTCGCTCGGGAAAAGCTGATCGAGCTGCTGACGTGGTGTCGAGGGCGACTCGACCCGAAAAAGAGGCCGAGCATGACGATCCCGATCCCTCAGAGGCGTTAAACCGTTAGTCGCGGACGCAAGAGAGTCGGTGCCAGTGGTTCTACTGGGCCGTAGGGGGACTGGGCCTCGATCCTGGGCATCCAGGCTTTCGCTCGCACACCGGCAATCCTAGCTGGCACAAGTCGCGCGTGAGCGGATCTTTCCGACGACTACGCGCAGTGCGGGATGACCCCGATTGCAACCGCGGCCGGAAGTCGCGATCCTAGCTCGCATGCTGGTAGAGCTCACCATTACCGACCTGGCCCTGATCGAGCAGGCTGAACTCTGCTTTCGCAGCGGCTTCAATGTGATCACGGGCGAGACCGGCGCAGGCAAGAGTCTGCTGATCGATGCGCTGGGCTTGCTGCTTGGCCGCCGCGGCAAATCGAACATGGTCCGGCAGGGATCCGAGCGCGCACGCGTCGAGGGCCGTTTTCTGCTGCTCCTGGACGGCTATGGCGAACGTGTCTCGCAATGGATGCAGCACAATCTGCCGGACACCCTTGAGGAAGGCACCGAAGAGGGCGAGAGCGGCGCTCGCGAGCTGGAGCTGATCTTGACCCGTACCGTCAGCCGCGACGGTCGCGGCCGAGCCCATGTGAACCACAGGCCCGTGACGCAGAAAGTGTTGCGCGAGCTGGCCGAGCAGCTGGTCGAGATCCACGGGCAACACGAACATCAAACGCTCTTCGAAGCAGCCGAGCAGCGACGCCTCGTCGACACCTTTGGCCATCACGAGAGTGCACTGGCTGGCTATCGCGAACGGCGTGCGCAGTGGTTGGCTTTGCTGGAGCAGCTCGAGTCCTTCGAACGCGACGACGCTGAGCGTTTGCAACGCATCGACCTGCTGCGTTTCCAACTAGAAGAGTTCACAGCGGTCGACCCAAAGGGTGAGGCCGATGCCGACTTGATTTCCGAACGCGATGTGCTGCGCCACGCTTCCGAGTTGGGCGCTGAACTGGGTGGGCTGGTGCAGCGCCTATCCGACGGCGAGGGGGCGGCGCTCGATAACATGCGTGCCGCCCAAAGTGTTCTCGATCGTTGGCGCGCTCGATTTTCAGAACTCGACCGCACCAGTGCTGCGTTGAACGAGGCGGTCGCGCAGCTCGAAGAAGCTGCGATCGGATTGAGCTCCTTCACGGCTGGCTTGGAAGCTGACCCAGCGCGACTCGATCGACTCGAAGCGCGCTTGGATAAGTTAGAACGCCTGTCGCGCAAACATCGCACCGATGCGGTGGGCTTGCTCGCGAAGCGCGAGGAATTAGAGACCGAGCTGAGTGAACTGGAAGGCCGCGAGTCGACGCAGGATGAAGCCGAGCAAGCGGCAACCTGTGCGTTTGATAGCTTGCGCGACAGTGGTGAGCGCTTGTCGAAGGCGCGCGCCAAGCTAGGCACGAAGCTGCGCAAATCGGTATGTGAGGGTTTGAAAGACCTGGGCCTCGAGCGAGCCACCTTTGACTTGCGCGTCAAGCCGTTCGAGAGCGAAGATCCACGCCGGCGTTGGCGCGATCATGGTGGCGACGAGATTGAACTCTTGCTGGCGGCCAACCCCGGTGAGGCATTGTCACCCTTGCGTGAAGTCGCATCGGGCGGCGAGATGGCGCGTGTGCTGCTCGCGTTGCGTGGCGCGCTGGCGGCTGGGCAATCCACGCCGACATTGATCTTCGACGAGGTCGACGCGGGTGTCGGCGGCAGGCTTGGTCCGAAGGTCGCGTCGCATCTGGCAGACCTCTCGAATCATCATCAGGTTCTGTGCGTGACGCACTTGCCCGCGATCGCGGCGCGCGCGAATGGGCACCTGAAGGTTTCTAAAGCGACGCGTGGCGGGCGTACGCGAACGCGCGTGCTTGAACTGGATCGCGACGAGCGTATCAGCGAGATCGCGGACATGATCGCTGGCAAAGCCGACAGCAAGAGTGCGCGTGCGGAAGCCAAGCGCTTGCTTGCAGTTGACGCCTAAGGGTAAATGCGCTCGATTGGGCCCTGTGGCCTATTAGCCAATTAGAGCCTGAATTCAGCCATTATCCGCGTTCTTAGCGATTCAATCGAGTCCCGCGCTCTAGCCCAATCCAGCGTGCCGTGCCGGGTGTTCATCGCTACTCAGCACGCCTACGGGCGCGCACCAGCCTCGAAGCCGCCCGCTTGCTAAAGCGACGGAAGCCGCCGCTCACTTCTTTTCCGGCTTCTCCCAGCCAAAGTCTTTCGGGTCGTAGCTGACTTCCTTCTGAGGGAAGTCCGCCAGCAGCTCATCCGCATGGCGGATCATTGAGTCGATTCCTTCGGTGAGTTCCTTGGGGTCGTACTCGACGAGCTCGTGCGGCTCGACACCAATGCCTTCGATGCCCTTGCCGCCGTTGAAATCACTGCGATTCGAGCGGACCGAGATGTAGAGCGCGAACTTACCGGACGGTAGTTGCAACGTCTCTTTGGAGGCGGACATCCCAGCGGTCGGGCTCTCTCCGATCATGTACGCCCGACCGTCTTCCTTGAACATACCGGATGTCGTTTCGCCCGCGCTGACTACGCTCCCATCAACAATTACGACCATCGGGCCGCCATAGGGCGAACTGCCCGCGCTCGCGAGCGCACTGCGCGACGCGCGCTCCAATTTCTTGCCGCCCGCCGGAACGAAACGCGCCTCGAGCGCATCGTGGTCGACACCGCCGCCCGAATTGGAACGGAAGTCGACCACCATGCCGGGCACCGGTCCCATCTCGGTCAACGCGCGGTCCAGCTCCGACAAGATGTCATCGTCGATGCGACGGAAGTGCAAGTAGCCATTGCCTGCGGGGGACTTGCCCCAACGGACGCTGCGACCCATCCAGACGGTTCCTTCCGGAGTCACCGCCGGGCCATCCATATAGGTCTTGGCCTTGTCGAAGGTCAGCGTGCGCCGCTTCGACTTCTTATCGGCTTTCAGCTCGAACTTGACGCGCGTCCCTGGCGGCTTCGAAAACCCCCAACGCCACGTCCCGTAGCGTGCGTGGTGGTCGGTCGAGAAGGATGATCGCTCGCTGGTCTCTTCGATCAATTGATCGAGCCACTTCGCAGCCTTGACGCCATCCACGCTAAGCACCTCCATGCCCGGCTTGATGCCGGCTGCTGCGGCCGTGCTCCACGAGTTGCGCACGTAGATTTTCTTGCCGGTCTTGCAGAACATCAGGCCCGCGCCGACCTTCTGCTCCTTCCAGCTTTCGGGGTAGGGCAAGGCCGTCCCTTCCGGCCAATCCTTGCCCGGCTTCACGGCGCAATGACCATCGCGCAGGCGTGCGAGCAGCGTGACCAGCAGCTCGTAGTGCTCGGACTCAGTCTCGACCTTGCCGGCCAGCTTCTTCATCTCCTTGCGGACCTTCTTCCAGTCCACGCCTTTGGTCTTGAAGAAGTGGCCACACTTCTTGTCGAGCTCGTCGAGTGCGGACTCAAGGTCGGCCTTGGCGAGGTCACGGACATCATCAGACGGCCGGGCAAGCGCCGCGGCAGGCGCGAACGCAAGACAGGCCAGCGTCAGGATTCCTGCCCTACAGAGCATGCGGCGCGAGATGGGGGAAGCAGGTGTCAGCATGGCTGTCAACGAAGGTGATGCGGGAGTCCACTCGTGCGAGTCCAGGCGTGAATGTACCCCAAGAATGGGGCTACCGTGGTGCTCTGCGGGCCAGGCGCGCCTGTCTTCCCACAGCTGCCGCTTTTTGACCCATGAACTGGTACCTTTGCCGTCGTTCGCGCTACCCTCCCGGGCTCTCCTAGCACCTCCTTGAAGAAGTCTTCCGGTCCGGCGACTCTATCGTGCGCCGAATTGGCATCCCGTGCTCGGGTCATCCACGCCGGCGCGCCTTTGCCCTCAGGCTTCCAATTCGCTTGGATGCTGCGACGCCGGTATCTGAGCACACCCTCAACGGCCTGCTAGCCCGATCTAATGCAACCGATCACACCGCTCCGTTTTCATCCCCACTTTGTGTCCAAGCCTTGGGGCGGGCGCGCATTGGAATCCTTCATGACCGGTACGCTGGATGAAGAGGGACCGATCGGTGAAGTCTGGACCTTGGTCGATCGTGACGATGTTAGTTCAAAGACCGAAGGTGGCGAGTACGACGGTCGCAGTTTGCGTGGGTTGATGCTGTCGGAGCGCGCGACTCTGTTGGGTTCGGATGCGGAGTACTTCCCGATCTTGATCAAGTATCTCGACGTGCAGGCGAACCTTTCGATTCAAGTGCATCCCGATGCGGCGGCCGCAAAGTTATTGGGCGGCGGCGCCTCTTCAAAGACCGAGTGCTGGTACATCCTCGATGCCAAGCCTGACGCACAGATCTATCTCGGTTTCGCTGAAGGCGTCGATGCGAACGAGATCGCGGAAAAACTGTGCACTTCAGACTGTGTCGATGTCTTGCAAGTGCACCCCATTCGCAAGGGTGACTTTGTGTTTGTGCCCGCGGGAACCGTGCACGCGCTGTGTGGTGGGGTGACCCTGGTCGAAGTGCAGCAAAACTCGGATACCACCTATCGTGTTTACGATTGGGGTCGAGTCGGTTTGGACGGCAAGCCGCGTGAGTTACACGTGCAAGAGGCGTTGAGTTCGATCGATTACGAATCGAATCCGCCTGGACCTGTCCAGCCAAAGTTCATCGACCCTGAAGCAATCAATCCGCGCGCGCACTTGCTTGGTGACGAAGCGCCGTTCAGCGTCGACTTGGTGCATGTCAACGAGCCGTACCAGGCCAAAGAAGGCAAGCGCGCGCGCGCCATCATCGTGTTGAGTGGAACAGGGCGATTGTGCTTTGGTTCGCACACCAATGCCGAAGATGCAGACACACAAATGACGGGTGGCGAGTGCGCCATCCACAGCGGCGAGACGTGGTTGATCCCCGCCGGTATTGGTTCGTATCGCCTCGACTCAGCCAACGGGGATTTGCGATTGTTAGAAGCCGAGGTAGATGAATGAGTCCGAAGAAGAAGGCGTCTAAGAAGCGCAGCACAAAGAAGACGACGGGACGCAGGGAGAACACGGGCATTGTCCGTAGAACGGCGAGCCCGGAGGCGGTGGACGAAGCCCCGAAGGCCGCTGGGAACAAGAAGAAGTCCAAGAAGTCTAAGAGTCGTCCGTTGCGCGCGTCGGGTCGCCGGTTGCCGGCGCGTAGCTCGAGTGCTCGCGAGGCAAAGCGCGACTACGACCTCATCCGTCTGAACAAATTCCTCGCGGACCACGGCGTGGCTTCGCGTCGCGCTTGTGACGAGCTGATCGCGGGCGGCAAGGTCACCATCGACGGCGTGCCGGTCACCGAGCTCGGCACCAAGGTCGATCCGGCGATCCAATCGATCGAGGTCAATGGCGAACTCTTGAAGTCGCGCGGCGACCGTCGCTACTACATACTGAACAAGCCGCCCGGTGTCGTGTGCACGAACGAGCGCCGGGAGACTCGTCCGCGCGCGATCGACATGATCACGGATCGCGACAAGGGCCGCATCTATTCCGTCGGTCGCTTGGACGAGGACAGTCGTGGCCTGCTGCTACTTACATCCGACGGCGAGTTCGCTCAGCGCATTGCGCACCCGCGCTTCGGGGTGACCAAGACCTACCAAGTGCGCGTTCAAGGTCGCATCGAGGACGAGGCGATTCAGAAGCTGCGCGGCGGCGTCTACTTGTCCGAGGGCAAGACGGCTACGACGCGCGTGTTCTTGAAGCGCCGAACGATGAGCGTGTCGACACTGACGATTACTTTGCGCGAGGGCAAGAACCGCGAGGTGCGCCGTATCTTCGCGCGTGTCGGCTACAACGTGACCGACCTCAAGCGCACCGACATCGGACCGCTCAGTGTGCGCGGCTTGAAGGTCGGTTCGTGGCGTCCGCTGTCGCGCGACGAGGTCGAGTCCTTGCTCGAAGCGAGCGGGATAAGCCAGGACGGCCGCATCGTCAAAGGTGCAGAAGTGTGGGGCGACAAATCGAGTCAGTCCACTTCGAGCCGGTCCACCTCGAGTCAGTCCACCTCGAGTCAGTCCAACTCGAGCCAGTCCAGCTCGAGGCAGTCCAACTCGAGCCAGTCCAGCTCGAGCCGGGCACCGCGTCTGCAGGCATCACATAAGAAGGCCAGCAAGAAGAGCAGCAAGAAGGCCAGCAAGAAGCGCACTAGCAATCACAAGCCGGCTGCCCAAAGCTCGACTCAAACGCGCCCCTCGGCCAAGTCAAGTTCGAAGCGTTCCTCCAAGAAGTCATCCGGCTCGCGCGCCAGCGCCAAGAAATCCACGACGGTCCGCAAGAAGCGCAGCGGCGCCAATGCACCGACGATCATTCGCAACAGGGGTCCCCGATGAGTACGAAGACTGGAAGGGCGCGCTCGAGTTCAGCGAGCGACTCTTCCGCCACCGATGAGCGTCCGCAAAAGGCCGGGGCGCGCATCAGCGAGCACAAGCTGCGCAATGGTATGCGCGTGCTCGTCGCGGAGCGCCACCTCGATCCTGTCGTAGCCGTGATGGTCTGGTACGGCGTGGGGTCGCGCAACGAGCGCGATGAAGAGGCTGGCGTATCGCACTTCCTCGAACACATGATGTTCAAGGGCAGCAAGTCCTTCGGCAAAGGCGAGGTCGATCATCTGACGACGACGCTGGGCGGCAGCAATAATGCGCACACCGGTCCGGATCACACTGCCTACTGGTTTGAGTTTGCGTCGGATCGATGGGAGTCCGCATTGGAGATCGAAGCGGATCGCATGCGAACGCTGACAATCGATCCCGCTGAGTTCGCGTCGGAGAAGGCCGTTGTGCTGGAAGAACTCGCGATGGGCGAGGACGATCCGTGGCAGAATCTGACGCGCCAAATGCAGGAAGTGCTCTTCTCTAGGCACCCGTACCGCAGGCCCATCATCGGCTACGCGGACGTGTTGGAAGCAATGACGCCGGATGCGATGCGCGCTTACTACGAGCGCTTCTATCACCCGTCGAACGCGATCTTGGTCGTCTGTGGCGATGTCAAACCGCAGGCCGTCATGAAGGCCGCGCGCAAGCACTTCGGTTCAATCCCAGCTGGCCCAGCGCTCGAAATGGTCGATTGCTTTCGACCTGAGATAGAAGAACCGCGCAGCGCACGACGCGTACACACCAACTGGGATGATCCCGGCACTCGCGTCGCCTTGGCCTGGCCGACGGTGGCCGTGGGCGAGGAGATCGACTACGTGCTCGACCTCGTCTCGAGTTTGCTGACTACGGGACGACTCTCGCGCCTTTACCGGAGCTTGGTCATGGAACAAGGCATCGCTACCTACGTCGGCAGCAGCAATGACGCACGCGTCGACGGTGGGTCTTTCTGGATCTATGCCGAAGCAGTGCAGGGCGTGTCTGCTGAACGCGTTGAAGCGGCGATTAAACAAGAGATTCAACTGATGATCGACGAGGGCGTGTCCGCCGAGGATTTGAAGCGCGCGAAGAAGACGCTCGCATCGACCGAGGCCTTCGAGGGCGAGACCGTCTCGGACCTCGCAGAACAACTCGGTTCCTTCGCGATCGATCGCGATTGGCGAATCGCCATCGATGTCAGCAAGCGCCGCCAAAAAGTCACGGCGAAGGCGGTGCGCGCGGCATGCGAAAGCTTCCTGGTCGAAGCACGCAGTGTGATCGGCGTCAGTCTTCCGGTCGCCGAAGGAGTACCAGCTTGAAAACCAAGAAGCGTCAGATCCCCGCTCCCGAGCTGTCGGTCGAGAAATTTGAATTGAGTTGTGGTGCGCGTTTGCTCGTGTCGCCGCGACCCGGTGCCACTGTGACAGCCGTACGCGCGCAGATGCGTGGCGGACCAAGCTTGGACCCGAAGGGTCTCGAGGGTCTCGCATACTTCACGGGCTCCTTGGCCGATCAAGGCACCAAGTATCACAACGAACGTGAACTGGCAGAGATCCTGGAACCGCGTGGCGGTCATCTGCATGGCGACGCGACCGGCCTGGGCGGCACCATTGCGGGACCGGAGTGGAAGACCCTGCTCGACTTGATCGCCGAAGTCCTGACGGGGCCGACCTATCCCGACGCCGAAGTAGGCACACAGAAGACGCGCGTGCTAAGCCGGCTGGCCGTCGAAAAAGACGACCCGCGTGCGCAAGGTGCACAACGCTTTCGCAAGCTCGTATACGGCAAGCACTGGCTGGGCCGTCCGCAGTACGGAACGCTCGAGTCCGTCTCGAAGATCGAGCCGGACCACTTGCGTCAGTCCCATGCCGACAACTGGTGCGGCGAACGACTGATCATCGCCGTCTGCGGCGATGTCAAGCCGCGCGCAATCCGTAACCACTTAGAAAAGGCACTGTCCGGGCTCCGGCGCGGCAAAGCCTACGCTCCCAAAGCATCCAGCTTCCCCGATCGCGGCCAGCGACTCGATACCTTCGCATCCGAACGCGAGCAGGTGCATGTCTATGTCGGTCACTTGGGTGTGCGCCGCAAGGATCCGGACTATCCCGCCTTGGTCGTGATGGACCACATCCTCGGATCAGGGCCTGGCTTTACGAACCGCATTGCTGGAAAGCTGCGCGACGAATTGGGACTCGCATATTCCGTGCACGCGGACATCCACGGATCCTCCGGCTTGTTGCCCGGCATGTTCACGGCCTACATCGGGACCGCACCGCAGCACCTGCCGACCGCACTGAGCGGCTTCTTCGAAGAGATGCGCCGCATCCAAGATGAGCCTGTCACGGCGCGCGAGCTCGAAACCGCGCGTTCGTATTTGCTTGGTTCCTACGCACTCGGATTCGAGCGCGTAGCACGCCGCGCGGGCTACCTAGTCTCGGCCGAGATCTATGGCTTGCCCGAGGACAACCTGACACGCATGCCCGAGTTGTACGCCGCAGTTACCGCCAAAGACATCCAGCGCGTGGCCAGCGAGCATCTGCACCCGGGCAACTGCTGCATCGTCACCGCGGGTCCGATCAAGAAGAAGACCCTCGCGCGCGAAGTGGCTGCTGCCAGCGCCAAGTAGTCTGCGTTTGGATCGATCGAAGCAAGAAGGGGCGTTGGTGTGCAATTCACCGGCCAAGTCTGGTCTCAGATCCGACCAAGGGCGATCTGAGCACGCTGCGTGCGTCCTCTGCCATCCTGGGTCGATGAACTCCCGTGTGCACCCGATCTTCAAGGCTCGCTACCGCGTTACCAACTGGGCCGCCTAGGACCGTGCCCTCGTCCAGCGTGGCGATATCACCCTGTGGGTCACGGCCAGGGCAATCAAGGTATGGAAGGCCAAGCCCTCGGCCAGACGTGGCGCTCCGCGCAGGTACTCGGACCTTGCGATCGAGACAGCCCTGACGCTTCGCCTCGTGTTCCGGTCGCCGCTACGCCAAGCCGAGGGCTTCTTGCTTTCGCTGCTAGGCATGATGGACCTGAGTGCTCGAAGCACCGGACCACACAACCATCTCTCGCCGAAGCAAGGAGTTGAAGGTGAACCTAGAGCCCGTCACCTCGAAGAGGGGCGTTCACCCGATCATCGATAGTAGCGGGCTGTCCATAGTGGGGGGGCGTGAATGAGCTGCCGCAAAGCATGGCAATCGGGGAATGCGGGGTTGACGCAAATGGCACATCAGCGTTGATCATCGCGGTCAGATCCACGCCCAGATGCTGACCGATAGCTCGGTTGACGATGCGAAGACCGGGCTGAAGATCATTAAGAAGACCAGCGGCAAGCTGACGAGTGTCACCGGCGATGCTGCGTACGACAGTGTGGCGATCTACGATGCATCCGACGCGCGCGGTGCAAAGGTCGTCGTTCCGCCATCACGACCAGCAACGGTTACGCGTCGAGGGCCAAGGTCAGCGGCAAGGGATCGGACGATCAAGAGGGTGAAGCGGCTTGGGCGACGCAAGTGGAAGAAGGTGTCGGGTTACCACTGCCAAGGGACGGTCGAGAACACCTTCTTTCGATACATTGCGCCAGGCGAAGCTTGGAGGAAGGGAATGATGAGAATCTGAAACTTCTACTGGAGTCCCGCGGGGACATAACCCGTCCGGATAAGGCTAGGCAGCCAGCCGGAAGCGAGTCTTGCGTGGCACCGGGGCGACCCGTGCTGCGAAGCGTAGACAGCGAGTGTGTAGGCCGTGTCACTGAGCCCCGAGAACTAGATGACCCGCGAGGGCCGACGGCGTTGTGTCTCCGGAAGGCTATCTCCGCGCACCTTACTTGTCTTGGTGTGGCGAGCGTCGCCGGGGTCTCTTGAGCAGGGCATGCACACGAGGACTCCCCAGGAACCTGGGAGACCTCGACATCTCCACGGAAAGGAACGGCTCGCGGACCGTCAGAACTCCGCGCAGACAAGGGCGCGTTGCTCCTCGTCTGCATTGCCAAGCAACGCAGCGTGGTACCGCCAAACGAAGGAATACGAAGTGCGGCGGGATGGATGCCGAGGAGTCGGAGCGAGCCATAGTACCGCTGAAGTTGGGGAACCCGGAACCGCGGGGACCCAGCCGAGGGAAGGGCGAGCTGGACACTTGGACCCTTTGTGAGAAACGACACCAAGACCGGAGCTTGAATGAGTGTCTCAATGAAACTGCAACGGATAGCGGAAATGGCGAAGGAGCATCCATCGAGAGCCTTCACTAATCTTGCTCACTACATCGACTTGGACTTTCTGCACGAGGCGTTTCGCCAAACGCGAAAGGATGGGGCACCGGGAGTCGACGGCGTTACCGGTAAGGAGTACGAGATCGACCTGGACAACAAGCTCCAAGACCTTCTCGACCGCTTCAAATCAGGACGCTACCGAGCCCCTGACGTGCGCCGAGTTCACATCCCGAAAGGGAAAGGGAAGACGCGTCCATTGGGAATCCCGACGTTCGAGGACAAGGTGCTTCAACGCGCGGTCGTCATGATATTGGAAGCCGTTTATGAGCAGGACTTCTTGTCTTACTCATACGGGTTTCGCCCAGGACGATCGGCGCACAATGCAATCTCCGATACTCGATCGACGCTGATGAGCACGAGAGGTGGATGGGTAGTCGAGGCAGACATCAAAGACTGCTTCGGTGCCTTTGAGCACAAGTGGATACGGAAGATCCTGGACCTACGGATACGTGACGGAGTGCTGATCCGCACGATCGGGAAGTGGCTGAACGCAGGCATCATGGAAGACGGACAGCGAACCAGGCCGACGAAGGGCACCCCGCAAGGCGGAGTGATTTCGCCGGTGCTGGCCAATATCGTCCTCCATACGGTGCTTGACGCGTGGTTCGAGACACATGCTAAGCCGAAGATCGGCGGACGCGCGCATCTGATCCGATACGCCGATGACTTTGTGATCCTCTGCGATCGCAAGGCAGACGCGGAGCGGTTTTACGCGGGCATCTTTCCACGCTTCGCTAAGTTCGGCCTCGAACTGCACCCGGAGAAGACGAAGCTCGTGCCATTCAAGCGTCCGCCATGGGGCGGCCCAAACGAAACGGAGAGCTGGGACTTCCTCGGGTTCACACACTTTTGGTCGAGGACGCGGAAGGGTCACTGGGCGATATTTCGGAAGACAATGGCATCACGCCTGAGTCGAGCCCTGTGTGACGTGGCGGATTGGTGTCGACGAAATCGGCATCTTCCCGTGCGCGTACAGCACCAAATCCTTAGTCGGAAGCTTCTTGGGCATTGCGCCTACTACGGCATCACCGGCAACTCGGTGGCGCTCCAGAAGTTCCGTATGGGAATGAGGAACGTCTGGAGGAAATGGCTGCGTCGGCGCTCTCGCGCTGCATCTGCAAAGAACTGGAGTTGGTGGGATCGTCTTTCAAGCGGTACGACCTTCCTCCAGCTCGAGCCATCCACTCTAGCGTTCAGCCCCACGTAGCGAACCCATGAGTCTGAGGAGCCGGATGCGTTAATCGCGCACGTCCGGATCTGTGGGAGCCCTGGGGAGGTAACGACCCAGGGCCACCCGGCAGTCGATGCTCGGCGACAGGCTTCATGCGCGCAATCGGATGGCGCAAGAAGCTGTGGTCGCGATTGGGTGCAAAGTGCTGAATAAGACGTTCGCGCTTGGGCGGCTGAAGTCGAAGGCCGTGGTTCGCTGATTTCCCCTGTGCTCGGGGAATTGTCAGACCACTTAGAGTTGTACAACAACGCCCTGTCAGGAGCAGGATCGTTCATGAATAGGGTAGGGCCACCCATGTAGTGTTCGGTCCTCCTATCCGATAATGCTCCAAACAAGTTCCTGTAGACCCCCTCCTGATTACGCCTCGAAGATTAGATGTCGCAATGATGTTAGACGACGAAGGAGCTTAAGGGTCGGGAGACCAAGACCCATCACACACACCCAAAGGTTCTCGAGGCCGCGCTGGGTCAGAATAAAAGAATACATGTCTATCCCCCAGCAACCTCAAGGTCTTTGCCACGCTCTGGATCTAGATCCGATCTCAGGAAGTCGAGTCATCCTAAACACCTTCCCGGAATCAGGGACCTACCTTCTTTGGAGCATTCTTCGTCACATGCAGCGGCTGAATGGCTGTTTTTCGAGCTATGTCGGAGCCGTAGGCATCACTGACCTCCTCGATGTCTTGATCGATGGCGATGAGATGCTGTTCGAAGGCCAGAGTGAAGTCGATCATTTGCACATGGAGAATGACGATTGGTACCTGTACGTACAGCACTCAATTCGTAAGGTTCCAATCGTGGTTCGGTACCTGCTCGAATCATCGAGCTTGATCTGGACCCACGAGCGCCCTTCCGTGCTGAGCGAGATAGGCAAGGAGCGCGCACTAATCTACATGATCCGGGACGGCCGTGCAGTCGTGAATTCATTGATGCACCACGTCACACGCCCGAACGTTCGCGCTCGCCACAAGCGCTACAAAATCGATGATCCAATCGAGATGTACAAGCAGCTGGGCGTGTTTCGCAAATACGTGCAGCTGTGGCATGATCACGTTCGCGACTACATGAGTCGTCCGGAAGGCTTGATCCTCGTCCGATTCGAGGATCTTGTGAGTGACATGAGTGAGACTTGCGAGCACCTTGCTAAAACGCTCGGCTTTAACTGCGATACGAAGGACGTGGCCGAGACCTTCAGCTTCCGGCGAATGAAACAGGATTCTCCTGCTCATCTTCGCTCCGACAGGCAAGAGGACTGGACTCGGTACTACGGAGCGGAGCACCGTAAGATCTTCGACGAGGTGGCTGGCAGTTTGTTGCTCGAGCTTGGCTACATCGACGAAGGTAGCAGTGTGTGACCCCCTGTGAGTCCCGAAAACCTCTTCAGATGAAGTCAACAGTCCTCTCCACATATTCGGTCGTGGCCTAACCCAGCAACGGCAACTATTTGTGGAGCACTACAATGAGACCATGCGAGCCGAGCTTCATCCACTCGAAGCCCTGCTTCTAACGGTTTCAGGCTGGGTCAGCCGCAATCAGCAGCACGTTATCGAGTACCTGGTCGAGGAGAACGGCGTGTTGAAGGAACAGCTCGGTGGGAAGGCCCCGCGACTGAACGACAATCAGCGCCGCCGACTGGCTGCCAAAGCAAATGCCTTGGCCGGAAGGCCCTCGATAGTATCGCCACAATAGTGACACCCGACACCCTCATGAAGTGGTATCGGAAACTGATCGCACTCAAGTAGACGCACCAGACGACGCGTGTCGGACGCCCAGGACTCATGAGGAGATCAAGGATCTCATCATCCGCATGGCCACCGAGAACTCCTCGTGGGGCTACAGCAGAATTCAGGGCGAGCTGAAGGGGCTTGGGCACAAGGTTGAAAGGACGACCGTTGCCAACGTCTTGACGCAGAACGGAATCAAGCCCGCGCCTGATCGGCCGTAATCCTGGCGGATGTTCTTGGAGGAGCACTGGGGCCAGATTCCGGCAACGGACTTCTTCTCCGTGGAGGTGTGGACCCCGATTGGGCTGAAGACGATCTTCGTGCTGTTCGTAATCGATATCAAGAGCAGGCGTGTTGATCTGGCTGGACTCACCAGAATTCCGAACGAAGCGTTCATGGCCCAAGTCGCACGCAACCTGATTGACTGCATGGACGGATTCCTAGGTGGTCACCGTTTCCTAATCTGTGATCGGGATACGAAGTTCACAAAGCAGTTCAAGCACGCCCTGGAGGCAGCCGGAGTCGAGGTGCTCTTGACGCCCGTGATGGTTCCTAATTGCAATGCCTACGCTGAGCGTTTCGTATTCTCCATCAAATCTGAATGCACTAACCGGGTGGTTTTCTTCGGCGAGCGGCACTTTCGCGAGGCGGTTACTTCTCATCTTGAGCACTATCACTTTGAGCGTGCTCACCAAGGGCTCGGCAACCTACGCATTGAAAGTGGCACATCAGATGGAGCTGGGAATGTCGAATGCGTGGAGAGGCTCGGCGGCCTGCTGAAGTGCTATAGGCGCGCTGCGTGACCGGGCAGTCAGCGCGAGTGTGACTGAACAGTGGCAGGTGGGAGCAACTCTCTGGTGGGGGAGGTGTGCGCCTCGCTCAGCGACCACGCCCGAAGCGCCGTTGCTCGAATGGATGCAAGTCACTGCTCAGGCCCGATTTGGCTGGCGGCCGAGTTTTCGGACACGACGCGCTCTAGCAAAGTGTTTGGCGTGACTACTTCGGTCTGATGCAGCTAACTAGTCGGTAGGACTCGCTCCTCATCAGTCCTGCCGTTCGAGGAGCGCGATGCCGAAGCCTTGACCGGAGAGGGGCATCTTCCCGACTTTATGTACGGGGCGATAGTTCGCTAGCAGCCACTGGCCGATGCTGAGCGCATAGTCGTGGCCAAAGATCGGGAAGCCGTACTCGCTGGTGTCTTTATGCGCTAACACGATGAAGCGCGGCGGGTTCTTCTGCAGTGCCTCCAGCATCGACTCTTCACCGAACAACAGCACCTCGGGCGGCATGTAGTTCAGGTATTCGCTGGGAGCCGGCCTGCGCGCGAGGTAGTTCAACATCACGCCCTCCGGCAGGACCAGGAAGGCTTCATCTGGTTCGAGTCGACGCTCGATTTCTTCCAACATCTGCGCCGCATAGTGGCCGCGCGTCGCCACGGCGAAGCGATCCGCTCCGACCCCGAGCTCGTACTTTTTCCATTCGTACCAACCGCTGGCCTTCTCCCAGTGCAAGGCGACGACCGCCAGGAATAAGCCCAGGGCGAGCACGCGCGCCATCCGTGCAGCATCCCCGCCACGAGTCCTACGCAGGCGCTCTGGCAGCGAGTGACAAGCCGTCGCGATTAACAGCAGGCTCGCCGGAACGGCCAGCACAAAACCGTAGTGCACGAGCCGCGCATTGAGCAGCGTCTTCAGCAGCAGCAGCGTTGCGAACAGTGCAAAACTGGCACGAGACAAGGCCGCCGAGCGTTCACTGGATTCGGTCGCACGCCACGCTCTGTGCGTCGAACCCAGCCAAGCGAACAGAGCAATGACCGGCAGGCCACGCGCAATCGCGACCCAGTCCAAGGCCGGCTCCCTGAGCGCGGCCCACAGGCCCAGTCCAAGCAGCACCGCAATTACCACGCGCAGCCAAGCTTGCGCGAGAACCCGCGCGGGAAGACAACGCGCAGCAACCCACGGCACACAAAGCAGCGCGAGCATCCAGCCCGCATTGCGCAGCATCGCCAGTGCGTTCGCGCCGGGGTCATCCATCCCGGACAGAACCTCATAGAAGAGCAGCCGGCGCAGATCTTCGTTGAACGCGCTTCGGTACGGGACGGCGATCGCGTCCAGCGCGCCCCTCCACCCAAGAGCCGTCGAGAGATAGAAGCTCGCGCCACCCAACACGATTAGTGCAGCAGCTCCCATAGCTGCGCCGACGCCCAACCAACCGCGCCCTTGCGAGCGGCTCTCTGCATCACGGCAAAGCCAGCCAAGCGCTAACGAGAAAACCGTCGCGCAGGCTGCTGCGACTGCCACTTCCACCTTGGTCAATGCAATCAACGCAAGCAGCCCGCCAATGCCCGCCGCCTTCGGCAAGCTGCTGCGCTTGTCGAAGGATGACAAGGCAGCGAGCAAGCCAAGCGCCAACGCAAAACCATGCGTCAACTCATGCGAATAAGGCGTGATGAAGTTGTAGTTGCCAATCCCCGCGTACTGATGGAATGCGAACAGGCTCACGAAGATCGCGCAGCCAGCGGTCGCCGTGAAGCCATCGCTCCACTGGCGAAGCAGCCGCCAAAGCAGCGCACACACGAGTGCGAGGATCATCAGATTGCTGACGACCAGCACGCGCAGCCCAGATCCAAACACCCAAAACAAGAGCCCGTTCCACCAGGCCGACAATGGTCCATTGAACCAAGCCAAATCGCGGTGCAGGCGATCACCATCGGAGATGCGCCAGGCCGCGTACAGCTCGCGCCCAAAGTCGATCAACGGATCGGGCCACGTACCCCATGTCCAGCAGATCAGCCCACTGCACAACAGCAGCAGCGTGACAGCCGCTTTCACTGTCTCTCGACCAGGACCCACTCGCGCACCGATTCAGTCAGGAGGTCGAGCGGCAAGTCGCCTTCAGCGACGACTGCAGCGTGGAAGTTCGTCAAGGACAGCATCGGCCCCAGCGCGGCGCGCGCTTCTCTGCGAAGGTTTCGAATCGTCATCAGGCCGGCGCGTGCAACGACTGCACGGCCCGGTTGCAGCAGAATCGAGTCGAGACCGCGCTGAAGCTCGCGTTCCGTCAGAGGGCAGCTCTCGCGCAGGTAGCCGAGCGCTCGCTCACGCGACCAGCGTGCCAAGTGAATGCCCGAGTCGGCCGCTGCAAGAGCCGCGCCCCACAACTCTCCCGCACTCGCGGTCAATCGTCGCTCACGCGCCTCGGGCCCTGTCGTTTCCGCCAACAGGTCCAACGCATAATAGGACCAACCGTTTGCTAGCGCAGCGGGCGCAGCGACGCGGCGGTATTGAGGCAGCTCGGATCTGCTGCGGGCATGGTGTTCGAACCACAGGCGGCCCGGGACGGAGCTGGAACAAACGAGGCCTCGTAAACGCCAAGCAGGCAGCTCGGCAGCATGCGTGGTATCGACTTCGATCAGTGCAGCAAGCGCACCGTCGAGTGGCGCACGAATCAGGCTGATGAGCGAAGTGCCGGGCGCTTGCAACAAATTGCCAACGCGAAACTCGCATGCAGTGGAGACCGCATCGATTCGCAGCTCTGCTTCTGACGGCAGGTCGGCATGTAGGCGGCGCAGTCGATCGAGTGTTCGTTCGAGTGCCAATCCTGCTTCGCCCGCTTGCTCCGAGTCCGCAGAGTCCGCATTCCCGTTAGCCGGTTCGCCCGCCTGAATCCAACGCTCGCTGCGGATGGCGTCGATGACCTCGTCTTCGCCTGCCTCCGGCGGACTGAGCTCCAACTCTCGCCCTAACTTGGCCAGTTCACGGCGCAAGATGCCTGTCGCGATCAACGCTTCTTCGTGCGCGGCCTCCAGGATTCGCGGCTTGCCTGTGCCGACCGTGACCAAGTGTGAGTACGCCTCGGCACCTCCGCTTCTGCGCCACAGTCCTTCGTCATGGCTGTCTGTTTGGAGCTTCTCCAAGGTGGCGAGTAAGCGGCCCAAGGCGGGGCCCAGGGATTCCTCGAGAGTGTCGGCAGCTCGTTCAGCCCAGGCCCGTGCCCGCGTCTCTTCTACATCCAATTGCGCGATGCGCTCTTCGATGTTCGAGAGCAGCGGACTCGACGCTTCGCCTTGAAAAGGGGCGCCACCTAAGAGCCAACGACCGATCGCGAGCGCGCGTGTGATGGCCGTCGTCGAGAGGGTCTCACCGCTTTTCTCCGTCAGTAGTAATTGCATGCGCAGACCGTCGATCCGCTGGGTCGCGCGATCTAGGCGACGCAGGCAAGCATCCATGCCAGCTGGTGTCGCCGTGACTTGGAAGCGCATCAACGTGCCACCGATTTCGGTCGCGCATTGTTCGCCCAATGCGAGCCCGGCCAACACCCGGCGTGCATCCTGGCCGAGTTGATAGGCGCCCAACATGCGCGAATAGTGCTCGCGCCTGCGCAGCGCCGGTCCGCTGAAGTCGCGCGCTGGAAAGTCGTCCAATAGGCGCTGGGCATCCGCCAATCCGAGCGCTCGTTTTCGCTCGTGCGCCTCGGGGCTGGACTCGCCCCACCGATCCAGGTCGCGTCGCAACCCGTTGAGCGTCGCCTCGACTGGATTCAGATCGAGCCAAGTCTGGAAGCGATCGGCCAGGAATGCGTCCAGCCTGGCTTCTTGGCCTGGGGGGCTCGCCGGCAGATAACGTGAGCTGAACAGGTTGCATCCGGCCAGTCCGAGGGCTCCGGCCGCGATCAGGGCCCAGGGCGCTCCGATTCGGCGTCGGGCGCGCCTGGAACCGCCAGAGCTGCATGGGCAAGCCTTCATTGCGGAGGAGTGTACCCGACCAGAGCGCTGAAGCTCGCGGGACGCTATGCTGTTGCCGCTCCAATCGCAGGGAGCCAGACTGCTCACAGGATCCTCCGTTGAACAAAAATCCCAATTCCACCGCTGTCACCGACGGTATTCGTGTCGAAGCGCGCGCTCAGTTTCTCCCGAACGAGTCCGACTCCGAACGCCGCCAATTCCTGTTCGTGTACCGCATTCGCATCACGAACGAGGGCGAGAAGCGCGTGCAACTGTTCTCGCGTCGCTGGGTCATCGTCGACGCGAACAATCAGCAGGAAGAGATCATCGGCGAGGGCGTGGTAGGCAAGCAACCCCTGCTGAGCCCGGGTCAGGACTTCGAGTACACCTGCTACTGCCCGCTGCGCACCGAATGGGGCACGATGGAAGGCACCTACACCTTTCACGACGACGACAAGAACGAGATCGAGGCCTCTGTTGGGCGCTTCTTCTTGGTTCCTGACTTCGACAACGCTCTGGTTCCCTGAGTCCAGCGCTCGAACAGAGCTCGCGGATCAGGTCAAGCAATCGAAGTGTGGACTTCGATTCCGACAGCGTAGTCCTGCTGCAAGCGGCTCTATCCGCAAGATCGCGCCGGCATGAGCGTCGTTTGAGCGAGTTAGGGTCAGTCCTTGTCGGTGAGATCCTCGAAGTCGAGCATCTCGTCGAGCTTGTCGCACTTCTCGTCGCGGAACTTGAAGCCGAGGCGTTGCGAACCCGTGTCCGTCGTTTTCGCCCAGACCAGCTCAACCTTGCGAAGCTCGGTCTTGCCATCGACTCGCATGCGCAGCAAGAAGGGCAGTCCGGACTCGATCTCGACACCGACTCCAGAGTCACTGGTGTCCAGGCCGCGTCCTCGGACGATGTCGGCCTGGCTTACCAAGTGCAAGGTCAAGTCGAAGGGGCCGCGGGCGCTTCCTCGTCGCTCGTCGGCAACCTGACTCAACAGGTTCGAGATCGCAGCTCGTTGACGTTCCGTCTCGTCGAGCAATCTCTGAAGGGCGTCTTCGACGTCCGTAGTCTGCTTGAAATCCATCTGTTCCATTCGTATTCGCGGGGCAATAGATAAAGCAGGGATCATCTCCCGCCCTGGGCTGGTCTCGCTTGAGCTGGCACTGCTGTATCGAGTGCATGGCAGAAGCGCTTGACAGGAAACTAGTCTCGAGACTCATACGCCTCGAATGCGACTAAGTGGCGACTCAGATCGAAGCGCAACTTGTATGAGTTCAATACCCCATAACCCATCATTCCGAACTCGAAGTGCTCATAGAAGTGCGCTTCAACATCGCTGGTACTCTGCCCGGCGAACTCGACGGGTTCGATGAGCGGTGCTCCCAGAACTCGGAATCTGCCGCCCACCGTTTGTGCATGCCGAGCGTTGCGAGGTTCATGCTTGTACGCACCTGGCCCATCGCAGCGCGCGGCAAGGCCAAGATGCCTGGGTGACCTGTGTTCAACACGGTCATCACAGAGTAATCGCCGATCGTCATCGGAATACTTGGTACACCGCCATGGCGCTAGAGCGGCGGCCGAAGGAGCGCGAATCCTTGCGTCCCTGGTTGGCGCGCGTCGTGCAGCGACTGGCCAGCAGTGAGAGGCGCTCGAGTACGCGGCGCGCTATGCGCACGCGCCGGAGGCTACGACTTGAGCTTGACCGGAACTCTGGAAGGTGGGGCTGAGGTCGAGGTCCTGCGCGAGCTGAACTTGGAAGGCACTGTCCAGGAGTGGAGCGGCGAGTTGAGCACGGGCCCGTTGAAGGAATCGGTCGGTGCCAAGTTTGATCACCTGCGCCTCGTCCGTGGACCTTACTACGAGGGTGATCGAGAGATCACGACCGTACTGCTGACACAGGGCGACTGCGACGCACGCGTACCAAGCGGTAAGTCATCACTGCAAGTTCCAGAGGGACTATCGCAAACCGGAGTCTCTTGGAACGGGCTACGTAGGGTCGAGATTCCAAGAACTCGACCGGCTGAGGATTACGCGCGGAGGATCGTCCGCAGAGCGGCTACAGGAGGGCGCGTTCCAGGAGGAAGGGCGCGATCCTGCGCGTCCATAACGCGCTGCCCGCCGGCTTGACGTTGCAGGCATCAAGATACAACGTTTGCTCGAGGCCTTCGAAGCATCGCGTCAGATCCAAGAACTGGATGCCCCATCCCTCGAGTTCCAAGCTTCGTTCACGGAGCAGCGGGTACCCAAGCTCGACGGCGCGCCGTTCGTGTTCGCTCGTGGGCAGCTGCAGCTCTTGTGCGGACAACGGCTTGGCGCCTGCATCGTACAGCGCGGGTTGCAGGCAATGCATGTAGAAAACACCGCGCACCTTGCACAGAGCACGCAGGGAGCGCGAGGCTTCGAACCATGCGGTGATGGAGGTCTTGATGATTGCTGCCTCCCCCGAATCAAACTCAGAGCCGACTTGTTCTCGGTTCGGAGTAGGCTCACTATCCTTCTCCGAAGCCCTTTGCTCCATCTGGGCGACGATGGCAGCGCGCCGCTCGAATCGGTTCTTGAGCCGGTGCTTAGCGATCAAACCCAGCAGGCAGGAATTGTGAAACTGGCTCTTGCGCGCCTCTTGCAGAAGCGCTTCACACTCATCGCGCAGCTCCGTGAGTTCAGCCACCGATCCGAGCACTACGGGATCGATCACGGCACGTGACCACAGCGGCGTGGCCCAGATCGAGGGGGATGGGTACGTCGGGTGAGTGCCCGTCAGTCCATTTGCGAGTCCGATGGTGACTTCGTTGAAGCCGTCGATGTTGATCACCGCGTCCGGCGTGTACCCGAGGCTTAATAAAAAAGCGACGCGGTTCAGCTGCTGCGGTTGTTTGTAGCCGGCGTGCGCATACGAGAGCATCCGCACCTTGCTTCCCTCTAGCCGGGGGTCCGCTTCCAGCTCTTGTGCGAAGGCCGCTCCCTGGTCTTTACACCATGCCGCGGCAGGAGCCCCCCCGACGACGACGACCTTGTAGTCCGTCGCTGGATGCTTGCTGGCGAAGTACTCGAGAAGTTTGGCACTGTCGTCGCCCTGCTCTGAGCCGAAGAACGGATGCAGCATTCGTGTCTTATCCGTCGCAGCACCCAAAGTGGACTCGAGTAGCGAGGGAGAACTCTGCTGCTCCAGTTGCAGCTCCAACTGCTGTATCAGCGCATCGCCATCATAGGCGCCCCCGGATTGACGTAGCCATAGACGAAGGCCGCTCTCGGCGAGTAACAGCAGCGCGATAAGCCCGACAGTGCCGTACAGAGTGCGTCTGAGAATTCGTCTCAGCCGCCCACTCGTTGTTGATGTTTGGACAGACAAGGGTGATCAACCAAGCTGCCATGCGACAAGCGAGGGAGCAAGGACTGCATTTTGAGTAGGCACTCCTGGCGCGAAGATCAGGGTCTCTCTTGCCCGGCTGTTGCCGGGCTGAATACCGCCGCCGTCGGTGCGAGCTGGAATGGATTACTCGCCAGCAGAGGCCCGATCCGTAGCCGTCTCGCGCTCCAAGACCTCCAGGATCGCATCGATGCGATCGACATGCGTCCGGAAGCAAAGCACTGCGACGCGAATCCAAAACACGCCATCGATGCTGGTAGAGGACAAGAACACACGCCCGTCGTCAAGGATCGCTTTCAGCAGGCGCTGAGTGAACGCATTGCCATCGCTGCCGTCGCGCGGCGCCCAACGAAACATTGCGACGCTCAAATCTGGCTTAGGCCCGACCTGGAATCCGAGCTGCTGGACGCGCTCATAGAATAAGTGACACAGGATCAACTTCTCCTCAAGTGCCGCTCGATAGCGTGCGAGCCCGTGGACTTGCAGTGGTAACCAAAGTCGCAGGCCGCGGAAGTGGCGTGTCAACTCTGGGGAAAGATCCGCGGGAGATGGTTCGTCGATCGCGTCGGTCGCATCTTGCAGGTACGCGCCGCGCATTCCGTGGCTGGTCTGCAAGTGGGCTGGGTCGCGCAGCAAGACAGCGCCAGTGCCATACGGCAAGAAGAGTCCCTTGTGTGGGTCGATGACAACCGAGTCGGCACGTTCGATTCCGCGAAAGCGCTCGCGCATCGAATCCACCAGCAGGAAAACGCCGCCGTAGGCTGCATCAATGTGTAGCCAAAGCTCTTCTCGCTCGGCAATATCCGCGAGCGACGCGATCGGATCGATTGCGCCGGTGTCGGTCGTGCCCGCCGTTCCGACCAGCAGGAAGGGACGCAGCCCTTTGGCGCGATCGATCTCGATCATCGCCTCGAGGGCGCGCGCATCCATTCGATAGTGCGCGTCCATCGGGATATGTCGCAGATGGGCTTCGGCCAAGCCGGCGATCGCGATGGCCTTTTCGACGCAATGGTGCGCTTGCGCGGTCGCATAGATGACCGAGTTCTCTATCTCGCGCGCGCGAATACGCTTCGCGTCGCGGGCAGCGACGACAGCGACGAGCGTCGCGATCGAACCGCCTGATGTAAGCGTTCCCAAAGCCTGCGCCGGATAGCCGACAACTCCGCACAACCAGCGCAGCAGCATGTTCTCCAAGTGAACCGCGCCTGGGCCTGCGTAATGCACGCCGGCGTAGCGATTTGTGACAGCGGCAATCAAATCGCCCAGAGCACCGGCATAGATGCCGCCGCCTGCGATGTAGCCCAAGTGCCCGCCCGAAGCAGGCTGCAAGCCGGGGCCGTCGATCTCGCGCTGTACGAGATCCATGACCCCGTCTAAGTCTGCGGGCTCTTCAGGAATACCGAGCTGCAGCAGCTCGGCCCGCGCACCGGCGCTCTCGTCCCAGACGGGCCTCTCCTCGAGCTCGTTCAACATGCCTTCGGTGAAGCGCAGCACGCGCTCCGTCAAGGCTTGCCGATCACTGGGACTCTCTTCCAATGCGCGTGCGTCGCCATCGATTTGACTCAGCCGTGCTCGTAACTCGTCGATTCGCTCTGTGGATTCCATTGCGGCAAAGACCCTAGCAGGACGAGCGTGACATGTACCTCGCAGTTCGCGGATCCACGAATCGAGAGATTCGCATGCCTTCGAATCAATATTCGTGTGCACCGGATCGGCGCACGAGTCTACGATCGGAAGTCCAATGCCCGCCGATAGCTACGACTCCATCGCCGAACAGTTCTTGGCAGCCCGGCGCTTGGGCGAGAATCCTTCGATCGAGGATCTCGCTCGCCAGCACCCTGAGCTCGCGGAGGAGATACTCGAGACGTTCCCCGTGCTCGGCATGTTGGAGTCCGCCGGCGAGCACATGTCGGTCACCGACTACGATCAGGATGGCCTCAAGGAACTGGGGGATTATCAAGTTCAAGGTGTCCTGGGTCGCGGCGGAATGGGGGTCGTCTATCGCGCGCGTCAGCGTTCGCTCGAACGCAACGTCGCGCTGAAAATCCTCTCGCGCTCAGCTCGACTGGATCCGCAACATCTCGAGCGCTTCCGACGCGAAGCATTAGCGGCAGCTCGCTTGCGCCATCCGGGAATCGTGCCTGTCTTCGATGTCGGTGAGATCGATGGGGTGCCGTACTACGCGATGCAGTTGATCGACGGCGTCGGGCTCGACGAGATCATTCGTTCGCAGCGTGAAAGTGTTGGGAAGGACGATTCAAGCAAAGGAAGCGGGGAGCAAGGCACAGGGAAGCGCGGCAAGCCTTCCCATGCGAAACGAGGCTCGGAGGCGGACAAGCGCTGGAACCCAGCGGCGCGGGAAGCATCGGATTCTGAATCCGTCCTAGCCCCCTCTCCGGATGTCGCGGGTCAAATGGCCGAGCAGCTCCGTTCGCGTATCGGGTCCTCGGTGGAGAGGCAGCTACGGTCCGATGATTCGAGCGTGATCAACGCGGCCGCCTTAAATGACTCACGCACATCTACTCGCAGCAGCACGGCTCGCTCGCGCCACGGCGATCACTGGTATCGCAATGCTGCGCACTTGATCGCTCGCGCTGCGCACGCCCTTGCTCATGCGCATGCCGAAGGCGTCCTACATAGAGACTTGAAGCCGTCGAATCTGCTTCTGGATCGCAGCGGACAGATCTGGATCGCCGACTTTGGCTTGGCCAAGTACGAAGGTTCCAAGGAACTGACGCACTCGGGCGATGTGCTTGGTACACCGAACTATCTCGCGCCTGAGAGTCTGCGCGGTTGGTCGGACACTCGCACGGATATCTGGGGCTTGGGCGTCACTCTGTACGAGTTGGCGACCTTGCATGCGCCCTACGACGCCCCGAACCGTGCGTCCTTGTTGCGCACTATTGCGGAGACTTCACCGGAACGTCCACGACGCGTCGATACTCGCATCCCTATCGATCTGGAAACGATCGTGATGCATGCGACGGAGCATGCACCGGAGCGTCGCTATCAGAGTGCAGAAGAGTTGGCTGAGGACCTCGAGCGCTACC
The DNA here is from genome assembly GCA_047611405.1 of Planctomycetota bacterium. Classification (GTDB taxonomy): domain Bacteria; phylum Planctomycetota; class UBA1135; order UBA1135; genus JBLFWN01. Next base: position 29,387 of record JBLFWN010000011.1, on the reverse strand, counting down.
TTGCTGGCAAGCCCGTCTTAGCGCGTCGCGCGCCGCTCTCTCATCGCGCCGGTTTGTTCCTTCGTCGGCATCGCGTAGGCGCTTCGACGTCCTTGGTGGCGCTCCTACTCTTCGCTGGCCTCTCGATCTTTTCGGCGCTGCGCGTGAAGGACGCATCCAAACGAGAGCAGGGAGCGCTGCAAGACGCGCGCGACCAGACTGCGTTGGCGCATGAGAACTTCACGATGGCGCTGGATGCTGTCAAACGCATGCAGCTTCGACTTGGGGCTGAGGAATTAGCAGACCTGCCGCGGATCGAGATGGTACGGCACGAGATGCTCGAGGAGACGGTCGAGTTCTATCGTCGCTTCATGTCGATGAAGGCCGACGACCCCAAGTTGAAGAGAGAGGCGGCACGTGCCTGGAGCCGCTTGGGTTGGCTGGAGCTTGGCTTCGAGGACCACGATGAGGCTGAGAAAAATTTGCTCATTGCCGAAAGCATGCTCATGGAGTTGATCGGTACAGCATCCGAAGATCGAGGGGAGCTAGCCCTCGTGCGCGTCAACATTGGCCGAGTCCTTTTTAATCAAGCACGCTTTGCGGAGGCCGAAGAGTTCATCGATAAGGGCCTGCAATTGTTTGATGAGCTGTCGCAGGTGGACCGATTGAACCGCAGGCTGGTCGCTCCATTCGCAATGACGCTCGCCGCATCCGGGCGCATCTTGTTGCAGACCCACCGTTCCAAAGAAGCCGTGGCGCGCTTCGAGTACGCTATTGAACTAGTCGATAACTGCATTTACGAACCGAGTATGAGCGGACAGGCCTCGCCCGAGATGAGCTTGCGCCAGGCGCAAGCACGGTCTGGCATGGGGCGTGGGTTGATGAACCTTGGCCGCTTCGAGGAAGCCCAGGAGCAGTTGTTGATCGCGCAGAATCACTTTGCTGGCATCAAAGGCCGTGACTACCTCTCTGATTGGATGGCTGCGCAGGCCAATGGCGCTCTTGCGGGCACAATCTTGCGCACGGGCCGTGTCGATGAGGCATTGACTCTGTTTCACGGCGCGCTCGAGGAGTATGAGCGATTGGTCGAGGATCGCCCCTCTATCACAATGTTCAAAGAATCGTTGGCCTATGCGCGAGTGGACATCGGATTGGCATTGCTTGAAGTCGTGCGCTTGGATGAGGCTGAATCCGAACTAGAGAAAGCGATCAAGGTCTTCGATGACCTGCTGACCTCGGAGCGCTTTTCGTTCGCGCGCAATCGGCAGTTGGCCGTGGCTTGGACCGCGATGGGCAATCTGTACTTCGCCCGTGGCCAGTTACCGGAAGCTGGCAAGGCCTTTCGACGCTCGATCGAAGAACTTGAAGAGCTTCGGGCGAGTGTTCCGAGTTTTTATGAGTCAGAACTAGCCGTGGGAGATTTAGCGCTCGCCTTGGGAAACCTCGGGAACATCCTGAACCAGCAGGAGGAGCCCGGAGAAGCTGAAGCATGCCTGATGCGCGCCCTCGCGATGTTCGATGAGCTCATTAAGCGCTCACCCGGCCGTGTTCATCATCACGAACAGATCACCTTGGTCGTGGCCAATCTTGCGCGTGGGCTGCGCCATCACGGCCGGGCGAGCGATGCCCCTGAGCTGCTTGCTCCGTATCGGGCGAAGGTAAGGCAGTGGCTGCTCGAGTTTCCGGGCTCCGACACCTTGCGTCAAAACGTAGCGAGCTTGGCTCGCATCTCCGGGAACATCTTCAAAGATCTGGAACTGATCGATCAGGGGATGGAGGAACTCCGATTCGAGATCGAAGTGCGTGAGGAACTCGTTGAGCGACTTAAGAGTTCGGCGCGCTACAGGTCATTGCTGGGTGGAGCCCGTAATGACTTGGCTCTGATGCTCATGCAGAGGCTCGATTACGAGCTTGCGATCGAGCAGTTGGAGATGGCGATTGAGGACCAACGAGGTGCACTAGAAAAATACCCCGACGACCGACAGTTCCTGCGCCACATGGTCCTTCATCATATCAACCTGAGCAATTCGCTGGATGCGCTCGGTGAAAAGGAACGCGCTGCTGTGTTCGCAGAGGGTGCTGCTGAGTTCGCCGGCGATGACGCGCGCATGCTGTACTACTCTGCAACGCGGTTGATGTCAGTCGCGAAGGGAGCCAACGAGGAGCAATTCAAGGAGTGGGCGAAGATCGCGATCGAACTCGTAGAAGAAGCCAAGGCTCGGGGCGCGGTCAAGGTGGAGGAAATACGGCAGAGTGAGGCCCTAATGCCTTTGCACGGAATTCCCGAGTTCGATGCCTTGCTCAAGGAGTAATTAGGCCTCGCTACCGGAGTTGTTAGTTCGGCACTTATCGGCAAACTTCCATGCCGGCCGGTGCCTCGTGCGCGACTCACCCTGATCGGAACGCAGCTGAATCGCTCGATTGGCGATGCGTTAGCGAGCTGAGTCGTGCACTTAATCGAGTGCTTTCAAGATCTCCAGATAGTTCTGCTGCTCCATGACCTGTGGATTCGAAGCATTGGATCCATTCGCGGCCGCTCGTTGCGCGATCTCTGGCCACTGATCTTCGGACACGCCAAGCGTAGAGAAACTCGGAATCTCTAGCTCTTGGCCTAAGGCTTCGATGCGCGACAAAAACGCATCTGCATCCGGTCTTCCACCGCACACGCTGCCGTTCAGGTCGGCGAGGCGCTGCTGGATGTACGGCTGGTGGTAACGCATGACCGGGGTCAGCAGCATGGCGTTCGCCAGTCCATGTGCAACATCGATCATGCCGCCTAACGTTTCGGATAAGCAATGCACACCGCCCACATCCGTATTGCCGAAGGCTAAGCCAGCGAGCGTCGATGCCCGCATGACTGCGCTGCGTGCTGCGTGATCACGGCTTGGATTTTGCACCGCACGCGGGAGCATCTTGATCAAGAGCCCGATTGCCGACTCGGCAAGTGCGTCCGAAACTGGGTTGCGAGGTAAACCGGTCGTGGCTTCGAGGGCGTGCGTCAGCGCATCCATGCCGGTGCTCGCGATCAAGTGAGCCGGCAGGTCTCGCAGCAACTCCGAGTCGACTAGTGCAACGGTCGGAAACATCGCATCACCTTTGATGCTGATCTTGCTGCGCCGCTTCTCATCGGTGATGACGGCTACCCAAGTGACTTCCGATCCGGTTCCGCAAGTCGTAGGAATTGCAACAAAGGGCAGCGGCGGCCGCTTGAAGCGGTTCGTGCCAACGTAGTCGATCAGGCTACCCCCGTTCGTAGCCAACATCGCCGCTGCTTTGGCTGCGTCCACTACGCTGCCTCCGCCAAGTCCGACGATCAGGTCCGTGGCTTGCGCTCGTTCGGCGATGGCCTCGACGGTCCCAACACGCGGGTTGCTCTCGACATCCAAGAAGACCTCGAGTTCGAGAGAGGAAGAACGCAACGTATCCGCCATTGCGTCGACCGCCCCGCAGCTGGCTAGGCCAGGATCGCTGACGAGCAAGAGTCTCTTGGCGCCGAGTTCTTGGGCGATCTCGGGCAGCTGGGATCGGCAACCATCCTCGATCAGAACGCGGGTGGGGATACGAAAGGGGGTCAGGGGCATCTAGGCCTCGGGTAGAATGGCAGGGGAGCTTCGAGGTGCATATTCGCCGCCTCGTAAAGCTTGCGCGAGGCAACGGTGCGAGCGTGACTCTTCGAAGTGTTCTGGATACAGGTTCTAGTCGCGCTCATACGGACGCGCACTATGCCTTGGAGTACAACATGATGGCACATCGTCGCTCTATTCTCTTGTCTGCGCTGGGCTTGCTCAACAGTTGCACGACGACGAATACGTGGGGCACCGATGGCGAGGCCAATGAAGGAGGGAGCGAGGAGGCTGTGGCGACTGGCGTTGCCCGAGCAAGTGGTGGGGCAGCCCGGGAGGTGGACCTCGATCGTGAACCCGCATTGGTGCAGCAGTGGGTTCCGACGAAGCCTGTATCGATGCAATCCCAAGCACGGGCCAAGTTACGCTCTGCGGAACGACGCGAGCCTTCATTACCTGCACAGGTGCGCAGTACGCGTATTGCGGGATTGCAGCTGAAGGATGAAGAGAGCTTGCGAGTGGCCGTGGACGCGTTGCGGACGCAGACTGGCTTGCCCTTCGTCGTGGATTCACGAGCCGAGAACGCAGCGCTCGATCAAGGCGTGGTATTCAATATCAACTTTACGAATTCCGTTCGTGTGTTGGATGTATTGAATCTGCTAATGGACCCCATGGATGGGGAAGTGGGGTGGAAGATCGCGCATGACACGATCTTGATCACGACCAAAGAGTGCGTTCAGGACAAACCGACTCTGCGCTTGTACGACGTGCGTATGCTGACGATGCCAAGGACCGACTTCAAGGCGCCGCGCATCGATCGCATTCGACTCCTCGATGAGCTTGAAGACGATGACGGCGGCGGGGCCTTGGGTGGTGTCGGAGAGAAGATCACAGCGATCCATGCGGAGGATTTGGTGTCGATGGTCCAGGGAAATATCGAGGTTGCTTCCTGGGATTCTGGGAAGATGACGATTGAGGCGGCGAACGGTTTTCTGTTCGTGATGCAAACGGCCGATGCTCATCGGCGGATCGCACACTTCCTCGATCAGCTCGGCGGCTTTTGAGCGCTCGCTCAGTCAAAGCTTCGCTGGTCGTCAGCACGCATTCGTCCGGCGAGCGAGGGGCAATTGAGTCCGGGCGATGCGACGGCTCGCTGCCTGACTTGCCGAGCCTGAGCTTAGACAGGCAACTCGCCTGCTCTCGTTCAGTTGCGATAGCGACGAGTCTGTCGAGCTTCCCGCCCCATTCACCTAAGAAGGATCGTCCAGGTGCCGAGCCAAGCCTGGAACCAACCCGTACACTTTCGACGAGCCGCACTGAGTTCAGAGCATGCGGCGCAGCGATCTGATGCACCCGAGTTACCGCCTCTTCCCACTCTCGACCACACTATTGTTCTGTTGCCTCGCCTGTTCCTCGGCGGGTGACGGCGATGGCTCGAGGACTGCGGTGCGGCGCTTGGAGCTGAGCGGAACCAGCTCGCTAGGGGGTTCTGCAGAAGGATCCGACGTAGCACCAGTCGTACGAGCCAGCTTGTCCTGCACCGACAACCCGCTGGCTTGGGAGGCCCATGCAGACGATGTACGGCTTGGCAAGGTTCACAGAGGCGAAGATCGCACCCCGGTGCAATTTTTGATCGGCAAGGGTGCACGTGGCGTGACGATCAAAGCACCGTTCACTAGCGAGCCCTTCAATCGGTTGCGCCTGCAAGTGTTCTGTCCAGAACGGACGCGAGTTACGATGCAGTTCCGAGGGGGTGGAAAAGAGCTCGAATACAAACCGAGTCAGCGCGTGCCGGTGCGCAATGAATTGATTGAGCTCGAGTTCGACATGCCCCAGCCGCGTTCAGCCGATGATCGTGTGGACGCGATTCAAATCGTTTTCACTAGCCAAGAATATGGTGAGTGTGGGTTGAGTCGAGTGCAGCTGATCGACCTTCCTTTGATCGGCGGAGTGCTACCCGACACGAGCGCTGGCCCTACCCTGAACGCACTGCAACACCAGGAACGCCAAAGCTATGTGTTGAGTAGCCGGCAGCAACTTGCGACTAGCTTCCGAGCCCAGGAGGGCGATGTGCTTCGCCTGGCATTCGGTGCGCCGGGTTCCGTATTTCGACCCTGGATCCAACCTCGCCTCGAAGCACGTTTACACGCCGACGGAGTGGCCGAACAAATTCATAGCTTGCCGCTCGATGTCGATTTTGGGAAGGTCTGGACTTCGGCCGCGCTACCGTTGCAGGCATTCGAGGGCAAGATGGTCGAGGCCGAGTTTGCTCTGCGTGTCGATCAAGAGGCAGAGAGCGCGATCTATCTCGAAGTTCCCGTCGTCAGTTCAGCGCAGCTCGCAGCGCCCTGTGTCGTGTTGGTGACATCGGACACACATCGCGCCGACCACTTGGGAGCGGCCCGCTCTGGGGTGCCCGTCTCGACTCCCTTCTTAGATAGTTTGGCGGCAGCGGGTGCTCTGTTCGAAGACTGCCTATCGCCCGCCAATAGTACGAATCCATCACACGCTGCCTTAATGACGGCGATGAACCCGCGCGACACCGGTGTGACTCAGAACGGGATCCCGCTGGCAGCACGTGCACACACACTGGCGGAGGCCTTCCAGCAAGCCGGTTGGGTGACGCATGCCGTCGTTAGTGCCACTCACTTGAGTGATGCGATCAGTGGGCTCGGTCAAGGTTTTGACCGCATCGCCTCTCCAGGTACCGGAGATCGGATTGCTCAAACGTCGATTGAGATCGCGAGCCAGTGGCGAGCTGAGGTCGGCAATCGTCCGTACTTCTTGTGGCTGCACCTATTCGATGCGCATGCGCCCTACGAACCGCCGGAGGCCTATCGCGAGCTGGATGGTATCGTCGAGCGGGAAGTTCGCGGCCGCGATGATCCGGCAAAGCAACGCCGGCACCTTGTGCGTACGCCAGCTGTTCGCGAAGCCTTGTATCGTGGCGAGATCAAGTACCTCGACGATCAACTCGCGGCTTTCATGGCGCACGAACGCATGCGCGATGCGATCCTGACCGTCACCTCTGACCATGGCGAGATGCTGCAGCTCGATGGGGAGGGGGTCTTTACGCACAAAATGCTGGCGCTCGACACGCTTCGTATTCCGCTGGTGATGCATGGCCCTGGCGTGCCCAGCGGCCTGCGAGTGACGCGCGGTGTGACGCATATGGATGTCGGTCGCACGCTACTCGATCTTGCCGGCTTGGAGCTGAGCGCTTTTCCGGGCGTGAACCTATTTAGTGAACCTGAAGTGCAAGCGCCGCGCTTCGGTTTGCAGGCGCATGCTCAGAGTGCATCTGTGCTTGTCGGCTCATGGTTCGTGAAAATTGAACTACCGCTCGCGAGCGAGATGCAACGCGGGGAGACTCACGCTGTGGTGCTATACGATCTCTCGACCGATCCTGAAGGTCGACGAGACATCGCCGATGCGGATCTTGTGACGACAAAGCGCCTACGCCAAATCCTGGTCGACTGGTTGCTGGACGCGCCTGAAGAAGCTCTGACGGATGAGGTTGTTGTCAGCAACCCAGTCACGATCGCCGAGTTGCAGAACCTTGGATATGCATCGGCAGGCACAATTCAGCGCGAGAGCCAGCTGTTCGACGAGAGCTGTGAGTGCATTGCTTGCGAACGCTATCGGGACTGATGGCCTTCAGAGTCGGGCAAGACTTGAACAACTGCAGAGTGTTTGAAAGTGCTGGAGGAACGCTCATCCTGCACGGCAACTACACAGCGGCGTCTTTTCGGCGCCAACTGATGGCCCACTATCGATAGAAGGTCTGCGTGACGGAGAGAGTCTGCAAGTGGATCCCACGACCGCGCTAATGCTCCGCGATTGGAGCGAGATTTAGCACCCGGCCAAGTCGTAGTACGGAATCGACCCGAGTCTTTCGGATGTCGCAGTGCTAGTGACCTACGAGGCGTCGCTGCCTGGTGGCAATGCCCACGACGATGTATTCGAGTCGGACCTACATGCCTGCCAGCCCGCTCTTGTCCCTCGACGACCTGACGCTGCGCGCGGAGCTTCTTTCCAATCACTATTTCATATTCCATCAACGGGCCGAATCAGCTTTCCTTCGGAGATGGGACTCGTTGCGTGGGCGGTAGACTGATTCGCACAAATCCGCCCGGGATTGCGAACGCGGGTGTGGCTTTGAGAGAGTTGGATGTTGATGCACTCGCTTTGCTGCAGGGCACAATTCACTTCCAGTGCATCTATCGTGACCCTGCGGCGGGGATGACCGGCTTCAATCTTTCCAACACCTTGAGTATCGCGTTGTTGCCCTGACGCGACCCTAGCAGTGGCAACTCTTGCCTAGTACTTAGCGCACTGCTGTTGCCGCGCTAACAGCCCGTTGATAAACAGCGATTCATGGATTGGTTCCCTCGAATCGACTGACAAGGCGCCAGGTTCTACGCATAGTTGCGCGCTATTCGTAGGTTCTGGCAACGCGGACAGGCGGTTCGAGGGGGCCGAGACATGAATCGCTGTTTATCAACGGGCTGCTAGGGGCGTTCAATTGGGAGTTGCGAGCAGACTCGCTCGCATTCCCGCTACTTCCGGGACGTAAGCCGCCATGGGCTTGAAGACTCTGAGCGCCCACTTGGCTCTTCGTGCCGGGAACACGCAGCGAGCCTACCGCCTGCTCGCTGCCCTCGATCCAGCGCGAGTCCACGCGCACTGGTCCGAGGTCGCGCTCGAGGTCTATTTGTTGCGTAGCTACGTCGCCAACCAACTCGGAATTACTGAGGATGCCGAGCGGGATCTGGCTGCGGTGGAAGCCTTGCTCGAGCGCCATGCACGTTGGTTGACGCCGACGAGGGAGCGCTTCGAGGCGATGATGTGAGTGTTGGAAGAAGAATCTAAGTAGCGCTGCAACCGGATGCTGGTTTGCGGAGGGATCGGTAGAACCAGTGCGGCGCTTGTGGGTTCAAGCGCAGTCGTAGGTTCACGAACAGAGCCGCGAGCCGATTCGAGAGATAGTGCTCTTCTCGCGCATGATTCGTGACGCGCACTAGCCGACAAGCGGCTTCTCTAGACCGGATCATTATCAAGCACATGACCATTCCCGCAGCAATAACGGTGGCCGCAGCCGGCATGCTTGTGACACTCGCTGGCCTGCAGCAGTCCGAAGTCCGTTGGACTGCTGCAGGAGCATGCGCGAGCTATGGCGATGACAGTGGCTCTGTCATCCTCCTCGAGTTCCCGGCCCGGGCAGACGACTTCGACGGGTTTTCGCTCGCGATTCGAAGTGGTGTGGACTTGTCGCTCGAGCGCAGAGTGCGCGTCGCTACCGAGCTCGCAATCGCGTCTGAGTTGGTCGTTGATACCGAGCAAAAGATTGCCTATTTGACGACTCCTTCTGGGTCATCGCTGACAGTCGTTCGGCTCGAGGATGGTTCTTGTGGCATCGTCTCACTGTTGGATCAGGAGCTCGCACCGAAGAGTAGCTTGCGCAGTTTGCAGCTAGTTCCGGACCTGGATGGAGATGGAACAGCCGATATCTTGATCGCGATCCGTGACCGGGATCGAGGGCATTCCACGGTGTTCACCGTTGGGTCTCACAAGCGGGCGATCTTGGCTGCCTCGGATGTTGCGGGTTCCATCGATTCGATTGCATTGCTGGGCAACGAAGGCGCCGTGCTTGTTTGGTTGGGAGACACATCCGCGGTTTACAAGCTAGCGATCGAGCAGAACAGATTGCTCTTGAGTGATGTCGTGTTCGAGACTGTGGGGCGATTCGGGAAGGTCGCACTGTTGCCACCTCGCTCGCCGAATGCGCATCCTGAGCTTCTGTTCGGACGCTTCGAGAAAGTTGAGCGTGCCTGCAGTCAGCTCTTGCTGGAGCGACGTGATTTCGAAGATGGCTCGTTACTCGCGTCTAGGGTCGTCTCGGCGGAAGTGGGTGCACCTTGGAGTCTCACCTGCCGAGACTTCCCAAACGGGCCTGTCGTCGCGTTAGCGATGGATGAATGGAAGGCCAATCAGGAGCGGATGCTTCTGCTAAGCGGGAACCAACTGCAGCTAGTGGGGGAGCTTCATGGCGATCGCCTCGGCGGCCACTTTGGCTCGGGCGTCTTGCTTCGCGAGCGGTTAGGTAAGTTCGATGGGCTGTGCGTTGCGAATTTCATGTTCATCGCAACCGGCACGTATGCGGTTCGCTTCATACTGGATCTCGACGAACAATCGCTGAAGGTACTGGACACGATTCGTGAAGAATGGTGACAGGCCAAACCGGAGGCAAGTGTCTGACGCCGTATGCCGGTTGACGCGCTCGTCAAAAAAATCCCCCGCCTCGACGGACCACTCGGGTCGCCAAGGCGGGGGATGAAGTTTGTCTGCTCGAGCGCTTTGGCTGGCCGCCTCCGCCAAGCCGCAGCTTGGTGAGGGCGCCTGGCCTCAGCTTGTCCGCAACATCAGTTGCAGAAGGTCATCTCGAGCGCGTCTGTCAGGTTGTAGCTCGTGCCGCCGCCGGCCGGGTCGCGGTACCAGAACTGGAAGTTCCAGACTGCGCCGGGGATGATGGCGCCAGCAGTCGGCGGAAGGTTCGTGTTGTCGATCGCGTAGTTGACGTTGCCCGCATTGTTGCTCGAGAGCACCGGCAGGCGAGTCGTTGAACCGCCGACGCAGCGGAAGCCTTCGCCGAACGGAGCGTTCAACTGATTCGGACCGTAGTAGAAGATGCCGAACTGTTGGGCCGGAAGACCTTGGGCGCGCAGCATCAGGTCGTTGGCTGCAACACTCGAAGAACCGGTGTACCAGATCGTGGCACCGGAACCAACCGAGTTGGGCGCGGTCTGACAGTAGTTGACGCCGCCACACTCGCACTCGTCCGGGATGCCGTTGTTGTTGGCGTCCTGGCTGGTGCCGCTGGCGATGTCACAGCTGTCGGGCGTGCCGTTGCTGTTGCAGTCGATGATGTTTTCACAATCGTCCGGCGTGCCGTTGTTGTCGCAGTCGACTTCGCAATCGTCGGGCGTGCCGTCGTTGTCGCAGTCGGGCTCGCACTCGTCCGGGATGCCGTTGTTGTTGCAGTCCTGGCTGGTGCCGCTAGCGATGTCGCAGCTGTCGGGCGTGAAGTTGCCGTTGCAGTCCGGCAGGCCTTCGCACTCGTCAGGGATACCGTTGTTGTTGCAGTCCTGGCTCACGCCACTCGAGATGTCACAAACATCTGCGGTGCCGTTGTTGTTGCAATCAGCAAGGCCTTCGCACTCGTCCGGGACTCCGTTGTTATTGCAGTCCTGGCTCGTTCCGCTTGCGATGTCGCAGCCGTCCGGAACGTTGTTGTTGTTGCAGTCAGTCAGGTTCTCGCACTCATCCGGAACGAAGTTGCCATTGCAGTCCTGGCTCGTTCCTGTGGCGATGTCACAGCTGTCCGGAACATTGTTGTTGTTGCAGTCGGTGAAGCTTTCGCAATCGTCCGGGGTTCCGTTGCCGTTGCAGTCAACTTCGCAGGCATCGGGCGTGCCGTCGTTGTCGCAGTCGGCCTCGCAGTCGTCCGGGATGCCATTGTTGTTGCAATCGCTGAAGCTCTCGCAGGCGTCGGGCGTGCCGTTGTTGTTGCAGTCGACTTCACAGTCGTCCGGGATGCCGTCGTTGTTGCAGTCCGGCTCGCAATCGTCCGGGATGCCGTTGTTGTTGCAATCCGCGAAGTTCTCGCACTCGTCCGGCGTTCCGTTGTTGTTGCAGTCCGCTTCGCAATCGTCCGGCAAGCCGTCGTTGTCGCAGTCGGGCTCGCAATCGTCCGGGATGCCGTTGTTGTTGCAGTCGGTGAAGCTCTCACAATCGTCCGGCGTGCCGTTGTTGTTGCAGTCGACTTCGCAATCGTCGGGCGTGCCGTCGTTGTCGCAGTCGGGCTCACAATCGTCCGGGATACCGTCGTTGTCGCAATCCGGCTCACAATCATCCGGGATGCCGTTGTTGTTGCAGTCGGTGAAGCTCTCACAATCGTCCGGCGTGCCGTTGTTGTTGCAGTCGACTTCGCAATCGTCGGGGATGCCGTCGTTGTCGCAGTCAGCTTCACACTCGTCCGGGATGCCGTTGTTGTTGCAGTCCTGGCTGGTGCCGTTCTGGATGTCGTCGGCGTCGTTTGTGCCGTTGTTGTTGCAGTCGATGATGCTTCCGGAACCAGGGCCCTGGACACTCGAGGTCAGCTGGATGGGCGTGCCCGGCTTGAACAGACCGATTTCAGACGTTGCGGCCTGGGGAGCACCGTTCGATGTGAAGCCGAAGTTGTACAGCGTGCCCCAACGCAAGGCGTTGGCGTCCTGGTTCTGAGCGTAGGTCTCGCACTCCCAGCGAACAGCGCTGCTGGTCTGCGTGTAGCTCCAGTCCGTGTTGCTGTAGGGGTCACCACTGTGGTGGTTAATGTCGCGGAAGTAGACGTTCGTGACGCTGGTGCCGTTCGGAACCGGAATCTCGAACCTCTGACCTGAACGGTCGGAGTTGAAGTTCGTCAGCGCGTACTCGTAGCGCCACTGTCCGCCACCTAGGTCCGTGACCTGATAGCCGAGGAAGAAGTAGCCGTGCACATCCATGCCGCCCTCGTTGGTGTTGACGACTTCGTTGATCGTCGCGCCACTCAGGGCTTCCCAGGCGAAGATGCCCGGGTCGAACATGTTGACCGAGCCGTTGCCGGATAGGCTGCCGCTGCCAGCGACCGAGACGCGACGCCAAGAAGCGTTGTTGCGCGCCAGGCCTTCGCTGTGGTCATGCTCAGAGACGTACTGCGATTCGGCGATCACGATGCCGGTCAGCTCGCTGTCGAGGACCTGCAGGCGACCATTGATCGTCGCGGGGTCGCCCGTCGGACCAGGGTTGCCCACGTAGGTGCCGGTCGTAGCGTTGACCGAGCGCTTGGACGCACCACTATCACCGTCGTTCAGCGAGGAGCTATAGGTGTCCGCGCATCCGATACCGAGCGTCGAACAAGACGTGCTCTGGCAGGTGCCACACGAGTTCTCGTTCACCGCGCAGAAGCCGTGCTTCAAGAAGCTGTAGCCCAGCATCTCGATCCGGCCGTTGTCGATGCGGTACAGGTTCTGGCCGATCAGCGGGTGATCGTTGCCGATACCAGAGAACCAGTTCACTTCCTCGTCGCCAACGCCACAGGATGTCGTCGCGAAGGAGTACGCGCGAATGCCGCCCGAGGTGCCGTAGTTGGTCCAGTCGTTGTTACCAACGCCGGAGACTGCGATGTCGGGACCGATGGTGCCGCCAACCGGGGGGCTGTCGGGCTCGATCGTCAAGTTGCCCGTGCCATTGTCGCTGGTGGAGAAGCCACCGATTTGAACGTAGTAGGTCGAGCTGGTGACGATGTTGTTCAGCGTCAGCTTGCTCGAGAAACCTGAGCAGCCCGATCCGTCGTCGTTGCAACCAAGCGGGACCAGCGAGCCGCAGCTACCCGTGTAGACCGCGATCTTGCTGTCATAGTTGGCGTCGTCGCAAGTGCTAAAGACGTAGGTGTCACTCGTCGCGGGAATGAACTCGAACCAAATGTCGTCGTTGAGCGATTCCGGGTTCGTCTGACCGAAGTCCTGGCACATGCCATTGTTCGGCTCGACGCCACTTGCCGTGGCGCTGTTTGTGCTAAATGCGTGGACACCATCGGTGACCGTGGGGGCCTGGTTGCAGGTGTTCGCGGTGTTCTGGGCAAGGAGGGGGGAGCCAAGGAGGGAGGCGAGGCTCGCTAGCAGGAGGGGGCGTGCGAGATGCATGACAGGCTGCGAAGAGAACTGGAGAGAGTGAGTGGTACAGAGTCCACCCCCTTATCCTATCCCCAGACCGTCGATCCGGCCGGGTTGAATCTTTCGCTGCCTTAACAATGTGAGAGTCGGCGTACCATGGCTGGACCCGCATCAGGGCTGCGTACGGAGCTCACGGGGTCAGTTTGGATCGAGACGTATCCGCCGCTGCCTTGGGCGGATCGACGCTAAAGCATCACTGCCAGGTGCTTCGAGTGAGAGTGCAAGCGGGAGAGAGTCAACATGAGCGTAGAGTTGGACAAACGTGTTCTTGAGCTATTTCATCTTGTGGCTGAGCTGTCGGCCGACGAGAGGAAGCACCGTCTCGAGGAGCTGACCCAGGATCAACCCGACATCCGCGAGCGAGTGCTCGAGCTGTTGGATGCTGGGGGCGAGACCAGTGAATTCATGCTGCAGCCTGCGCTAGGAAGTGATTTCAGGCTGAGCCTGCATTACAAGGCGCATGGTCAGTTTGGCGGTGAGGGCGCCGGCGGGCAAGCTCACCACCCGAAGGAGATCGGGCCGTATCGGATCGAAGGTGTGTTGGGCGAGGGCGGCATGGGCATCGTCTATCGCGCGGAACAACAGCAGCCGCAGCGCAGCGTTGCGCTGAAGGTGTTGCGGCCCGGCATGGCGGACGCGCGTTTTCGCCGGCACTTCGAGCGTGAAGCGCGTGCGCTCGGGCGGTTGAAGCATCCGGGCATTGCACAGATCTATGAGGCGGGTACGGCCGCGATGGCGATTGGGCCGACGCCCTTCCTTGCGATGGAGTTCATCGAGGGGCGCAGTCTGAGTGATTGGGTGCGGGAGGAAGAGCCCGATTTACGGACGCGCGTCCAGGTGCTGATCGAGATCTGTGAGGCGGTTCAGCACGCGCACCAGAAGAGTGTCGTGCACTTGGACTTGAAGCCGGGCAATGTGCTGGTGACTGCGGAGGGGCGCGTGAAGGTGCTCGACTTTGGGCTCGCGCGCTTGACGGATGAGGAGCGCACGAATGCGGGTGATAGTCGTCAATCGAATGTGATCGTTGGGACGCTGGCGTACATGAGTCCAGAGCAACTGGGCGCAGATCCAGATGCCATTGATTCGTCGTCGGACATCTATGCGTTAGGGGCGACAACTTTCGAAGTCTTGGCCGGAAAGCCTCCACATGATCTGAAAGGCCTTTCGCTGACGGCTGCACTGCGCCGTGTCACTCAGGACGTGCCCCTCGATTTGTCTGTCGAATCACCTCACTTAGGGAAGGATCTTTCAGCAATTGTGCGCAAGGCAATGTCTCCCGCTCCTGATGATCGCTACCAGTCGGCGATGGGACTCGCGGAGGAATTCATCCGGTGGGGCAAGCACATCCCAGTTCATGCTAGACGAGCCAGTACACCCGAACGGCTCGGAAAGTTTGTCAGGCGCAACCGTGCACTGGTCCTGGGCGTCTCAGCCTTCGTCCTTACGTTGACAGGGATAATCACTACTGCGTGGCAGGCCAACGAAGCGCGAGCTGAAGCAAAGAACTCAAACGATCTGTCAGCGTTCATGAAGATCATGCTGGTGGCGGCAGGAGATGTAAGGATTGATGGCACGCCCAAGGAGGTCAGTGATGTTCTCGATCGAGCACATTCTACATTCAATAGTCAGTTTCGCGGAAACCGATCTAATCCAAAGGTTAGTGGTGAAATCGCGAACATGCTGGGCCTGGCGTTCCTCGACATTGGACACTTTGAGAAGGCGTGTGAACTGGTCTCTCAAGCACTGGATTTACGCCAGTCCGTGTTCGATGACAACCATCCTGATGTCCTCAAGTCCCTCAACGATCTGGGGATTGCTCAGATCGGAGTTCGTGAGTTCAAGAAAGCTGAAGAGAACCTTCGAATGGCTTTCGAAGGCCGCCTCCGAGTTCTCGGGGACGACAACCTCGATACTGTTCGGTCAGCGAGTTGGCTTGGACACGTACTTCTGCAACGGGAAGATCCGCGCGAAGCTGGCATACTTCTCGAGCATGCGTGGAGAGCTAGCGAGCGTCTGGTGGGTATCGAAGCGCCCGAAACACTTTCGACGCTAAAGAACCTTGCGCAGTATTGGATTCGAGAAGGGAAGATTGACCTGGCACTCAAGACACTCATCCAAGTGTCAGAAACAGAACGCGCCCGGGGGCGCTCTGATGAGTTAGGGCTCTATCACACCCTCAACAACATCTCCGTAATCCTCATGGATAGAGGCGAGTACCATGAGGCTGAGAAGGTGGTTGTGGAAGCTCTTGCCGGGTATACGCGTCTGCGAGGTTCCGATCACGCTCTGACCCTTGCGATCAACGGAAACCTGAGGACGATACGGGGCGAAACGATTGGGCCCGCCGCCGGAATCGCAGGCGAAGGCTCGACGGAGAGCGCAGACGATTCGAAGCAGGATGAGGGCTCTGGTTCGGGCGAAGGCGCTCCCATGAGCGAAGCGGATGATGCTGAGATCAGCGATCTCCGGCAGCCTCAGTACTACGCTCTGATGATCTCTGCGGCTTCGAACAAGTTCTACCTAGGAATGCTTGATGAAGCCGAGGCCGACATCCTCAAGGCCATCGATGGGCTCGAACGACACGAGGGTCAGGAGCGCTACCTACACCCTGCGCGACAAAGCCTTGCCGGGATTTACTACGAACGAGGCCACTTTGGGTCGTCGATTGCCTTGCTTCGAGAGAACATTAGTAAACACGTCAAGTTTGGTACGGACGGAAGTGCCTATTGCCTGATGGCTAGGTCCAGTTTGGCGAACTCTCTTCGGGCGACTGGAAGGCTTGATGAGGCACTCGCCTTGTTGCGGGAGACATCGAAGGCACTAGCGGAGAAGACGGGTGAGGACTCGCTCTATGCTCTGAGTGCACGATCCAATCTGGCGACGACCCTCTTGGACAACGGAGATAATGAGGTTGCACTTGAGATCAGTGACGGGGTTGTAGCAGCGGCATTCACCAAACTTGGCACCGGCCACGCCTTCCCTCACGTCTTCAGCATTCCGCTCGGCCGCGCACTGCTGAAGCTCCAACGCTTCAAAGAAGCGGAGGAGGTCTTACTCTCTGCCCACGAGGGTCTGCTTCGACTTCACACTGCCAACGGTCCTTACACGCGCCGCGCCGTCACAGCAATTGCCGACTTGTACGAAGCATGGGGGAAGCCGACCGCGTCAGTCGTGTGGCGCAGTATGCTCTCCGCCTCGCCAACCGAAGCAATCGAGGCCTTGGCCCCGAAGTGACGGCTGCCCCGCCTGCGTTACCGCGCTTCAGATCTTCGAAATCCACATTGAAGCAGGCCAATGTCAGGTTTGAGTTCAGCGCGCGTATGACGAGTGTCGAGTCTGTGTGTGGGGACGCAGCGCAGCGGCTGCAAATACGTCCACGGGCTTGTGGATAGGGTAGAAAATGACTGTTCTAAGTGACGCATCTAAGGCGCCTTTGACCCTCAAATCTGGGCTGGGGTGCCTCCTTGTCTCGTTCTTGGCCGTGGGCGGGCCGTCCTGCTCCGGAGGCTCGGGCAGCGAGGATCCGCCCGACTCCTCGGACGACGGCGGCGAAGAAGACGACAGCGACGACGGTCCGCTCGGTGGCGGTCACGGCGATGATGGCGGCAACGGCATCAACAGTCTGGGCACGATCGTCGGTGAGCTCGAGTTGATCGCGCCCGCGCAGGACATCTTCCTTCTGACTGGGACGCTGCCGCTTCCGGCAGGTGTCGTCTTCGATGACGACGAGCAGCCCGCGCTCGAACTGCTTGACAGCGATGGCGTCTCGCGTCTGACGCAGGTCGAGATTGTCAGCCGCTACGCTGACGCCGAAAACCACGGCGCCGATGTGGTCGAACTGATCGCGCGCGTCCCGCGTCCGGAGGGCGTCGCTCCTGGCGAGCGCATCCGCTATCAGGTCAAGCACCGGCCGCATGAGGCGGGTGAGTTTGAAGCCAGCGAAAGTACAGCCGGTCTGCTGTCGGGGGACGGCAGCTTGATGATGATGACCTGGGATGTGTTTGGTCATCAGTACAGCGCCGACTTGCTGGAAGATATGCGCGAGGATACGGGCGCGGCGCTGACGCTTAAGGATGGCGAGTTGCTGCGAGAGTGGGCTTCGCACAATATCTTGCTGGCAGACGAAGAGGTCGATGGCGACCTGGGCACGATGCCGCACATGATGGGTGTGCACAGCTTCGTCAAGCAGTGGTATGGCGAGCATTTTTTGAGTCTGGACCTGCGCGTGCACAACGGCATGAGCGGTCTCGACGATGACGATCCGGTCGACGACGCGCTCGACAACATCTACTTCGACCGGCTTGTGATTCGAGTCCCGCGCGGCTGGACGCTGTTGTCGGCTTACGACGATGTTTCGCTGGGCGAGCCTTTCGAGCTCGACGGCTACAACTGGGTACCGATCATCGACTACCTGGCGGGTGACAAGCTGCACATGCTACGCAGTCAAGGCCAGCTCTTTCGCCGGCTCGCGATCGTTCTCGAGGGGGAAGAAGCGCGCGCGCGAGCGATGCTGGCCTCGCAGAACCTGGGCTTTTGTGTCAGTGGGATGAACGAGGAAGGCGCTGACTATTGGTCGTGGTGGAACCCGCGCACCGCGCGCTACTTCCCGCAGAATCATCGCTTGCCGTCATTCGCACACGTCAATCAGGAAGCGATCCGCACCAGCTTCACAGACAAGTTCGAGACCTATCAGGATCACATTGCGAACGGCACCAGCAACAACTTCCCGCTGGTCATCGACATGCAGGGCTATGCCCGACCTTTTGGCGCGTACTACGGGGGCATGACCGGCGGCGTCGAGGTCGACTTGCAAGGTGGTGCTGACATCGCGGCCGTGGCGTCGCGCGATGGCTATCGTCTCACACAGTTGACGGCGCGCATGTACATCGATCGCGAGCCGATCTGCTTGTACAACGCGAATGGTCTGCCGACACGGGTCGAGGATTGGCTGCGCAATGGGAACCACGGCCTGTACTTTCCTGGTTACTTCAATCTGCGGCCGCTGCTGCCGCACAACGATCCGTTCGGATTCGGCGGTGCGCCAGACTTTCAAAACGATGCGGTCGCCGCGCAGGACCGGCAGCCCGACTATGAAGCTGACTTGCTGCGCTACAAGGCCATCGATGTGCAGCACTGGACGCGCTATACGCGTCACATGAAAGTGCTGGCGTGGCTTGGCAATGATTCGCTCGCGAAGAGCGAGATCGCGATGGCGGCCGAGATTTTCCGACTGACAGCACACGAGTATTTCAACTCGGGCACCGGACTCGCTCAGGACTGGGGCCTGCGCAAGGCGATCGATGGTGTCGCAGAGAAACCGGGTCAAGGCTTCGGTTTCGGGCGCGCCTCCGGATGGGGACTGGACATCACGACGACTGCCTACGCGATGGGGCCGGACGCCTATCGCGAACGCTTCTACGACTGGTTCAGCATGTGGGCTCAACTGGTCGAGGATGGCCAGTCGACGTGCGGCGGATACCTACAAGCGCAACCGCACCACTCGAACGACGGCCAGTACCGGATTCGACAATCCTACGAAGCAGGCATTACCGAGAACGCGTTGAAAGGCGTAGCCGAGACGATCTTCCGCGGACGCGACAACGAAATCGCCGAAGCCATCGACCAAGTCATGGTCAACTCCGCCTACGGCAGCATCTCCGACTACTTCTGGGACAACGAACACGGCGGCCCGCACGGCACCGTCGCCGTCGGTCCCAACGATTCAGACGAGGCGCCCTACTGCGATCACGCAACAGCCGTCTGGGCCAGCCCTCAACTCGACACCAAGTACTACTGGAACTCCCTCGCCTACGCCTACGAAATGACAGGCGACGAAGAGTTCCTAACCAAGGCCGCCCAAATGGCCAACGTCGGCAATCTCTTCAACTACTTCCACAACAACATCACCGGCGATGTCGGCAACCGCGGCATCATGGCCGCCATGCTGCAGGAGATGGAAGGCATCTACTAACCCCATACGGCGATAAGGTGTGCGACACCGGGTTGCGCGACATATGGAAGGAACGGTAGTGCCCAACGGCTGCGTGAGTCGCCGACAGGCCTACGGAGCGGCCGAACAAGGGCGGCGTGTATCCATGCGTACCCTCGAATTCGTGGGTCTGCGACCAATTGTTGACGTCGTACTCGTAGATAGCTGCGCCACCGCCTGAGCTGCGCTCGAAGACGTAAACGGAGCCCGTATCGGTGCCTGGAGCAGATCAGCAGACGTGAACGTCTGAGACGATGGGTAGACCGCCCGGTGATTCAGACAGCTCAAGGGCCCGAGCGGTTCGCGATTCTTCCGAAATGACCAGCGACACGCCATGAGGTCGCAGAATCCTGAGCTTGGGGTTAGTCTCATGTTCCGGCCTACGGCCTGGAACTGTGTAAACCCTGGAACAGAACTTAGCCTGCTGCGTCTGAGGTAGTAGAACCGAGATGCGAACCGCCTCCTCGATCCCCGCTCTGCTCGCCAACCTGATCACAGCTCACTACCGGCGAACCCAAGTCGCCGTGAAAGGTCAGGTCGAAGCCTCCCTGCCAACTTCCCTACGCGTTCACTTCAGTAATGGATTATGAACGAGATCAAGAGGGTTCCGTGAAAGCTCGTGTCCAGGCTGTGACAGATCCCTACCTCGTTACTGAGGGGCTGTACAACAAACTCGTCGAGTATACACAGCGAAACTTGGGCGCCATTCGGCGCTGGGTCGAGGCCGAAGACTTGGTTCAGCAGGTCCTAGTCGAGTACCACATCTTCTCGGAGATGAGCGCCTCGGGAATGCCGCGTGTTGAACAGCACGCTTGGTTGTATCAACGGCTGCAATGGAGAATGGCTAGCGTGCTGCGAAAGCATTCACGCATGCGCGGCGAGACAGAGATGGGCGGCCTGGATTTGGCCGACGGCAAGCATGGGACCGAAGGTGTTGTCACGCGCGCGGACACGCGTCGAATGGTGCTCGAGCTCATATCTGCTTTGCCGCCCAGCTACGCCTCTGTGGTCCGCTTGTGCGCACTCGAAGAGCGCACAAGCGAAGAGGCAGCTTCTGAACTGGGATTAACCGTTTCTGCGGTTCGCAAGCGCTATGGTCGCGCTCGTGCAGCCCTTGCGGATCGCTTGAACAGTTTCAAGAGTGGCTGAATTCGAAGGTTCCCTGCTAGCATAGACTGCGAGGTCTGATTCATGTCAGAAAGAGAACCAGGTCGAAAGCAGGAACCATTTAATCAGCTCGAACGAGCGATCGATGACTTCTTAGCCAGTGCGCCTGTCGAGCAGATCGAGGGCTTTGACGGCTTACCCGATTTGGGAGAGCTCGAGTCATTGCCGCTCAGCAAGCTGAAAGACTTCAAGCTTGTTTCGAAGATCGGCCGCGGTGCCATGGGCATCGTCTACGAAGCGAGGCAAGCCACTGCGCTGAACCGATCGGTGGCGATCAAGGTCTTGCCGGCATTAGTGTCGTCGGAGAGCCGGCAGCGCTTCCGGCGCGAGGCGACCGCGGCGTTGGCCTTGGATCATCCCAGCATCGTGAAGGTGCTTGCTGCCGATGTCGATGGCGAGCAGCCGTTCATGGCGATGGAGCTGGTGCGTGGTCTATCCCTGGATCGCATCCTGCAATCGCTACGCGAAGAGCCAAAGCGGCCCGCCACAACAGCGGCGCTGCAGACGATGATTCACCAGGGCTTGGATGCTGCGGAGGCTGCGAGCGCATCCGCGGAGTGGCCAACTTCATACGACGAGTGGATCGCCCGCTTAGGGATCCAACTTGCAGCTGCTCTGCAGCATGCGCACGACCGAGGCATCGTTCACCGCGATGTCAAGCCCGGTAATGTGATGATCACACCCGAGGGACGAGCCATCTTGCTCGACTTCGGGATCGCCAGTTTTCGTTCAAGCGACGCGATGACGATGACGGGCGACTTTCTTGGGACACTGCACTATTGCGCACCCGAGCAAGTCAATGGGGACTCGGTCGACGGGCGAGCCGACATCTATTCGCTTGGAGCCTCGCTATACGAGCTGTTGTCGTTGAAACGCCCGCACGAGTCTTCGAGTACAGGCGAACTTGTGCACAAACTGGTGAACGAGGATGCGGAACGGCTGGGAAGTGATGTTCCTCGCAACCTGCGTGCGATCTGCAGTCGCGCATTGTCACGCAGTCCGCGCCATCGATTTGGAACCGCAGCGGCACTCGCGCAAGATCTTCGTGCGCACTTGCTTGGGGAGCCGATCTCGATTCGGTCCCGCAACCCCTTTCTGTATGTTGTGGCGGGCCTGCGCAAGCACCGCCGGCTCAGCCTGGCGCTGTTGGTCCTATTGACGTTTCTCTTGACGTTGGAAATCCAGGGCATCTATCGCGCCCAGGCTGCGGGGCGTAATGCGTCGGTCTACCTCGGCAGCGCAAAGGTGAGCGCAAGCGAACTCACTCAGCTGTTGCGCAGTGATGTTCATTGGATCGCCAACGTACGATCGATCAACCGTGTCGACTTTGGTGAATTCGAGCGCAGGCGCTCACGGCGCGAGAGTGTTCGAGAACGATTCTTGTCAGCCAGCCTCAATGCAGAGCGAGAGCTCGAGCGGGCTATTGATCGAAACCCGCGCTATGGCGACGCCAGGAATCAGCTCGCCACTCTCTACGCGCTTCACATCAAGCGCGCGCTCGAGGATCACGCGGATCTCTTAGATCCGAACCGGCTACTGGTGCTTGAAGACAAGCTGACGCTCTATGACAACGGAGATCATCGAGCGCTCCTGTCGCGTGCAGGCTGGGTTACGGTCAACAGCGAGCCAAAGGCTCAGCTGAGGATCGTCGATGCACAAGATAAGCTCGTCTTCGACGGATCGACCGGGCCTCATGTGCTTCGACTTGAGGAAGGTAGCTACGTCGCGAATCTGTCGTGCGTCGGCCGCGAAGCTGTCGACTTGCCATTCTTCGTTCGCCGCGAAGCGGCCGATCTCGACCAAGATGCCGAGCGCCGGCGGGAGCACCACGTCACGCTGCTCGAGCTCAAAGACCTCGCAGAAGGCTTCGTCTATGTGCCTGCAGGCTGGACTTTGGTGGAGGACTCGCCTCCGCGTTGGGTTCATGTCGAGAGCTTTCAGATTCAAAGGAATGAGACAACCTATGCCGAATGGTTGCAGTGGTTCCGTTCGCCGTTGGGAGAGGATTGGCGTACGGACAAGCGGCTGATTCTGCCGCGCTACGGCCCGGCACCGGGTGAAGCACACGTTCAACGGAACCCGCTCTCGGACGAATGGGAGTTGAAAGTTTCCGACGCGCAGGCTGACTGGCCGCTGCGTGGTCTAACACCGATGGAGCTGGCCGAATTCGCAGGCTCGATCGAGCGCCCAAGAATTCAGGAGCGCGATGCCTGGTTCACAGCGCTCCCAACATTGGAGGAGTGGACGAGAGCTGCACGCGGCGGTGACGGTCGACAGTTTCCCTGGGGCAATTCCTTCAGCTGGCAAAACTGTGGCGGATATTCTTCGCGCGGTGCAGAACAGGGCGAGCCCTTTCCCTATCAAGTCGGCTCTTTTCGCTCCGACCTCTCGCCCTTCGGCGTCTCCGGTATGGCCGGCTCAATCGCCGAGTTGACCAGCCACGCGAGCTTCGACCGACTCGGTGAGCTGACGATCTGCGGTGGTTCATACCGCGGGCGCCTGCGCGAGGATATGAAGATTCTCAACTCGCGTCGGATCCCGAACCGGACACACACGAATGTCGGCCTGCGAATTGTTCGTCGACAGCTGCCCACTTGGCTGCGCTCGACAGAATCAGTTCCAGCTTCATTTCAGGATGACTTCGATCAGCCCGATGGAGCAGGTATGGGTGCTGGTTGGAAACCAGTTCGCGGGCAGATCGCCTCAGGTCTGGCGAGTACGACCTACGACGCGCTCACCTATCTTCGTGAGGGGTGGCTAGTCTGCAAATCGGAGTCGGGTAATTTTTGCGAGTCGGGCATAGTCTGGCGCCGGGTCGATCCTGGCCTGCGCTACACACTGCGGCTTCGGTGTCGGCTGCACGTGATTGACCTGACAACTGTATCTAGCTGTGGCATCACCCTTGGGCCACAGATCCACTCGGCTGTTGGTGGAGTCGGAGTCGCTTTCGCGGAAGGCCAGCTACTTCTGCGGGTCGGATGCGAGGCGCAAACTGGCGAAGTTGAGGGCTTCTCAAACCAAAGCGCGCTCGAGCTGGAGCTTCGCGTCGACGGCCGCTCAGTCGAAGTGCGCTCCTGGAACGATGGAGGTCAGCGCCCTGCACTGCCGGTTCTTGCGGGCAGCTTCGCAGGCGAGCTGCAACCACCGCGGCTCTTGTCAGTGATCGGGCCGGGACCGGCGGGTGGCGTCTTCGAGGTCGACCACATCGAGATACATCCGCTGCAGTGACATCGGTCTCGTCGGGTAGCTGTCTGGTGGGGCTCTCTAGTGGTGTATGCCTGGAGTTCTATCGATTTGTTCGAACCCCATCGTGTGCAGGCAAAGCTCGGCGCCGCAGTCGTAGCCATAGTTCCGTCGAGGAGCTGCAACGCAGCCAGCGCGCAAGTGGGGCCGAACTCATCTAGAGAACTTCTGACACACGCCACCAGGCGTACAACACAGAAAGGCGGGCGCTTCCTGATCCCGGAAGCGCCCGCCTTCTTGCCTTGCTTGCCGAAGGGCAGGACTCAGACGGCAGCCATGTCGTAGACCTTCTTCATGTCCTCGAGCGACTTCGATCCGACGCCACCGGCATGCCCGGCTTGGCCGAAGGAGATCATGCGTGCCTTGCAAACCTCGGCCATTGCGGCGCGCGCCGGCTTCAAGTAGTAGCGCGGGTCGAACTCCTCCGGCTTACTTTGGAAGGCCTTGCGAATCGCACCGGTGATCGCCAAGCGGTTGTCGGTATCGACGTTGATCTTGCGCACACCGTGACGGATACCCTCTTGGATGTCTTCGACAGGCACGCCATAGGTTTCGGGCATCTTGCCGCCGAACTCATTGATGAGGTTCACGAGCTCCTCAGGAACGGAGGACGAGCCGTGCATGACCATGTGGCAGTTGGGCATGCGCGTGTGAATCTCGCGGATCACGTCCATGCGCAAGACCTTGCCGGTCGGCTTCTTCTTGAACTTGTAGGCGCCGTGACTGGTGCCGATCGCAACCGCCAACGCGTCGCAGCCCGTCAGCTTGACGAACTCGCCGGCTTCTTCGGGGTCCGTCAGGTGCTCCATGACCTCTTCTTCGTTGAGGCCTGCACCTTGACCGTCTTCAATGCCACCCAAGCAGCCGAGTTCGGCCTCGACCGTGACGCCACGCGCGTGAGCCGCGGCGACAACCTGCTTGGTCACATCGACGTTATATTCCCAGCTGGCAGGGGTCTTGCCGTCTTCTTCCAATGAGCCGTCCATCATCACAGATGTGAAGCCCATGTCGATCGCACTCTGGCAGGTCGCCGGCGAGTTGCCGTGATCCTGGTGCATCGCGATCGGGATGTTCGGATTCAGCTCGGCCGCCGCCAGCATCAGATGGCGCAGGTAGTTGTCGTTCGAGTACGAACGAGCACCGCGCGATGCCTGGACGATGACGGGTGACTCCGTCTCGGCAGCAGCCATCATGATCGACTGGATCTGCTCCATGTTGTTGACGTTGAATGCGGCCACGCCGTAGTCGTTCTCAGCGGCATGGTCCAGCAAGACGCGCATCGGAATGATGGGCATGGGTAGGCTCCGTCGGTAGTGACCAGGTCAATAAGACCCGGGGGATCTGGTGTTACTAGAGGGAGTCCTGCGATGGTCGCGGGACTCGCCAGGCACAAGTGCGCCGTAATGAGTGCATTCTAGCGCGGCTTTACGCAGGTGCATCATGGATCCAGAGGCGTCGCGCACATTTCCTCGCTATTGTTAGCACCCATTCATCCGCCCTTCAGATTCCTCCCAAGGACCTGGGCCACTCGACTCCACCAATCCGCCTTCAGCGTGCCGATCATGAAGTCCGCGAGTTTCACATCGATCCTGACCCAGACGGTCTCCGTCGCCCTTGTCCTGACAGCTAGCTCCAAGCTCGCATTCGCCACGGCTCCCATCTTCCAAGACTCTGCAGATGCAGTCGAAGAGGTCGAGCCGGAGGAGGAGGTTCCGCGCGGCCTGAAGGTCAACGCTGCCGGTGCCTATCAGGGCTACACGATTTTCAGTCCGATCTTGTCCGGGAACATCTACCTGATCGACATGAACGGAGAGGTCGTTCACACCTGGGAGACTGGCATGCAGCCAACCGGCTCGGTCTACCTGATGGACAACGGCAACCTATACCGCAGCGCGATCCAAGAGGACAACCCGCGCTTCAACGGTGGAGGCATCGGCGGCCGCATGCAGGAGATTACGTGGGACGGTGAAGTCGTGTGGGACTTCGAGCTGGCCAACGATCAGCAGACCCAGCACCACGACATCGAAGTGATGCCGAACGGAAACTTGCTCTTGATCGCTTGGGAATACGCTTCGCGCGATGAAGCGATCCAGTGGGGCCGCGACCCGAACGCCACGGGTAGTGATGGGCTGTGGCCTTTGACGATTCAGGAAATCAAGCCGGTGCGACCCAACGGTGCCGAGGTCGTGTGGGAATGGCACGCCTGGGATCACATGATTCAAGATTTCGATCGGAACGTCGACAGTTATGGCGATGTCGCTGCGAATCCGGGCAAGATCGACATCAATGCGGATCACCGCGATCAGCCCCCGATGACCGCCAAAGAGAAGCGCAAGGCAGAGGAACTAGCGCAGCAGATGCGCGGCCTGGGCTACTTGGGCGGTGACGATGACGACGAAGAAGAGGACAGCGGGCCCGAGCACGGCGCCGACTGGTTGCACACGAACGGCATAGACTTCAATGCCGAGCACGACTTGATTGTAGTCTGCACCCCGCGCCTGGGAGAGCTGTGGGTTATCGATCATTCGACCACGATCGAGGAGGCCGCCGCAGACTATGGCGGGCGCTTCGATCGCGGCGGTGAGCTCTTGTACCGTTGGGGAAATCCGCGCACTTATGGTCGCGGCGCCGACTCGGATAAGCGCTTGTTCTTTCAGCACAATCCTGAGTGGATCGAGGGTGGCAAGAAGGGAGAGCTGCGTCTGACTGTCTTCAACAACGGTGGGGGTCGAAGCGGCGGTGACTTCTCTTCTGTCGATGAACTCGTCTTGCCGTTCGATCCCAAGCGTGGCTTCCAGCGTGACCGCAGTGCCGCATTCGGACCGCAGGAGCCGGCGTGGAGCTATTCGGATCAAGGCAATTTTTTCTCGGCCTTCATCTCGGGCGCGAACCGCTTGCCGAATGGCAACACGCTGATCTGCTCGGGTGCGCCGGGGCGGATCTTCGAAGTTACTCACGCCAAAGAGATCGTCTGGGAATACCTGAACCCCTTTGGCGGCGATATCACAGGCGACTCCAATGGCGGCAATGCGCCGCCGCTCGCCTTGTTCCGTGCGACGCGAATCGCTCCGAATCACCCTGGTCTCAAGGGGCGGCTGTAGAGGATGTCGAGTGCACTTGCCAGCGATCGTAGAGAGTGGGTCCTGGCAGGTTCTGCCTGCTCTCAAACTCACGCGGGGCAGCCGACCTTCGCTGTGAGGACGGAATCGGCCGGGCCGATTGGCGCTGATTCGTTGGAGTCACAATGAGCTCACAAGAGGGAAGTCCGTTGCGCTTTGGCGTCATCGCCGACGTTCAGTATGCGGACAAGGAAACTCGCGGAAAGCGACGCTACCGCGAGGCCTTGATTCGGCTCGAAGAGGCGGTCGCGGCCTTTTGTGCTGATGGCGACCTGGACTTTGTCGTGCAGCTCGGCGACCTGATAGACGGGCGCATGCTCGTCGCAGAGTCGCGCGCGGATCTGCGGGCCGTGATGGATAGCTTCCGACCCCTTGATGTTCCATTGCATCATGTCATTGGCAATCACTGCTTGAGCGTGCCACGACATGAGCTACTAGCCGAATTGCGCCAGCAGTCAGGTCGCAGCTCAATCGTGCAAGCGGGCGTCCGGATCATCATCGTGGATTCGATGGAGTTCTCGATCTTAGGGACTGAAGAGGGGACAGAGGGTCGCGCAGCCGCGCGAGCCTGGCTCGACGCGAACATGGGCGAGGATCGGCCCCAGGCGACGAATTGGAACGGCGGCTTAGGTGCGGCGCAGCGGGCGTGGCTCGCGAGTGAGTTGTTGCGAGCCCGCGAGGCCGACCAACTCGCGCTGGTCTTTGCTCATCACCCCGTCTCGCCGCAAGCCTCGCGCAGCCACCTGTTGGCTTGGGACCATGCCGAGGTGCGTGGGGTGCTGCAGCAAGCTTGTGTTCCGATCGTGTGGCTCGCGGGACATGAGCACGTCGGTGGTTATGCGTTGGAGGGCAGCGTGCACCACCTGACGATGCAGGGCATGTTGGAATCTCCGGTTGCCGACAGCAGCTTCGCAGTCTTCGAACTGCAATCCCGCGAGTTACGAGTAAGCGGGAGGGGCCTTGTGCCGGATCGCAGCCTGATTGTGTGAGGTAACGCGGGCGGGGAGCCAGTCGAATGGAGTTCGCTGCGGTCGCCTGCTTCTCAGCGAACGTAGCCGAGCGCTTTCAACTGTTGAAGCAAACCTGGGTCTATCTCGACATCTTTTTGCACCGAGTCAGGATTCGAGCCACGCTCGCGGTGAGCCTTCAGGCTCGCCTGCAACTGCTCAACCAAGCGCGGATGTTGTCCCGCCAGATCAGTCGTTTCACCGGGATCCTCGCGCAGGTCGAACAGCAAGGTCTCTTCCTTGGATTCGATTAGCTTCCAGCGCTCGCGGATAATGCTCCACAAGTGCTCACCCAGCTCGTAGCGGTGCACGATGAGCGGTCTTTCAAGCAGAGCCTCCGCGGTCTGGCTGACGGACGACTTATCCGTCGCGAGACAAAAGGGCGCGAGCGAGCTTCCGTCGAACTGGTCACCAAACTCCTGACCGAGCAGTCCAAGGATCGTGGGCGCGACATCGATCAGCGATGCGTTCTGTTCGACGACTCCAGCCTGCACGCCGAGACCCGGACCACTAACCATGAAAGGGATTCGACTGACCTCGTTGTAGACCGAGAACTCATGGTACAGGCCGCCATGATCGCGGAACTCCTCGCCGTGATCGGCCACGAAGACGAACAGGGTGTCCTCTGTCCAACCGAACTCGGTGTGCATGCTTCGAATGATGAAGTCCAAGAAACCGAGCTCGCTCTTGTAGGCCTCATAGGACTCAGCGACTTCGTCACGTGTCGGGTCGTCCGTATAGAAGCGAGGTCGAAGGTCGTAGGGGACGTGCACATCGTTCAGGTGCAGGTATACGAAGTACGGATCCTCGCTGGCCTCCATCAGCTGCTTCCACTCACGCAGCATCTGAAACATCTTGCCCGCAGGAACCGAGCCCTCGGAACGGCGGAAGTGGTCGAATCCACGATCAAACTCGAGTTCGGGCCCGACGTTCAGGTTAGAGGACAGACCATAAGTGTCATAGCCGAGGCTTTGCATGCGCTCGGCAAGCGTCGGCACGTCGCGAGCGATCGACAGCAGATTCATCTCGCCCAATGCGCTCTCATCTACCTGATCACCAACGTCCTTGAACTGAGCCAAGAATCCGGCGATTACACCGTGGCGATCCGGATACACGCCGGTCAGCACCGAAGCCGAAGAGGGAGCCGTCCAAGATGATGTCGAGTAGGCGTTTTGGAAGACCGTGCCCCGACCGGCGAGAGCCGCCAAGAATGGGGCGCGTTCTTCTTCTGCGCCATAGAAGCTCAGCACGTCGGCGCGCAAGGTATCAGCCAGCAGCAGTACGACATTCGGGCGACCGGCGGAGGGTGTCGCGTTCGACAAAGCTTCGTCTG
This sequence comes from Planctomycetota bacterium, assembly GCA_047611405.1. GTDB lineage: Bacteria > Planctomycetota > UBA1135 > UBA1135 > JBLFWN01. Next base: position 235 of record JBLFWN010000011.1, on the reverse strand, counting down.
TCGAGCAAGCGACAGTGAGCATCGCGCACAGCGAGACCATTGTGATCAGGGGGCTGAGCTTCATGCTGGTCTTTATACCCGACTCGATCCCGACCGGCCTCCTGGCCGACCCGATTGCGTCGGTGCTTGGACTGACCCGATTGCGTCAGTGCTTGGACTGACCCGATTGCGTCAGTGCTTGGACTGACCCGATTGCGTCGGCCAGCAGTCCAAGCCCGCAATCAAGATACGCCGT